>JBATVK010000081.1:0-2104 GCA_049671725.1 Acidobacteriaceae bacterium
GGCACGCAGGGCGTACCGCGCTCGACCTATTGCTTCCGGCACACCTACGCCACGCTCCGATTGCAGGAAGGCGTGGACGTGTATTTCCTTGCCGAGCAGATGGGAACTTCCGTCCACATGATTGAAACCCACTATGGACACGTGAACACCATCAAGCACGCCGACCGTGTGTTGCAGGGCATGGCGGGATGGGAGCTGCCGCAACCGGACGACGTCAGGGCCAGGGCGTCGAAAGCGGCAGAGGCCCACGATAAATCCAAAAGAGGTCAACGCAACAAGCCGCGTTGACCGTGAACCTCCCGAAGCCGTTTGTGCCGGAGCCGCTGGCGGAGGCTGGCGCAGGGAGGCGTCGTCCCGACGTCCGGCCCGGACGCTCTTAGTCGGGACTGTCCTGATTTGCCGTTTGCCCCGCCGGGGCGTTCTTAGCGGCAAATCTCCCTGCACGTGTGCCGCCGCTGGCGGCTGTTCTTAGTGCAGGTCCAACCTCTTTGTGCCGGGAAGCAGTCGGCGTTGCATGTGGCTCTTTGTACGTCACGCACAAGCTATCAACCCTTGATGCGTAGGGGGATATCCGTTGGGTCTCTTTGCCTGGATCGTTGACGATGCCAATGTGTCCTCCAGGGTGAGCGTCGCGGTTTCAGCCGGCGCTGTGTCCGTTGCACACAAATACCCCCATGTAAGCGAGGAACGGCACCACTGCCTCGCGATACTGATGCGCCAACAACCTCGCCAACTGGTGCAGATGATTCAAACCGTGGGCCGCCCAGGTTGCCAGCAGCTCGCCCCTCGTCACGGTCCCCAGTGCCGGATGCCGCCCTTTCAGGGCCAAGTCTCGCTCCGGCAAATGCCACGAGCGCAGCTCCACCAGGTTTCTCTCCCGAATTTCCGCGAACTCTCCCAGCAATTGCCCCAGCAACTTCTCCCTAATCGCCTTGCGGTACCCATGCCAGTCAAACAAATCGAACACCCGAGTCTCGCCGTCCTCGCGGATCCGTCTCGCCCGCAGCATCCAATCCGTCTGCTCGCAATGGATCAAATGCCCAACAATGTCCTGCGCATTCCACATCCCCTCGCCTTCGGTTCCGCGCGCGTCCCAGGGGTCGGGCAAATCCCGTAGCAGCGCTTCCAGAGCCGCGAGAATGCGTTCCAGCAGCGCCATCGTAGTTTGCAGACTGTGTTCCATCCAGCCTCCTCGACACGCTCTCAGGTTCCATCGGCTGTGCGCGTCTCGCAGCATTTGAAGGGTTCCGGGCCTCTGCCCCAGGTCATTCCCGTTCAAATCCGGTCTGAGCCCTCGCGCCGCCCGAAATGCCTGAACCCTGGCCGACTTCACAGTATGAGTTCGATTTCAATACTTCAGATCATCCGTGCTCATAGGGAGCCTATCGCCGTTGGAACGGTCGCGGGCCGCTTGTTGCGAGGGGGGGTGGCCGTGCGTTTGAGTAGCGGGCGCGCCAGCGCGCCGATAAAGACGATGACGATGTCTGCTCACGCAGCTACTGCTGACATCCCCGCAGATGCCACCGCGCGCCGCGCAAGGTGCCTTGAAGACCACTCCCATCCGGGTCGCGACTCGGACCAGGTATTGTCCACAAAACTTACAACTGAGAAACGGCGGCTCGATGGAATCGATGTGGCTGAATGACCGGAATTGCTGGATTCAGTTGGACAATCGGCGACACAGTATCCGGTCAGCCGCCGAGAGCATTCCCCAGAAGGATCAGAACGGTTCTCCAACCACAGATGGAGACTCTGGCCCTCATTAGGATGGAAGAACATCTCATTGCGTTTTCAGTAAGATGAGCGATGGGCGGTTCTCCCCACCTCAGCGTTCCGTCCCTCCGCGCGGTGCAATAGCCAGGGTTTCCTTTTGATGATAGATCGCTGGTCGCGAATTCGCCGTATTTCCGCCTCCGTTCCAGGCATGATCGCGCTGCTTGTAACCGGATGCCATTCTGGCCTGCCGAGCACGTCGTCGGCGACATATAGCCAGTTCGTCTCTTCCTTTTACGTTGGCCTGGCAGCGATGGAAGTAGGCAACGACGTCCGCGCGGAGGCCCAGCTGCAGAGAGCGACGCAACTGGCGCCGGGCGAGCCGGCGGGA
>JBATVK010000082.1:0-6845 GCA_049671725.1 Acidobacteriaceae bacterium
CAGCAGGTGACCAGCCCGGTGTATCTGGCGCTGATGAGCGGCCAGGCGCTGCGCAGCATCATCGTCGCGGGGCGGCCGGATATCGGGCAGCCGGACTGGCGCCGCGACGGCGGCCGGCCGCTGACGCCGCAAAATGTAACCGACATCGTTGCGTATCTGGGATCGCTGCGCAATCCGGACGCGGTTTCGGCCGCGCCGCCACAGATTCCACCGAGGAGATAAGGCCGTGGTCGATCCAAACGACAGCCCCAACCTGCCCAGCACCGGCCCGCAGCTCGGAAACGCGAGCGATCCGGCCAGCCATCGCGACGGGCCGCGCGTGGTTTCGCGGCGCTGGCTGCTGATGAAGGCGGGCATCGCGCTCAACGGGCTGGTGGGGATCGGGCTGGCCATTCCCATCGTGCGGTACCTGTTTGCGCCGGTGCGGCCCGACAGCGCCTACAACAGTTGGGTGTCTCTGGGCGCGGCCAACGATTTTCCGGTGGGGCAGACGCGGCTGACGACCTTCAAAAATCCGTGGGTGAAGCCGTGGGACGGGCAGACGGACGATATTCCCTGCTACGTGCGCAGGACGGGCACCAGCAATTTCCAGGTGTTCGCCATCAACTGCGCGCACCTCGGGTGCCCGGTGCGGTGGTTCCCGCAGTCGCAGCTGTTCATGTGCCCCTGCCACGGCGGCGTCTACTATGCGGACGGATCGCGGGCCTCGGGGCCGCCGGAGCGGGGTTTGTTTACCTACGACTACAAAATTGTGCGCGGACAGTTACAAATTGACGCGGGACAGATGCCGACGCTGTCGAATACCGCGAAGCTCGTGAATATCGCGCTGCCCGGCGCCACTGCGCCGCAGGAAGCCGCCGCGCGAAACCCGCTGGCCGCCGGAAAAACGAACGGGGATTGCCCATGCCGCGGATAAAGCAAAGCGCGAAGACGGTGTACGGATGGCTGGAGCGGCGCCTCCAGCTGGAAGGGCCGGTGAAGGATGCCGTGCTGCACCCGGTGCCGCGCAGCACGGCGAGCTGGTGGTACGTCTTCGGCAGCGCCGCGTTCACGCTGCTGATGCTCCAGATCGTGACCGGAATCCTGCTCGCGCTGGTCTACGTGCCCTCGGCGGCCCAGGCGTGGAACAGCCTGCAGGTGCTGAATCACCAGATTCCGCTGGGGTGGTACATCCGCGCGCTGCACGGATGGGGATCGAACTTCATGGTCGCCATCGTGTTCATCCACATGTGCCAGGTATTTCTGTTTGGCGCGTACAAATACCCGCGGGAGCTGACGTGGACGGTGGGCGTCTTCCTGCTGCTGATGACCCTGGGCATGGCCTTCACGGGGCAGGTGCTGCGCTTCGACCAGGACGCCTACTGGGGGCTGGGCATCGGCGTGTTCATGGTGAGCCGGGTGCCGTGGCTGGGCGGCGATCTGGTGCATCTGCTGCTGGGCGGCCCCACCATCGCCGGAGCGACCTTGTCGCGCTTCTTCATGCTGCACGTGTTCGTGATTCCGGGACTGCTGCTGGTGTTCGTGGCGGCGCACGTGTGGATGGTCCTGAAGCTGGGCATCAACGAGTGGCCGATGCCGGGCCGTGTGGTGCGGCGCGCAACCTACATCGCGGAGTACAACAAGCTGGCGCATGAGGACGGAATCCCGTTTGTGCCCGGGGCGTTCTGGAAGGATCTGATTTTTTCGGGCGCGGTGGTCGCCTGCGTGGGCGTCTGCGCGGCGGTATTCGGACCGTACGGGCCGGGAGGGATGCCGAATCCCTCGATCATCCAGACTTCGCCGAAGCCCGACTTCGCGTTCCTGTGGATCTTCTCGGTGTTGGCCTATCTGCCGCCGGCGTGGGAAACGCCGGTGATCCTGATCCTGCCGATCCTGCTGATCGCGGGGCTGCTGGCGCTGCCGTTCATTGCCGGCGAGGGAGAGAAGAGCTGGCACCGGCGTCCGGTGGCGGTGCTGACGGTGACCACGATCGCGGTGGCCTGGGGCGTGTTCACGCACCTCGGCACGTATACGCCGTGGAGCCCGCACATGGATGCGTGGAGCGCGGATACGCTGCCCGCGAAGTATCTGCACGACGCCACGCCGCTGGTGCGCGAGGGCGCGGTGGTTTTCCAGGCGAAGCAGTGCCGCAACTGCCACGAGATCGGCGGCGCGGGCGGCATGCGCGGGCCGGCGCTGGACGATGTGGCAACGCGGATGACCCCGGACCAGATGCGCTACAAAGTGGTGACGGGCGGCGGAAACATGCCGGCCTTCGGAAAGAATTTGTCGCCACCGGAGATTGAGGCGCTGGTGGCGTTTCTCGAGACGCTGCATCCGAAGAACGTGCCGCCGGCCGTGGACGCGGCGCAGCAGGCATTGGAGAAGAGCGGAGCGCCGCCGCCGCAGAACGGAAGCGAGTGAAGAGCAAGTGACCGGCAACAGGCAACCGGCAACTTGGGACTGAAGACTGGGGACTGGCAACGGACAACTGGCAACCGGTTACTTGGGACTGAAGACTGGGGACTGGCAACGGACAACTGGGGACTGGGGACTGGGGACTGGCCACGAATTGGGTTCTTAAAACACGTCGGGTGCGGGCATGAATGCGGATGCGCTGTTCACAACCTGGGATATTCCCTGGGGAGTAACGACGGCGCTGATCGTGACGGCGGCGATCTACGCGCGCGGATGGGCGCAGATCCGCAGGACGCGGCCGGAAATCTTTCGGACGTGGCGGCTGGCCTGCTTTCTGGGCGGATTGCTGGCTATTTTTGTCGCCGTAGCCGGGCCGCTGGACGCGTTTGCCGACCGGCTGCTGCTGATGCACATGGTGCAGCACTTCTTCCTGATGTGCATTGCGCCGCCGCTGATTATCTTCGGAGCTCCGGTGGTGCCGCTGCTGCGGGGGCTGCCCCGCTGGCTGATGCGGCGGGGACTGCATCCGCTCTTTGCCAGCGGGATTCCGCACCGCGTCGGAGAATTCCTCACGCGGCTGCGGGTGGCGTGGCTGGCGTGGGTGCTGGCGTTTGTAGGCTGGCACATCCCCAGGATGTACGAGCTGGCGCTGGCCAACGAATCCGTTCACGAGTACGGCGAGCACGCCAGCTTTTTCCTCACCTGCCTGATGTTCTGGTGGCCGGTGATCGCGCCGTGGCCGTTTCGGCAGGCGAGCGACTCGAGACACAGAGATTCGCACCGCTGGATGCTGATCCCCTACCTGATGCTGGCGGACATTGTGAATACCGGAGTGTCGGCGATGCTCTGCTTCTCGGGGCGGGTGCTGTATCCGAGCTATGCGGCGCAGACGCGTCTCTTCGGTCTGAGCGCGCTCAACGATCAGATTGCGGCGGGCGCGTTCATGTGGGTAATGGGCTCGATGATGTATCTGATTCCGGGCATGCTGATCACGATGCAGTTGCTGTCGCCGAAACGGCAGAAGGCGGCGATGCAGCGCATGGCGGCTGCGTGACCAACGGACAGTCCCCAGTCCCCAGTGGTCAGTTCCCAGTTTCCTGAGTCTGAAGTTCGTTAAAGAATTGTTCTTTGGTTTTGTATCAGGGCACGACTTCAGTCGTGCCGTAAAAACCGCCAAACAGAGGGGCTTTAGCCCCTGAGGGCTATCGTTCACACCACTCTAACTCGTCAAATCGTTCAATGAACTTCAGACTCACCACACTAGTAACTAGTAACTGGTAACTAGTAACTAATAGCTGGTAGCCAGCGGCCACAATGCTCACGGCTTCGTCGCAAGAATCAGCGGCGAGTGTCCGGGTGAGGGGATGGTGCGCGGATCGGTGAATCCCGCCTCGCGCAGCCACTCGCTGATTTCTTCGACCGACCAGGTCGTCCCGTTCTGCGTGTTCACCAGCATGTTGACGGCGAAGAACAGGCCGTTGACCGGGCCGGTGCGCTCCTTGTTGACGAGAAATTCGGCGATGGCGATGACGCCGCCAGGCGCGAGCGCGCGAAAGGTTTTCGCGAGCAGCTTTTTGCCGAGCGCCTCGCCTTCGCTGTGCAGGATGTGGCCGAGCGTGGCCAGCGCGTAGCCGGAGCCGAAGTCGGCGTCGTGCAGATCGCCTTCGACAAAAGAGAAGCGGTCGGCGAGGCCGAAGCGGGCTGAAGTTTTCTTCGTGACGGGAATGACTTCGGGCCAGTCCACCGCGGTGACGTGAACCCGCGGCGAGCTTTGCGCCAGAGCGATGCCCCACACGCCGGAGCCGGCGGCAAGATCGAGGACGCGGACCGGCGATCCGTCGCGGCCGAAATTCATATGGCCGCCGAGGAACTGCGCCGCGGGATAGCTCATGGGGAAAATGTCGAGGACGAAATCGTGAAAGAACGCGGCGCCGGATTTTTCGTCGTTGACCGCGGAGACGGGATTGCCGCTCGCGACGACCTCGTTGAGATGGAGCCAGCGCGGGATGAGGTGCTCGCTGCAGTGGCGGATGAGGCCGCCCTGGAATCCAGGCTTGCTGCTGACGAGGAACGCCGAGCTCTCCGGAGTGAGCCCGTAGCGGGCCTGCCCCTCTTTGCTGAGGAAATTGAGCCCAACCAGAGCGTTCATGATGGCGGTGAGCCCGCGCACGGAAGCGCCGGTGGCGGCAGCGGTTTCGGCGACGGTCTTGGGACCGCCGTCGAGCACGTCGAAAACGCGATGGCGGATGGCCGCTTCCAGCACCAGAGGCGGGACGTATCCCCACGCCATTTGCAGGATGCGTTCGGGAGTGACCTGGACAGGGGTTTCCGTTGCAGTCGCCATGGTTGGATTGCCTCGATTCCGGGGAATATGTGCGATGAGGGGGATTCGGTCGCGGAGATGAGTGTAGCAGGAGACGATGAGCGGGATCAGCCGGCAACGGGGCGTCCCGCACCTGCGGCGCCAAAAAAAAGGGCTGGCGCTGGCCAGCCCAGAGAGCAAAGAGGGGAACGGGGCCTGCCTGGAGCGGAAACCGTCGTGGTCTCTGCTCCACGGCTCGTGCTGTTCGGGCGTTATTCCGCCGCGGGGATGGAGCCCGTAACGTTGGCCGACACGGAAGCGCTGACAACTGAAGAGAAACTGGCCTGCGCGGCAACCGAGTCGACGGAGTCGGGATTGCTTCCCGAGGTGATGAAGGGATTGAGCGCGGCGGCCGCGGTGGTGCTGGAGTCTCCGCTGACGCTGACGATGAGCCCGGTGAGACCGTCCGTGATCTCATAGTTCACATTGTTCGCGGGGATGAGATTGAGGCCGGCGTAGTTGGGCGAAGCAAGGGTGACGGAGGGGATGCCGCGAACCAGAGCGCGATGCTCCGACTCGACGCCGAGGATAGAGGCGCAGACCTTGGCGTAGAGGATCAGGTCCGCCTGGGTGAGGTTGGAGCCGCTTTGTGCCGGGTTGGCCTGGGTGGCGCTGAATCCGTTGTAGGCGGCGGCCATCGAGGCGAATTCCTCCACCGCCGTCATGTACGCGCCGATGAACGCGGTCTCGAGGGCGATGAGGACGGGGAGAAATCCCGTCAGCCCGCCGAAGGTTCCGCTGGGAAAGTAGAAGGTCTGAGGAATGCCGGCCGCGGCATCGCCGCTGCCATCGGTGTTGAGGCCGAGCAGGGAGCGCAGCAGTTGGGCGTGCGCGACCTCTTCCAGCAGCGCGCCCTGCAGATAGGCCACGTTAATCTGGCTGCCGGATGCGCTGACATTGACTGCCGTGCCTCCGGGGCCGGCCAGGTTGGGATCGGTAATGACGGCGCTGGTGGAAAGAGCGGTGTAGTAGGTGGTGATCGCCAGGCTCTCGGCAATCAGAGCCGCGGTGATGATGTTGGCGGCCGTGTCGGTTGAGGCCGCAGCCGAAACGGCCTGAGTTTTCGAGCTGCCGCAGCCCATGAAGGCTGCCGAAGTGGCCGCGCCCAGGCCGAACATGGTCGCTCCGGCCAGGAAGGAGCGGCGATTGACCGTCTTTTCGATCAGCTGTTGCGTGTTTTCATCCACCATCGCAGGGATCTCCTTAGGGAAGGTCAGGGAAGCCGAAGCAATGGGGCTTCTCTTCAGGGAGTACGCCGGCGGAGTGGGATTCGGATTGGTGGAAAATGCGTCTCCAAAACGAAGGTGACGCGCGGGGAGAAGCGCGCGATACTATTGGCTTGCAGCGGGGCGGGCGCGGAGGTCGCGCAGGCTCCGGAATCCCGCGGCGATCGTCAATCCATTCATGCCCTCCAGCGCGTACCTAATTCGTAGCCGAAGCGAGGCGCTATGACTGCGCCCATGCAGCCCGCACCCGACTCGGCGCTGGTCGAGCGAATGATCGCGGGCGACGAAAGCGCGCTTTCCACCCTCTATGACCGCTACTCGGGCATGCTGTTTGCCGTGCTCGTGCGTATCCTCAGAGATACCCAGGCGGCCGAGGAGGTGTTGCAGGACCTCTTCCTGCAGTTATGGCGGAGCGCTGCGCGGTTCGACGCGAGCCGGGGCTCGCTGCCGGCGTGGCTGATGGTGATCGCGCGCAACCGGGCGATCTCACGGCTGCGGGGGCGGGAGCGGCTGCTGGTTCGCGACGACGACGAGGGATTTTCGATGGAGAGCCTGCCCGCTTCCGGCAATCTGGAGGACGAGGCGTCGCGGATGGAGCTGATGGGGAAGCTGCGCACCGCCATGGCCGCGCTGCCCCAGGAGCAGCGCGAGGCGGTGGAGCTGGCTTATTTCGAAGGAATGACACAGACGGAGATTGCGGCGCGCACGGGCAGTCCGCTGGGCACGGTCAAGTCGCGGGTGCGGGCGGCGATGCAGTCGCTGAAACAGGTATTGGACGATGGAACGACACGTCAACCCGGAAGATCCTGACCTCTACGCCCTGGGGGCGCTCGACGGTGAGGAGAAGCAGGCTTTTGAGG
>JBATVK010000083.1:0-1975 GCA_049671725.1 Acidobacteriaceae bacterium
CGAGCAAAAATCCGGCCTGGAATCCGGGTCCCAATGTCGTTAACTCCACAACCGCAATAGGGATGCGAGCGAGCTTGGTTCTGGAAGCCCTCAGACAAACTGACCGCGCCAGATACTACAACCCGGCGACCGGGAGATTCATCAGTGAAGATCCCGCAGGTTTCGCTGGCAGCGGCACCAACCTCTATGCTTATGCGGCAGGCGATCCAATTGATCTGATCGATCCATCCGGACTGACATGGGAATCAAATTGGAATTATTTCTGGGATTGGACGCTCGGCAGAGGCGCGAAGACTCGTAATTACGGGCCGAACGATCCCGAAACACAGGAGCTGATGAACTCTCCAGGTGTAAACCGGCTTCGGGATGCCTTTAATAACGGTGGTTGCAAGAGTCAGAAGCACCTCAGCTATGGGACCTTCGAGGCGTACTGGGACACAACTGTGAATCCACTTTCCGCCGACTGGAGCAACACAGCCGCAGAGGTGGGTGGCTTTGGCGGCGCGTCAATTGTTAACAATGGGAATGGTACAGCGACCTACACAATACCCAACACTTCAGGAACGCATTCGTTTTTCCTGCATCTTGTTCCCGACCGCAGTAGTCCGACAGGGCCGATGAGCAACATTTATCAAAATTTCCAGTGGACAGAGCCGCTCTCGGGCCGGAGCTGCGGGTGCCAGCAGTGAGTGATTTAGACGCACGCCGAACCAGCATATGTTCGTCAATGAAGAGGGCATCTAGCACCGCGATCATGCTTACTCTCATCGTTGCCGCGCTCGCAAGCTGTGGACTCATTCCACGAAAAGTCGCGATGGATAATCCGCAGGTTCAGCAGCTCGTGAAAGCAGCTCAATCCTTCGACCGAACTGCATATGGTTTCTCGCCCATACCTAGGCAGGCGGACGTTCGTCTCGAACTTCGGCCCACGGCTCGGTACGATGCGATGCTTCACATCACCGCCAAAACTGTTCGGACGATAGCGTTTCGGAAAGAGAATGGGAATTACGTTTGGATCGGCGAGCAGGAAACCTTCGAGGGACCAAAGACATACAAGACGGTGGATGGTACCTTTCATGAGGCGATTACGCTCACGTATGAAACTCAGAACATATCAGGGTATCCCCTGAACCAACTGAACGTGTCATACCGCGGCGAAGACCCTCGATTGGCTGACCGAAACAATCTAACCTTGGCCATGGCGAAGCCGATCCTGAAAGAGTGGGGCTACTGAGCTTCGGGCGAGATACCGTCTGTGGCAGCGCTCAGTTCCGTGTCTAAGTCAGTATCCAAGAGCCCACGCCGCCTACGGCGTCGGGAGTAGGCATGGACACGTCATCCCCGGCTGGGTAGCTGTAGAGATACCGGCGGTTGCTGTGGCGTTAACGTGAGCAGCGCCAACCGGATGCAGCGCGCGACCGCGCAAACACTGGCGTTTCCGTGTTTACGCGCGTCAACGCGAGTGGAATGAGCGAGTTCTGGGCGAAACGGCGTGTGCGTGGTTACCGCGCGGTAACGCGAGGTTGCTGCGGCGTAAACCTGTTGAAAACAAAAGATCGAGGCTGGAACCGGCATCCCGGCGCGCTTCGCGCGCTAGCCTTCGCTCCGCCGTCCGTAAAGGCTCTCCGCTGCGCTCCGACCGCTGCGCGGCTCCCTTCGGTCGGCCTTGACTGACGGCTGCGCTGCGGCTGTTTTGCAGCTATGAGAAAAATGGAATTTTTCTCATGTTCCACATGACCAGGGCCACGGCACCCGGCCATCAGCGGCGCGGCCCAAGTCCGGCAGCGAAGCGTGCAGCGCCGGGGCCGTAGCGGGCATCCGTGGCGCGTCCGGCGATGAGTTGAGGGCAGACACCATCCCTTGCGCTGACGCGCAAGCGGGGCCGGTGCGCGGCCCCTCGTCGAACCGGAATCGAATGCAACCCGGACGCTGTGCGGCTCTGTGCAGTGTCCGTTCGAGCCGGGTCCGGCCATCG
>JBATVK010000084.1:0-7371 GCA_049671725.1 Acidobacteriaceae bacterium
GCGCGGAACTGCGCAGGGGTGCGCGCCGGCAGATTCAGCGCCAGCACGCTTCCCGGACGCAGCCCGGCCAGCGCTTCGGCCGGCACCCGTACCCGCGGCAGGTCCAGAGCTGCTTTCGTCCGGCAACGCAGGGCCAGCAACCGGATCCGCTCGCGGGTGTCCTCCGCGTGGCGGCGCGTTCGGGACCGCTCACCCGCCAGACGCCGCAAAATGGTGTTCGCCACCACCGCGGGGAAAGCCAGATTCAGCAGCCCGCTGGTCTCATTCAGGCGCAGCTCGAAGCTGAGACACAGGGTCTTTTCCGAAACCGGAATGAGCCGTGGAATCTGGGTCTGCATCTGCCGCTTTTCGAAGCTGAAAATCAGCCCCACCGCCTGCCACGCGGTGGTCAGTTCGCGGCAGATCGCCTCCACCACCCCGGACAGAATCGACTCCTCGATGTCGGTCAGCTCCCGCGCCGGCGAGGGATTCCCTTCGCCGCCCAGCAGCAGGTCGATCATGGGGGGCGCGGTGGTCAGATCCATCTCCAGCACCGACACCGCGGGCAGCGGATCCAGCCGCACCGAGGCCACATAGGCCAGCTCGGGAATGCGCTGCAGAAACTCGCTGAAAGGAATCTGCTCGGCCGAAACCAGGCTCACCTGCACCCGAGTGCGGAACCACGCCCCCAGGTGATGGGTCAGGTTGCGGGCGAAAATATCGTTCAGCATGCTGATCGCCCGCAGCTGCTCATTGGAAATCTGCCCGGAACGGGCAAAACTCCAGGGCATCACCCGGCTGCCCGGCTCGGCGGAGGCCGCCTGTCCGTGTTGCCGCGCGGCCTGAAACAACGCGTCGATCTCTTCCTGGCCAAGTTCCTTTTCCATGCCGTTTCCCTATTTTCCGCTGCGCTCGCGCAGACGCGCGCGGAGATGGACCACGGCGGAGGAGTGGATCTGCGAGACGCGCGACTCGACCACGCCCATGGCCAGGCCGATCTCCTTCATGGTCATTTCTTCGTAGTAGTAGAGGGCCACCACCAGACGCTCGCGTTCCGGCAGCTGGTCGATGGCCGCGGCCAGGCGGTCGCGCATCTCCCCGCGCAGGCAGCGAAAGAGCGGATCGTCCTCGGGCGGGTTGGGAATGTAGGCAAGCTCGTCCTCGCCTGAATCCTCGGCGCGCTCCATATGGAGGGTGCCGATCTCGAGCCCCTTCAGCTCGCCCAGCAACTGCTGGTACTCTTCCAGCTCCAGCCCCATCTCCCGCGCCACCTCGGGCTCCGCCGGCGCGCGCCCAAACTGAACGGTCAGCCTGCGGATCGCCTCTTCCACCGCCCGGCCCTTGCGGCGCAGATCGCGCGGGCTCCAGTCCAGCGTGCGCAGACTGTCGAGAATCGCCCCACGGATGCGGAACTGCGCGTAGCTGCGAAACTGGACCTTCTTCCCCGGGTCGAATTTGCGGAAGGCGTCGATCAGCCCCAGGGTTCCCGCGCTCACCAGGTCTTCCATATCCACATGCTGGGGCAGGCGCTCGTGGATGCGCCGCGCGATCCAGCGCACCGCCGGCATCTGCTCCAGCATCATCCGTTCCTGCTCGTCCGGTTCCAGCCCTGCGCTGCCGGCCCGCTCTTCCTCGGCCGGCGGCGCCAGCCGCGTGCCCGAAGCGCCCCGAGCTGCCGGCCTGGCCCATCGATCCCGTGTCTGCGTGACGTATTCCATCGTTTCCTCTTCCGGCGCCTTCGATCAGCTGCGGCGCACCACACCCACCGCGCGAACGTTGATCCCGGCCGGGATCTCCGCGGGCGCAAGCACCGACAGCCGCGGCAAGGCCGGCTCCAGCCAGCGCTTCACGTGATACCGCGCCGGACTCGGACAGAGCAGCACGGGCGGGACCGAAGCCGACGCCGGCCCGATTAGCCGCTTCACAGAATCGACGATCTGGCGCAGGATGGGACCGTTGCCGCCCGCGGCCAGCAGCCGTGCGCCGGAGTCCGGGCCGGCCAGCTCCATCAGCTCTTCCTCCATTGCGGGTTCGAGCGCGATCACCCGCAGCGTGCCGTCGGCATCGAGAAGGGGCTGGGTCAGCCGCCGCCCCAGCGCCTGCCGCGCCGCCTCCACCAGCTGGGCCGGCGCGCGGCTCTGCGGAGCGGTCTCCAGCACCGCTTCGAGAATCGTGCCCAGGTCCCGGATCGATACCTGCTCGCGCAGCAGCTGCTGCAACACCCGCTGCACCTCGCCCAGCGACAGGACTTTCGGCACCAGCTCCTCGACCAGCCGGGGATGGCTCTCGCCGAGGGAATCCAGAAGCCGCCTGGTCTCGGCGCGCCCCAGCAGCTCGTGGGCGTGCCGCCGGATCAGCTCCGCCAGATGCGTCGCGATCACCGTCACCTGGTCCACCACCGAGTAGCCCGCCGCCAGCGCCTGGTCCTCGATGGCCGGCTGGATCCAGCGCGCGGGGGCTCCATAGGCCGGTTCCCGCGTCTCCCGGCCGGGCAGAGAGCGCGCTCCGGCCTCCGCATGCACGGCCAGCAGGCAGTTCCCTTCCGTCTGCCAGCGCCCGATCTCCATGCCGCGCAGCGAAACCACGTACTCGCGCGCTTTCAACCGCAGATTGTCGGAAATGTGGACGGGAGGGATCAGGAATCCCAGCTCTCCGGCCAGATGCCGCCGCAGCGTGCGCACGCGATCCAGCATCTGTCCGCCCTGCTTCGCGTCGACCAGGGGGATGAGCTGAAATCCGATCTCGAGGCTCAGATCGTCCAGCCGCAGCGCCGCCGCCAGATTTTCCTGGGGCGCTTTCTTCGCCGTGTCCGCCGTCTCCGCTCCCGGAGCCTCGCGCCTGGCCCTCGTCCCCGCATAGCCCAGCACCACCGCCGGCAGCAGAAATGCCAGCTTGGGCAGGCCGGGAATCAGGCAGAGCGCCCCCAGTACTCCGCTGGCCACATAGAGCGTGGTTCCCTTGCCGAGCAGCTGCGCGCCGAGCTCGGTGGTCAGCTGCCCGGACGAGGAGGCGCGCGTCAGCACGATGCCGCCCGCCACGGAGACCAGCAGCGACGGGATCATGGTCACCAGCCCGTCTCCCACCGTCAGGATGGTGTAAGTCCGCACCGCCTCGCTCAGGTCGACGCCCTGCTGCAGCGTCCCGATCAGAAGTCCGGCGACGATATTGATGGCGGTGATCAGAATCGTGGCCAGCGCGTCGCGCTGGTTGAATCGCGCGGCGCCGTCCATAGCGCCGTAAAACTCCGCTTCCTGGGCAATGGCCTGGCGCCGTTTTCTCGCCGTCGACTCGTCGATGAGTCCCGCATTCATGTCGGCGTCGATGGCCATCTGCTTGCCCGGCAGCGCGTCGAGGGTGAAGCGCGCGGTCACCTCGGCGGTTCGCACCGCGCCGTGGCTCACGACCAGAAACTGGATTGCAATCAGGGCCAGGAAGAGGACGAAGCCGACCACGTAGTTCCCGCCCACCACAAACTGCCCGAAGGCCTCGATCACCCGCCCCGCAGCCGCCGTGCCCTCGTTGCCGTGCAGCAGAATTCTCCGGCTGGAGGCGATGTTCAGCGAGAGCCGGAAGAGAGTCAGCAGCAGCAGCAGGGTGGGAAAGACGGAAAACTCCACGGCCCGGCGCAGCTGCACCGCCGACAGAAAGACCAGAATCGAGGCGGCCATGGAACATGCCAGCAGCATGTCCATCATGAAGGCCGGCACCGGCACCACCATCACAAACAAAACGCTGATGGCCGCCACCGGCAGCGCCAGGTTGCGCAGCGTCTTCCCCAATTCGCCGCCTCCCGCCGGGCCCCGGCCCAGGGGTATCGCCGCCGTGCTCATGACGTGCTCCTCGCCTCTCTCATGCGCCGCGCGGCGGCCTCGACCCGCTCTTTGCGCACGCGTTCTTCCACCTCGCGCCGGTAGAGCCATGCCAGTATTCCCGCCACCGCGGCGTACAGCTCATACGGAATCGCCTGACCCGGTTCCACCTGCCGGTAGAGCGATCGCGCCAGGGGCGGATTCTCCACGATCGGCACGCCCGCCCACTGCGCTTCCTCGCGAATCTGCGCCGCCAGGAAGTCCCGGCCTTTGGCCAGCACTCTGGGCGCTTCCATGGTCTCGAAATCGAAGCTCAGGGCCACCGCGTAGTGGGTCGGATTCGTGACCACGACCGAAGCTCGCGCGATGTCCGCCTTCAGTTGCCGCCGCCGCATCTGGCGGCGCAGCGAGCGGATGCGCCCCTTCATCTGCGGGCTGCCCTCGGTCTCCCGGAACTCGTCGCGCAGATCCTGCTTCGACATGCGCAGCCGTCCCTCGCGGCTCCGCCACTCCATCACGTAGTCGATCCCCGCCCACCCGAGGCAGATCCACGCCGCGTCCAGCATGAGGTTGTAGAGCAGCGCGAACAGGTCCGGATACCGCTCCGTGCTCATCGGCGGAATCGCTGCCTGCGCGGCAATTGCCCGTGCCGCAAAAAATCCCAGAGCCGCCACCGGAACCAGAGACTTCCCCAGTCTCACCGCGCCGCGCAGCGAAAAGATGTTCTTCACGTTCTCCGCGGGGTTGATCCGCTCCGGCTTCGGCTGCAGGGCCTCGAAGTTGAACGACCAGCCGCCGCCCTGGGCGATGCCCGCGGCCAGCGCGGCGGCCAGCGCCGCTCCCATCACCAGCAGCAGCGGCTGGAGCGCGGTCATCATCACCTGACGCAGCGCGATCGCTGTCTTCTCCACCGGCATGCGATCCCACAGCGCCGGTTGCCCCAGCAGCAGCAGGCTTCGATACGCCCGGGCCCAGTCCACTACCCACTTCTGCGCCGCGCCGCCCATGGCGAAGACGCCGGCCAGCATCGCCGCTGCCCCCATCAGATCGCGGCTGCGCGCACGGTCGCCGCGCTCGGCCGCTTTCTGCCGCTGCCGCGGCGTCGCTTTCTCGGTGCGGTCCCCGGGCATGGCTCAGGCTGCTCCCGCCAGCAGATGTCCGGCCGCATCGAGCAGCCCGTCGAACTTTGCCTCAATCCAGTGCGGCCACAGGGCCAGCGACCCGATCAGCACCGCATACCCCAGCAGCGTTTTGGCCGGAACGTCGATGGCCATCACCGGCAGCTGCGGGGCCAGCTTTCCGGCCAGCGCCACCGCCATCTCCGCCAGCAGGGTCGCCGCCAGCAGCGGAGCCGCCAGCTGCAGCGCCGCCGAAAAGATTCCCCCCGCCATCGGCACCAGCGCCAGGCCGATCCCGGGGTTCAGAGTCACCGCACCCACAGGAGCCGCCACAAAGGTGCGCAGCAGCGCCGACAGCATCAGGCGGTCGAGGCCCGCGCCGATCACCACCAGCGTCCCCAGCAGTCCGAACAGCTGCCCCATCAGCGGCGTCTGGACGGCCGAGTTCGGATCGAGCAGGTTCACCAGCGAAAAGCTGAACTGGAATCCCATCACCTGCCCGGCAAACTGCAGGGCCTCGAAGAGCAGCGACAGAGTCAGCCCGAAGATCAGACCCACGCTCAGTTCCCCCAATACCGCCATCGTGCCCAGTTCCGCGTGCGCCCGAGGAAATGCGGCCACCACAGGTCCCACCAGAAAGGAAACCGCCAGCACAAAGACCGCCTTCACCCGCACCGGAATCGCCTCGGAGGAAAACACGGGGGCGAAGACCATCAGCCCGCTGATGCGGACCAGCACCAGGGTCATCGCCCCCAGCGCATTTTCCCAGGGCGCGCTCATCCCGCCCCCAGAAAGCGATGGAAGTCCCCGAACAGCCCCACCGTGTAGTGCATCAGCCGGTCCAGATACCAGGGCAGCGCCGCCATCAGCAGCCCGGCCACCACCAGCAGCCGCGGCACGGTCGAAATCGTCTGGTCCTGCAGCGAGGTCAGGGTCTGCACCAGGCTGATCAGAAAGCTGGTTACGCACGCGGCCAGCAGCGCCGGCGCGGCCAGAATGAGCGCCTCCCGCAGCAGATCCCGCATCAGCTCCGCCACCTGGTCCGGTCCCATGGTTCCTCTCCGCAGCCCCTTCAAAAACTCTTCAGCAACGAGCCCGCCAGCAGGTTCCAGCCGTCCACCATCACGAACAGCAGGATCTTCAGCGGCGTCGAGATCACCACTGGCGGCAGCTGGTACATTCCAATCGAGGTGGTAATCGAAGCCACCACCATGTCCACCAGCAGGAAGGGCAGAAACAGCACCGCCCCAATCTCAAAACCGGCTTTCAGCTCGCTCAGGATGTACGCCGGCACCACCACGCGCATGGGCAGATCCTCGGGCTTCGCCGGCCGCGAGGTCGTGGAGGCGGAGACAAAAAGCGCCAGATCCTTTTCGCGCGCATAGCGCAGCATGAAGGCCCTGGGCGGCTCCGATCCGCGCTCGATCGCTTCCATTCCGGTGATCTGCCCCTGGCGAAAAGGCTCCACCGCCTGCTGATCCACCTGCACCATCACCGGCTGCATGAGAAACCAGGTCATCATCAGCCCCAGCCCCATCAGCACCTGGTTGGAAGGAGCCGTCTGCGTTCCCAGCGCCTGGCGCAGGAAGTGAAAGACCACCAGCAGCCGCACCATCGGCGTCATGGACAGGACAATGGCCGGCACCAGGGTCAGCAGCGTCAGGGTAAAGACAATCGTCCAGGGAATCTGGTTGTTGCTGCCCAGATTCAGCCCCGGCAGAACCGGCTGCGTCTTCAGCGCGAGCACCAACAACGGGTTCATCGCTGTGCCTCGGACGATCCGCGCCCAACCGGCGTCTTCGCCGTCTTCCTCGCGCGCGCCACCGCCATCTCCATCAGCGGCACAACGGAATCTCCGGCAACCGCCAGCAGCAGCTGCCGTCCCTGGCAACGCACCAGCACCAGCGACTTCTTCGGACCCAGGCTCATGCGCGCCTCAACGCGCAGCGGCGTTTCGGCTCTGGCCTGGGTTCCGCCCAATCGGCGCAGCCACGCGGCCGCCCGCCCAACCCATCCCGACTCCGGCAGCACTGAAACTCCCGGGTGCAGAACCTGCTCCATCGCTTCCCTCCACTACGCCAGCCGTGTGATTCGCAGGGCCAGCCTTTGCTCCACCATCTCGAATTCACCCCAGAGCAGCAGCGTGCCTCCGCAGCACAAAGGAACATCCTGCCCGTGGTCGTGCACCGTCTCCACCACGCTGCCCTGGGTCAGGCTCAGAAGGTCCGCGACGCGCAGCGAGCGGAGGCGAACCATGACATCCAGCTGCATCGGCAGCCGATCGAGCCGGGTATCGCGCCCGGGATCGACGGGGTCTTCTTTATCTCCTTCGCCGCGCACCACCAGCGCCGTGCCCGGATCGCCGCGCGCCTCCGCGGTGGCCGGCGCTACGGTTCGCTGAGCGGGCGGCGGCCCTGCCGCCTCCGCCGCGCTGCCTGCCGTCAGTTTGTTGTCAGATTCGGCCA
>JBATVK010000085.1:0-5924 GCA_049671725.1 Acidobacteriaceae bacterium
CAAATCAGGCGGCGCGAACGGCCGGCAACATCGACAAACTCTTCAATGCAGACAAGGAGAAGATCGAGCGCTTCGGCCGCGGCGCAGCTTCTGCGCTCCTGATCTATAGGTATGCCCAGGCCAACCCACTTTTCTCGATCAGGAACGCAGCCCGCGAGACGAAGCTCAGCTTTCCCACCGCGTCCGCGGCGGTGGATCGCATGATTGACGCCGGTATCCTGCGTGAGTCCAGCGGAAAACGAAGAGGCCGCCTGTTTCTCTACGGCAGTTACCTCGACATCCTCAATCGGGAATCCTGAGCTGCCAGACTGCATCAGATCGACTGCCGAGCCCGACCACAACCGGCAGAGACTGATTGCGCAAAACCCGCATGCGTTGCAGTTCGATCATTCTGCCGCTGAATCTGCGCATAATGTAGCTCATGAACATCACGAGCGCGCGAATCGGTGATTGGCTGGGGTTACAGCCGCCTGCCACGGAAAGGGAGATGCTTCGTATTGTCGAAGGACGACTGGCGTCTTCGGTCATCAAGCGGCTGATCTCACTCGGCCTCGAACGCGGCGAGATCGACTCCATCATCATTCCGCAGAGGACGCTCCAGCATCGGCGATCACGCCGCCAGAAGTTGACCGTCGAGGAATCGGACCGCGTGCTGCGAGCGGTTCGAGTGATGTCGCTCGCCGAGTCCGTTTACCGAAACAAGGAACGGGCCCTCGCCTGGGTACGGAGACCTCACGCGCGGCTAGACGGCCGCGCGCCGCTTTCATTGCTTAAGACCTACACGGGCAGCCGAATCGTCGAGGAATTGCTCGTCCAGATTGACGACGGCATGTTTTTCTAATGGCCTTGTGGAGGATCATGCAAATAGCGAAGTTCTGTGCCTCGTCTGCCAGGATGAAGGCGTCTACTTGGCCGCGACTCCTCCCGGAGACGTCTTTTCTTCGGACGTGGCCTCATGACGTTGATGGCGGTGGCATCGAGCTGCGTCTTCAAATGGGCCGCATAGTATTTCTCAATAGTCCCTACGCTTGTCCGACAATTTCTGGCGATTTGATAGATGTTGGCGCCTTCGAGCAGGCGCAGGCAAATGTATGTGTGGCGCAGGCTATAAGCTGTTCGCGGCCTGCCGTCGCGGTCGATGCGGAGCTCTTCTTCATTAAGAATTGCATTGAATAATTCGCGGGGCCATTTCGGAAACAAAAGATCAGTATGGCCCGGAACGTGCCACTTCTCCTGGATCACGGATTCGTTATGGCTGCCCGATCTTCCCGGCCCGCCATCCGGACGCAAGCGGACTTTCAACCTTTCGAACGGTCGTACCGCTCCCTCCGTGCTCTTGCAATAGCCGACGCCTCGTTTCCCACGTACTTCCATTTCAAGGATGGTCTGGCCGCTGGCCTCGTCCTCAACCACTTTGACATCGTCGAACTGAAGACGCAGCGCCTCATCGGGTCGAAGTCCAGTATTGACTGCGAACTCCAACTAGTCGTGCAGTTGTTCGCATTCCCATTTGAATCGCATTTGCTTCGGCTCATGCGCGCGCCTGCGCGTCGCCTCATAGAGCTTTGAATATTCTTCTGGGGAAAACCACGCTCGGTGCGTGATTTTACCCGAGGTCTTGTAGGGCACTTACATATCGGGCAAGTGGTCCATCCAGCCGCGCCGGCTGGCCGTTTTCAGGACCAAACGGATGCAGACAATTTCCTTGTGCAGGGTGCTCCGGGCCGGAGTTCTGCCTGTCTTGCAATTCTGTGCCCGCCAAACGCGGTATTCCTGAATAAGGCCAGACGTGACCTCGGCAAGGGATTTCTCGCCAAGAAACGGAAGGATGATGCCACGCAGCTTCAACTCATACTGCTTTAGCCACGTGGGGCCACGCTGTCCGTGGGTCAGGATGGAGGCTTCTTCAAGGAATTTAGCTGCGGCTTCCTTGAATTTCCTGGCTCGCGGCGGTGTCTCTTTGGGAAGAAGTCCGGCGTGCGCCCTGCCGCGCAAGCCGAGATACCAATCTTCGGCGAAGTCTTCTGCACAACCGAGGCTGCCTTCGTGCGTCGAGACGCGCCAGTTGCGCCCGTTGAGGAAGGTCGAACAATGCCAATTATTGCATTTCCCACGGCGGTAGATGTTGACCTTGCCGCCCATGGTTTTGTGGGTCTCGGCTGTAGATTTGGAGCTTTCGGAGGCTTCGATCACTGCTTGTTTCTTCATCCTTATCAGAAGGCTTATGGTCAATTCTGGCGACAGGCTGCCTCGGACTATGATTGCAGGAAGGCGCTGAAGATCTTCGTTCCTGATCGTGCCCGGGTCGATGATGAGCTTTTTCGAAAGAAGAAGAGCTGCATACTAGGCTTTTGTCGAAAAATCGGATGGGGCTGAGAGACTTCAGGGTTGACGGTCAGGTCTTTCGAAAGAAGAAAAGGTGCGTACCTGGCTTTTGTCGAAAAACTCAAGTGATTCCGCCTCCCCTACTCGATGCCCCGCACATCATCGCTATTGGAAGCAAAATCAGAGCGCCCTTATAGAAGGAATTAGGTTGATGCCCTCCATTGGCTGGTCGGGAGATCGGTCCATAGGACATTTGGACATACCCTAGTCGCTCGTTTGCACGAATCGACAAACCGTGTGATTTTCTTCGGCGACGGATTCCCGTCAAGGAGGCAAGTCCATGATCCAGTCGTTCATGCGAACAGTGCGCGCCGGACGTAAGCAGGTGCTGGCGTTCCTGCTCGCTTCCTGTATCGGAGCGGCCGTTCTGGCGCCCTGCGCCAGCATGGCTCAAAACCTCGGCACCACACCGGCAACGGGCCAGGCCGTGCAGGGCCAGACTGCCGCACAACCGGAAGGCGCATTCCTCAACGCCGTCAACTGGCTGTGCAACGTGATCTGCCCGGTGGGCGCCGGCATCGCCGTTGTCGCCACCATCCTGCAGTGGCGGAGTGGCCGCAGCTGGCTCCCTTCCGCCATGACCGCGGGCGGTCTGATCTGCATTTCCGGCATCCTGCGGCTCATCGAGTACTTCATCGCACAAGGACAGGCAATCGGGTAGGTCTATGCAGGCGCCACTGGTTTTCAGAGCCGTTCTCGGGCTTCTTATGGATCTCGCCATCCCGGCGTCGCTGGGCGCGTTCGTGATGGCGGGCATGAGGCTGCGCTCGGAAGGGGGAATGAACTTTGAGGCCGGTGGCGGCTTTCTGAAGTGGCTGCTGTGGGGATGTTTCCTGCTGAGTCTTCCGGGCGTGAGTCATTGGCTGGTTCAGGAGTCGGTTCCCGGAGCGCAACAGCTCATAATTGCCGGCGTAACTGGTGCGCCGTACACAGCCGGAATCGAGCGGGTCACCAACGATTTCGTTAACGACGTTCTGATAGGACATATTGTCCCGGTGGTCGCGGCGTCGCTCGTTTTCAAAGCGGTTCTCGATCTGAGCCAGGGCTACAACCCCTTGGCTTCGATCATTGCGGCCTTGTTTCTTCTTGGCGTTCAGGGGTTTTACAACCTCGCGACCGGAAGCTGGATGCAAACCGGGGACGCCTATGGAATGACCGACATGCTGATGAGCATGTTCGGGTACGCCGCCAACCGGATCAGCCCCATCGTCGGAGGCCTTGCCCTTTCGGCGGCGATTCTCAATCACGTTCGGCACCGCCCGTGGGGCGCTCTCGCGGCGAGTGGCCTTGCTTTTCTGAGCGTCAGCGGGATCTGGGCGCTCGTCACGCATTTTGCGGGGGTGAACCTGTGAAGCGCCATGTGCTTGAACTCGTCGGCGCGGTACTGCTCTGTCTAGCCGCCTTCTTCAGCTACGCAGCGATGGCCCCGATTTCGCAGCCCCTTGTCGGAACGGGATCAGGTGCCGCACAGACTTCAGACACGTTGGCTCCAGCGCTGGTTTCGATTCCGAAACTGGGGATCAGGTGGCCGCAATTCCCGAATTTCTGCTTCGGCCTTTGCACGAGGGAGGAATACCTGCATTGAACTACCGCCTGTTGCTGCAATCCGTCTTATTCGTCGCCGAAGGGCTGTTACTGGTTATCCTGCTCTCCGCTGCACTCCACTTCGAAGCCGCGCGCCTCGTGTTCGGGATTGCTGTGGCTGCGTTTTGCCTGGTAGTCGAGATTTTCGTGGCAGTTCGGGTCGCTCAGCGTTTCTGGAAGTGGAGCGGACAGCTTGCACGGTTAGTGATTCACGAGAATCCCGGCGAAGGCATTTCCACAGCAACAGCAGCGGGAAGTCGAGGTGAGGCATGAACGGTGGCTCCTTCGAAGCCGGCATGCTGGGGCTGACCAACTGGGTTGGCAACGCGGTCATGCCGATTCTAGCGGTGCTGATTCTGGCGCTTGGCATCTTCAAGTACTCGCGCGGTTACCACATCGAACCTTACATCGCTGGGACTATGAGCGCCTTGTCAGTGTCTGGTCTTCTACGGCTGGCCGAAGTCTTCGCGAGCCAGGGCTCGGGAACGACGCAGTACTGGGCGGCGATTCTCTGTCTTGCCGACTGGGTCGGCAACGTGATCCTCCCCGTCTACGGAGGAATCGAGATTGCGCGCGCCGTGCTCGGGTTGGGTGGATTCTTCGAGCGGCTCTACATCGGCGATGACTGGATCCGGCATTTTGTGGCCGGTGGAGCCTGCCTCTGTGTGTCGGGCCTGATGCGCCTGATGGAGCATTTCATCGCGGCAGGAACGGCGGGGGTGGCATAGATGAGTCTGCGAATGAGCCCTGTATCGAGGAATCTGCACGCGAAGGTCACGATGCTGGGCCTTGAGCTTGAAGACATGCTCTTTCTCGCCATGGCCTGCGCTATCGCGATGCTGGTCGGTCAGTTTGTCTTTCCCAACCGCTACATGTTCTTTCTGCCCATGAACTGGTGCCTGATGCTGATGGTGCTGGTTCTCGGGGTGCCCGGCCTGGTGCTGCTCAAGTACGGCAAGCCGCGCGGCTACCTGCTCGATCTGGTGATGTACTACGGGATGCCGCGGGCGTATTGCGGCTGCGCCCGGGATCGCAAGCTGACAACGGAATTCCTCATCGATTCCGACAACACGGAGGCAGACTGATGCCCAAAACGCGCGCACAGCATGAACGCTCCCTTGAAGACCCGGCGGTATGCGAACTGCTCAAGATCCGCGATTTTCTCGACAACGTCATGGTGCGAACGGACGGATGCTACGTTGCCGGATTCCGCGTCGCCGGAGCCATGACCTATTTCGGCGAAGACGACGAACGCAATGAGGCAAAGAGCGTACTTGAATCCCTGCTCCGGGCCATGCCGGAACAGAGCATACGGCTTCAGTTTCGTTACGAGGTCATCGAGAGCCTCAACGGCCTCCTCGATCACTACAGAGAGGAGTCGCGCTGTGAGAAAGCGGAGGTACAGGCGCTCGACGAGCAGCGCCTTGCTGTCTGGTCGGAAAAGGAAAAGCAGGGCGCCTATCTCACGCGGATTGCGGCGGTGTATCTGATCTGGGATCCAGCGAAGCACAAGCGTGCGATGCAGGCCGGCGGAGCGCCGATGAGCAAGGAAGATCGCCGTCGAGCGCATGGTGGCTTCACCCTCTCCGTTACCAAATCGATCGAGAGGTCGCGAAAGGAGCACCAGGACACTGTCGCCGAGTTCGAGTCGCTGATCGCCGGCATCGAGTCTGCAATGAAAGCCGGAGGCCTCGGGCCGGAGCGGATGTCGGATGGCGAGCTCTTTCTCGAAGTCAAGCGGGCGATGCGCCCGATGGATCCAGACCGGAAGCTGCTGAAGGCGCATCCGGCGGAAACACGCTACATCTCCCCTCGTGAGCGCGCGACGACGGTCAGCATTCTCGGTCAGACCGAAAGCTACATCAACATCGACGGTCTGCTGTGGAGTTTCATCAGTCTGAATGCGCCTCCCGATGGAACGTATCCGGGCATCCTTCGGCAGCTGATGACGATCG
>JBATVK010000086.1:0-10046 GCA_049671725.1 Acidobacteriaceae bacterium
TCTGTATCTCCATGAAGTCCTCCAGTCGCAGCATCCTTGACCCTCCCGGATCAGAATGCCGCCGCTCGGCCCATCTGGGGATTTTTCAAACGCCACTATCGGGGATTATTCAGACGACGCTAACACACGAATGAGGAACGGCCCGAAATTCGATTCACGAAAGAGGCAGGTCTTTGCCACAACTGTTCGCCGGAAGACAGGGATTCTGTCGATGAAGAACGAACGCTCTTGCTGAGCGCGATTACTGGGTTGGTGACACGGGGAGTGTCACAGCGACCGGAGCGAACCCAGAGCGACGGGGCCGCCGCTCTGGTTCATGGCTGGCGCGATCAGAAATGGTAGGTGATGGTGCCGTAGACCGCGCGCGGCGCTCCCGGATAGGCATTGATGTAGCCACTGGGAGCCGTGGTCCCCGGGAAGAGGCTCGCAAAGTAGCCCCCGCTGGAAACGTATTCGAACTCGTTGTACTGCGAATCGGCCACGTTCATGATGTCCAGCCGCAGTTGGAGCGACTGCTTCTCGAAGCGGATGGGAGAGATGAACGACAGGTTGGCGGTGGTAAAGGCAGGCATGGTTTGAGTGACGGGCGCGCCGGTCAGGTTCGACCAGAGGTGCTGTGAGCCGGTGGTCTGCAAAAAGAAACGTGGCTCCAGGATCTCGTGGTTGTGGTGTTGGATGCCGTAGTAGATTCCGGCATTCAGCGTGGCGTTGGGGGTATACGAGACGGGAAGGTTGTTGTAATACGCGCAGCCATCTGCAAGGCCGGCGGCATTCGAACTGGTGCCGCATTCGGCGATGGTGCCGCCGGTGACAAAGGTGCTGTAGTTGGAGGCTTCGCCCGCAAAATTCACGAAGAAATTGATGTTGCTGCGGGGGTTCGAATTAAAGAAGGCATCCACGCCGTGATAGGTGGTGTTGCCGCCGCTGGTCAGTTCGACACCGGTGGCGGTTTCCACATCGATCTCCTGATTGTTGTAGTTCAGGTGATAGTAATCGACGCCGGCGATGAAGTCGCCCAGCCCCGCCGCATGCGTGAAGTGAACCTTGCCGCCGAACTGGCCGTAGGAACCCTTCGACAGGATGTAATAGGCGGGGTTGACCTTCTGGAAGAGGCCGCCTCCGCCGCCGAACTCAGGCGAGCGATTGGTGACGTCATAGTCGCCGTAAACGGTGAGCCACTCTTTGGGCGTCACCGAAACGTCGATGGACGGCGATACTGCCGATCGGCTCTCATGCGCGCCGCAGAGGGAGCCCTGGTCCTGAGTCACACTGCCGTCGGAGGCAGGGACGGGATTTCCCCACAGATTGTAATAGGGGTCGGTCGCGCTGCTGCCCGTCTGCGGGTTCAGCGCGCAGTGGGTCTCATACACCGGGGCGGTGGAGGCCACGGCCGTGCCATTTACGTCCTGGAAATACGTGCTGGCCGCGAATTTGAAGTCACGCGCCGCCTGATCGCTGTAACTGGTGGAGAAGCCGTTGACGGCGAGGCCGGGAATGATGTGAATCTGCGGAATGGGATGAATGTCGTCCTGAGCGTAGAAGGTGACATCGTCCTGCTGGAAGTAGCCGGAGCGGAACTTTGATCCCTGGCCGACGATCTGCAGAGCGCCGCTTCCCCCGTCGGCAGGGTTATAGAAGAGGTTGTGCGGGTTATAGACCTCGTGAATCAGATAGCCGCCGATGTCGATCGTATTCCAGGGAAGGACCTGGGTGTACCCGGCCTCGTCGCCAAACATGTTGCTGTGCGGGTTGTTCCACTCGTCCACCTGAGCTCCCTGGCTGAGTGCATCTTCGTTGCGGCGGTGGAAGCGGCGGATGTGGGTGTACCAGGTGGTGTTGCGCAGCGAGGCCTTCGGGCCCAGGAACAGGTGTTCGCGCCCGTAGGTCATGAACATGGAATTGACGTCGTATTTGTTGTAATCGGCATACGGCAGCGAGCTGTAGAACCCGCTGGTCGCCTCGCTGAAATGCTGGCCGTTCGATGGATCGATCAGGCCGATGTCGGTGGTGGGGATGACCGTGGGACGGTAGCCGCCGGCATCCGAATAGAGGACTCCCAGCGCGATGCTGCCCGCCGAGAACGTTCTGAGCGACTTGCCGTAGACGGAGCCATTCTTGCCGGGGTTGCCGAAACCATCGGGAGCGACGCGGAAACTGTCACCGCGTCCGAGTCCGCCGCCGGCGACGGTGGACCATCCTTTGAACACGCCGGTATTGCCCACGAGGGCGAAATTCTGCGTGCCGTAGGGGCCCTGGGTGCCGGCGACGGTGAGGTGGCGCTCCACGGTCGGCTGAATCGGGGTGAACTCTACGCGTCCGCCCACGTCGCTGTACCAGCGGTTCATGGGCTCACCCGGCCCGTAGGTCACGGCCACATCCTGGATGACCAGATTCTGGGGCATCGTAGCCGACTGCCACAGGCCGGTTGCGGGATCGACGACGGGAATCCCATCGTAGGTAACGCCCAGGGAGCCCGTGCCGGTGAAGCCGGTGGCCTCGCCTGCCCAGCCCTGCTGCAGTCCGTTCAGGATTATCGAGTATTTCGCCGATCCGGTCTCGCCGTAGCCGAAAACATTCGCGCCTGGTGTGGACTGAATCATCTGCGCGCCGCCCGCTACTGGCCCACCGATGTCCAGCATCTTGCGGTCGAGCACCACCAGAGTGTTGGGCTTCATCATGACGTCGTCGCGGCTGGGCACGGGGCTTGCCTCGGGGTTGACCGTCCCCTGGACCGTCACGCTTTGAGACAACGCGGCCACCTGCAGGGTGAAGGTGAGAGAAGCGGAGACCCGCCCTGCTGACAGGGTGACGTGCTGGGTGGACGATTCGAATCCGGATTTCTGCACGGTGACGAGTTCCGGTCCAGGGGCCACATTGCTGAAGGCAAAGCTGCCGTCCGCGTGGCTGATCGTGTTCTGAACCGTATTGGTCGACAAATTGGCTAACGAGACAGCCGCATTCGGGACGGCGGCGCCGGTGGAGTCGACAACCTTACCCTGAACGCCGGCTATGTTCTGTGCACGGCATGCGGCAGCGGTGAGCAGACTACAGCAGATGAGGGTGAAAACGAAGACGATTTTGCGCACGATTTGCGGTCTCCTTGAGTAGAAGCGTCTGGAAAAAGGCGAACGAGACCCTGCCGGCCCGCGGGCGGCGATGGCGCGCCTGCGGGATGGAATCTGCTTGCTCCGGAGGGCGGAGCAGGCTTCAACATTCGCGGTTGGGTTGTGGAGGGCGCTTCAGGCGATGGAGAGAGGCGGAGGCCGGAAAGAAAAGTGAGGCAGCGCGGAAAGGCGAGGGCCGCGGCAATTGCGGCTCGAAGGCGCCGGGCTGGCTCGGAATGCGGCGTGGTGATCGCGAAGCTGCGCCGGCAATAACAGCCAGAGAGCAGGGAACACGGCCGGCGAAACCGGCAACTGGGCGGGCGCGGTCGTCTGGATCGCGTCTGGCCGTTCCCACTCGGAAAGAAGCTTCGCTACCGCGACGGCCGCATGCTTCCTGGGATGCTCGTGATAAAGCGAGCACTTGTAGGCAGTCCCCCAGAACAGCACGGTCGCAGCCATTGTGGCCGCAATCGTCGTTGTCAGAACGAGCGCATGCTGTCGTGTACGAACTCGATGCATAAAGACTTCGTTGGGGGGCCTGTCGAGCCGGGGAGCTTCTGCGAAGCGAGCAGGGAGAACGCTTCGATTATCAATCCCGCCTCGGTTACTCCAGGGTAAATTTTCGGTGAACGTATTCACGCGGCTGTAACGTTGCACTGCGGCCCAACGCCGCTCCTGAACCGGCTTCTCCGGTGGGGCGAAGCTGCGCGCGCCCCCGTCAGGTGAGCCCGCTGGTTAACGTCCTTGTCGGGAGCACGCGGCTTTCGAGCGCGGATTTTCGCACAGCGACCCTGTCGCCTGCCTATCTGTGAGACCAGTTCCAGGCGCTGCTCATTTCCCTGGTGTTTCGGGCAGAGAAAAAGTCCTTGCGTGGGGCGCACCCCCGGCGTAAAAAGGGTGGACCATGACATTGAAAGCCGTTCGGCGCGGATAACTTCCTTCCGCGGGACAGCCTATGTTCTGGTTACTGATTTCTTATCAAGGTCTGCTATGGTTCGCTCTTTTCGCTGGTTCTTTCTGTGCCTGTCCCTGTTGTTCCTGTCTCGTCTTCCGGCGTTCGCCGGGTCTGACTGGACGCAGCCCACGCCCGAACAACTGAAGATGACCTCCGATCCCGCTGCGCCGGGAGCGGAGGCGGTGTATCTGGACCTGGATGAAAGGGTCGATAACAGAGTGAACTACTACAGCGTTTCCGCCACGGTCAAGATATTGACGGAAAAGGGCAAGACGGATTTCAGCGATATCGAGATTCCCTATCCGAAGGGCAATGGCGGCATCGATCTGGGCGATTTCAAAGTCGTGGACATCGAGGCTCGCACGCTTGAACCCGACGGCGCCGTAGTTCCGTTTGCAGGGAAGCCGTACGACAAGGAGGTCGTCAAAGTCGGCGGGCTGAAGGTGATGGAGAAGGTTTTCACGATGCCGAATGTGCAGGTGGGCAGCATCCTGCAATATCACTTCCAGATTACGTTCTCCACTTTCGTCGCGCCATGGTATGTCCTGCAGCAGCCAGTGTTCGTTCACCATGCTCACTACTACTTCATGCCGGCTGACATCTATGGGCACGTCATGTATACGCCGATTCTGCCCCCAGGAGCAAAACTGAAGGAGGGTCTGGCGGGCTACGACCTGACCGTCGATGACGTACCGGCCGCACCCGATGAGGAGTACATGCCACCCGTGGGCAATTTCTCGTATCGGCTACTTTTTTATTACACCCTGTTTACCAGCGAAAAAGAGTTTTGGGACAAGGAGGGGGAAAGCTGGTCCAGGGCCGTCGATCGCTATGTGCAGCCATCGGACAAGCTGAGAGCTGTGGTCGCGCAGATTATCGGGCCGAACGACACAGACGATCAGAAGGCGGAGAAGATCTATGCAGCGGTGATGGGCATGGAGAATACGAGGTTTACACGGCAGCATACCGAAACGGAGGATAAAGCCGAAAACGAGAAGGTCAAAACGGCAGCGGATATCTGGGCCGACAAGCGTGGGACCGGGAACCAGATCGACCTTCTCTTTGTCGCTTTGGCGAGAGCCGCGGGGCTGAAAGCTTATGTGATGCTGACGACGAGTCGCAACGATGCGCTCATGAACCCGCACATTCTGGATTGGGGGCAGCTGACCGACGAGATTGCGATCGTGAATGTCGACGGCAAGGACGAGTACTTCGATCCCGGGGAGCGCTACTGCGAGTTCGGCAAGCTGGCCTGGATTCACACCCAGATGCTGGGAATCCGGCAGACCGACAACGGCACCGAGCAGGCGACGGCGCCGCCGGGAAGTTACACCGATAACGAGACGTTCCGCGGGGCGAACCTGACGGTGGGCGCCGACGGCGCGGTGCAGGGGCAGATTGTGGTCACCATGAAGGGCGTGGAAGCGCTGCGCTGGCGGCAGAGGGCGCTGCGCAGCGACGCGGAGGCGGCGAAGAAGGATTTCGAAAAGGAGATGCAGGCGCGGGTCCCCGACGGCGTGCAGGTGAAGATGGACGGCTTCGACGGCCTGACGGATCCCACCACAAATCTGGTGGCGACTCTGGATGTAAGCGGAACGATGGGGACGAAGACCGGGAAACGAGTATTCCTGCCGGCGTCTTTCTTCGAGGCTAACGTGAAGCCGCCGTTTGCGGCGCAGAAGCGGGAAAATCCGATCGACATGCGGTATCCCTTTGCCGAGCAGGACCAGGTAACCGTGACGCTGGGCCCTGGCCTGAAGCTGGAGAGCGTGCCGACCGGCGCGGCCATCCCGCTCGCGAAGGGCGGGGCCTACAAGACCGTCTACAGCCAGACCGGGGACGGTTATACGGCGGTGCGATTGCTGGCGCTGGGGAACACGATCTTCGCGAAGGACGACTATCCGATGCTGCGAACCTTTTTCCAGAGCGGAGCGGCGCAGGATCAGCAGCAGGTGGTGCTGGTCCGGCAGTAGGTTACGCGCGATTTTTCTTGCGCCGGAAACGGTTGTGAGGTTACATAAGAGCCACCATTGCAACTTTGCCCAAATCATTCTGACTTAGCAGGGTTGCGTGCGGGCAAATCGCCCCTGGAAAGGCTGCTGCCGTGAATTGCTGGACTCGCCGTGGTTTGTTGATCTTCTGCCTGACGCTGATAGCGTGCCTCCCCGCGGTGGGGTCGTCGGAGTGGACCCAGCCGACGCCCGAACAGCTCAAAATGACCTCCGATCCCGCCGCGCCCGATGCGCCGGCGGTGTATCTGTTTCGCGAGGAGATCGTCGACGACCATGAGCACTTCCATCGTGTCTACGCGCAGGTAAAGATCCTGAACGAGAAGGGGAAGGAAGAGTTCAGCGACATCGAAATCCCCTATGAGGCGGGCGTAGCCAACATCCGCGAAGTGGCGGGCCGGACCATCGAGCCGGACGGCACGGTGGTGCCGTTTACCGGCAAGCCCTACGTCAAGGAGCTGGTCAAGACCGGCGGCGAAAAGATCATGGCCAAGGTCTTCAGCATGCCCAATGTGCAGGTGGGCAGCATTCTGGAGTACCGGTGGGAGTTACAGTACGACGATAGCTGGTTTTATCCTCCTGACTGGATTATCCCCCAGGATCTTTTCGTCCATAAGGCGCACTATCATTTCATTCCCGCCCAGTTAGCGACGGGGCAATACATGATGGTCACCGACGCCATGGGCAAGCAGAGCGCGGCGAATCAGCTGCTCTACTACCAGTCCCTGCCGCAGGGAGAAAAGGTGCGGGAAGGCCTGGATGGCTACGACCTGGTGGTGGAGAATATTCCGCCGGTTCCCGACGAACAGTGGTCGCCGCCTCTGGCCAGTTTTGCGTACCGCGTCGTTTTCTATTATTCGCCGCAGTTCAGCGGAGCCGATTTCTGGAAGGCGGAAGGGAAGATCTGGTCGAAGGAAGTGGACCGCTTCGCGGATCCGTCTGACAGGATCAGGGCTGCCGTGGCGCAGATTGTGGCCCCCGGCGACAGCGACGAGCAAAAACTGCAGAAGATCTACGCGGCCGTGATGACCGTGGAGAACACGCGCTTCACCCGAGAACACACCGCTCAGGAGAACAAGGCCGAGGGCGTGCAGGTGAAGACGGCCGCGGATATCTGGCAGCAGAAGCGAGGCAGCGACGATGAGATCGCGCGCCTGTTTATCGCCATGGCGCGAGCCGCCGGGATGAAGGCGTACGCGATGATCGTCACCGAGCGCAACCAGAACTTCCTGAACACGGGTTACCTGAACTGGGGCCAGTTGGAAGACGAGATCGCCATTGTGAATGTCGGCGGCAAGGAGGTGTTTTTCGATCCCGGGCAGCGCTACTGCGAATATGGGAAGCTGCACTGGATGCACACCGAGGTGCTGGGCATCCGGCAGTCGGACAAGGGGCTTGAACTCGGCATGACGCCGGCGGCGAACTATCAGGACAATGAGGTGCTGCGCGTTGCCGAGTTGACCATGGGCCCGGACGGAACCGTGAAGGGAATCGTGCGAATTTCCATGACCGGTGTGGACGCATTGCGCTGGCGGCAGGACGCGCTGGCGAACGACGAGCAGACGGCGAAGCGGGATTTTGAGTCCCAGCTGCAGGCTTTGGTTCCCCCGGGGGTCCAGGTAAAAATGGACCACTTTATTGGGCTGACGGACCAGACCTCCGCTCTGATGGCGGTGGTGAATGTCAGTGGCACTATGGGAACGCGGACGGGCAAGCGTGTGTTCCTGCCGGCTGCGTTTTTCCAGGCGAATGCCAGGCCGCTGTTTCCGGATGAGAAGCGGAAGAGCCCGGTGGATCTCCACGATCCGTACCTCGCGCGGGACCAGGTGACGCTGACGCTGCCGCCGGGGTTCACGGTGGAGAGCGTGCCTTCGCCGGCCGAGATTCCGCTGCCGCACAGGGCGGACTACAAGGTGCAATACGTCGGCCGCGACAATCAGTACGTGGAAGGGCGGCTGATGGCGTTGGGGGTGAGCAGCTACAAGGTCGACGATTACTCGCAGCTGCGAAGTTTCTTCCAGAGCGTAAGCGCCCAGGATCAGCAGCAGGTGGTCCTGGAATTCAACCCCGCCGCGGTAACTGCCGCTGTAACCGGGAAGGGCCAATGAGCGTGCAGGGTGCAGCGCGCAGGGTGCGGGATTCGGGGAACCGAAGCAGGCGCAGGATCTGTCCTTATCTTCTGGCTCTGTTACTCGGTTGCGCGGGTGTGGCGCACGCCTCGAACAATCCCGATCTGCCCGACTGGGTGATGGCAGCGGCGAGCGCGACCGGGGACTGGGGCGATGCGAAAGCGGTGTGCCTGCTCAACGACACGCTGGTGACGGTGACTCCGGACGGGAGAGCGGTCGAGCGGGACCGGATCGTGATGAAGATCCTGCGCCCCGGTGGCCGCGACTACGCCACGCCGTCGGTGGGATTCTCGAACGACGTAAAGCTTGACTCGTTTCATGTGTGGAGCATCGGTCCCGATGGGCACCGCTACGCCATGAAGGACAGCGATTACATGGAGTTCGGCAACCAGTCCTGGGGGATCCTGTACGAGGATGACCGGACGAAAACCGCGTCGCCGCCGGGAGCCGATCCCGGAGGAATCGTTGCATGGGAGGACATCGAACAACTGCCGTCGTACATGACGGAGAACTTCTGGAATTTCCAGGGAACCATACCGACCGCGAAAACGACCTACGAGATCGATCTGCCCCCGGCCTGGCATGAGGAGGCAGTGTGGGCACGCCACTCTGTCCTGCAGCCGACCGAGGTTGCTCCGAATCATTTCCGCTGGGAGCTGGACGACGTCAAGGCCATCAATCTGGCGGATGTGCCGCTGGCGCCGGCGTGGGGTGCGCTGGCCGGCTGGATGACGGTCCATTACAGCGCCAATCCGGTTCCCTCCGGCGATGCGCTGTGGGCGCAGATCGGCAACTGGTATGAGGCGTTGGCCGCGCCGCAGAGCATGGGCGGATCGGACATCGCAACGGAGGCGCGCAGCATCGCGGGCGGCGGCGACTTTATGGCGAAGCTCGAGACCGTCGCCGCCTTCATGCAGCAGCAGATTCGTTACGTGGGCATCGAGATTGGGATCGGGGGACTCAAGCCGCATCCCGCTGAAGATGTCTTCCGCAGCCGTTACGGGGACTGCAAGGACAAGGCGACGCTGATGATCGCGATGCTGGACGCGGTGGGCATCCGCGCGACGTGGGTGCCGGTGGACGACCGCCGCGGTGTCGTCGATCCAACCGCGCCCTCCATCGCCGGCGACCACATGATCATGGCCATCGAAATTCCGCCAGGGTACGAGAACCCGCGGCTCCAGGCGGTGGTGACGGCGAAATCGGGCAAGCGGTATCTGATTTTCGATCCCACGAACCAGTGGGTGCCGATCGGGCAACTGCCCGACTACGAGCAGGGCAGCTATGGACTGCTGGTGGCCGGCGCGGACAGCCAGGTGATCCAGTTGCCGGTGCTCCATCCCGATCAGGAGACCACGAATCGCACTGCGACTTTCCAGTTGCTGGCAGACGGGACGCTGAAGGGCGATGTGAAAGTGCTGCGGGTGGGTGCGACCGCCGGCGATCTGCGCTATTCGCTTTCGCTGGACAGCCAGAAGGATGAGCAGCAGGCGATGGAGCGATCGCTCCAGCAGGATTTCTCCAGCTTCACCCTGGACAGCGAAACCGTCGAGAACGTACAGGCGCCGGAGAAACCGCTGGTCATGGATTATCAGGTAACGGCGTCGTCGTACGCGAAGAACGCCGGGAATCTGCTGCTGGTGCGGCCGCGCGTGATTGGCACCGACGCGTACGGCCTCGTCGACAAGCCGCGCAGATACCCGATCAGCTTCGACGGACTGGGCACACATTATGAAAGGACGCCCCACCCCCTAGGTGCAAGAGGAGTAAAAAACCACAGGGAGGAAGAGCGAGATGGACAGCATAAAGTATGTCGGCATGGACGTTCACAAGGAAACAGTCTCGATTG
>JBATVK010000087.1:0-29790 GCA_049671725.1 Acidobacteriaceae bacterium
CCCCGCCCCCCTGCACCCGGACCATGAAGCCCGACCAGCCCGTCGAGATTCAGGCCGTCGCCGCCCCCGGTGAGGCGATTCGCGTCGCCCTCATTGGTACCGACCACAGCAACGGAGCGGCCGCCAGTGTTGTTCCGTTCCCCATCGTTGCCTCGGAGAAGGGCTGCAGTCTCCAGGTGATGCTGGGAACGAAAGATGCCGGCCTCGATATCGTCCAGGGCGACGGCTTCCCCCCCAACACCACCATCAAGCTCGAAACCACCACCGCCGGCCAAACCCAGACCCTCGACTCGAAGACCAATCCCGACGGCCGCGTCGTCTTCGCCGTCCTTCCCGGCCAGCATGGTGGAACTTCCGGCGAAACCACCGTCCGTTACCTCGGCGTTCTGCACACGCCCGGCGAACCGGCGCCGGCCACGCCCGATCCCGCCTGCGCCCCGGTCGTCACCTTCCACTGGGGGCAGGGAACCTACCAGCCTCAATAAGCGCTCTCCGGCGTTGCCTTCCCGCAACGCCCTGCCCTCGCGCGCGATTCCCGTCAGGCCTGCGAGAATCGCGCAATCCTGCCTGATTCCCGCCCCTGGCCTCCTCACCAGCCCGTTCCCGTCCCCGGAAAGCCCAAAAGTTGTATGGTGCCTGGGTCTCCGCCCCGCGCACTATAACGAGATGGAGAGGAGCGGCGCAACGGTATTCCGCATGGCCGCAGTCCTGGTCCCTGCGCTTGGTGCTGCGGTTGTCTGCGCGGCGCTCTGGCGGGATTCTGTCTTCACCCCCTCCACTCCTGTCACGCAGCTCGCGTCCCTTCCGGCCCAATCCCAGGTTCACCTGCGAGCCACGGTCCTCGCGGCAGATCCCCAGGGCGCGCATATCTGGATCCACGACGGAACCGGAGCCATTCCGCTCACCCTGCGGAACCCCCAGCCCGGCATTCACCCCGGCGAATTCCTGCTCATCGACGCCCTCAAGGCTGCCCAGCCCGCGGCCGAGCCCCCTGCGCCTCCGGTGAAATCCAGCCTTGCTTCTCAGGCGCCAAAGAAATCGGGCAGGCATCTCCGCCCCGCTCCCGCCGTTGCCGAGCATCTGCCGGAGAATCAGGGCGCCGACGGACTGTCTCTGCTCAACGCCGCTCCAGGAGTGGTCCTGTCCGCCGGCAAAGTGGTGCGGATCAACCGGCAATGGCGCGGGCTGGCTCTGCTGGCCGTCTCTTTCCTGCTCCTCTGGCTCTTCGTCCTGCAGCGCCTCGTCGCCTCCCAAAGCAAAGCGCTGAAGAGATCCTTACAGGTCAGCAACGCGATTCAGGAACTTTCCACCGCTGTCCAGCGCGTCACCCGCGAAGAAGCTTACAATAGCGAAGTTGCCCTCCCCGCAGTCGATGAAGTTGCTCCCCTGGCTGCCGGCTTTAACGCGATGATGGCCGAGCTCCAGCGCCGCGATGGTGTTCGCCGTGATGCCGAGATGCGCCTGCGCCGCATGACGCTCATGGACGACATCACCGGCCTTCCCAACCGCAGGCTTCTCTCCGACCGCCTCTCGCAATGCGTCGCCCGCGCCCGCCGCGAAAAGAAAATGGTGGCGCTCCTCTGTGTCGATCTGGACGGATTCAAGCTGGTCAACGACAGCTACGGCCACGCCAATGGCGACGTCCTGCTGGCTCAGGTGGGCCAGCGCCTGAAAGGCCGCTTCCGCCACGCCGACACTCTGGCCCGCGTCGGCGGCGACGAATTTGCCCTCGTCCTCGATACTCTCCAGAGCCGCAACGATGCCCGCGTCATCGCTGAAACCGTGCTCGACCTTCTCAGGCCCGCTTTCGAGATTGCCGGTCACACCGTCCAGATCGGCGCCAGCATCGGCGTCAGCATCTTCCCTGACGCTGCCGAGACCGGACAGCTCATGCAGCAGGCCGACTGCGCCATGTATGCGGCCAAGCGCAGCGGCAGGAGCCGCATCGTCCAGTTTGGCGACGACCTGGGCACCGCCGCCCGCGAGCGTCTCACCCTCGAGCATGAATTGCAGCACGCCATGGCCCGCGGCGAAATCCAGATCCATTACCAGCCCGAATATGACCTCGCCAGCGGCGCTGTCGTGCGCTTCGAGGCCCTCGCCCGCTGGATCCATCCCGAGCTCGGCACCATCCTTCCCACCGTCTTCATTCCCATCGCCGAGGAGTCGGGCCTCATCGTTCCTCTCGGCGCCTACATCATGGAACGGGCCTGCGCCGAGGCCGTCGCGTGGCAGGAACTCGCCCATCGCCCCGTTCAGGTCGCCGTCAACGTCTCCAGCGTTCAGTTTGCCCGCGACTCCTTCTTCGAAGAGGTGGCCGACGTCCTGCACCGCACCGGCTTAGCCCCCACCCTCCTCCAGATCGAGCTCACCGAGTCTGCCACCGTGAACGGCATGGAGCGCGCCGCGGAGATCCTGCTGCGCTTCAAGCGCATGGGCGTCAGCGTCGCCGTCGACGACTTCGGCACCGGCTACTCCTGCCTCACCTATCTGCCCAGGCTCCCCTTTGACTGCCTCAAGCTCGACCGCTCCTTCGTCAGCGAGATGATGCTGCGCCGCGAAACCCGCAATTTCGTCGGCTCCATCCTCACCCTCGCCCGCGACCTCCAGATGAAGGTCATCGCCGAGGGCATCGAAACCCAGGAGCAGCTCGACATGATCCGCAAACTGGGCACCGACGAGGCCCAGGGATACCTCCTCGGCCATCCCTCCAGCGACCCCTCCCCGCATCTGCTGCTGCAGCAGCCCGCCAGCACCCAGCCCGCCCTCGCCTGACCCGCAGCCGGACCGGCGACTCCCCGCGCAAAACACGCACCCGTTTCCCTCGCCCGCCGTTCAGTTTTTCCCCCAATCGCCGCCGAATTCCCTCGCCCTCACCCTCCCTCCAGCTTTTCTCTTTCCTTCCCGGCCGCTTCCTGCGATACTTGATCGTGCCCGCCTGGTTCGTCCAGCACACAAATCCAAATAAGGTGACGCAGAAATGTCCGCAAAGTACATTTTTGTGACCGGCGGAGTTGTGTCCAGCCTCGGCAAAGGCCTCGCTGCCGCCTCCATTGGCTGTCTTCTCGAAAGTCGCGGCCTCAAAGTCAACCTGATGAAGTTCGACCCGTATCTCAACGTCGATCCGGGCACCATGTCGCCGTTCCAGCATGGCGAAGTCTTCGTCACCGATGACGGCGCGGAAACCGACCTCGACCTCGGCCATTACGAGCGCTTCACCCACGCCCGGCTCAGCCGCGACAACAACCTCACCACCGGCCGCATTTACGAGCAGATCATCACCAAGGAGCGCCGCGGCGACTACCTCGGCAAGACCGTTCAGGTCATTCCCCACGTCACCAACGAAATCAAGAACGCCATGCGCAAGGTCGCCGCGGAAGGCGACATCACCATTGTCGAAATCGGGGGCACCGTCGGCGACATCGAATCGCTCCCCTTCCTCGAAGCCATCCGCCAGATGCGCCAGGAGCTGGGCCGCGAGAATACCGTCTTCGTCCACGTCACCCTCGTTCCCTGGATCGGCGCTGCCCAGGAGCTGAAGACCAAGCCCACCCAGCACTCCGTGAAGGAGCTGCTCTCCATCGGCATCCAGCCCGACATCCTCCTCTGCCGCACCGACCGCCATCTCTCCCGCGAGGTCAAGAGCAAGATCGCCCTCTTCTGCAATCTCGAGGATCGCGCCGTCATCACCGCGAAAGATGTCGAGTCCGTCTACGAAGTCCCCCTCACCTTCGCTCAGGAGGGCGTCGACAGCCTGGCGCTGAAGTATCTCCACATCGAAACCCGCGAGCCCGACCTCGCCCGCTGGTCCGATCTCGTCCACCGCTGCTATAACCCCCGCGACGAAGTCTCCATCGCCATCGTCGGCAAGTACGTCGAGTACGAGGACAGCTACAAATCCCTCAAGGAAGCCCTCGTCCACGGCGCCCTGGCCATGAACCTCAGGCTCAGCGTCACCTGGATCGAAGCCGAAGGCCTCGAAGACTCCAGCTGCGACGCCCAGCTCCGCGGCTACGACGGCATCCTTGTTCCCGGCGGCTTCGGCAAGCGCGGCATCGAGGGCATGCTCAACGCCATCCGTTACGCGCGCGAGCGCCGCGTGCCTTACTTCGGCATCTGCCTCGGCATGCAGACCGCCTGCATCGAATACGCGCGCAACGTCTGCGCGCTCCAGGCCGCCAACTCCAGCGAATTCGATCCCGCCACCCCGCACCGCGTCATCTATAAGCTCCGCGAGCTCACCGGCGTCGAGGAGATGGGCGGCACCATGCGCCTCGGCGCGTGGACCTGCCTCCTCCAGCCCGGCTCCCTGGCCGCCCAGGCCTACGGCCAAACCGAGATCTCAGAACGTCACCGTCACCGTTACGAATTCAACCGCGAATACGAGGCTCTGCTCACCGGAGCCGGCCTCCAGATCACCGGCACCACCCCCGACGGCACCTACGTCGAGATCGTCGAGATTCCCGGCCATCCCTTCTTCCTCGGCTGCCAGTTCCACCCCGAGTTCAAATCCAAGCCCCTCGAGCCCCATCCCCTCTTCGCCGCCTTCATCCGCGCCAGCTACGAGAACCGCGTGAAGTCGAAGACCGCCCCTGAATCCGCGAAGGTCGAAGTCGCCCAGGGATGAGCTGGCCACGCTCTCCGGACACGCGCCGGCCGAAGCAGCAGTCTGCCGTCACCAAATGTTTGTCACCCTGAGCAAAGTCAGGCGCGTTTCGATCGGACCCGCCAGCTCCACGCCGCTACCCCCCGCCCGCTATCCGCTACCCGCTATCCGCTATACGCTATGGCTGTGACCTCCGAATTCGAAATCGGCCCCGTCCACATCGGCAACGGCCGCCTCTTCCTCATCGCCGGACCCTGCGTCATCGAGAGCGAGACCCACGTCCGCGCCATGGCCGACGCCATCCAGCGCATCACGTCGGACTTGAAGCTTCCGTACATCTTCAAAGCCTCGTACGACAAGGCCAACCGCACCTCCGTCACCAGCTTTCGCGGCCCCGGTCTGGTCGAAGGCACGGCCATCCTCCGCCGCCTCGCCGAATCCACCGGCCTGCCCGTCCTCACCGACGTCCACGAGCCTTCCCACTGCGAAATTGCCGCCGAGGGCGCGGACGTCCTCCAGATCCCCGCCTTCCTCTGCCGCCAGACCGATCTGCTCGTTGCCGCCGGCCGCACCGGCCGCGCCATCAACGTGAAAAAAGGCCAGTTCGTCGCTCCGTGGGACATGCGCTACGCCGTCGAGAAGATCGCCTCGACCGCCAACACCCGCGTCTTCCTCACCGAGCGCGGCGCCAGCTTCGGCTACAACAACCTCGTCGTCGACATGCGCTCGCTGGCGGTCATGCGCGCCTTCGCGCCGGTCGTCTTCGACGCCACCCACTCCGTCCAGATTCCTTCCGGATCCAGCGGCGTCTCCGGCGGCCAGCCCGAATTCATCCCCCTGCTCGCCCGCGCGGCCGTGGCTGCCGGAGTCGACGGCATCTTCCTCGAGGTCCACGACAACCCCGCCCAGGCCAAATCCGATGGCGCCAACGCCCTCGACCTCAGGAACCTGAAGCCGCTCCTCGAAACCCTCCTCGCCATCCACGCCGCAGCAAAGTCCCCCACTCCGGCCTGACAGCTTGCGAAGAACTGAGTTCGGGAACACCCAATTCTTTGAAAAGGTCCGGCTTGAACCGAGCCATCAAGCGGGCCCTCAGTGTTCTCTGTGGTAAGAGCCTCCGTTTTGAAGGGGCACAGCTTCAGCTGTGCCGTAAGCGGCGTCCGCCTGGACGGCCAGCACCCGCGAAGCGAGGTCCGCTCGCGACGGCCAGTGCCGCGCAAGCGGCGCCCGCCTGCCAAGGCCAGTCCCCGTGCGACAATGTGGATGAACAGGCCATGAAATCTCCCGCCGCCGCAGCGCCCACGCCGGCCACCATCTCCCCGGAGCTCCTGGCTCAGCACGGCCTCACGCCCGCCGAGTATCGCCGCATCGAAGACGCCCTCGCCCGCACCCCCTCCATCACCGAGCTCGGCATTTATTCCGTCATGTGGAGCGAGCACTGCTCCTACAAGTCCTCCAAAGTCCATCTCCGCCGCCTGCCCACGCGCAGCAAGCTCGTCGTCCAGGGCCCCGGCGAGAATGCCGGCATCATCGACGTCGGCGACGGCTGGGCCTGCGCCTTCAAAATCGAGTCCCACAACCATCCCAGCTACATCGAGCCCTACCAGGGAGCGGCCACCGGCGTCGGCGGCATCCTGCGCGACATCTTCACCATGGGCGCCCGCCCGCTTGCCGTCATGGATTCCCTCCGCTTCGGCCCGCTCGAAGCCGACGACCAGACCTCCGGCGATCTGGTCCGCAAAAACCACTCCATCGTCGAAGGCGTCGTCCACGGCATCGCCGGCTACGGCAACTGTTTCGGCGTGCCCAACCTCGGCGGCGAAACCAAATTCGAGCCCTGCTACTCCGGCAATCCTCTCGTCAACGCCTTCGCTCTCGGCCTCGTCCGCCGCGACGAGATCTTCTACGCCAAAGCCACCGGCATCGGCAATCCCGTGATTTACGTCGGCGCGCGCACCGGCCGCGACGGCATCCACGGCGCCACCATGGCCAGCGAAGAGTTCAAGGAAGGCTCCGAGCAAAAGCGCCCCAACGTTCAGGTGGGCGACCCCTTCATGGAGAAGCTTCTCCTTGAAGCCTGCCTCGAAGCGATGAAAACCGGCGCGGTTGTCGGCATACAGGACATGGGCGCAGCGGGCCTCACCAGTTCCAGCTGCGAGATGGGCGCGCGCGGCGGCGTCGGCATCGAGATGAATCTCGACCACGTGCCCCAGCGCGAAACCAACATGACCGCCTACGAGATGATGCTCTCGGAGTCGCAGGAGCGGATGCTCCTCGTCGCCGAAAAAGGCCGCGAGCACGAAGTCCTCAGCGTCTTCGACAAGTGGGGCCTCGAAGGCGTCACCGTCGGCACGGTCATCAGCGAGCAGCGCCTGCGCATCCTTCATCACGGCGAGCTGGTCGCGGACATTCCCAACCAGTCGCTCACCGACGATTGCCCCATCTACTCCCGCCCCGTCGGCACATGGTCGCGGCCGGATCAGATCAAAGTCCCGCTCGATCCGCCGCCGCACATTCTCGAAGAACTAAAAAAGCCCCGCGACTACACCGCCGACCTCAAAAAGCTCCTCGCCTCGGCCAACATCTGCTCCAAGCGCTGGGTCTACGAGCAGTACGACTCGATGGTCCAGACGAACACCGTCCAGGGCCCCGGCGGAGAAGCCGGCGTCATGCGCATCAAGGGCACGGGAACGCCCGGCCACGAGCGCGGCCTCGCCATGGCTCTCGCCGGCAACGGACGCTGGTGCTATCTCGATCCAAAACTCGGCGCCATGCACGCCGTCGCCGAAGCCGCCCGCAAAGTCGCCTGTACCGGAGCTACACCGGTAGCCGCCACCAACTGCCTCAACTTCGGCAACCCCGAAAAACCAGAAATCATGGCCCAGCTTTCCCAGGCCATCGACGGCATCGCCGAAGCCTGCACCGCATTAGGCACTCCCATCACCGGCGGCAACGTCTCCCTCTACAACGAAACCAAAGGCGAAGGAATCTACCCCACGCCCGTCGTCGGCGTCGTGGGGATTCTGGACGATGTGACCAAAGCCGTGCCGGCGGCCTTCCTGAGAGCCGGAGATTGCGTGATCGTGATCGGAACTCATTCGCGTAGAATCGCGAATTGGCAAGTTGAACTTGGTTCATCACAATATGCCACCGAAGTTCTGCATCGCTTTTGGGGCCGGCCACCTGCGTTCGATCCGGATACCGAATCGAAACTGCAGAAATTGCTTTTGACCCTTGCCGACAAAAGGTTGATTAACAGCGCGAACGACGTGAGCGAAGGGGGATTGGCGGTAACGCTCGTCGAAGCAGGATCGGAAAATGGTATCGGCGTCGCAGTATGTGTGGATCATCTTGCCTGGCAAAGTGCGGCACACGCATTCTTTTCCGAAGACAGCACACAGGTCGTCGTCTCATCGTCTGGAGAGTCCACAGCGGCCGTGCTGGAAATCGCTGAAAAAGAGTTTGGGTTCATAGCGGACATCATTGGATCGACAACACCAGGCCGAGTAACGATCTCCTGGGGCACAGACTCAACCATCCAATCGACCATCCCTGACCTTCGCGAGAAGTGGTCCACCGCCCTCGAATCCCAGCTCTCCGCCGAGGTGACTGCCTGATGCAACCCACGCGCCCCCACGCGAGCCATCTCCTCATCGAAGGCCTCCCCGGCCACTCCAACATCGAAGGAGCACGTATTGAAGGGGCACGGGTTCAGCCGTGCCATAACACCGCCAACCCGGACCGGGCTTCAGCTCCCGAAGGAAGCCTTTCTCCGCAGTATCCCCTATCAGGCCACGCCTTCATCTTCGAATCCCACCTCACCGAAGAGGTGACCGCATGAGCCATCTCCTCATCGAAGGCCTCCCCGGCCACGAATCGGGCTTTGTATCAGGGCACGACTTCAGTCGTGCCGTTACACCGCCCAAAAATTCCCGGGCTTTAGCCCCTGAGGGCGCCGAAGGCGCGTCCCGCCGTACGCGCAGCACCGCTTTAGCCCCTGCCGCGGAGCGGGTCGTGCGCAGCACGACGACGGTAGAAGCCCCGGGCTTCAGCCCGGGGAATCACGCCCTTCCTTTGGCCGGCCTTCAGGCCCGGGAATCTCCAGAAGAAGACCCCAAACTCCGCGAACACTGCGGCGTAGTAGCCATCCACGGCCACCCCGACGCCTCCCGCCAGGCCTACCTCGCCCTCTACGCCCTCCAGCATCGCGGACAGGAATCCGCCGGCATCGCCACTGCCGACGGCACCCACCTCTCCAACATCAAAGGCATGGGCCTCGTCTCTGAAATCTTCACCGACGACGTCCTCGCCCGCCTCAAGGGCGACATGGCCATCGGCCACACCCGCTACTCCACCACCGGCGACTCCGCGCTCCTCAACGCGCAGCCCATCCGCGTCGAATCCACCAAGGGCCTCATCGCCATCGCGCACAACGGCAACCTCGTCAACCTCGGCAATCTCCGCGTCCACCTCGAGCGCCAGGGCGCGTTCTTTCAGACCACGTCCGATTCCGAAATCATCGTGCAGCTCATCGCGCACTCCCAGGCCACCACCCTGGTCGACGCCATCGCCGACTCCCTCCGCCAGGTCGACGGCGCATTCTCCATCGTCATGATGACCCGCGACCGCGTCTTCGCCGCGCGCGATCCTCACGGCTTCCGCCCGCTCTCCATGGGCCGCATCGCCAATCCCGACGGCCCGGACACCATCGTCTTCGCCTCGGAAACCTGCGCCTTCGATCTCCTCCGCGCCAAATTCGAGCGCGACGTTCTTCCCGGCGAGCTCGTCATGGTCAGCGCCGACGGCGTCACCTCCCGCCAGTTCGCCCAGCCCAACCAGACCAGCTGCATCTTCGAGCACGTCTATTTCGCGCGCCCCGACAGCATGATCTTCAACCGCTGGGTGCAGGAGAGCCGCGAGCAGATGGGCCGCCAGCTTGCCCGCGAGTCCCACGTTCCCGCCGATCTCATCGTTCCTGTGCCCGACTCCGGCGTCACCGCCGCCATCGGCTACGCCGCGGAGAGCGGCATCCCCTTCCGCTTCGGCCTCATCCGCAATCACTACGTCGGCCGCACCTTCATCGAGCCGGAGCAGCGCGTCCGCGATTTCGGCGTCAAGCTCAAGCTCAATCCCGTCCGCAATCTTCTTGAAGGCCGCCGCATCATCCTCATCGACGATTCCATCATCCGCGGCACCACCAGCCGCAAAATCGTCCGCATGGTCCGCCAGGCCGGCGCGACGGAAGTCCACCTCCGCATCAGTTGTCCGCCCACCATCTCGCCCTGCTTCTACGGCGTTGACACGCCCCGCAAGTCCGAACTGATTGCCGCCAACAATACTGTCGAAGAGATTCGCCAGTTCATCGAAGCCGACTCCCTCGCCTATCTCTCGCTCGATGGAATGCGCCATGCCTGCGACGGCGGCGAAGGCAACACGTACTGCGTGGCCTGCTACACCGGCGAGTACCCAACGCAGTGGGTCGACGTCGAAGACATCCTTCCCGCCACCGCTGCCGCTGCCCTCTAATCCTGAGGCGCCGCCTCCGTTAAAGCGAACTGCCGCTGATACAAATCCGCATAGATCCCCGCTTCCTCCAGCAGTTCCGCATGCCGCCCGCGCTGCACGATCCGCCCCTCCTTCACCACCAGGATCTGATCCGCCTTCAGGATGGTCGACAGCCGGTGCGCAATCACCATCGACGTTCTCCCCGCCAGCGCCGTCTCGAACGCCCGCTGCACCGCTGCTTCCGATTCCGAATCCAGATGCGCCGTTGCCTCGTCCAGAATCACGATGTCGGGCGCCTTCAGCAGCAGCCGCGCAATCGCCATGCGCTGCTTCTCCCCGCCGGAAAATCGATATCCGCGCTCGCCCACCAGCGTCTCCAGTTGGCCCGGCAGCGACTCCACCAGCGCCGCAATCTGCGCTCCCCCCAGCGCCTCCCACAGCTCGCCGTCGCTCGCCTCCGGCCGCGCATACAGCAGGTTCGCGCGAATCGTGTCGTGGAACAGATGCGCATCCTGCGTCACCACCCCGATCCTTTCCCGCAGCGAATCCAGCTTCGCGTCCCGCACGTCGATCCCGTTGATGCGGATCGCGCCCCGCTGCACGTCGTACAGCCGCGGCAGCAGATGCGTGATCGTGGTCTTGCCCGCTCCGGAAGGTCCCACCAGCGCCACCAGTTGTCCCGGCAGCACTTCGAAGTCGACCTCCTCCAGCACCGTCTTCTGCGGTCTCTTGTCGGGAACCGCAATCGACTCCAGCGACGCCAGCGACACCTCCGCCGCCGACGGATACCGAAACGCCACATGGTCGAACTCAATCCGCGCCGGCCCCGCCGCAATCGCAACCGCGCCTTCCTTCTCGCGGATCATCGGCTCCAGATCCAGCACCTCGAACACCCGCTCGAACGACACCAGCGCCGTCATGATGCTCACCTGCGCGTTCGACAATCCCAGCAGCGGCGCATACAGCCGCGCCAGATACGACACCAGCGCCACCACCGTGCCCACATCCAGCACGTGCCGCACCGCCAGCACCCCTCCCCATCCGTACGCCAGCGCGCTCGCGCACGTCGCCGCCACAATCAGGGCGGTAAAGAACAGCCGCCCGTAAATAGCCTGCTTCACGCGAATGTCCGCCACCCGCGCGGCCTTCTCTTCAAACGCGTTTCCTTCGTCCCGCCGTCTTCCGAACAGCCTCGCCAGCAAAGCGCCCGCCACGTTAAAGCGCTCCACCATCAGATTGTTCATCGCCGCGTTCAGGTCGTAGCTCTCCCGCGTCAGCGCCTGCAGCTTCCGTCCCCACACCCGCGCCGGCAGCACAAACAGCGGCAGCAGCACCAGAGCGCCCAGCGTGATCCGCCACGACAGCACGAACATCGCCCCCAGAATCAGCAGCACCGTGATCAGATTTCCCACCACGTTCGACAAAATGTCCGTGAACGCCGTGCGCGCTCCGCCCACATCGTTGTTCAGCCGGCTCACCAGCGCGCCCGTCTGTGTCCGCGTAAAGAAGGCCAGCGGCATCCGCTGGATGTGCTCGAACAGCCGGGTCCGCAGCGAAAGCACGATCCTCGATCCGATCCTCGATGCCAGATACGTCTGCGCCAGCCCCAGCGCGCCGTCGAAGATCCCCAGCAGCCCCACGATCACCGCCAGCCGAATGATCAGCCCCGCATCGCCTTTCAAAATCCCCTTGTTGATGATCTCCCGATAGAGCAGCGGGTTCGCAATCCCCACCGTTGCATCCACCAGCACCACCACCAGGAAGACCGCCAGTTGCCGCGCGTACGGCGCCGCAAACAGCAGCGTCCGCCTCGCCGTTCCCGGCTTCACCTTCTGCTTCAGTACCGACGCGTCCTGCCCGAACGAACGCCACGCCCCGATCATGCCGGACATCCAGCTTCCCTCCCTGAATATCGGTAGCTTAGCCTGACTCTCTGTATCCGCGACGGTTACAGATTCACAGCCCCGCAAATCCCCGATCTCTGCTCCCCAATCCCTGATCCCTGTTTTTCCCGCGCAACCTCCTCATCCTGCGCCGCTTCCCAATCAGCAGAAGGGAGAATTCTGCATGGCCACGAAACGTACTTCATCCCACAAATCTTCCGGAGGCCGGAAATACAGCCCCAAAGCAGGCAAAAAAGTCGAGCGCGCCATGCGCGAGCGCAAATCCGGCACGCTCAAGAGCGGCCGCAGCGGCAAAAAGGTCACCAGCCGCAAGCAGGCCATCGCCATCGGCCTTTCCGAGGCGCGCAAAGAAGGCGCGAAGGTTCCAAAGAAGAAGTCCTCGTCGAGCCGCGGCAGCAGCTCGTCGCGCTCCCATCGCAGCCCCTCGCGCTCCAAATCCCGCGCCGCCGGCGGCGGCTCGCGCAAAAAGTCTTCATCGCGCAGCCGCTGATGTCGAGCGCCGCTGTGAAGGTTACCCGCGTTACCGCTGCACTGTCCCTGGATGACGGCGGTCATCCGGGGACGGGTCACCGAAAACGATTGATTCCTTCCCGCCCCGCTTCCTGCTACCTTTTTCTGGTAGCTCCTCATGCCGACGCCGGTCCCTGATCTGTCCGCCAGCATCTCCGCCACGCGCTTCGTGCGCGCCTGTCTGCGCCAGCCTGTGGACCGCACCCCCGTCTGGTTTCTGCGCCAGGCCGGCCGCTACATGCGCGAGTACATGGAGGTCCGCCGCCACCACTCGCTGATCGAAATCTGCAAGCGCCCCGATCTCGCCGCGGAAGTCACCATCACCGCCGCGGAAAAGCTCGACGTCGACGCCGCCATCATATTCGCCGACCTCCTGCTCCCCCTGGAGTGCATGGGCCTCGATTTCGAATTCCAGGCCGGCGAAGGTCCCGTCATCCACAGGCCCCTCCGCGACGCCGCGTCCATCGATGCTCTCCTCACCACGCGCGCCTCCGAGCTCTCGTATGTCGGCGAAGCCATCCAGAAAGTCGTCGCCCACTTCAAAGACCGCATCGGCATCATCGGCTTCTGCGGCGCTCCCTTCACGCTGGCCAGCTACATGATTGAAGGCGGAGGCTCGCGCCAGTACATCGAGACCAAAAAGCTCATGTACCGCCACCCGGACGCCTGGCGCAGGCTGCTCGACAAGCTTGTGATCGTCCTGCGCGAATTCGCCGCGCAGCAGGTTGCCGCCGGCGCCGATGTCCTGCAGATCTTCGACAGTTGGGCCGGCGCGCTCTCCATCCCCGACTATCGCGAGTTCGTCCTCCCCGCCACCCGCGCTCTCGTCCGCGAAGTCCAGGCGCTCGGCGTCCCCGTCATCTACTTTGGCGTCGACACCGCCAGCCTCCTGCCCTCCATGCGCGAAACCGGCGCTGACGTTCTCGGCCTCGACTGGCGTACGCCCCTCGATCGCGCCTGGCGTGACCTCGATTACGCCTGCGCCGTGCAGGGCAATCTCGATCCCATCACCCTCTTTGCCGATCCCGAGCTAATTCGTAACCGCGTCCATTACATTCTCAGCCAGGCCGCCGGCCGTCCCGGCCACATCTTCAACCTCGGCCACGGCATCGTGCCCGGCACTCCGGTCGAAAACGCCCAGGCGGTGGTCCGCTTCGTCCGCGAATACGTGACTCCATCCGCGGAGGTGCGCCATGGCTGACGCGGTTCTGCTCCTCGCCCACGGCACCCCCGACTCCGCCGACGAAATCCCCGAGTATCTTGCCCGCGTCACCGGCGGCCGCGATCTCCCCGCGTCAGTCGTTGAAGAAGTCCGCCATCGCTTTGTCGCCATCGGCGGCAGCCCGCTCACCCCGCTCACCCTCAAACAGGGCTGGCTTCTCGAGCGGGAACTGGGTATGCCCGTCTACGTCGGCATGCGCAACTGGAAGCCGTACATCGCCGACGTGGTTCACCAGATGCGCGACGAAGGCGTCACCCGCGCGGTGGTGATTTGTCTCGCGCCCCAGAACTCCCGCACCAGCGTCGGCCTCTATCGCCGCGCCGTCTTCGCCGCTGCTGAAGGCAAAATCGATCTGCACTTTCTTTCTGACTGGGCCGATCACCCGCTGCTCGCCGACGCCTTCGCCGAGCGCCTGCGCGCCGCCCGCGATCCCTTCGCCGCCGAAATCGGCTCCGCGCCCCCCGTGCTCTTCACCGCCCACAGCGTCCCCTGCCGCACCGTCTTCGCCGTGCCGCAGCTCGACCACCACATTGCCCCCGAGCCTCCCGACCCTTACTCCGTGGAGGCCAAACTCACCGCCTCGCTCGTCGCCGCGCGCATTCCCGGCCTCACCCCGCGGGACTGGTTCTTCGCTTTTCAAAGCCAGGGCATGTCCGGCGGCCCATGGCTCGGCCCCACCGTCGAGGACACGCTCACCGCGCTGCGCCAGCAGGGCGTAGCCAGCCTCGTTATCCAGCCCATCGGCTTCCTCTGCGATCACGTCGAAATTCTCTACGACATCGACGTCGCCTTCCGCCGGTTTGCCGCCAATCTCGGCATCGCTCTCCGCCGCCCCGAGTCCCTCAACGAATCGCACCTGCTCACCCTGGCCCTCGCCGATCTCGCCCGCGGCGGCCTCGCCGCGAAGCAGGGATTCACCCGCTCAACCGGTTCCCCTTCCTCGCGCATCTGAGTATCCTGAAAACGCGATGAAGACCTGGCAAAAACTCGCTCTCCTCATCCTGATTCCCGTCGCCGTCCTCGCTTTCGGCATCTGGCGCATCAACGTGGCCCGCAGGAACCAGCCCGTCGTCGTTCCCCAGACCAATCAGGAGCCCACCGTCACCCAGGACGATACGGTGATGCCGCGCAAGCTCTACATCGACAGCATCGACTCCGCCCGCGCGCTCGTCGGCAAGCCCATCTGGATCCAGGCCGGATACGAGCTCAGCTACTTCCCCTACAGCGGCCATCGCGTCGATCTCGCCCAGGACCTCGGCGTCCTGCCCAGCGCCCAGCGCCTCGATATCGCGGACATCGTCACGCAGAAGGTTCCCGCGAGCCTCGCCGATCGCATCGCCCACGGCGACAAGCAGGCCTTCGCCGTCTTCACCATGCCCGGCAGCGACAAGCAATACGCCACCGCCGTCGGTTTCTACCAGGGCACCGACTCCACCTGGTACTGCGACACGCTCTTCTATTACGACGACCCGCACCAGATGTACCACTTCTGGCCCGCCAACATCTGGCAGGCGATCGACCAGCACCAGCCCATCGTCGGCATGAACGAGCTGCAGACCCAGATGGCCGTCGGCGTCGTCGAACAGTCCGACTCCTCGAATTACGGCAACCGCACCGTCGACTACGATGCCGGCCCCAAACACTGGCAGGTGACCTTCGAAAACGACAAGGCCACCCAGGTCCGGCAGCAGCAGCCCCCACCGCAGCAAACCGGCGTCCCCGTAGCAAAGTAGCGCGCGTCGCGCATCGCCTGGGTCGTGCGGGTTGCGAACACGCCGCCCTCAGCTTCGCACATCCCTAACCGCTAACCGCTAACCCCCAAACGCTAACCCCTAAACGCTAACCGCTAAACGCTAGCCCCTAACCGCTAAACGCTAACCCCTGCACCCTGTCCTTACGCCCTCTCCGCAAACCGCACCGGCGACGCCAGGAAGCGATTCCGCAGCAGCGCGATCCAGTCGCCCAGCAATGAGCTGCTCTTCGCCGCCCGCGCCGCGGACAGCGCTTCGCCATTGCTCCGCGTTCCGGCCGCCCCGCGTGCCGCGATCTTCATCTCCGATTCCGCCGCGATCGCTCCCAGCGCCCGCTCCCGCAGATACGCCGAGGCCGTCATCCCCGCCCGCTTCGCGCACGCCTGCAGATGACGCTCTTCCGCCTGCGACAGCCGCACGGAAACCCGCTGCTCCTTCGCGCGGTGAACCATCGCCGGTTTCTTCCTCACGCTCTGCGCCAGCACCTCGCGAAACGCCGGACTCTTCCTCGCGCGTGCTTTCTTTGCCGGAGCGGCCGCCTTCGTCTCCAGTTTCTTCCGGCTGCCGTGCCCGCTCGCCTTCACCGCATTCCGCTTTACGGCCTTCTGCGCCGACCCCGAGGTTGCCCTCACCATCGGCGCCGCTTGCTTCGCCGCAACCGGATGCCTTTTCGCCCGCGTCCCGGCAGCCTTCGCCGTCATAGCCGCTTTCGCTGCCTCGGCTCCCGCGCCGGCTACTGCTTTTCCTGGCGGAGCAGGCGCCGGCGTCTGCTCCGATGCCGCGGCAGGGCAGGGAAGCGCCCCGCTTCCGCCCGTCTCCGGCCTCATCACGCTGGTCTGCGCCTCCGGCTGCTTGGCCGCCGCACCCGCCGCAGGTCGAGGCGCGCGCGTTCCGCTGCGGCTCCGCACCTGCCGCAGCGCCTCTTCATACGGAATCTCGCGCACGCCCTCGCTCGGCTTGTGCCCGTTGCTGCTCGCGGGGCCCGCGTTCTTTCCGGACCACGTCTGGAACCGGCTCAAAATGCTGTGAAGATCCTCAGTGGAGTTCGTCTCTGGCTGCATCGCATCCTTCTCCATGCGCCGAGCGTACCCGGAATCTCACGCACTTCAGCAGCCAGACTAAGAATTCTCACAGGCCGCTTCCGCATTCGGAACGCAGCCCCGTGACGTGCCATTTCGGGAAGCCGCGCTACGCCGCGCCCCACGCTCCAGCCTTCCTCTCACCCCGTATTCCTCAGCCCCGCCGCGATCCCGCTGATGGTCCCGGCAATCGCGCGGTTCACCTCATCCGTATCCTCGCCCGCGCGCTTTCGCCGCAGCAGATCCACCTGGATCAGGCTCATCGGGTCCACATACGGATTGCGCAGCAGAATCGATCGCGCCAGCACCGGATTCGCCTCCAGCAATTCCTTCTGCCGCGTCACCTCGAGCACCGCCGCGCGCGTCCGCTCGAACTCCGCCGTCAGCATCCCGAAGACGCGTTCCCGCAGCCCCGCATCCGGCACCAGCGAGGCGTACAGCGAGGCAATCCCCACGTCCGCCTTGGCCAGCGCCATCTCCACATTGCGCACCACGTCGATGAACAGCGGAAACTCCGCCATCATCTCTCGCAGCAGATCCACTCCGCCCGGCCGCTTCGCGTATTCCTCGAGCGCCGTGCCCACCCCGAACCACGCCGGAACCAGCAGCCGGCTCTGCGTCCAGCCAAACACCCACGGAATCGCCCGCAGGTTCGCGAAGCTCATCTGGCCCCTGCGCCGCGCCGGCCGCGACCCGATCCGCGCGTGCTCCAGCTCGCCTACCGGCGTCGCCACTTCGAAATAGTGCAGCACCTCCGGATCCCCGAGGATCCGCTCGCGATACAGCCGGAACGAAATCTCCGACAGCTCCCCGAACGCCGTCTCCCATTCCGGCCGCAGCACGCCCGACATGTGCGCGCCCGGGATCAGCGCATTCGGCCGCGCCAGCGCATCCAGCGACGCCGCAATCATCAGCTCCAGGTTCCGCTCCGCCAGCACCACATCGGAGTATTTCCAGTGCAGCACTTCGCCCTGCTCGGTAATCCGGATCTGCCCCTCGAACGCGCCCACCGGCTGCGCGTAGATCGCCCGGTGGGTCGGCCCTCCCCCGCGTCCCACCGTCCCGCCGCGCCCGTGGAAAAGCCGCAGCCGCACCCCGCAATCCCGCGCCACCTCGTGCAGCGCCCGGTGCGCGCGGAAAATCTCCCACGTGCTGGTCAGCATTCCCCCGTCTTTGTTCGAGTCGGAATACCCCAGCATCACCTCCTGCGTGTCGTTCCACGATGCCAGCAGCTTCCTGTATCCCGGCGCGCTCCACAGTTCGCGGCAAATCGCCGGCGCGTTCCTCAAATCCTCAATCGATTCGAACAGCGGCACTGGCATCAAGCCGGGGTCCCCGGCGAGCCTGCTCGCTGGGGTGGTTAACCCAGGATCGCCCCCGCGCCCCGCCACTTCCACCCCGCCCAGCCGCGCCAGCCACACCACCGCCGTCACATCCTCCACGCTCGACGCGCCGCTCACGATGTAGTGCCGGATCGCCTCCGGGCTGCACCCCGCCTTCACCTCCGCGATCGCGCGAAAGGTCTCGATCACATCCCGCGTCTCCGCGCTCAGCGCCTCCGGCGTCTGCGTCCCCTGCTGCGCGCACCATGCCGACGCTTCTTCAAGCGCCTTGCGGTGCACCCGCGCATGCTGCCGGATATCCAGCGTGTGCAGGTGCAGCCCGAACGTCCGCACCATCACCAGCAGCGGATCGATCAGCGTTTCCGCCACCCGCAGCCCCTGGTTCGCCGCCAGGCTGCGCCGCACCACGCGCAGGTCCTCCAGGAAATCCCCCGCCGAGCAATACCCCGGCATCCCCGCCAGCGCCGATTCCACCGTCTCCGGATCGTCGCTGGTCTTTCCCACGGTCTTCAGCAGCCGCGCCCGCACGCAGATCAGATACCGTCGGTAGGTCTCGAACTCGAAGCGCGCGCCGAAAATCGCGTCGTCGCTCAGGTGCAGCTCGCCCTCGAATTCCTTCAGCCGCGCCCGCAGCTCGTCGCTCACCGGCAACTGCTGCGCCGAGGTCGTCAGCAGGTCGATCGTCTGCTGCAGCCGCGCATCGTAGTGCTCCAGCAGCCGCATCCGCGCCGCCGCAATCGCCTGCCGCGTCACCTCCGGCGTCACAAACGGATTCCCGTCCCGGTCTCCGCCGATCCACGACCCGAACCGCAGCAGCAGCGGCAGCTCCGGCAGCTCCAGCTCCACGCCGTATTCGCTCTTCAGCGCCCCCCGCACCTCCTCGTACAGCCCCGGCAGCGTCTCGAAGATCGACACATCGTAGTAGTCCAGCCCCATCCGGATCTCGTCCGTCACCTCCGGCCGCCGGCTCCGCACCTCATCGGTCTGCCACAGCGACGTAATCTCCGCCGTCAGCGCCTCTTCCAGCGCCGCCAGCTCCTCGTCGGCCACCGGAATCCGGTCCAGCTGCTCCAGAAAGACGCCCATCCTCCGCCGCTTCATCAGCACCGTGCGCCGCGCAATCTCCGTGGGGTGCGCCGTGAATACCGGAACCACCAGAATCCGCCCCAGCCACCGCAGCGCCTGGTCCGCGGAAATCCCTGCCTCGCGCATCGCCCGCAAGGTCCCGCGCAGCTCCCCGCGCTGCGCCTCGCGCCGGTCCGCCTCGCCGCTGATCTGCAGCGACAGCCGCCGCCGCTTGCGATGGTTCGTCTCCGCCAGATTGATCAGCTCGAAGTAAAACGCAAACGCCCGGCTCAGCCGGTACGCCTCGTCCACCGGCAGCGAGTTCACCCCCAGCACCGCCATCTGCATCAGGTCTTCGGCTTCGCGCGCGCGTCCCTGCGCCTGCGCCTCGCGCCGCCGGATCGCCGACTGCCGCAGCTCCTCCACCTTGCCGTACAGCTTGTCCCCGGCCTGCTCCCGCAGCACCCGCCCCAGCAGCAATCCCAGCGAGCGCACATCGCGCCGCAGCGGAGCCTCTTTCAGCTCCCCGCTGCGCGCCTCCAGCTCCGCCAGGCGCGCGCTCCACTTCTCCGGCTTCCACAATGGCGCCATGTTCCGATTAGAGCATTTCCACTGCCCACAGCGCCCCCGAACCCCGGTAATGGGTCACCCTGCGCCTGTTTTGAAGGGGCACGGCTTTCAGCCGTGCCGTAATTGCGCAGGAATGATCGCGGGCTTTAGCCCCTGAGGGATGGTTTCCGTCAAACGGACCCACTACCGGAAGCGCCTCGAGATGTACACTTCTCCGCCACGCTTCTATCCGCCCGTTCGCTCCCCGCCCTCATCTCCCCGCTAAAGCCAGCACCAATAACCAGGATTCTTGACGATCTGCACCCGAGGATGCAGATCTTTCAGCCTTCCGGCGTCTTTCCTTACATTCAATTCGAGCGCGAAATGGCCGTTCCGCCTGCCCTCGAAGCCGCCGAGAAAGCAATCCGTCGATTCCTTACTCCATGCAGCTGCCTCGATCGGCTTCGCGGTCCAGCTCTTCACCAACGTCGTTCCGTCCCAAATCTTCCATTCCAGGTCGAGCAGAGGCGGTGTGCTGCACGGATGCTCAGGCGACAAAGGCCCCAGATCGCAATCAAGCTTGTCCAGCGGCATTTGCCGGTCGACATCGAGCCAGACATCGTAAGCATGCTTCCCGACAGGGAACTTCTGACTACGCCAAATTCCCTCGGTTAGCGGCACGGGGAAGCTGGTAGCGGGTGTGCAGCGGGGCGATATCGCCGCTGCGCGTGCCACGATGAAGTACGAAACGGAGCCCACGCCAAATGCGGCTCGAATGAACTGCCGCCGAGTCATGCCGCCATCCTACTCTACGGCGCTCCGCCAGCCGACTCCATGCGAACTGCGCTTTTCAGGCTGCTTTCTACCGCAAACACGGCGCCCAGCCGCTCAACCAATTCTTCCTGCTCTGGCCCGGCATCCGCGTCCTCCTCCCGCCGTCCCCGTGATACCCTTCGGCCACATTGCCCCCATGAGAATCCGCACTCACTTCGCCGCGCTGGCATTTCTCTTCCTGGCCGCCGCCCTCTCCGCCCAGCAGCCCGCCCCCTTCGACATCGTCATCACCCACGGCCACATCGTCGACGGCACCGGCTCCCCCTGGTACTCCGGCGACATCGGCATTCGCCAGGGCCACATCGCCGCCATCGGCGTCCTCGACCGCGCCCCGCGCCGCCAGACCATCGATGCGCACGGCATGGTCGTCGCCCCCGGCTTCATCGACATGCTCGGCCAGTCCGACCTCAGCATCCTCGTCGATCCCCGCCTGCCCTCCAAAATCTACCAGGGCATCACCACCGAGATCACCGGTGAAGGCGACTCCGCCGCGCCCCTCAACGCCCGCATCGTCGCCGCCGACCGCGCCGAGTACGAGCACGACAAAATCACTCCCGACTGGACCACCTTCCGCCAGTACTTCGCTCGCCTCCAGCGCCAGGGCATGGGCATCAACCTCGCCAGCTACGTCGGCGCCACCAGCGTCCGCCGCATGGTGCTGGGCGACGGCGACGTGCAGCCCACCCCCGCGCAGCTCACCGAGATGCAGGCGCTCGTCCGTCAGGCTATGCAGGACGGAGCCGTCGGTGTCTCCACCGCCCTGCAATACGCGCCCGCTCCCTACGCCAAAACCGATGAGCTCATCGCCCTCGCCCGTGTCGCCGCGCAGTACGGCGGCATCTACGCCACCCACATGCGCAGCGAAGGCGACACCGAGCCCCAGGCCATCGACGAGGCCATCCGCATCGGCCGCGAAGCCCACATCCCCGTCGAAATCTGGCACCTCAAAGTCGCCGGCAAGCGCAACTGGGGCAAGATGCCGCAGGTCGTCGCCCAGATCGACGCCGCCCGTGCCGCCGGCATCGACGTCAGCGCCAATACTTACGCCTACACCGCGTGGTTCAACACCTTCTCCGCGTTCATCCCGCCCTGGGCCCACGATGGCGGCGATGCCGCGCTCCTCCAGCGCCTCAAAGATCCCGCCACTCGCGCCCGCATCCGCGCCGACATGCTCAATCCCAGCGGCGGCTGGGACAACGAGTGGCAGGAAATCCCCGGCCCCGAGGCCGTCGAGATCGCCGTCGTCCAGAATCCCGCCCTCCGCCAGTACCAGGGCCAGCGCCTCTCCGAGGTCGCCGCCGCGTGGCACGAGGATCCCATCGATGCCCTCTGCGACTTCCTCATCAAAGACAACGCCTTTACCTCCGTCGCCGTCTTCGGCATGAGCGAGCCCGACGTCGAGCTGGCTCTGAAGCAGCCCTGGGTCTCCATCGACAACGATTCTCAGGGCACCTCGCCCTGGGGCCTGCTCGGCCAGGAGCATCCCCACCCCCGCGCCTACGGAACCTTCCCCCGCATCCTGCGCAAATACGTGCGCGAGGATCATCTGCTCACCCTCCCTGACGCCATCCGCAAATTTTCCGCGCTCCCCGCGCAGCGCATGCGCCTCACTGATCGCGGCGTGCTCAAAAAAGGAATGTGGGCCGACGTCGTGGTCTTCGATCCCGCCACCATCCGCGACCTGGCCACCTACCAGAACCCCAACCAGCTCTCCGAGGGAATGGAGTACGTCCTCGTTAACGGCGTCCCCGTCATCGCAGATGGCAAAATGACCGGCGCCCTCCCCGGCCAAGTCCTCCGCGGCCCCGGCTACAGCAGCTCGCAGAAAAATTAAGGGTCTTGAAGTAGCTCGCGGAAAAACTCAGTATTTTGAAAAAGAACAGCTCTCCAGCGTGCTGAAAGACTCAGCGTTTTGGAAGGGCACAACTTCACAGCCCACTGAAAAACACAGTGTTTTGAAAGGGCACAACTTCACAGCCTGCGGAAAAACTAAGTGTTTTGAAGGGGCACAACTTCAGCCGTGCCGAACCGCGCTCAAAATCCATGGGGCTTCAGCCCCTGAGGAAAGTAGCTTTGTATCAGGGCACGACTTTAGTCGTGCCGTCACCGGGCCTGTAAGACCCGGGCTTCAGCCCCTGTGCTTTGTATCAGCGCGCGATTCAAGACCCCATTGGAAGCAAACAGGTAGCTGATTCTTAAATGCTCTGAAAGCTCACGAAGCGCAGATTGTCCCCACAAAAGCGCAATTTTCGCCACCCAACACCAGCGCGCCAACAGGCCGAAACCTCCGCAATGCCGACCGCCAGGAAAGCACCGCCGCGATCCCATGGAACGCAGATCGGCATCCACCGCGGCGACGGCCAGCCTCCCCCGCCCAATGATCTAGAATCAACCCGACCCTCCGGAGATCGCCATGAGCCGAGTTCTCATCATCGACAGTCAAACCCCGGTCAGCCGCGAAGTCGGCGAACTCCTCACCGGCGCTGGTTTGCCGTTCGAGTACGCCGCCGGCCACATCGATGCGCTCCACCGCCTCCGCTCCCGCGCCTTCGGTGTCATCATCACCAGCGCCGACAGCGTCATCGATGAAGCTCTCGCTCTCCTCCAGGAGATGAGGCTCATACGCCCCAATCTCAAGTGCCTCGTGCTCGCCCCCTACAGCACGCCGAACGAGATCATCGCAGCGCTTCGTGCCCGCGTCTTCGGATGTTTCACGCCTCCCTTCGACGCGCACGAGATCTTCTGCGTCGCGCGCAACGCGGCGACCGGCGACGAGTCGAACGAAGACATCGAAGTCATCTCCGCGCGCCCCGGCTGGATCGCCGTCCGGGTCAACTGCCGCCTCGCCACCGCTGACCGCCTCATGTCGTTTGCCAGGGAGTTCGCCGCGCAGCTCCCCGAGACCGCGCGGCAGGAGATCATGCTGGCCCTTCGCGAGATACTCGTCAACGCCATGGAGCACGGCGCCGCGTTCAATCCCGATCAGGTCGTCGAGGTGAACGCCATCCGCACCGCCCGAACCATGACCTTTCGGGTGCGCGATCCGGGCGCGGGATTCCGCAAGGAAGCCATCACCCACGCGGTCCATGCCAACTCACCCGGCGATCCCACCGCCCACATTGTGCAGCGCAGCCAGCAGGGCATGCGCGCCGGAGGTTACGGCCTGCTCCTCGCCGCCGGCACCGTCGACGAGCTCATCTACAACGAACAGGGAAACGAAGTCATCCTCATCAAGTACCTGGACCCGCCCGCGCAAAAGCCATAAGCGGCAACACCGCTGAGGCTCAACTCTGCGGCATAACACCAGTTCCAGCACCAGCAATAGCGCCTGCTCCCGTCAGGGCTCCCGCACCAGCCCCTCAACAGGGGTAGATTGATTTGCGAGGCTCCGGGAGGATGACCGGCATTGCGGAAGCTTCGCGCCTGTTGGGCGTTCCCCCCGGAAGGGAAGGAATGGTCGACTTCAGGCAGCATGCGTCAATCTGGAACTTCGGCTTGTACGCGGCGGCCGATATTTTCAGAACCGATGAGGCGGCCACCCCGCACGCGGACGTTCACGGCTTTATAAAATGCAGGCAACGCCATGGAAGAGCAGGTACGCAACCACGTCAACCGCAGGCAGAGTGATTCCGATGAAGCGACCGCCACGCCTGCGGGCGCAGTCTCGGGAGAGTTTGTTACTGAGACGTTCGACTATGACGGTGGAAGGCAGGTCACAGTCTATGTCCCACCGAAGCCGCCCCAGGCCATCGTCTTCGCCGGTGACGGTCAGGGAATCTCGAAGTGGGGCCGGTTGCTCGAGAAGGCCGACGTGCCGTCCACAATGATCGTTGGTGTGCATCGGCTGACCGATGAGATGCTGCGGTTCCATGAGTACTCACCGGGCTTTGAACCGGAGCGGTTCGCGGCACACGAGAAGTTCTTCGTCGACGACGTGCGCCAGTGGACGGAGTCGCGGTTTGGCGCGGCGTTACCCACCGAACGCACCGCGGTGTTAGGCGTCTCGGCGGGTGGAGAGCTGGCCCTCGCTCTCGGTCTTCGGCACCCACAGGTCTATGGAGCGGTCTTCTGCGCCTCGCCTGGCGGCGGTTACAAGCCGCCTGGGGTTATGCCGAGTCCGCTTCCGCGCACATACCTTGTCGCCGGCACCCAGGAGCCGTTCTTCCTCGGAAACGCAAAGAGGTGGGCGGACGCGCTGCGCGATGCCGGTGCGGATGTCGTCATGAAGGAGCGAACTGGATCGCACGGTGGCGCATTCTGGGCAGAAGAGTTTCCGCTCATGGTGGCGTGGGCATTCGGACGATGATGCATCTTACCGACTGGCCTTTGTAGCAGGGCGCCACTCGCGGGTGGGGTGGTTCGGGAACCCCACATCTGCCCGGTTTCGGCAGATGTGGGAGAGCGCAAATCCATACCCCCGCTGGCGTCAGGTTTTGTATCAGGGCACGACTTCAGTCGTGCCGTCACCAGCCCCGAAAGTCCCGGGCTTCAGCCCCTGCGCACGTGACGCTGCGATACTTCCTGGATGCCGGTCTACCGTCAACGACGCTCGCGGGCTCCGCGCATCAACTTCCCCCCCACCCCACCCAACAACCCAAAATCCCCGCCCAATCCCCCGGTTGCCCATCCACTGCAACCCTTTGCCCCGCCCAGCCATCGGCTAGTAAGATAGCTATGCGACCCGGCCGCATCCTGGCCGCCCTTTCACTCTCCCAATTAGCTTTGTCTCTGGAGGAAACCCGCTTGTCCACAACCGAACGCTTTCTCTTTACCTCGGAGTCCGTCACCGAAGGCCATCCTGACAAAATCGCCGACCAGGTGTCCGATGCCATCCTCGATGCCTGCCTCGAACAGGACCCCTTCAGCCGCGTCGCCTGCGAGACCCTCACCGCGACCGGCCTCGTGGTCATCGCCGGCGAAATCACCACCAGCGCCTACGTCGATTTCCAGGCTCTGGTCCGCGGCGTCGTCTGCGCCATCGGCTACGACAACGCGATCTATGGCTTCGACTCCAACACCTGCGCCGTCATCTCGTCCATCAACAAGCAGTCCGGCGACATCGCCATGGGCGTGGATACCGGCGGCGCCGGCGACCAGGGCATGATGTTCGGCTACGCCACCAACGAGACCCCCGAGCTGATGCCCACCGCCATCTCCCTCGCCCACAAGCTCACCCGCCGCCTTTCTGAAGTCCGCAAGTCCGGCAAGCTTCCCTGGCTCCGGCCCGACGGCAAGTCCCAGGTCACCGTGGAATACGACGAGAACCACAAGCCCGTCCGCATCGACGCCGTCGTCATCTCCACCCAGCACGCCGAGAACATCTCCACCGAAGAGCTCCGCGCCGACATCCTGAAGCATGTCATCCAGGCCACCCTCCCCGCTCACCTCCTCGACGAGAACACCAAGTACCACATCAATCCCACCGGCCGCTTCGTCATCGGCGGTCCCATGGGCGACACCGGCCTCACCGGCCGCAAAATCATCGTCGACACCTACGGCGGCATGGGCCGTCACGGCGGCGGCGCTTTCTCCGGCAAGGATCCGACGAAGGTCGACCGCTCCGCTGCCTACATGGCGCGCTACATCGCCAAGAACATCGTGGCCGCCGGTCTCGCCGACCGTGTCGAAGTCCAGCTCGCCTACGCCATCGGCGTCGCCGAGCCGGTCAGCGTCCTCGTCGACACCTTCGGCACCGGCAAGCTGCATGAAGCCGAGCTGGTGAAGCTGGTGCGGAAGAATTTCCAGCTCACCCCCAAGGCGATCATCGAAACCCTCCAGCTCCGCCGCCCCATCTATCGCAAGACCGCGGCGTACGGCCACTTCGGGCGCATCAACGAGCCCGACTTCACCTGGGAGGCGACCGACAAGGCCGACGCCCTGCGCGAGCAGGCCGGCGTCAAGGCCGAAGCCGTCGCCGCAAAATAAGTCGCCGCTTCAAGGTAGCTGCGGGCTTTAGACCGCAAAGGGCAGGTCTCCGGACCTGCCCTTTGCCTTCACCGCACGGCAATGCTTTGATCCGCAAGATTCCACCCGCGCAGCCCGAATTCCGGCCTGCCGGAGCCGTCGGGGAACTCCACCGTGACGGTGCGTTGCTCGCCAGGCAGCAGCGAGATGTAATTGCCGCTGTAATAAGCGGGCAGAATGCGGTCCCCGCTGGCGGCGTTCTCGAGCGTGAGCTTCACGAGCACGGCGGCCACGGAGCCGGAGTTGCGCAGGGTCACGGTAGCCGTCTGCTGGCCGTCCGCCTCGCCCAGCGTAGCGGATGCGTTGACGGTGGCCTGCGGCAGCGAGTCCAGCTCGCGCAGCGTGGAGAGCTTGGCCGCCCACCAGTAGAAATTGTTGCTGACCGGCGCGCCGGAAGCATCGGCGACGTCGAGCACCACGAAGACGGCGTGGCCCGCCGCCAGCGCATCGAGATCCAGCTTCGTAACCGGCGTGCGATCGTCGGCCGCGGCCTGAACCTGGTAAGTATGGTCGCTGAGGGCGGTGTTATCCAGGCGGACCACCCGCACCCGCACGCTGAACGGCGACGCCTTGCCCAGGTTGATCAGGTCGACGGCTTCGTCGTTCAGGTTCAGCTGCGCGTGGATCGGCTCAAGGGCTTTCTGCGTGCCGTAGAAGCTCGACTGCGTGTCGTAATCCCAGCTGAGGAAGTTCCACTGGGTGCTCGGCCACGCAGGCTGGGTCATCCAGATCATGCGCCCGGAGTTGGGCTGCCACAGGTGCGCGGCCATGCCTTCGAAGATGGCGCGATAGCCGGCGTAGTCCAGCATCTGCGCCTTGCGCACGAAGTCGTCGAAGCCGGTGGGCGCGCCGAACTCCGTGTTCATCGCATTCATGTAGAACGAGACGCGGCCGCCCTCGCTCTGGTGCCAGTCGTGGTACGCCCAGGTATCGCTGATGGGCCAGCGGTCCGGCTCCGGGATGAAGGATTTAAAGCTCTCCAGCGTAGGCACGCTGGGCATGCCCAACTCGACGCTGAACCCGCGGTTGATGCGGAAGTAGATCGACGGCGGTTCCCACAGGTAGGGCCCGGAACCGCGCAGGTTCACCCGATTGGAGCCGGGCGTGTAGTAGCGCGTGTGATCGAGCGTGCGCACCAGTTCCGCCAGTCCCTGGTTGATCGGAGCCTGGGGCACGCCTTCATTGCGTCCGCACCACACCACGATGGACGGGTGATGGCGGAAGCGCAGGATGGTGTCGCGCGCGTTCTTCAGGAACAAAGCCGGGTCCTCGGGTTCCAGGTTGTACTGCTCCGTGGATTCCCAGAAATCGTTCCACACCATCAGGCCGTACTTGTCGGCGAGCGCGTAGAAGTTCTCTTCGGTGCTTTGTCCCATCCAGTTGCGGATGATGTTGACGTGAGCATCGCGATGCAGCCGGAAGTACGGCTCCAGATGGGCCATGCTCACGCGCTTCATCATGTCGTCCATGCCCCAGTTGCCGCCGCGCGCGGCGATGCGCACGCCGTTCACGACAATCACCAGATCGGTGCCCGGCCAGCCCCCCGGAACCGGCCGGACGGAAGCCGAGGCCAGCGCGCCGGGCTCGAGCGTCTGCACCCAGGTGAACGGAGTCCGGTACTCCGGATGCTTCTTGCCGGGCGCGGGCAGGTTCGGCGTCTGGTCGACGATCTCGCGAATGCCGTTGTGGGTGTCGTCGATGAGCGGCAGTTCCTCGTCGTACGTGCGGCTGGGGAAAATCTCCACGCGGTGCAGATTCCCGTTGGAATCCAGCAGCGAAAGCTCGTAGCTGACCTCGCGCATCCCAAATTCGATTTTGCTGCTGGAACTGACCGTGTGGCCGATCGTGAAGGTGGTGAGCAGCGTGTGCAGCGTTGGCGGCCCATAGCCGTTCGGCCACCACAGCCGCGGATTCCGCACTTTGAGCTGCGGAAATTCGGACGGCTCCAGGCGCACATCGTTTTCGCCGGGAACCAGCCGCACATGCTTCGTCACTTTCACATCGTCAAATGCAGCGGTCAGATCGCCTTCCACCGCCGACGGGCCGGCGTTCGTGAGGGGCACATCGATTTCAATGTCCGCAACGCTGCGGTCCGGCTCCGGCAGAGTGGTGACCACGTTCAGGCCGCCGATCTGCACCGGGCCGGATGCGGTCAGGGTCACGTCCTGCCAGATGCCGGTGTTGCGGTCGCGGATGCTGGGAATCCAGTCCCAGCCTTCGCTGGCCGCGAAGGTCGGCCCGTCCAGAACTTCCACGCCGCCGTCCGATCCGGGGCCGGCCGTGAGCGATTCTTCCTGGGCGATGCCGGCATGCGGCGGAGGTGAAACGCGCACCGCAAGGGCATTCTCGCCGGATTGCCGCAGCAGGCTCGTCACGTCGAACCGGCCGCGCAGAAATGCGCCTTTGAATCCGCCCAGCTTCGTGCCGTTGAGCCAGACTTCGGCGGCATAGTTCACGCCCAGAAACGTAAGCGTCAGCTGCCGGCCGCGCGCAACCGCGGGTGCCTTGAACTCGACCCGATACCAGTAGTCCTGGTGCGCAAGACTTTCCGGAATGGCCATGTTGTTCAGGCCGTAATCCGGATTGGGATAGATGCCGCGATCCACCATGGTCGTGAGCACTGTGCCGGGAACAGTGGCGGCCAGCCAGTGACGGTCGTCGAAACCAGGCTTCGAGATTTCCTCGCCCGTGGCTTCGACCTCAGGCGCGGCCGCCAGCCGCCAGCCGCCGCGAATCGTCCACGGATTCTCTCCCACCAGCTTCGTCTCCCGTTCCGCCGCGGTCAGCGGGAGAGCCACCGGCTTCTGGAACGGGGCTTTGCTGCGCGGCAGCGTGTTGGGATTCTGCGGCTCGCTCAGGCCGGCCTGCGCCTGCGTCTGCACGCCCCAGTGCGGCGAAGCCTGTTCGTACACCGGGAAGCTGAAGTTCGGCCGCGCGGCAAAGATCGCCTTGATTTGAGCGTCGCTGAGCGGTTCGCGGTAGATGTCGAGCGCGGCGATGCGCCCCCCGAAGTGGCTGGTGTGCAGCGCTGGCTGCGCCGCGGGCAACGGCTGCGCTTCAGGCGATGGCTGCGCTTCCGGAGCGATCTGAATCTGCGCGGCGATCTGGCCCTGCATCAGCGGCCACGCGCCCACCGCCGTGCCGTCGGCGTAGAGCGTGACCTGCCGGCCGTCGCTGACGGCTGCGGCGAAATGCCAGTCGCCCTCACCCAGAGGCGTCGTGCCCGTCAGCAGACGCGCCGAGCCCGGCGCAGTGCCGAGCCAGAGCCCCAGACGACCGTTCTCCACGCCGATGAACCGGGCGTCCGCAGCGGAAGGATCGCCCATCCCCGCCAGCAGCACCCTGACCGCCCTCTCCTCCAACGTCAATTTGGGCCATATCGGGAGCCTGCAGCTCCCCGCGGCGCTCCTCTCCGCGCCGGCCTTCCAGTGGACGATGCAGGCCATCGCCTCCGACCA
>JBATVK010000088.1:0-2576 GCA_049671725.1 Acidobacteriaceae bacterium
ACAGGACGGTGTCGGCGAGATAACTCACGTCCACAGGCGTATCGATGTTCGTTCCCACAAAGCCGACCTGGGAAACGGTCATCAGCGTCGTGACTCCCTTTTGGCTCAGGTAGGCCAGCAATTCGTGGAGTTGCATGGCGAGAAAATGTTCGCCGGGCATGGCATTGAGAAATCCATTCAGGCTGTCGATGATCAGGAGCTCGAGATCGTGTTTTTCGACCAATTGTCGGATTTCGTACACAAATTGGCCGGGCGAGAGCTCCGCTGCGTCGACCTGGCGAAGCAGAAGTTTTCCGGAATCAACGTGCTTCTTTATATCCATGCCCAGTCCATTCGCCCGGATGACCAGAGTCGCCAGGGTCTCATCGAAGGTAAAAAGTGCGGCGCGACAGCCGCGCTCGACCGTCGAAACCGCGTAACGAATGGCGATGGTGGACTTTCCGCAGCCGGCGGGGCCCAGCAGGAGCGTGCTGGTGCCACTGTCGATGCCTCCGCCCAACAATGTATCCAGAGCCGGGATGCCACTCTCCAGCTGGACCGGGGGGAACGCCTCAAGATGTTCAGCCGCCACAAGGCGGGGATACACTTCCACGCCACCTCGCTTAATAGCGTAGTCATGGAACCCCTCGCGGAACTTTGAGCCGCGCAGCTTCTTTACTTCCAGGCGGCGCCGCTTGATCCCGTATTCCCGCTCTGCGTTTTCCATCAGGATGACGCCATGGGCGATGCTCTGGAGTTGCTGATCGTGGCCTTCGCCGGTGCGATCGTCCAGTAACAGAACCGTGCATCTGCGTCCCGAGAAATATTGTTTCAGGCCCAAAATCTGGCGGCGATAACGGAGGGAATCGCGCGCCAACAGGCGCAACTCGGAGAGAGAATCGAACACGACACGGGCGGGCTGGATTCTCTCCACCTCCGCCAGGACGGCATTCGTCGTATCCGACATTTCGATTTCGGAGGGGTTGAAGACGGTGTACTGAGCTTCGGGCCTGAGCTGCGCTTCATCGGGAGCCAACTCGAATATCTCAATCCCATCGAGGGACCAGCCGTGGGAATCGGCGATTTCCAGCAGCTCCGCCTTCGATTCGGAGAGCGTGACGTAGAGGCCCTTCTGGCCGCGACGAACGCCCTCCATGAGAAATTGCATTGCGATCGTGGTCTTCCCGGTTCCCGGATCGCCTTCGACCAGATACAGATGATTGCGGGCGAGTCCGCCCCCCAGAATGTCGTCCAGGCCGGCAATCCCGATGGCGAATCGCTCCACGGGCGCAGATTTACCGTTGCTCTGGATACTGGTTCCATTTCCGGACTGTGAGGTGGAAGTTCGCGGTTTGAAGGTTGAATCCACGGTAAACCCCTCTCGCTCATGCTCAGCGTGGCCCCTGACCGGTTCGACCTTCAGCTATATCCTCGGGCGTAACTCCCAGGGGTCCGAATTCAGGGTTTCCCCCTCTCTGAACCAATATCTTCGGACGCTGCTGCGTTCGCGGCTTCTGCCTGACTGGAGATTCTGGGGAGGGACCCGGTTCAACGAGTATGCCGCTTGAGTCAACGTCGATTCTGGTCAGTTTTATACACTCCTGGACTATTTCCCCAGGACCTGAATCCTCCAGGCAACCTGGGAGTGTCGGCCGCTGCCGTCACGTTCGAATCGTGCACGGGTCCGGTTAGCTGGTCGTCATGGAATTCAGTCGCGGATGGAGCCAGGATCAGGACGTGCTCGGCGGAGTCACCAGGATCGGCGGCTTGGCGGCATTCCGATCCGGCAATTGATCGAGCAGGACCACATTCAGCAGCGATTTGTGAACCTGGATGCCGCCGTTGTAATGGATGAATCCGAGTTTGCGAAAACGGTTCATAAAGAAGCTGACGCGGGATCGGGTGGTGCCGATCATTTCGGCCAGGGTTTCCTGGGAGATCTTCGGAATCATTGTGTCGGGATGGCCCGGTTTGCCGATCTCGGCCATCAGCAGAAGAATGCGGGCCAGGCGCTTTTCGCTGGAGTTAAACAGCTGATCAACCAGATCGGACTGAACGCGCATGCTGCGAGCCAGCAGAAACGACAGGAAGAGGTCGGAGAAGGCATGTTCCTCATGCATCACTCGGATCATCTCCGCCCGCTCGATCTTCAGCGCTGTACAACCGGTAATTGCTGTCGCGGTCGCCATGCGGAGCCCTGCCACCGCGGTGAGTGATTCCTCCCCCACGAAGTCCCCCGTGGACAGAAGCGTGATCGTGGCCTCTTTTCCGGCCGTTGAAACAACTGTCAGCTTCGCGCGCCCCTTTTGCAGATAGAAGATGGAGTCGGCGGGATTTCCCTGTGCGAAGAAAGTCTGTTTTGGCTTGAGCTGGACAATTTTTCGTCCCAAACCCGCGCTAGCGAGAAAAGCCTCGGCGTCAAACCCGATTGTCTTCGTTTCGACCACTTGAATTGCTACCTCTCCGTACGACCATCGTGTGAAATGTCCCTCGCCACGCTGGAATAACAGGCGTGTTGGAGATCATACGCTTTCCGGCTTGTACCATCGACGTTTTCGAGCCGACGTCCATCGGGTTGCGGTGCGACCCACGGGTCG
>JBATVK010000089.1:0-8126 GCA_049671725.1 Acidobacteriaceae bacterium
CTGATCGCTGATCGCTGATCGCTGATCGCTGATCGCTGATCGCTGATCGCTGATCGCTGATCGCTGATCGCTGATCGCTGATCGCTGATCGCTGATCGCTGATCGCTGATCGCTGATCGCTACTTCCCGCACCCGCGGCACTTCTCCAGGATGGCCTCGTGCAGCCGCTCCCGCAGATCCTCCGGCAGCGCGTACAGCTCATGCTTCCGGTAGATCTCGATCGTCTTCCGCGTCGTGTCCAGGGTGATCTCGCAGTGTTCGCAGCAGCGCAGATGCTCCTGCAGATCGGCCCGCAGAACCCCGGCAATCGCCGGATCGAGCATCTCGTCGAGTTGCTGCAAAAATTCCGTGCAGGTCACTTCGCACCAACCTTCGACTGGCCGCGGGCGCCCCGCTTAAAGTACCGCGTCAGCCGTTCCCGCAATTGCAGCCGTGCCCGCAGCAGCCTCGACTTCACCGCCGGAATACTTAATCCCAGCGCCTCCGCCGTCTCTTCCGTCGACAACCCGTCCACATCCCGTAACACAAACACCACCCGAAATCCCGGCGGTAATCCCTGTATCGTCTTGCGCAGGATATCCGCCATCTCCGACTGCCCGTACTGCGCCTCCGGATCCGGGCTCCAGTCCGCCAGATCCCGCGGCATCGACCCGTCTTCCGTCTCCACGTCTTCGTCGATGGAGACCATCCGGCCCGTCCGCCGCTTGCGCAGCCGCATCAGCGCCTCGTTCACCGCGATGCGCACCAGCCAGGTATAAAACTTCGAGTTCCCCTGGAACTGGTCGAGCTTCTCGTACGCCTTCAGGAACGCGTCCTGAACGACGTCCTCCGCATCCTCCCGGTTCTGCACGATATGCTGCGCAATCCGGAAGACCTGGCGCTCGTACTGCCGCACCAGCTTCTCGAAGGCCGCCATATCCCCCTGCCGCGACCGCTCTACCAGCGCCACGTCAGGGTGAATTTCAGCCGTTCCTTGTGATTGGATGGAAGGAGACATGTTTCGTTTCAGAATTTCGGCAGCTTTTGCTCGTGTTTCCAGGGGCCTTTGCTTTCTACATAGTAAATGCCAGGCCGCAGCCCCCGCAAAACCCCGGGTGCCCCGCATCTGTGCGCCCCGGGCAGAGCTGGGATCCCATCACCTCGCGAGTCACCACCCCCGCTTCCTCACCTTTGCCCTGGTGGCCGCGCTCTGCATTCCCCTCACCGCCTGCAACCACACCCCCACCTACTCCGGCCCGCCCAATCTCGTCCTGCATGTCCTCATGAAGAAGTGGGATATCGTCCCCAACCGTATCGAGATCCCTCAGGGCGCTCACGTCGAGCTCATCGTCATCACCGCCGATGTCGAGCACGGGCTCGCCGTGCCCGCCCTCGCCATCAACGAGCCGGTGCAGCCCGGCAAGACGACCTTCATCCGCTTTCTGGCGGCGAAACCCGGCACCTACCCCATGCGCTGCAGCATTCTCTGCGGACGCGGCCACGACCAGATGACCGGTGTCATCGTGATCGAACCCAGCCCCGCCACCGCGTCCCGTGAACGCTGAACGCAGTGCTCTGAGACCTGTCTTTGCGTCCTGCGTTCTGTGTCCTGTTACTCCTGCCTTAACGCCCGCATCGGATCCACCCCCGCCGCGCGCCGTGCCGGAATCCATGTCGCACCCAGCGCCACCAGCCCCAGCAGCAGCACCGTGCCCGCAAACGTCATCGGATCCCATGGCTTCAGCCCGTACAGCATGCTCGCGATCAGCCGCCCCAGCGCCATCGCGCCGCCCACGCCCGCCACGATCCCGGCGGCGGTCATCCACGACGCCTCACCCATCACCATGCGCAGCACGCGCCCCGGCTCCGCGCCCAGCGCCATCCGAATCCCAATCTCGTTCGTTCGCTGCGAAACCGAATACGCCATGATCCCGTAGATTCCGATGGACGCCAGCACCAGCGCCAGCACTCCGAAACCTCCCGTCAGATCGGCGAAAATCCGCTCGTTCATCAGCAACTCGTCGATCTGCTCCTGCTGCGTGCGCACATCCGTCAGCGGCAGGTCGCGATCCACCGCCTGCACCGCCCGCCGCAGCTCCGGCGCCATCGCCGCCCGCGACGCCCGCGTCCGCACCGCATACGTCATCCCCCAGTCGATCTCCGGCGCCTGCCGGTAATCCAGATAAAACACCGGCGGCGGATCTTTCCGCAGGCTCGCGTAATGCGTGTCCGCGCTCACCCCCACAATCTGATAGGTCAGCTTGTGTTCCTTCAGGTCCGACGTCGTAAAGCTCCTCCCGATCGGGTTCTCGTTTGGGAAGAACTCCTTCACCAGCGCCTGATTCACCACCGCTACCTTCGGCGAGGTCTCCGTATCCGTCGGCGTAAATCCCCGCCCCGCCAGAATCGGTATGCGGAACGTCGTGAAGTACGCGTCGCCCACCGTTGCGTCGTACGCCGAATCCTTCTTCGGATCCGCCTTCGCGCCCACCGGCGTGAAATCGTCGTTGTCGTAGCTGTTCGAAAGCGGTGGCACACTGGTCGCCGTCACCGACTCCACGCCCGGCGTCGTCGCCAGGCGGTCCGTGATCCCCTGGAACAGTTGAATCAGCTTCTCTCCCGTATATTCCGACTCCGGCGGCCGCACTTCGAACAGCACCAGGTCCTTCGCATCGAATCCCGGGTTCACATGATCCAGATTGACCAGCGTGCGCAGAAAAATCCCCGCCGCCACCACCAGCAGCGTCGACAACGCCACCTGGAAGCCCACAATCGCCTTGCCCGCGTAGCCGTGCCGCCGCTTCGTTGTTGTCTGCGCGGACTCCTTCAGCGTCGTGCTCACCTGCGTCCCCATCGCTTTCCACGCCGGAGCCAGCCCGAACAGCAATCCCGTCGCCAGCGACAGCGCTCCGTTGAACGCGAACACCCCCCAGTCGAATCCGCCCTGCACCGCCAGCGGTTCCGTCGGGCTCGACAACATCGCCAGAATTGCGTTCCGCCCCAGCCATCCCACCGCCAGTCCCGCCACTCCGCCCAGCCCCGCCAGCAGCAGGCTCTCCGTCATCATCTGCCGCAGGATCCGCCGCCGCCCCGCCCCCAGCGCCAGCCGCACGCTCATCTCCCGCTGCCGCGCCGCCGCCCGCGACAGCATCAGGTTCGCCATGTTCGCGCATGCCAGCAGCACCACCAGCCCCACCAGCGCCATCAGGGACCACAGCGGTTGCGCCATCTCCCGGCCCGACTCGTTCAGCCCCCGGCTCCCGTCAGTCAACTCCAGCTGCGGTACTGATTCGTCCTTCTTCACCGTCATCGTCGCCCGCACCGCCGCCTGCAGCGCCACGTCCAGCGCAGCCTGCGCCCGGGCTGCGTCCATCCCCGGCCTCGCCCGCGCCATGATCTGCATCCACCACCGCCGGGTGCTCGTCAGCAGCGATCCGTGAGTGTTGTCCGGAAACACACGCGGCTGCACGCTGAACGGCATGAACAGCTCCGGCGACATCATCGTCCCCTTTGCTCCCGTGAAGCCCCGCGGATTCACCCCCACAATCGTCACCGGCACCAGGTTCACCACGATCGTCTTCCCGATCGCGCTGGGCGACCGGTCGAATCGGCGCGCCCAATACCCGTCGCTGATCACCGCTACCGGCGGCGCTCCCACTCGATCGTCCGCTGCCCCAATCGCTCGTCCCAGCTGCGGCTGCACCTCCATCTGCTCGTAGAAGTTCCCCGAGACCAGATCGCCCTGCACCACCTCCGCCGCGCCGTCCACCGTCACGTTCAGTCGCCCCAGGTTCTTGAACGCAAACAAATCGGCCAGGTCATGATTCTGCTTCCGCATCAGCTCGTACACCGGATACGAAAACGACGTGCTCGTCACACCGCCGGGGGTCGAGCTCCAGTCTCCCCACGAGCTGTGCACTGCGCTCTGCGGCCCCGACCGCCACGCGAACAGCCGCAGCTCTCCCGGATGCGGCACATCCAGCCGGTCCAGCAGCACATGCTTCGCAATGGAAAAGATCGCCGTATTCGCCCCGATCCCGAGCGCCAGCGATCCCACCGCAATCAGTGCAAACCCCGGACTCTTCCTGAGTCCCCGCAGTGCATAGCCCAAATCCCCTCGCACTTCGTCGAACCAGCGCGTGCCCCACGCCTGCCGCGTCCGTTCCCGCGCCGCTGCCAAACTCCCCAGCTCCGCCTTCGCTCGCTGCATCGCTTCCTCCCGCGACATCCCGCCCCGCGTCAGGTCCTCGGCCCGGTTCTCGATGTGAAACCGCAGCTCCTCATCCACCTGCGCATCCACATCCGCATGCCGCCTCATCGCCCGCCACCACGTCCGCATCCGGCTCCCTGCGCTCATCGCCACTCCTGATCCCTGATCCCTAATCGCTAACCGCTGTAGTTCTCACTCATGCCTTAACGCCCTCATGGGCTCCACCCCCGCCGCCCGCCGCGCCGGAACCCAGCTCGCACCCAACGCCACAAGGATCAGCAGCGTCGCCGCTCCCGCCAGCGTCAGCGGATCCCACGCCTTCAGTCCGTAAAGCATCGACGCAATCACTCGCCCCAGCGCCAGTGCTCCGGCCAGGCCGGTCGCCACGCCAAACAGCGTTATCCACGACGCCTCGCCCATCACCATCCGCAGCACGCGCCCTGGCTCCGCGCCCAGCGCCATGCGAATCCCAATCTCGTTCGTTCTCTGCGACACCGCGTACGCCATAATTCCGTAAATCCCGATGCAGGCCAGCACCAGCGCCAGCACCCCGAAGCCCGCCGTCAGATCGGCAAAGATCCGCGGCTGTTGCAAACTGGCCGCGATCTGCTCATCCTGCGTGCGCACGTCGAGCACCGGCACATTCCGATCCACGGACGCGACCGCATCCCGCACCGAAGGCAAAATCGTCTCTCCCGGCAGGCTCGTCGAGACGGCAAAGTTCGGCTCCGTCAGTCCTCCCGCTCGCTGCGTGTACGGCATGTAGGCGGTGGGCTGCACGCTCTCCCGTACTGAGTCGTACTTCGCGTCCGCGCACACCCCGACAATCTCTACCGGGAACGGACGATTCCAGCCGGCATAGACCGTAGCCCCGATCGGGTTGCGATCCGGGAAGTATTTCTTCACCACGCTCTCGTTCACCACGATCACTCTGCGCGATGTTGTCGTATCGCCCTGGTCGAATCCCCGTCCCGCGACGATGGGAATCCCGAAGGTTCTGAAGAAGTCGTCTCCCACCGTGTTCTCCAGCACCGCGGGCCGGCTTTCGCGTGGGTAATGCTGTCCCTCCGGCACAAAGGTCAGGTTGGACACGTTGCCGGCGATCAGCGGCACGCTCGTTACCGTCACCGAACGGACTCCCGGAACCGTCGCCAGCCGTTCCTCGATCTGCTGCACCAGTCCCAGGCTGGCCGGTCCGGGATATTTTGTTTCCGGCACCTGCAGGCTGAACAGCAGCACGTGGTGAGGCTCAAATCCCAGCGGCGCTCTGCCCAGTTTCACCAGCGTCTGCACAAACAGTCCCGCGCCCACCACCAGCAGCATCGACAGTGCGATCTGCACCACCACGATTGCCTTGCCTGCCAGCCCGCGCCGCCGGTGCGTTACCGTCTGGCCCGAATCCTTCAGGCCCGAGCTCACCGTCACCCGCGTCGATTGCCACGCCGGCGCCAGCCCGAAGATCACGCCTGTCAACACCGAGATTCCCGCCGCGAACACAAAGATCGGCCAGCTGAAGCGCGCCGTAAACGCCGGGGGGTCCCACGCGTCCGACAGCAGCCGCGGAATCGCGTTCCGCACCGCCCACGCCAGCAGCAGCCCCGCCACGCCGCCCAGCAGCGACAGCAGCAGGCTCTCCGCCATCATCTGCCGCAGGATGCGTGCCCGTCCCGCGCCCAGCGCCAGCCGCACGCTCATCTCCCGTTGCCGCGCCCCGGCCCGCGCCAGCAGCAGATTCGCCAGGTTGGCGCACGCCAGCAGCAGCACAAACCCCGCCAGCCCCATCAGGACCGCCACCGGCTGCGTCAAATCGTCCGCGTTCGGATTCTGTCCCCGGCTCCCGTCCTCCAGCGCCAGCCGCGGCACCTGGCCGTCTTCCTTCACCGTCATCGTCGCGTGCACTGCGGCATCCAGCGCCACGCTCAGCGCCGCGTCGGCCGTCGCGGCCGGAACGCCCGGCTTCAGCCGTCCCATCATGAGCACCCACCAGATCGACCGGTTTTCCAGCAGCGATTCTTTCCCGTCGCTCAATTCGTTCGGCGCAACGATCGGCTCCATGCTGAAAGGCACGAAAACATCCGGGCTCTCCTGCGCTGAATACGCCCCCGTGAATCCTCGCGGGTTCACGCCCACAATCGTCATCGGCGTCGCATTCACAAGAATCGTTTTCCCGATCACATCCCGCGACCGTCCGAACCGTTTCGCCCAGAACCCATCGCTGATCGTCACCACCGGGCCGCTGCCCACCGCGCCGTCGTCCCCCTCTTCGATCCCGCGCCCCAGCTGCGGCTTCACTTCGAGCGCCGAGTAGTAATTGCCGGACACCATCTCCACATTCACCGCTTCCGCGTGTCCGTCGACGGTCGCCGTCATCCGTCCGAAATTCTTGAATGCGAAGATATCCGCCAACGATCGATTCTCGCGGCGCAGTTGCTGGTACACCGGATACGAGAAAGACGTCGAATCCTGGCCGCCGCCCGGCAGGTTGTCCCACTCGCCCCACTCCGACTCAACCACCCCATCGCGCGGCTCCGTCCACCCTAAGAGCCGCAGTTGCTCCGGATGCGGCACATCCAGCCGGTCCAGCAACATGTGCTGCGCCGCCGTGAAGATCACCGTGTTCGCCCCAATCCCCAGCGCCAGCGAGCCAATCGCAATCGCCGCAAACCCCGGACTCTTTCCCAGCACCCGCAGCGCAAATCGCACATCCCCGCGCAACTCGTCGAACCAGCGAGTGCCCCACGCCTGCCGCGTCTTCTCCCGCGTCGCCGCCAAACTCCCCAGTTCCGCCTTCGCCCGCCGCATCGCCTCGTCGCGCGCCATCCCACTCCGCATCAGATCCTCAGCGTAGCTCTCGATGTGGAACCGCAGTTCCTCATCCACCTGCGCATCCACCTCGCCGTGGCGGATAACCGCCCGCCACCACGTCCGCATCCGGCTCCCAGCGCTCATCGCCGCTCCCGCCTCGCCTTTCTGCCACCCACTACGAGCTACCGGCCACCAGCCGTCTTTCCACCTCATTCCGTCGGCAAAGTCCTCAAAATAGTCCCCACCATCTCAGAGAACTCATGCCACTTCTTCGTCTCCGCCTCCAGCCGCCGCCGTCCCGCCGCCGTCAGTTTGTAGAAGCGCGCTCGCCGCTTGTTCTCGCTCTGTCCCCACTCACCAGCAATCCAGCCTTCGTGCTCCAGCCGGTACAGCGCCGGATACAGCGATCCCTGCTGGATCTCCAGCCGCTCCCGTGACAGTTGCTGGATGCGCAGCAGCACCCCGTACCCGTGCAGCGGCCCCAGCGACACCGCCTTTAGCACCAGCATGTCCAGCGTCCCCTGCAGCAAATCGATCCCCGCCTGCTTTTCCATCCGCATGACTCTCCCAGTCTGTCTGGGAGAGTAATGCTGCTCTCCAAGACTGTCAAGGAGAGGCCCCGGGTACCCCCGTACACAACCAGGCAACTTTTCCCGGCAATCCGCTCAGCGTTTCGTCATACAGTAGGAACAGAGGGGTGTGGATGTCGGAAGTGCGGCGGTTTGCAGCAGGCGAGCGGGTTTTCGAGGAGACGAGCAGGGCAGAGAAGAGCAAAATCAGCGAGAATTTCCTCTTCCGCGCCCTTTCGCGCAGCCTCGTGCCGCTTTTTGCGCTGGTTTTCGCCGCGGCCTTTCTCATCCCCGCCGCATCCCGCGCGCAGACCACCACCGAAACCCACCGTCACCACCACGCGCGCCATACCTCAAAGAAGAAAGTTCCCAGCAACGATCACGCTGCGCATCGTGTTGGCGGCGTCCCCACGCATACGGCGGCGCGCAGGCGCACCGTCGCCGCCACTCGCCGCCGCCACTATCGTCGTCCGCACCATCTCACCGCGCGTGAGCGAGCCCGCAGCCTGCGCCTGCGCCGCGCCTTTGTCGCCTCATCCGAGCTCCGCCCCATGGCGCAGCAG
>JBATVK010000090.1:0-34213 GCA_049671725.1 Acidobacteriaceae bacterium
AGCCAGCCCCGCCGCCGCAAGTTGCTGAATCCGCCCCGCGCGCCGTTCGCCCCGACACATTCGCTGACGCCAATCCTCCCTCCGCGCTCGCCGATGTCGACAACCTCAGCAGCCAGCCCGATCAGGTTCGCGCCACGCGCTATCCCACCACCGCGCCCGTCGCCGCCTCCGTCGCCGGAACCACCCCCGCCGCGCAGCCTAAAACCTGGCGACGCGCCTCCGCGCATACCGCCGTCTCGCCCGCGGTGCGCCCCGCCGACGAAGTCCCGCCCGCTGAAGCTGGATCCACCGGTGTGCCCGCCTCCGAAACCGTGCCCGCCGAAAGCGGCGTGCCCACCTCGATGGTTCGCGCCCTCGGCCTCCGGGTCAACCGCATCGTTATCGATCCCGGCCACGGCGGACACGACTCCGGAACCCTTGGCCCCGGTGGCATCGAGGAGAAAAACGTGGTCCTCGATGTCGCCCTCCGCCTCGGCCGCCTGCTCCATGAGCGCCTCGGCTCCGACGTCATCTACACCCGCAGCGACGACACCTTCATTCCGCTCGAAACCCGCACCGCCATCGCCAACCAGGCGCAGGCCGACCTCTTCATCTCCATCCACGCCAACTCCAGCTCCGATCCCACCGTGCGCGGCGTCGAAGTCTACTACCTCAACTTCACCAGTTCCGCCGACGCTCTCGAAGTCGCCGCGCGCGAGAACGCTGTCTCCGACGAATCCATCCACCAGCTCTCCGATCTGGTGAAGAAGATCGCGCTTTCCGACAAGATCAACGAGTCCCGCGCCTTTGCCGCCGACGTCGACCAGTCGCTCTACGACGGCCTCGAGCAGGGCAATCCCGGCCTGCGCGACCGCGGCGTCAAGAAGGCTCCCTTCGTCGTCCTCATCGGCGCCAACATGCCGTCCATCCTCGCCGAAATCTCCTTCCTCACCAATCCCGACTCCGCCGCCGAGCTGCGCACCCCCGCCTACCGCGAGCGCATCGCCGAAGCACTCTACCGCGGCGTCGCGCAATACGTCTCCAGCCTCCAGGGCGTCCGCATCGCCCAGACCGGATCACACCCCGCACCCTCCGAATAGCTCACAGGTATCGAAGTCCTCTCCCTGTGCTCTCCGTGCTCTCTGTGGTGAAAGGCTTGCGCCCGCTGACCCTGCCGTTTTCAAAGGAGATCAGGCGCGCGCAAATGCGGCATGACGCAGGGCCAGCAGCGTCACGTCGTCCATTCCCGGAGTGGCGCCCGCGAATCGGCGCAGGTCTTCGAGACACGCGGAGATCACGCTGGCCGCGCACGCCGAGCTCTGCCGGCCAACGAGTTCCATCACCCGATCGATGCCGTATTCGCCGCTCTCTCCCGCGGCTTCCGAGAGGCCATCCGTGTAGAGGAACAGCAGGTCGCCCCCCTGCAAGCGGAGGCGGGCGGGGGTGAACGAGGCTTCACGAAACATTCCCAGCGGAAACCCGGTTGACTCCAGCAACCGCACGCCGCTCCGTTCCACCGCGATCACAGGCAGATGGCCCGCGTTGAAGAGCTCCACTTCGCCGCTCGCCTCGGCGCGCCCGCACACCAGCGTGGCGTACCGTCCGGCAAGGCCGCTGTCGCACAGAAAGCTGTTGATGTGCACCACAATCTCCGCCAGCGGAAGCCCCATGCCGATCAGGCTGCGGAAGAGCGCGTGCAGCTGCGTCATGCGCATCGACGCCGCCACGCCTTTTCCCGCGACATCGCCGAGCATGAAGAAGAGCTGCCCGTTGCAGGGGTACAGGTCGCAATAGTCGCCGCTCACCGGCCCCAGGGGTGCGTAGTGGTAGCTGGTTTCCCAGCCTTCCACGCTCAGATCGCGCGGCGGCAGCAGGCCCCGCTGCAGCTCCGAAGCCAGGTCCAGATCGCGCTGCAGAGCGGCGCGCTCCAGCTCCGTGAGATGGTCCAGGCAGTAGCGAAGCAGGGGATCGGCCAGCAGCCGTTCCGCTTCGACGGTGTCATGGCAGGTTTCGCACAGCCCGTACGAGCCGTCGGAAAATCGATCCAGCGCGGAGTCCACTTCGCGCAGCAGCGCTTCCAGGTTGGCCTCGCCGGGCGTGCGCTCAAGCACGGTCTCCAGGCGAGTTTTGCGCTCCTCCAGCTGGCCGCGCAGAAAATTCATTTCAGCGGTTGCCATGCAGATACCCTCGGCACTTCGCACAGAACGTGCTCATTTGATTCTTCCCGCTGCCTCGCGGCTCCAGGACATTTTCCCTGTCGAGCCCGTCTGGAAGCTTTCAATCTCCAACCCTGCGCACAACCTGGGCCCCCCTCAAATCCAATCCCCGGAAACCTTCCCCCCATCCCCGGTGTCTCTCTACACTAAGTAGGAGCGATGTCTCGCGCCCTCCTCACTGCCGTCCTGCTTTTCCCCGCGCTCGCCTTTGCTGCGCCCGCGCAGCCGCCTGCGCCGCTGCTGCCCCACGCCTTCGCCGGCTGGACGCAAATTTCCTCCGCCACCGCTGCCCCCGCGCCCGCTATTACCGCCATCCTTGCCGAAGATGGCCTCGCGCAATCCGAAAGCGCCGCCTACGCCTCCGGAGCCAATCGCCTCACCGTCCAGGCATGGCGTTTCCACGATGCCACCGGCGCCTATGGAGCCTTCACCTTTCTGCGCCCGCCCGGTGCGCGCGCCGAAGAGATCGGCCGCGCCGGCGCTCTTTCCGGCAATCATTTCCTTGTCTGGAAGGGAGCCACGCTTCTTGACGCCACCTTCGCGCATCCCTCCGCCGCCGATAAATCAACGCTCACGGCCCTCGCCGCGACACTGCCGCAGCTCTTCGGCGCCGACGCCATCCCTCCCTCGCTGCCGCACTTCCTTCCCTCAGGTCAGCTCGACCCATCCAGCGTTCGCTACGCCATCGGCCCCGCGGCCTTCGCGCAGAGCGGCAGCTCCGTCCCCATCGCGGACGTCGACTTCCCTCAGGACGCTGAAGTCGTCACCGCGCGCTACGGACCGCCCGCTGCGCAAAGCACGCTCACGCTGATCCTTTATCCCACGCCGCAAATCGCGGCCACGCATCTCGCGGCCATCGCCAAGTCGTCGTCGCTCCAGGCAAAGCGCAGCGGCCCGCTGGTCGCCGTGCTCGCCGGACATCTCGCGCCGCAGGACGCGAAGAAAATCCTCGACGCGGTCCGCTTCAACGACCTCGTCACCATCAATCGTCCGCAGGGCTACGTGAGCGAAGCCGCCAAGCTTGCCGCGCTGCTGCTTGGCATCGCCGCGCTCACCGCCATCCTCATCGGTGCCTCGCTGGTCGTCGCGCTTCTTCTCGGCGGAGGCCGCGCGCTCGTGCGCAGGCTGCAGGGCAAGCCAGCCTCCGCCGTCAGCGAAGAGGAGTTCATCTCGCTGAACCTCGGCCGCTGACCGGCAGAACTTCGGTTTTTCCTGGGATTTCTTCCGCCAGTGTCCACAAAACGCGGCAGTTATTCCGCGGGTTCGCGCCTTCCATGGCGAAAATTCAGCGAAGCTCCGGTCCTGTGTGTCTCCCTGACCACGCTGGATCGAAACATAATGGAATCAATCACTTAGAAGTGTCCAGGATTTTACCTTGACACCCCCTCCGCCCGCCCATACTATTTCGCCAGAAAGTTCTGATGGCTTTGCCTCCGTTGGAACTATTCTCCCTGAAGGAAAGGCTGCCCGTTCTCGGGCGGCCTTTTCTCGTTAGAACCCGTCCCTTCGCGCTCAGTTTCGTCCCGCGTTTTCCACGTTTGCCACATCGGTCCACAGCGCGTCGCAATTCTCGCATTGCCACGTGTTCGCCGGATCCACACCCAGCAGCAACGGATCCTCCGCGCCGCACTTCGGGCACTTCGGTGCCTCGAACTCCTCCTCCTTCACCTTCGACTGATCCACGATCTCCTGCGGAATCGGACGCGCCGCGATCGCGCGCGCCTCATTCAGCTGATCCGCCGCGACCATCACGCGCGGCCACGTCAGGTCGTCCTGCGACTGCGGGCCCTCGATCCAGCTTTCGATTCCCGCCTGCTTCAGAACTTCGGAGATCTGCCAGGCCCGCTCGCGCTCCTCGCACTCGCACAGCAGCGTCTTCCACGTGTATTCGCGCGGCCGGTCATCCTGGTTGTCGCCGGCGCTCACCTGCGGAGCATGCCCCAGGATCGCCTGGCCCCATCGCCCCGGCATCGGCCGCGGATCCTTCTCCGTTTCCTGTTTCTTCGTCGCCGGCTCCGGCAGTCGCCGCTTTCGCAGCTCGTCGCGCAACACCTGCTGCGCCGTCTCCGTCAGATTTCCGAAGTCCTCGGCGATCTCCAGCAACTCCTCGTCGCCCATCTCTCCGTAGAGATGCGTCAGCCGTTCCCACTCCTGCCGCGGATCGCTCTGCATCGCCGCAGTATAGCCCCGCCGCGCTTTACGCTCCCCAGGCGGAACGATAAAATCATCTTCAGCGAAGGCCGACGTAGCTCAGTTGGTAGAGCAGCCGATTCGTAATCGGCAGGTCACCGGTTCAAGTCCGGTCGTCGGCTCCAGATTCCGATCCCCGCACATCCATTCCCGCGCTACAGATTCTTTCCTGTCCATCCGGAGACTGTCGTGGATGCCGTTCCATCGACGATGAAGCCGGCATAGGTTCCGGTGAGCTTATAAATCGAGTCGGAATACGTCCTCCCGAACTGCTTCCCGTTGATCCTGACGGTCAGCAAGACCGGCGACGTTCCGCTGGCATCCAGTTCGATCGTCCTGACCGTGCCCGAGTAAATGCCGAGGCTGCTGCCCAGTCGCTCCCACACCCCATCGCGTTTGGTGCCGTCGTATGCAAACAGGTCAACCACTCCGTTTGGCTGGACCAGCGCAAAATAGAATGTTTCGTTCCCTGAGGAGACGAGGGTGTAGCGTGTGACCGCGCCGATCCACGTATCTCCGGCCGTGCTTCCGACGGTCACCGCAGACGACTGGTTCAGACTGAACGGCGTGGTCCAGACAGCCATTCCAATGCCACTACCGGTCAGCGCAGCAGCGTTGCCGTTCAGCGTGAAGGCCTGAGTGAACCCGCCCCCCGGCTCCGGATACCACCAGTTCACTCCCAGCCATCCCGCATTGGCGCGCTGGAAGTCGTCGGAGGGTGTCGTGCTGAAGTCCGGCAGACTGCCGCCCTGCCAGTTGCCTGCCGCTGCCGTGGGCGTTGCATTATTGTCGGCTGCCAATCCCAATCCGGGATTGCCTCCCGTGTAATCGTAGGTGTCGTCATAGCAAGTTCCGTCGATGACCCCGTTACGCAGAATCCAGAAGAAGACTGGTCCGCTGCCGGCTACGGCCAACTCGTCCGTATCGCCGGCGTTCATTGCCGTATACAGCTGAATGCTGCAGAAATCGGTGGGCTCAGCGGTGGGAGTGGCGATCCCGATCCTCTCCATGCTCCTCTGCGGACCATCGTTGTAAAACTCCGTCGGCGTGTTCCCGTTCGCCCGCACCATCGCCGACGTAGCAGAGTTCCCAGGGCCTGTCTTCACAATCGTGTAGGAAGACCACTGATTGTTGGCGAAGGTGGCCGCCGAATAATACTCAAGCGCGTGCGTCACCGGAACAGTCGCGGCGTAGACATTATCGCTGATGATTCTCAGCGGATTCGCATTCTTCGGGGTTTTCCAGTTCGATCCCAGCTTGCCGTTCGCGCGCTGAAAGTTATCCGAGTAGGTCGGGTAGCTCTGTGACCCCACCGAAGTCGGAGAAGGCGCCGACTGGCCGTACGCGGCCGCCCAGACGGTGAAGAGCAGCAGCAATTCGAGCGTTTGCATCATTGGATTGCCCGCGTCACTCCCCGTACGGAACCCAGATGTTTTTCACCTGCGTCGCATGCTGCAGGAACCACCGTCCCTCCGCCTGCGCCGGATTGAACCAGTCGTACTCGTGCCCGTCGTTGGTCCACACCTGCTTCATGTTCCCCACCGACGCCGCCCGCACCATCGCCGCCTCTTCATCGCTGCGGAAGCACCAGATCGCCTCGATCCCGTCGTGCTCCGCCAGCGTCTTGCCCAGCTCTGCCGGTCGCCCCGCTACCAGATTCACCACGCCGCCCGGCACGTCGCTCGTCTCCAGCACCTGATACAAATCCCCGATGATCAGCGGATACCGCTCCGACGGCACCGCGACCACCGTGTTCCCCATCGCAATCGCCGGCAGCGCCAGCGACAACAGTCCCAGCAGCGGCGCTTCCCTGGGCGCCAGAATCCCAATCGCACCCACCGCCTCCGGCATCGCAATCGTGATATTCCGCCCCGCCGGATGATGTACCACGCCCTCGTATTTATCCGCCCACGCCGCGTAGCTGAAGATCCGCTGCACCGCCAGATCCACTTCCACCGCCGCCTGGTCCTCGCCCACCGCCCCGGCCAGCCGCTGCGCGATCTCGTCCCGCCGCTGGATCAGATTCTCCGCCAGGTAATAGAGCACCTGCGCACGCCCATGCGCCGGCATCTTCGCCCACCCTGTCGCCGCCCGCGCCGCTTCCACCGCGTTTCGAATGTCTTTCCGATTCCCCAGCGGCGCTTCGCCCAGCAATTTTCCGTCGCGTCCGTGAACCGCAAACGAATACCCTGAGTCCGGCCGCGTCTGCTTGCCCCCGATGTACTGCTTCACCGTGCGATCGATCGTCTCCGACGCCGGTTTCACCCCATCCTCATCGCCCACAACGGGGGTGCCGCATGTCTGCCTGCCTTTGGCCGACGTGGGATTTGCCAGCCACTTCGGCGTCAGATACTCCAGCATCCCCTCGCGTCCACCCTCGCGCCCGTAGCCCGACTCGCGATACCCGCCGAACCCGCACGCCGCGTCGAACTGATTCGTGCAGTTCACCCACACCACGCCCGCCTTCACCTGCGCGGCCAGGTCCAGCGCCACGTTGATGTTCTCGCTCCACACGCTCGCCGCGAGGCCGTACACTGTGTTGTTCGCCAGATCCGCCGCCTCCGCCGGCGTGCGAAACGTCATCGCCGCCAGCACCGGCCCGAAAATTTCCTGCTGCGCCACGGTCGCGGTCGGATGCACCTCCGTCAGCAGCGTCGGCGGAAAATAGCATCCCTTTTCCGGCATCGGAATGCTCGGCTGCCAGCAGCGCGCCCCCTCCGCCACGCCCGCGTCCACCATCTTTCGAATTGTTTCCAGCTGCACCGGCGACACAATCGCCCCAATATCGATGGCCTTGTCCAGCGGATGCCCCACGCGCAGCGTCTCCATGCGCGCCCGCACCCGCGCAAACAGCGTCTCCGCCACGCGCTCCTGCACCAGCAGCCGCGATCCCGCGCAGCACACCTGCCCCTGGTTGAACCAGATCGCGTCCACCAGGCCTTCCACCGCCGAATCCAGGTCCGCATCGTCGAAGACCACGAACGGCGACTTCCCGCCCAGTTCCAGCGACAGTTTCTTGTGCGACTTCGCCGTCGCCCTGCGGATCACCCGCCCCACTTCCGTCGATCCCGTGAACGCGATCTTGTCGATGCCGTCGTGCTCCACCAGCGCCTGCCCCGTGCGCGGCCCGCCGTTGACGACATTCAGCACGCCCGCCGGCAGGCCCACCTCCATCGCCAGCTCCGCAAAGGCCAGCGCGGTCAGCGGCGTGTTCTCCGCCGGCTTCATCACCACGGTGTTGCCCGCCGCCAGCGCCGGTGCCACCTTCCACGCGAACATCAGCAGCGGAAAATTCCACGGAATCACCTGCCCCACCACCCCGCACGCCGCATAGCCAGGGAACTCCTGCTCCAGCAGCTGCGCCCACCCCGCGTGATGATAAAAATGCCGCGCCACCAGCGGAATATCGATGTCCCGGCTCTCCCGGATGGGCTTGCCGTTGTCCATCGTCTCCAGCACCGCCAGCCGCCGCGCGTGCTTCTGCACCTGCCGCGCCAATGCATACAAATACCGCGCCCGCTCGTGCCCGCTCAGCGCCTGCCACTTCGGCAGCGCCTTTCTCGCCGCGTTCACCGCCGCGTCCACATCCTGCGCGCTGGCGTCCGCCACGTCCGCCAGCGTCTCTCCGCTCGCCGGATCGCACGTCGCAAAATACTCCCCACTCGCCGGCTTCACCCACGCGCCATCTATATAAGAGTTGAAGCGCCGATGATGCCGCTCCAGCCAGCTCACCGCTTCCTTCGGATCTTCCGGCGCCGCGCCGTACTCCATGCTGGAAAACTTTTCCAGGATGCTCACTGTGTCTCCTTTGTTCTGGGTGCCCCATGTCTGCCCGCTTTTGGCAGACATGGGACCTACGCAATCGGGTGCCGATACGCCGCCGAGTAGCGCCCCGTCAGGTGGTGCTCCAGTTGCCGCTCGATGTCCGCCAGCATCCCGCTCGCGCCGAACCGGAACAGCGACGGCTCCAGCCACGCCCGCCCCAGCTCGTCTTTCATCAGCGCCAGCCAGTCCAGCGATTGCTTCGCGGTGCGAATCCCCCCCGCCGGCTTGAACCCCACCGCCATCCCCGTCCGCTCCGCGTAGTCGCGGATCGCCCGCACCATGGTCAGCGACACCGGCAGCGTTGCGTTCACCGCTTCCTTTCCCGTCGACGTTTTGATGAAGTCCGCCCCCGCCATCATCGCCACCCAGCTCGCGCGCGCCACGTTGCGCAGCGTCATCAGGTCGCCCGTGCCCAGAATCGCCTTCATGTGCGCCCCGCCGCACGCTTCCTTAAATGCCGCAATCTCGTCGTACAGCGCCTGCCACTCGCCGTTGAAGACGTGCGCCCGCGTGATCACAATATCGATCTCCGCCGCGCCCGCTTCCACCGATCGCCGAATCTCCTCCACGCGCTCCGCCAGCGGCGACAGCCCCGCCGGAAATCCCGCCGAAACCGCGGCCACCGGAATCCCCGACCCCTCCAGCGCCCTCACCGCCGTCTCCACAAACGCGTGGTACACGCACACCGCGCCGACGGTCAGGTGCAGTTCTTCGATGCCCAGACCCTCCACCAGTTGCCGCTGCAGCGGATTCCGCGCCTTCGCGCACAGCCGCTTCACCCGCTCCGCGGAATCGTCACCGCTCAGCGTGGTCAGGTCCATGCACGCGATCGCGCGCAGCAGCCACGCCGCCTGATTGTCTTTTTTCACCGTGCGCCGCGTCACCAGCGTCGCCGCCCGCCGCTCCACCGCGCTGGTGTTCACGCGAACCTCTTCCACCCAGTCGAGATTCAGCGGAATCCGCCGGTTCGCCTCCAGCGCATGCCCGTGCAACACCACCGGCGCCGTCCGCTCTCCGTGCGCGTCCCTGCGCGCTTCCTTTGTCGATGATGAGGAGCCCATCGCTGCCTTCTCCGCAAAAAACCTGTGGCTCCCCGCCGTCCTGCGAGGAGCCGCAATCAGAAAGCAGGATATACCCTCAGCCCGCGCGAATCGCTCACTGCAGATTCACCACCCGCCCCAGCGTCAGCTGCACATCGTCGGTTTCGATCAGCACTCCCTGCGTGCCATCCACCAGATACAGCGTGAAATCATTCGCGCTGCCGCGATCTCCAGGCGTGAACCCCGCCAGCGTCCCCGCAAACACTCCGTTCGCCGCCGGCGTCAGGCTTCCCGCGATCGCAAAGTCTGCAGCGGCGTTACCATTGTCGGCGTACCCGCTCACCGTATCCGTGTCGCTGCCCGCCGTCACCGTCACCGAGCCCATCGCCGGTATGGGCTGCAGTTCCTCGGTCGCCTGATACGTTGCATACTGCGTCGCGCTCATCCCGTATTCGCCGGCGAACGAAGACGCCGTGAACCCGCCCGTCTGCTGCTCGAAAATCTGCCCCGCGAAAACGTCATTCTGGTCGCTGGAGAGCACAAAGCCGTTCCCGTCCCCGGTCAGATACACGTGCATCGTGTAGGTCGACCCCGCTCCGTTCTGCACGTTGGTCAGCGTAGCGCGTCCCTCCGCGTCCACCGTATACGACCCGCTGAACGATACCGGCGTCGGCCCCGGCGTGCTTCCGCTCAGGTCGTTCCAGCTCAGCTCTCCCGGCGCACTGCCGCCCGCGCCCAGCCTGAACAAGCCCGCCATCTGCAGCGTTCCCTGCTCGTCCGAGCCCTGCGCGCCGAAAACGTAGCTGGCGCCCGCCACCGAACTCGCCGTGAATTTCCCCGTATTTGCGCCCTGCCCCAGCGCCGTTCCGCCCAGCGCGCCCTGGAAATTGATGCTGTCGTTCAGGTCCCCGGTTTCGATCAGCCGCATGTGCGTCGCGTCGATCATGTATGCCGCCAGATACACCGGCGGCAGCGCCGATCCTGTCCCCGGCTCCAGCTGGATCGTCACCCGCCCCCACGCATCCGGCGCGCTCACCGTGCTCGCGCCCACCGCGTCCGGACTCCCCGTCGCTGTGCCCCGCTCCAGTGCGCCGTCGATCACATCCAGCTCGCTGCCCGCTCCGGAGATTCCGCTGGCGCTGTCGAAGTTCAGAATCCCCGCGATCCAGGCCGCCTCCATGTATTCGTCTCCGCCCGTCAGCTGCAGCGCGTATCCCCCGCTCGGCCCCGCCGTGCTGGTCTGCGGATCCAGCGTGCCGCTCATCGGCGCCCCGTCCACCGTCGCCGCAAAGCTCCGTCCGTCCGGCCCCAGGGTTCCGCTCAGCGTCTCCGGGTAGCCCCCGCCCACCAGCAGCGTGATCTGCACATTTCCGTCGTACGTGATCGCGTAACTCCCGCCCGCGATCGTATCGAACTCCGTGTAAGCGTTCGTATCGTCGTCCGCATCGGATTCGTAATAGACCGAATCCTGCTCGCCTCCCGTCACCGTCCCGTTCTGCGCCGTGAACGCGCCGGTGATGAAGCTCGACTGGCTGCCGCCCACGCCCGACATCTGAAACACGTACGTTCCATTCGCCAGTCCCGCCCCCACCTGCAGGATCGCGATCTGCGCCGATGCCGATTTCGTCGGATCCGTCACCGACGTCGCTGTCACCGTCACGTTGCCGTTCGGAGGAACCGCTGGCGGCGCGGTGAACGTCGTCTGCTCTTCGTTCGTCGCCGTCGTCACGCTGAACGATCCGCACGCCGAGGTCCCGCAGCTCACGCTCCACGTCAATTCGGGATTCGCCGATACATCGTTCGTAATCTCCGCGCTCATCGTAAACATCGATCCCGCCTGCATCGAGGCCGGCGGAGCGGCGAGGAACGTGACCGCGATCGGCAGCGGCGGCGTAATCGTAATCGTGGTTGATACAGAAAGCTTCGTGTCCGCCATGGAGGTCGCCGTGACCACCACCGCCCCGCCCGACGGCACCGCCGAAGGCGCTTTGTAGACGATCGCTCCCAGCTCGTTGCTGGGGCTGAACGTCCCGCACGCTCCCGCGCTGGCGCAGCTCACCGCATACGTCACCGCGGTATTTTCGTTGCCGCCGCTGAACAGCGAATACGTGGCCGCGGCATCCAGCGTCGCCGACGCATTGATCGCCAGCGACGCGGGCGGAGCCGCCACGAAAATCACCGAGGTTGGTTCCACCGTTGGTGGTGTTGTCGAACCGAGTCCGGGCCCGCCGCAGCCCGCCAATCCCATTGCCAGTCCCGCACTCGCCAGCAACCAACCAGCCGCTCGTCCCAGCATCGCGCCCCGTCCTGTCTGTTCCGATACAAGAGACGGTTCAGGACTGCTTTAAGCTGCCACTATTTTTTTCATCGTGCACAAAGGCTCGCAACACAACTGCGGTTTCGGGGTTCACTTCTCCGGCGAACCAGAAACGAAGGCGCCCGAAGCCTACATCGGCTTCCACGTCACATCCACGCCCACCGGAATCTCATTGTGGATCGGCACCGTCAGAAACGACGGCCGGTCGATCTTGAAATCCGAACACGTCGCCGGAATCGTCCCCTTGATCTCCACTTCGTCTCCGTGCTGGATGCGCTGGAACGGAACGTCCTGGTAGTGAGCCGTCTGTCCCGCGAACTGCACGTCCAGGTTCAGCCGCAGCGTCCCCGCGGTCAGTTCCGACTGCGGCATCTCCGTCCGCACCACCACCATCGGAAACTGCGCCCCCCGCACCGTCTCGATCATGTGCAGGTCGCGGTTGCTGTCTCCGGAGCTGAAGGTGTTCAGCGGCACCGCAATCAGAAAAGTGCATGTCCCGTTGTTACAAATACCCTTGCCCTTCGCCGCGTGGCTGGTCCCCTCCGCCTCGTGCATCGGATGCACGATGTGCCATGTGATCGACGACTGCGTCAGAACCCACTGGTTCTGCGCCTGCGCGGAAAAAGAGGCTGCCGCCAGCAGCAGCGCGACTGCGAATTTCATTACTTCTCCCAGAATTTCAGATGGATCGGCCACGATACCGCGACAATCGCCGCCGCATACGCGCCGACCGTGGTGATGGCCACATACTGGTGCGCCGACGCGATGCCGTGAATCTTCTCGCCCTTGTCTTCCTGGCTCAGCGCCATCCCGCCCAGAATCGGCGTCAGAATCATCCCCGGCCCGTGAATCCACACCAGGTCCCGGTGCAGCCGGATGGCCCCCTTCGGCTTCACCCCCGGAATCTTCGGCGCCACAATCGCGTAGTACGCCGTCGCCCCGTACAGGGCCGCCGTCAGCGAGCCCAGCGCCGCATGCAGATCCACGCCCGCCGAGCTCGGCTCAGTCACCGTCGTCCCGCCCGTCTTGCTGTGCTTCTGCGTTGCTCCGCCCGACACCGCAATCGTGGCGATCATGGGCGCCAGCGTGATCAGCCCCAGCGTCTGGTGCACCTTCAGGTCGTGCGTCCGCTTGTTCAGCTTCGCCTGCAGCGCCGCATTCGCCTGCGTCTGCTGCGGAGAAAATCCCAGCCCCTGCAGCGACAGCCCACTCCCGGAATTCGGCGCCGTCGGCTGCGTCTGCTGTTTCTTCGGCTGTGTGGTTTGCTGGCTGGTCTGCGCCTGGTTCTGCCCGTGGCTCGGCGTCGGAGCATCCGGCAAATCCAGCGTCGCCGCGGCAATCAGCGACGAGCTCGCCACCGGTTCGGCATTCTGGGTTTCCTGTGGATGAAGAGAAGATTGCGCCAGCGTCAGAATCGGAAAGAAAAACAAAACGCAGAGAGTAAAAAAACCTCTCCGCGCGGCGACAGCATTCAAGATCGTCTCGGTCCTTCCTGCAGGAAGCGAGGATGCTCCCCGAAATCGATCGCTCGCTCACAGCATCGCACACCTGCGCCTCATCTGTCGACCAGCCCCCGGCGTTAGGTAGTGGTGCAGTTTGAAGCTCAAGAGCTGCCCCTGGATCCCGCCCGCGCGCTTGCGCCCCTTCTGAGAGCCTGACACCATGAATGGAACGGGATGCCGGAAATCATACAGATCGGGTTTCAGCCGCCGAAGCCTGCCATCGCTGGTGCGAAGCCGCGCGCTTCAGTGCTTTGGATACAGGGTGTCACGCTGGCATGGATGCTCGCCGAGTTCGGCGTCTCTGCATACGCGGCTGTAACGGATCATAGTCCTGCGATGTTGGCCTTTGGTTCCGACAGTCTGGTGGAGCTCTTGTCCGCTTCTGTGGTGCTCTTGCAGTGGATTCCGAGTATATCTATCTCGGAACGGAGGGCAAGCCGAACAGCCGGAGCTCTGCTTTTTGCTCTTGCCTTCGTGGTTGCAGCGATTGCTGTTGCGTCATTGGCTCTGCGGTTGCGGCCCGCGCCGAGTTACGCGGGCATAGCAATCACCATCGCGGCGCTGATCGCAATGCCTGGCTTGGCCTTCCTCAAGCGTCGTGAGGCTCTTCGCAGTAAGAACGCAGCGCTGGCCGCCGACGCAGTGCAATCCGCTACTTGCGCGTATCTTGCGCTCATCGCACTGGCTGGCCTCGTTATCAATGCGGCATTCCATGTCGCATGGTTCGATTCGGTCGCCGCTTTGATGGCTGTTCCGATCCTCGCGAAGGAGGGCAGATCGGCCTGGCAAGGTCATGCGTGCGGATGTTGCTGAAGCCAGATTTTCAAACCGCACCACTACCCGGCGTTAGACTCTCTACGCACCTGAATTTCGTTCTGCCGCCGCGCCAACTTCCGCCACCGAGGTCCGCACGTGAAATCCTCCCGCATCGCTTTTCTTCTGCTCTGCTCGCTCGCCATCCCCGCCACGCTCCACGCCGACGTCCGTCTGCCCCACGTCCTCAGCGACCACGCCGTCCTCCAGCGCGACCGCCCCATCCACATCTGGGGCTGGGCCACGCCCGGCGCGCATCTCACCGTGCGCTTCCACACGCAATCGGTCGCCGCCGTCGCCAACGATCTCGGCATGTGGAGCGCGTACCTCGCGCCTGAGTCCGCCGGTGGCCCGTACACGCTCACCGTCAGCGGCGACGGCCCCGAAGTGACCCTTTCCGATCTCCTCGTCGGCGATGTCTGGATCGCCTCCGGCCAGTCCAACATGGAAATGCCGCTCAGCGGATTCCCCGGCATGTCTCCGCTGCAAAACTCCGCGCAGGAAATCGCCCACGCCGACAACCCCCGCCTGCGCCTGCTTCTCGTCCCCACTAAAAGCTCTGACATTCCTCTGCGCGATCAGCCCGCCGGCTGGACTCTCTGCACGCCCCAAACCGCCGCCAATTTCTCCGCCGCCGCCTATTTCTTCGGACGCGAGATCGCCGCCCGCGAAAATGTTCCCGTCGGCCTCATTGACACGACCTGGGGTGGCACCCCCGCCGACGCGTGGGTCTCGCTCGACACCCTCGGCTCCAATCCCAATCTCCTGCCCGCCTTTGCCGCGCGTGCCACCTTCGCCGATCAGGAGGACGACATGCCCGCCATCCAGGCCGAGGAAGCTCGCGAAGACGCCGCCGCCAAAGCCGCCGGCCGGCCCGCGCCGCCGCATCCCTGGCACCCTGACGAAACCTCATGGATTCCCGCCGCGCTCTACAACGGCATGATCGCGCCCTTCACCCCGCTCGAAGTCCGCGGCTTTCTCTGGTACCAGGGCGAGACCAACGCCACCTCCGACCGCGCCCCGTACTACCACGCGCTCTTCTCCGCCCTCATCGGCGACTGGCGCAGCCACTTTGCCCAGGGCGATCTCCCGTTTCTCTACGTGCAGATTGCCAGCTATCCCGTGACCGGCGGCGACTGGGCCATGGTCCGCGACGCGCAGCGCCGCACCCTCGACCTCACCAATACCGGCATGGCCGTCATCCTCGACATCGGCTCGCGCGACAACATCCACCCACCCGACAAGCAGGACGTCGGCCATCGCCTCGCCCTCATCGCGCGCCACATGGTTTACGGTGAAAACGTCGCTTTCGCCTCGCCCCTCTTCCGCCAGGCCACCACGGAAGTTGAGCCCGATGGAACGCCCGCCATGCGCGTGTGGTTCTCGAACGCCGTCGGCCTCACCTCGCGCGGCGCGCCCATCGACGCCTTTGAAATCGCCGGCGCCGACCACCACTTTGTCCCCGCTCAGGCCCGCATCGACGGCGAAACCGTCATCGTCTCTTCGCCCGCGGTCTCGCGCCCCGTCTACGTGCGCTACGCCTGGAAGGGGTACGTAGCCAACAATCTCTTCAACGCCGCCGGCCTGCCCGCCTCCACCTTCACCTCGGAGCCCATCCCCACCGAATAAGCCAGCAGCCTGTGCTCGATTGCTAAGCTCGCCACCGGCAACTGGCAACTGGCAACTGGGGACTGACGACTGTCTATTGGTTACTCCCTAACCCGTAACCCCTAACCCGTAATCCCTGGTCCGCTAATAAATCCCCGGAATCAGCCTCTTCGTTGTCCGGCAATACTCGTCGTAATCCGCGCCAAACGCCAGCCGCAGCGCGATCTCTTCAACATGGATGCGATACAGCAACGCCAGCGTCGGTGGAATCAGGACCACCGCAAAACACGCCCACGTGCGCGCGTGCAGAGCAAAGGCCAGCAGGATCAGCTCCAGTCCCAGATACGACGGATGACGGACGAGCCTGTACAGCCCGCTTCGCTGCAGCGTCTGCGTCTCGCGCGTGGCGACGTTGGCGCTGAAGGCTCTGCCCAGGTTAAAAATTGCTGCAATGCGGATCGCCAGGCCGAGGATCAGAATCGCCACAGCCGCCGGCCGCAGCCAGCTATGACTTCCCGGCATGTCCGGCGCGAAGTGGCCGTGCATCCACTCGTCGATCTTGAACGATCCGATAATCACGACCCACAGAATCAACTGGGTCCCGCGATCCTGCACCTTGCCCTGGCCGCGCCACGTTGTCGTAAACACGGCAACGAGGATTTCCAGGATCAACCACGCCCAGGTCAGCGCATGAAAGACCGATTCCACGCTCATCCGCACCTCCGGCCGCCCCACTCAAGCCCTCTGCCGGCTTAGATAGGATATGGGCGCCTCATCCGAGCCGGTGTTGCTCGGGTGGGGCAGTAGCGAACCGCTAACTGCTAACCGCTGGCTCTTACTCCCCCCACGCGCCCCACACAAACGACCCCAGCCACCACCCATCCAGAAACTTATACGGAAACTCCCCCGTCGTGTAATGCCCGCACGGCAGCACCTTCGACACGAAATCCAGCTCGTGCTCCGCAAAACTCCGCACCACCTGCTCCGAATACTCCGGCAGAAACGTCATATCGTACTCCGCGTGGATCACCAGCACCTTCTTCGCATGCTCCGCAAACTTCCGCATGTACGCTACCGGACTGATCCCCATCCACAGCCGGTACAGCCGCTCCTGCGTCAGCCCCGCCTGCTCGGACCCCTCGCGAATATGCCGCGTGCTCTGCCCCGTCCACGCCACATCCCCAAACGACATCGACGCATGATTGAACGCGTTCACCCGCAGCCGCCGGTCGTGCGCGCTGGCGATGAACGCGTAGCACGACCCCAGACTCGTCCCCAGAATGCCGAACTCCTCGTATCCCTGCGCCTCCAGCCAGTCCAGGCAGCAGCGCACGTCCACCACCGCCTGCCGCACCGAAGCGATCGTCCGCCCGATATTCGCGCTCACCGCGTAATCCGACCGCTCGATCTCCGCCGGCCTCCGGATATCGTGGAACGGCTTGCTCAGCCGCAGCGCCGAAATCCCAAACCGGTTGAACAGCCGGCACAGCGCGTTGTGGCTGAACGCGTCCGCATTCCACTGCGGCATCACCACCATCGCCCGCCGCGGCCGCGCGGCAGTTTCTCTGAGCTCTGAGCTCTGAGCCCTGTGCTCTGTCGCCGGATACCACCGCGCGTTCGCCAGATCGTTTTCCGGATACGGCGTCCGCACCGGCGAAGTAAACCGCAGAAACTGTGCCGGCGGCAGTTGCCCATCCTCCGCCAGCCGCTTCAGCTCGGCATCCCGCTTCAGCGTTTCCGGACGCACATTCGTGGGAAACAACTGCGGCGCCCGCTCTTCCAGCCGGAAATCCGTCGGCGTTTCGTACCCGTAAAATTCCTCGCTCCTGGCGACGATCGCCTCGCTCACCGCCACCATCGCCGCTTCCTCGGCGGCCGCATCGCCCTCGGCCCGCTCCACCGCCCCGCGCAGCCCTGCCGCGTCAATAAAATCCGCGATCCAGTCGAAGCCCCACTCCAGCGGCCGCACCACGCGATTCTCATCGCGCGTCGTCAGCCGCGTCTCCCACGCTTCCATCCACTTCCGATAAAGATCGAACCCCATCCCTCGTCTTTCTCTCCGTCCCGAGCTCTCAGTCACCAGTTCTCAGTCCCCAGTCCCCAGCTCCCCGACAACCGGTCTCATCGTCCTCTGCGCTCTCTGTGGTGAATCGCTGCTTCTGATCGTTGATCACTGGCAACTGGGGACTGGGGACTGAGAACTGGGGACTGGCAACCGATCACTCCACCATCACCCGCGCCACCCGCGGCGCAATCGCGCACAGCATCTCATACGGAATCGTCCCCGTCAGCTCCGCCAGATCGGCCGCCGTCACCCGCTCCGCGCCCTGCTCTCCAATCAGCACCGCCTCGTCGCCCACCGCCGCGCCCGCAATTTCCGTCACGTCCACCATGGTCTGATCCATCGACACGCGCCCCGCCACCGGCGCCCTTTGTCCGCGCACCAGCACCCATCCCTGGTTCGAGAGCAGCCGGCTCAGCCCGTCCGCATATCCTGCCGGCAGCAGCGCCAGCCGCGTCCGCCGCCGCGCCGTGAACGTCCCGCCATACCCGGCCCTTGTCCCCGCCTCAATCTCCCGCAGCCCGCTGATCCGCGCCTTCCACGCGAGCACCGGATCCAGCTCCGCGCCAATCCCGCTGTGTGGTGGGTATCCCGGGGTCCCCGGCGTGCTCGCACGCTGGGGTGAGTATCCATATAAGGAGAGGCCCGTCCGCACCATCCGCCGCGCGCCGATCCTCCGCGCCAGATCCGTCACCGCCCCCGTCGTCTGCGACAAAACATCCGCCGAGCTCCCCGCGCTCAGAAACTCCGGCCGGATCCCGCTCCGCACAATCGTATCCACCGCGGTTGCAAATTGCCGCATCTGCCCGGCTGTCGCCTCCCCATCGTCCGGAGAGTGAAAGTGCGTCATCACCGCTTCCACGCGCAGCGGCGACCCCTCGCCAAGCCGCGCCAGCAGCGGCTCCAGGTTCTCCGGCTGCACGCCCTGCCGCGACATTCCTGTATCGATCTCCAGATGGACCGCGACCGTCCCCGCGCTGAAGCCCCGTTGCCGCGCCGCATCCTCCAGCAACTCCAGATGCCTCACGTCCCACACCGACGGCGTCAGCCCGTGCTCCAGCACCGCCTCCGCCTCGCCAGGCCAAACGCCGGAGAGCGCAAGAATTCGCTGCTCGGCACACACCGCCCGCAGCGTCACGGCTTCTTCCACGCAGGTCACTGCAAACCACCGCGCGCCGTTCTCGGCCATCGCCCGCGCGCACGCCTCCAGACCATGCCCGTAGGCATTGGCCTTCACCACGGCCACAGTCTCAGCCTCCGCGCCCGCGCTCTGGCGCAGCAGCCGGAAATTGTGGATCAGTTTTTGTCTGGAAATCTCAGCCCAGATCGGTCGTGTGGGTGTCATCAGGGCACAAAATCAATAACCCGCGATCGCATCCTAAACCCTAACCCGTAAACCCTAATCCCTGTTCTTCAGTTCTGCGGGACATTGGAATTCTGCGCCGTATTCGGCTGCGTCGAAGGTTTGCCCTTATAGAACAGCGGAATGTGGAACGGCTCTTCCGCGTTGCTCTTCGCCTGGTTCTTCTTCTTCCCCGACCCCGGCGTCACCTCCACCACCGGCGTCCGCTGCGCGTTCACGCACTCCCAGCGGTCGCGCTGGTGCGCGTAAACGTGCGTAAAGATCCCCCGCTCCTCGCGGTTCCGCCCATCGGTGTGCCACTTCAGAATGTACGTTCCGCTCACCACCGCCATGTCGCCGAACATGCGCACGCTCACCACCCGCTGCTCCATGCTCACCGGCGATACCGACTTGTCGAACAGGTCCGCGATCTGCTGGTTCCGCGTGCTCACATCGCCCGCCGCGGAGATCCCCACGTACACCGGAGACAGCAAATTCTCCATCGTGTACTGGTCGGCGTTCACCACCGCCTTGCTCCACTGATCTTCGTATCCCTGGAACTGCAGCACTTCCGGCGGCTTCGTCTGTCCCGGTGCGGCTGACTCCGCCTGCTGCCCCTGGGCCACTCCTGCGACGCACAGACCGAACCCCAGCGCCGCCATCCATACAAAATTCTTCATAACTCCATCCATCCCGGGGGAATGCTTCTATTTTAGACGCTCGCCGCCGGTCCCGGCTTTTGCACCCCGCCGCCGCCCGGTTTTCAACACATCGCCTATGGTTTCCGCGTCCGGATTCTCCTCACTCCATCCCCAAATCCCCCTACACTGGAACTGCCAGCAACCAGTTTCCAGTCCCAGGTCCCCAGTCACTGGCAACTGGGGACTGGCAACTGGGGACCAGCAACCAGCCACCAGCAACTCCGTCATGGCGTCCACTCCCGATATCGAATTCGAACGCGGCCTGCCCGCTTCTCTCGACGCTGAGCGCACCATCCTCGGCGCCATCCTTCTCGACAACCACGCTTATTCCGAAGCCGCCAGCACCATCCGCGTCGAAGACTTCGCGCTCACCGCCCATCAGCGCGTCTTCGCCCGCATGGGCGAGCTGATCGATCAGAACCACGTCGTCGACATCGTCACCCTCTCCGAAGAGCTCGCCCGCCGCAAGGAAATCGAGTCCGTCGGCGGCGTCGCCTGGCTCGCCTCGCTCACCGAGGGCCTGCCCCGCCGCCTCTCCATCGAGGAATACGTCCGCATCGTCAAGGACAAGTCCCTCCTCCGCCAGCTCATCCAGGTCTGCTCCGGGGCCATCTCCCGCGCCGCCGACCAGAGCGAAGACGCCCTCGACGTCCTCAACGCCGCCGAAACCTCTCTCCTCGAAGTCACTGAGAAGGGCATCACCCGCGGCTTCTCCTCCGTCCACGACATCGTCGCCGGCTCCTTCCGCAACATCGACAACCTTTATAAGGAGGGCCGCGAGGTCACCGGCCTCGCCACCCACTTCACCGAATTCGACCGCATGACCAGCGGCCTGCAGAAGTCCGAGCTCATCATCATCGCCGCCCGCCCCTCCATGGGCAAAACCGCTCTGGCCATCAACATTGCGCAGAACGTCGCCATCCAGGGCAGCCACGTGGTCGCCGTCTTCTCGCTCGAAATGTCGAAGGAGTCTCTGCTCCGCCGCATGCTGGCCTCGGAAGCTCTGGTCGACTCGCAGAAGATCCAGAAAGGCTTCCTGCTCCGCGAAGACCGCGACAAGCTCACCAACGCCCTCGAGCGCCTCGTCGAAGCCCGCATCTACGTCGACGACACTCCCGGCATCTCCCTCACCGAAATGCGCGCCAAGGCCCGCCGCCTGCGCCAGTCCCAGGGCGGCCTCGACCTCATCGTCATCGATTACCTGCAGCTCATGTCCGCCGGAAGCATGGGCCCCGGCGCCCGCCGCTACGAGAACCGCACTCAGGAAGTCTCCGCCATCTCCCGCGGCCTCAAGGCCCTCGCTAAGGAGCTCGACATCCCGGTCATCGCGCTCTCCCAGCTCTCCCGCGCCTCCGAGCAGCGCGGCGGCGACAAGAAGCCCCTGCTCTCCGACCTGCGCGAGTCCGGCTCCATCGAGCAGGATGCCGACGTGGTCGCCTTCATCCACCGCGAGAGCTACTACAACCGCGACGCCGAGCCCGACCCCGACACCGACAACAAGGCCGAGATCATCGTCGCCAAGCAGCGCAACGGCCCCACCGGCTCCATCGAGTTAGCCTGGGTCGCCCGCTGCACCCGCTTCGACAATTTAGCCTACGGCAACCAGGGCGGCGAATACTAAGGCCGCAACGAGTGAATCGGCGATCCGGGGCCGCCTGACCGTGCGCCGTAGCCTGAGATCGAGATCATGGCGCGAGATCCAAATCCACGAGAACTCGTCAACGCTTTTTATGAGCGCATCTGGAACACGGGCGACCTGTCTGCCATTCCCGATTTGTTAACGGAAAATTTTGAGTTCCGAGGGTCTCTTGGGAGCGAGCTCGTGGGGCGGGAGGCATTTGGCGGTTATGTATGCGCTGTACGCGAGGCGCTCGCCGGCTATCGCTGCGAAATCCTCGAGTGCGTCAGCGAGCGCGGCCGGGCATTCGCAAAAATGCGCTTTTCCGGTGTTCATGTGGCGCCATTCCGCGGCTTTGAGCCGACCGGTAAGGCTGTTCAGTGGATGGGAGCTGCCCTGTTTGACTCCAAAGATGGACTGATCTCCAGTCTCTGGGTTCTCGGAGACATCGCTGGGCTCGATGCGCTGCTCACCCTCAACCGGCAGCCCTGATCTTCGCAGGAATCGCCGGATGCCCCACCCTTGTCGCCGCTGTTGCGACAGGATGGGATCGATGCAGCGAGTCCACTTCGCCCCGGGGCGCGGCTTTACAGCTTGCGGAATTCAATTCTTTGAAGGTGCACAGCTTTACAGCTTGCAGAAAAATGTGGTTGCTTTGAAGGGGCACAGCTTCAGCTGTGCCGTAAACTGCGCAAATGGAATGCGGCTTTAGCCGCTGAGGGATGCTTTTCCGTTCGCAGCCCTGGACGGCTTTTCCCGCAAGCTGTTTAGCCGTGCCGAAACAGCCGCCAGACGAACCGGGCTTCAGCCCCTGAGAGCCCGCCGTTCGTCCACATCCTCGCCCCTCTTAGCTAAGAGAAAAAACTGTCATCCCGAGCGGAGTATGCAAGTGCTATGCTCTCGGGATGCGTTGGCTTGCAGCGGTTCTCATCCTCGTCGCAGGGAATATTTTGCCGGTCTGCGCGCAGCAGCCGGGCGGCTCGATTCGTGTTCCGGCGGGAGCCAGACCGATCCTGACCGCAAAAGGCGAGGGTGCGCAGATCTATACCTGCACTGCCACGCCGGATGGGGCAAAGTGGACCCTGAAAGGGCCGGATGCCAGGTTGTTGAACGCCGCGGGCCGGCAGATCGGCACCCACTTTGCCGGACCCACCTGGAAGCTGAATGACGGAAGCCAGGTGCTGGGCGAACTGGTGGCCAGCCAGCCCTCGCCCGATCCGCATTCGGTGGCATGGTTGCTGCTGCGCGCCAAAGCCGGATCGGCAACCGGCAGCCTGGCGCAGGTGACCTTCATTCGCAGGACCGGCACGCGCGGCGGTGTGCCCGCGGCGAGCGGCTGTCACAGCCCTGGCGATGTGGGAAAGACCGTGCGCGTTCGCTATTCCGCGACCTACACGTTCTACGCAGACCAGCCCTGAAAATTTCGTCCGCCGATCGCAGGAAACGCGGTTCCTGCCGCTGAGGCCACGCTGACGACTACCCCAACTCCTCCACCCGCGCCATCAATCTCTTCCGCACCGGCTCCTCCACAAACGCCGCCCGCAGCGCCGCGGCCTTGCCGCCTCGGCTCGCCGTTCCTTCGGGAGAGTAGCCGGCCACTACCTGCCAATGATGCCAATTTTGTATACCAGCAACACGAGGACGGTCAGCGCCGCGACCGCGGCGCACAGAATATAGCGCCGGAAGAAGTACAGGATGACGCCTGCCCAGCAGCAGCAGGCCGCGATCAAAGCGCCGCCCACATATGGCATAGCGAGCGCTGGAGAAAACCCCGGGCCATGGATGTGGCGAAGCCGGAAAATCTCACCCAGCGTCCTCACCACGATGAGGAACTGCACCGTGATTCCCAGCTGAGCCCAGCGCTCTCCGGTCACGGAGGAGATTGTATCCGGATGTTGGCCGAAGGCGAATCGCGGATGGGCTCATCGCAACCCATTGAACCGGTGCCCTGGACCCGGCATGCGCGACTCTGCGCGCAGAGCGCTGCGTCCCGCCGCGGCGAACCTCTTCGCCGGCGTGATGCAGCTACGCCTGAGCGGATTCAGCCGATGCCACCTGGTGTAATCCGCCATCCACCACAATCGAGGAAGTGTGCACCCACTGCAGCTTCAGCCAGCCGACAATCGGGAACGGCTGCGTGTCGTCGACATTCACCTGCGACTGCGGCAGGCTGGCCAGCGGCGTGAAGGGCACCGCATGCGTGGTGACGTCCGGCGCCGGAAGCGGGTTGTAAGTGCGGACGTACAGGTTGCCCCCGTGTACAGCCTTCTGATAGTCGGTCACCACGCCGACGAGGAAGCTCGTCAGCGCGCTCAGATCCGGCGGGATGTTCGACTTAAGAGCGTCGATGCTCCACGCCACCTTCGTGGAGGGCGGCTCCGGCAGAGTTGGATAGAGTACCGAGTTCAGCGCCAGAATCACCTCGACGGCGTTGGGATCGGTGTACGACTGTATAACCTGCACGCCACAGGACTTGTTCGTCGTGAAGCTGTAGCTGCACTCCAGGTGCGCGGGCCCGAGCACAATCGGTCTGGCCGGCGGTGGTGTGGGCACCGGAGGCCGCACGATGAACGACACCAGATGGACTCCGTCGAACGGCTTGGAAAAGACGGGCGGATTCGCGACGATGTCCCCCAGCGTTTCGGCGATGTTCGTGATGTAATCCTGCATGCAAAGATTCGTGCTGCTGCCATCGGTGTACTTCTGCGCGGCCTGGTATGGGCGGCCCCACAGCTGCATGAGCGTTATCGCGCCGGCATCCGGATAGACCTGTGCGCCCTGGGCATTGACCACCTGCGCCCGGGCCAGCAACAGCGGAGGGTGGATCTCAGTGTGGAAGTCATTGTGTCCGGCATCCACAATCCACCGCCCGTACACCGCCACCCGGTCGCCATCGACCGCTCGATAGGGTTCGGGCACCAGGCCCGCTTCCACTTCCATAGCGAAAGCGCCAATCTCGGGCAGCCCCGCCCCGCGCATCTGGCTGAAGGCCTCGCTGATTTCCGAGTCTGTATTCGAATTTGCAGGGGGATGATTCGACGGCGCCAGCAGGTTCGTGTACCCCGCGTCCGGAACAATCTGAAATTCGAAATCGCCGCCGAAGGGGTGTGTGAACGGCAGATCCGCGCCCGCGAGCTCGACTGCCAGCGCAAACCCCGCCACCCCGACTTCGTCGTCCTGTTCCACAGTAGGATTCAGCACCGATACCCACTCAAGGGGGTGGCTGCTGGAGCCGTCAAAAACCGTTCCTCCCACCACCTGCGACGACCAGTTGCTGGAGGAGGTGTTGAACGCCGGGTTGGTCATGTCCTGGCCCTGGATCGTGGTGATGTGCAGCAGGTGGGGGAGCGGTCCCGGCGAAACCACTGCCGGGCCAGGCGCCGACGGCTGTGCGCTGAGCACCTGCCAGTGGCCGGCAACATACTGCTCGTTCACCACTGCTCCACGAACCCAGAATTGCTGCAACTCCGGGCTCGGCAGGGGGGCTCCAACTGGAGCTCGTAATTGAGCTGGCTCAGGCGTTGCCCCAGGCGCTGCCACCGGCCCTGGCGCTGAGGTTGGCGCTGACGCTGGGCCTCGCGCGATCATCGCCTCGATCAACGGGGCCTCGCGCTCGGCGAGAAAAACATTGATGGAGGCGATGCCGGCGAGCCCCAGCGTCGACACATCGGCATAATTCTCCATCAGGTCGGCGGAGCGCCCGTACCCGCCCGCGCTGTCGGCCAGTTCGTAGACCAGCGCCACCATCCCCGCCGGAACCTGGATGGAGGCGACCTGATCCAGAGGCGCGCCGGAGGCGGAAAGCGGGTACTCCCCCACAGCCAGGGTCGCGCTGCGCCCGCCAAAGTTGACGGCGTCAAAAATTGTTACGTCCATAGTGCGCCCCCTGGGTTGTCAGCTTCGCGCTCGGATCGCCCTGGCGAAGTCGATGCGCCAGCCACGGACAGCTCTCCCGCCGAGAACCACCGCGATCAGCGCCATTGCCAGCGGGACGGCCCACTCGAGAGCGCCATCCCCGTAATCCAGGTTGACGCCAAAGGACTCCAGCCAGTCCGCCCGGACAAGAGCCAGAAGCGCGAAGAAACCCGCCACCAGGGCGAGCATGCTTTCCAGAAGTGAATACCCCGACGGTCGCCATGAAGTCTTCATTCGGACCTCCCGGATCAGGAACCGCTTTGCACAGATGACTTTGAGCGATCTGCCTTCAGCCTCGCCCGTCACTTGCCGGTGGCCCGGCAGGGCGATGAACACCTGCGGTTGCAGCTGTCGTCAAACGCGACAGATTGGAACGCGACGCCGTCAGGGGCAGTGTCGGGTATTTGGCCACAGGGTCTTCGTTTCTGTCAAGAGGTTTTTTGGGCTGCACCGTCACGCGCAGCGCGAGGATTGCGCACAGTCTCCGACTCATCCCCCAGCCTCTTCATCAGCCTCTCCCGCACCGGCTCCTCCACAAAGGCCGCCCGCAGCGCCGCGCGATTGCACGCGCGCAGTTCCTCGTCGCCCCACCCAAAATGCTCCCGCAGCCGCGCGTACTCCTGCTCCAGCGTCACATTCGTGATCGTCCGCGTGTCCGTGTTGATCCCCAGCGAAACCCCGGCGCGATACAGCCGATCCACCGCGTGCTCCGCATAGCTCGCCGCCGCCCGCGTCTGCACGTTGCTCGTCGGGCACAGCTCCAGATGGATCTGCTCCCGCCGCAGCTTCTCCACCAGCGCCGCGTCCTCCACGCTTCGCACTCCATGCCCGATGCGTGACGGCTCCAGCTTTTGCAGTGTCTCCCACACGCTCGCCGCGCCGCACGCCTCGCCCGCATGAGCTGTCTTCGCCAGGCCGCGCTCCGCCGCGTAGCGGAACGCCGCCACATGCGCATCCAGCGAATAGCCCGCCTCGTCCCCGGCAATATCCAGCGCCGTCACCCGGCTGCCGCGAAACTGCTCCACCAGCCGCGCCGTTTCCATGCTCTGCTCCGCGCTGAAGTGCCGCAGCGTGCACAGGATCAGCCGCGCCTCGATCCCCGTCGCCGCAATCGCCGCCTCGGTCGCCCGATCCACGGTCTCCACCACCGCCTCCGCCGTCAGCCCCTCCAGCAGGTGCAGCAGCGGCGCAAACCGAATTTCCGCGTAGATCACCCCGTCCGCCCCCAGCTGCTCGAACAGGTCCTCCGTCACCAGCCTCAGCGCCGCGCGCGTCTGCATCAGCTGGAATCCCCGCGGCGCGCGCGTCAGAAAATCGGCCAGGCTCGCGCACTGCGGCGGCGCAATAAACTCCGCGTCATATTGTTCGCGGGAAATGGAAGGATCCAGCCGCGCCACCGCGGCATAGCTCAGCGAGCAGTCGAGGTGCAGGTGCAGTTCAACTTTGGGCAGGGAAATCATCCGTCAGAGTAGCAGACCCAGCCCGCTCCGATTCCACGCGCTCGCGTGGATGCCCCCGCGCAGACCTCGCCGCTTCCAGCGGGCTCGAGTCGCCGATTACATGGTCAGCACAGCGCGGAATCGCGCCTTGCCTTGTGCCACGCGATCGTAGGCCTTCGCCGCCTCGGCCAGGGGATACGTCTCCACCACCGTCTTCACTTTTCCCTGCGCCACGAAATCGAGCGCTTCGTAGAGATATTCCGGCCCGTTTTGCTGGCTGCCGACGATGCGAATGCGCTTCATGATGAGCTCGCCCAGCGAAACGGGAATCGGCTCCACGTCGGCGCCCATGGTCACCAGCCGGCCATCCGGCCGCAGCCCCTGGATGCTGTCCGTCATCGCCTTCGCCGAATTCGAGGTGCTCAGGATCACATCCGCGCCTCCGGCCGCCGCCAGCCCCTTGCCGTCGCGCACAATTTCATCCGCGCCCAGATCGCGGATCATCTTGTCCTTGTCCGGCGAGTGCGAAACCGCGATGGTCTCGAAGCCCGCGGCCTTCGCGTACTGCACCGCCAGGTGCCCCAGCCCGCCGATCCCCAGCACCGCCACGCGCTCATGCGGCTGCGGATCGGCCCAGCGCAGCCCGCTGTAAACCGTGTAGCCCGCGCAGAAAATCGGCGCCGCCTGCTCGTAAGAAACCTTCTCCGGAATCAGAAACGTCGCGTCGGCATGCATCAGCATGTACTCGGCGTGCCCGCCTGGCGATTGAACCCCCGTCGCATTCATATCCGGACAGAACATCCTGCGGCCGCGCTGGCACCATTCGCAGCGCCCGCACGTCGATTGAATCCACGCGCTGCCCACACGATCCCCCACCTTGCGCGTGGTGACGTCGGGCGCAACGGCGACAATCTCGCCCACCGGCTCATGGCCGAGAATGCGCGGGAAGGGCCCCGGGAAATGCCCCAGCGTCTGATGGACGTCGGTGTAGCAGATGCCGCTGGCATGCATCTTCACCAGCACCTGGTTCGGGCCGGGCTGAGGTTGTGGAACGTCTTTCACCGTCCACGTGCTGTTCACAGCTGGAACGACCGCAGCTTGCATGGCACAATCCTCCACGGGCGTTTCGATGCCGGCGGCGCGGCCTCCGCTTCATGAATTCGGGTGGCCGATTCGCCAATCACCCACCCAGGCCGGGATTGAGCCCCCGCCGGCTCCCCAAAAACAAAAGCCGCTCGCGTCAGCGAACGGCTTTGCCACAACCCTGAGATCCCTTACGCGCCAGCCGGCCGTGGATTCTTCGGATCGAATCGCGCCGTCTTGATCTCCTGCGCCAGCCCTACCTTCTCCAGCAGCCAGATTCCCCAGAAATTCGGATCCAGCTCGTACCACTTCAGCCCGTGCCGCGCGCTCACCGGATGCGCATGGTGGTTGTTGTGCCATCCCTCGCCGCCCGTGATCAGCGCCACCCACCAGTTGTTCCTGGAGTCGTCCCGCGTCTGGAAGCGCCGCGATCCCCACATGTGCGTCGCCGAATTCACCAGCCACGTCGCGTGCAGCCCCAGCGTCGTCCGCAGGAAGATCCCCCACAGCACGCACGGCCATCCGCCAATCGCATACAGCGCCACCGCCACCACCACCAGCGGAACCCAGTGGTACTTGCTCAGCCACACGTAGAAGCGGTCGCGCATCAGGTCCGGCACGTAGCGCGCCAGCGCCTCTGTTTCCCCGCTCAGCGAGTCCCCAATCAAAATCCATCCCGCGTGCGCCCACCATCCGCCCTCATGCGGCGTATGCGGATCGCCCTCGTGATCCGACAGTTGATGGTGTACCCGGTGCAGCGACACCCAGAAGATCGGCCCGCCTTCCAGCGCCAGCGTCCCGCACACCGCCAGCACGTACTCCAGCCACTTCGGCACGCGATACCCGCGGTGCGTCAGCAGCCGGTGATAGCTCATCCCGATGCCGACATTCGTCGCCAGCACCCACAGCACCAGCGCGCAGATCAGCGCCTTCCAGGTAAAGAAAAACAGGGCCGCAATCGCGCCTGCGTGGAAGATCACCATAAACGGCGCCGTCACCCAGTTCACGCCCGACTGCGACTTGCGCCCCAGCTGCGGCATGGGGTGCGTCTCGTTTTTCGGCAGAGATTTTGGCAGAGATTTCGATGGAGCGATCAGTTTCGCAGGAACGTTCGCGGCGGGTGAGGCCTCAACTTCGTCCACGATCGCGGTGGGCACTGCAGTTTCCAATTCCAGGGGCATGGGAAAAATTCGTCTCTTCTCGGGGATAGTTTCGTTCATCGCCGCTTCGGGTTGGAGCGCCGCACTTTTTACCCTAGCAGCGACCTCCCTCTGTCGGCTGTAACACTTTTGTAAGCCGGGTGCGCCAGTCGCCGGTCCCCAGTTGCCAGTCCCCAGTCTCCAGTCTCCCGTTCGTCTTTTGAGCCTTCTCTTAGCCAGAGTGGAAGGAGGCCGTGCTAACCCGCTAACCGGAGGCCTCTTCTCGCCACCGGCCACCGGCAACTGGGGACTGACAACTGGCAACTGGGGACTGGGGACTGGGGACTAGGGACTAGGGACTGGGGACTGACAACCCAACACCCTCGAACCCGCGCTTCACGCCGCCTTATACTAATGACCATCGCACCGGGGGATCGTGCTATGCGATTGCTGAGGAACCCCGTCTCTCGAGTTTTTGCCGGCCTCGCAGTGCTCGGCCTTCTGAGCCTGTTGCCGATACAGGCCCAGCTCACCCTTCCTAAGGACGGCGAAACGCTGCCCACCTTTGAGGTAGCCACCATCAAGCCCACGCCTGCTGGTACACGCATGATGCGAATCCAGTGGATGCCCGACGGCTACCGCGTCGAAAACGTCACCCTCCGTCAGATCATCCGCAACGCCTACGGAGCCAATTCCGACGCCCAGCTCGTTGGTGGCCCGCAGGCGCTTCTCGATCAGAGCTTCGACGTCGAGGCCAGGATGGATCCGGCGGAAGCCGCGCGCCTCAAGACCCTGTCGCGGGATGACAAGCAGCGCGAGATGGCTCTGATGATGCAGTCTCTGCTGCGCGACCGCTTCCAGTTGAAGATGCACGTCGAGACCCGGGAATTGCCCACCTACGATCTGGTCGTGGCCAAAGGCGGCCCGAAGCTGCAAGCCACAGCTCCCGTCGCCCCTGCTGCTCCCGCGCCTCCGCCCCCGCCTGGGGCAGACCCTTCGGCGCCGCCCGCTCCGCCGACTCCGCCCGACCTCTCCACCCCGCTGCCGCATAAACCCACGCACGGAATGACCATGATGCGCGCGACGTCCACCGGCGTTGAAATGAGCGTCTCCGCTGGAACCATGGACGAGTTGGCCCAGATGCTCACCCCCCAGGAAGAAGTCGGAGGACGCCTCATCGTCGACAAAACCGGGCTCACCGGCAAATACGACTACTACCTCGACTGGACGCCCGCGGCAGCCGAAATGGCCCCGAAAGGCGCCGACGGCACCCCTTCCGCCTCCGACGCGCCGGGACTCTTCACCGCCCTCCAGGAGCAGCTGGGGCTCAAACTCGAAGCCTCCAAGGGACCGGTGCAGATCGTCGTGATCGACCATCTTGAACCGCCGTCCCCGAACTGACGCACACGTCGAACAGTCTCGGACCGGGTGACCCTGAACCCGACGCGAGAGCCTCGCTCCCGAACACAAAGAACTCCCATCGCCGCTGCCAGCGGCTCAGCGGAGCCAGCGATCCGGGCGAGTCCGCCGGCTACAGATGGCCGGTGCAACCCGCATGGCCGCATCCGCACGAAATTTCGACGCTTGCGGCCTTGTCTTTGCAGTAGGAACTGCAATACTTCTCCGACGTCATACAGGTGCACGCCGGGTGCGCACACTTTTTCATTGGCGCCATCGAATCACCCCCGCCCGTTTGCCGGGCATTTTACGTAGGATGCATCCCCGCCGCGAACCGCTCGAACCCACACCCCCACCTTGCGCGGTTCTCCATGGATGAACCAACAACTCGGCGACTTTCGCGGGCAATCCGCCGGGTGCCCCACCCTTGTCGCCGCAGTCTGGTGACAGGGTGGGATTTCCGCAGGATCGCTCGCCCCCACCCCCGCCGTCTCCTGATCACGGATCACTGCTCACTGTTTCCCAGTGCCCCCGGCGAGCTCGCTCGCTGGCTGGGGTGGCAGGGCGTATCCTGAACTCCGCAGCCCCGGCCCTCCTTTACAAATTTGTAACCCCCACCGGAGACGATATTCCTGCCATGACTTGCCGCCCTCTGCGCGCCCTCTGCCCTTCGCTTTTCCTGCTCGCCGCCGTCGCCGCCGCTCAAAGTACGCATCCGCCCATCCACCTCCCCTCCAGCAAGGAGATCCTTGCACCCGTCCCCGGCTCCCCGCAGCAGCTCAACAGCCTGCCCATGTCCGCCGCCTGGTCGCCCGACCATCGCTACCTCGCCTTCGTCAACGCCGGCTTCGGCACCGTCGAGTCCAACTACGAGCAGTCCATCGCCATCCTCGACACCGCCACCGGCAAGCTCACCGACTTCCCCGATCCGCGCACCACCGTCCTCGATCCGCAGACCATGTACTCCGGCATTGCTTTTTCTGCCGATGGCTCGCGTCTCTACGTCTCCTTCGATTCCCTCAGCGCCCCCAGCGGCGGCAAGCCCAATGAAACCGGCAACGCCGTCGTCGTCTACCGCTTCACGCCCGCTTCCGGCGACGCCGCGCCCACGCTCGCTCCCGATGCCGTCCTGCCCGTTCCGCTTCGCGCGCTTGAAGGCGACCAGATCCAGCACCACGGCGATCTCCCCACCCCCGAATCCGACGCCATCCCCGCGCCCGCGGGCCTCGCCGTCGTGCCTTCCGCGCACGGCCCCGAAAAAATCCTCGTCGCCGACGAATATTCTGACGACGCCGTCCTCCTCGACGCCTCCACCGGCAAGCTCCTCACTCGTTTCGATCTCTCCAGCGGCCCCGTCATCCCCAGCACCTACCCCGTCGCCGCCGTGGCCGCGCCCGATGGCCGCCGCGCCTGGGTCTCTCTGTGGAATGGCTCTGCCGTCGCCCAGCTCGATCTCCGCACCGGCCGCGTCGTTCAGCGCCTCAGGCTGCTGCCGCCGAAGCGCGACGTCGATCCCAGCTCCCACCCCATCGCCATGACCCTCTCGCCGGATGGCCGCCGTCTCTACGTCGCCCTTGCCAATCGCGACGCCGTCGCCGCCATCGATGTCTCGGGCCGCCGCATGCATCTCGCCGCGCTCTACGATACCCGCCTGCCCGGCCAGACCCTCTTCGGAGCCATGCCCGATGCTGTCGCCGTCTCGCCTGACGGTTCCACGCTCTACGTCGCCAACTCCGGCTCCGACGCCGTCGCTCTCATCGATCTCCGCGCGCCCGCCACCACCCAGGCGTCGCCCAGCCCCATCGGATTCATTCCCACCGAGTGGTATCCCACCGCGCTCGCCGTCGACGCCGCGCATCTCTACGTCGCCACCGCCAAAGGCACCGGCTCCGGCCCGAACGATTTTCCCCAGCCCAAAGCGGCCCACCCCGCGCCCGATCAGACGCACCGCCTCGACCGTCCCTGCACCTACATCCCCACGCTCCTTCACGGCTCGCTGGCCACCATTAACATCGCTCAGGCCCGCGCCAATCTCGACGACCTCACCCGCCAGGTGGTCGACAGCAACATGATGCACGCCGCCCAAAAGACCGTCGCCTTCCGCAACGGCGGCGATCCCATCAAGCACGTCATCTACATCATTAAAGAGAACCGCACCTACGATCAGATCCTCGGCGACCTCGGTGTCGGCGACAGCGACGCCGCTCTCGCCATGTACGGCGAAAAGATCACCCCCAACGAGCACGCCCTCGCCCGCCAGTTCGGCGTCCTCGACAACTTCTACGACTCCGGCGAAGTCTCCGGCGACGGCCACGTCTGGTCCACCGCCGCCATCGACAGCGATTACAACGAGCGCACCTGGCAGATCGGCTACCGCGGCCACGAGCGCGTCTACGACTTCGAAGGCGTCGTCGAAGGCGGCTACCCGCTCCTTGAGCACATCCCCGACGTCGATGCCCCCGGCTCCGGCTATATGTGGACCGATCTCGCCCGCCACCACATCTCCCTCTACCACTTCGGCGAATTCATCTCCACCGAGTACTGCGACGAAGTCGGAACCATGCAGAAGGCCCAGCTCCCCCAGCAGAGCGGCACCCCCGAAGGCCACCATCCCTGCCCGCATCCCTTCATCCGCAAGGGCGATCCCATCCCCGCCAACTACGGCGGCGGCATCAGCCAGTATCCCTGGAATATTCCCTATATCTATAAGGACATCGCCACCAAGCCTCAGCTCGTCGGCCACTTCGATCCCAACTTTCCCGACTTCGGGCTCAGCTTCCCCGATCAGCTCCGCGCCAGCGAGTTCATCACCGTCTTCAACAAGTGGGTTGCGGACCTGAAAAACGGCCACGACACCATGCCGTCCTTCATCATGTTGCGCCTGCCCAACGATCACACCGCCGGCACGCGTCCCGGCGGCCCCACCCCGTTCGCCTCTGTCGCTGACAACGATCTCGCCGTCGGCCGCGCCGTCGACGCCGTCTCCCACTCCCCCTACTGGGATTCCACCGCCTTCGTCATTCTTGAAGACGACGCCCAGGACGGCGCCGATCACGTTGACGCTCACCGCTCCATCTGCCTGGTGGTCAGCAAATACGCGCCCCGCAATCCCACGCCGTACATCGACCACAACTTCTACACCACGGTCAGCGCCGTCCACACCATCCTCACCCTGCTCGGCGCGCCGCCCATGAACAACAACGACGCCTTCGCCCCCCTCATGTCCCCCGAGTTCTCCGGCGCCGGCGATCAGCCGCCCTTCAACGCCGACTACATCAACCGCGACAACGGCCTCATCTATACCGCGAACACCCCGAAAACCGTCGGAGCCAAACAATCAGCGAAGATGGATTTCACCCACGAAGACCGCGCCCCCACCCGCGAGCTGAACATCATCCTCTGGAAGGACGCCATGGGGAACAAGCCGGTCCCCTATCAGCTCCTCCACCCCAAAGACCCTGAGGCCTACACCAACGGTGACGGCGACGACGACTAAAAAAGGATGAAATTTCGGGCCCGGTGACTGTCCACCGGGGACTCTCAACTGGGGACTTTCCACTGGGGACTGATCACTGGGGACTGGGGACTGTCCACTGTCCACTTAACTCTCGACCAGAACGACCTCAAGCGTGCGCGGTCCGTGGACGCCGCGGACGCGGGTCATCTCGATGTCGGACGTGGCCGATGGCCCGGAGATAAAAGTCGTGGGCAGCGTGGCGGTGGCGGAGAGCTGCGCGAGCGCCTCAGGGACGGTGTCGACCACCTGGCTGTCGAGCACGACGCAGAGGTGGTAGTCGGGGACGAGCGAGAGTCGGCGCGGACCCAGGCCAGGCGTCGATTGCAGGACGATGGTTCCCGTCTCGGCGATGGCGAGAGTGCAGGCGGTCAGAACGCCGGGGAACGTTTCGAGAGTGGCGGGATCGGCATCGTCGGCCGGCTCAAAGAGAAATCCGGGAGGGAGCCACGCGCCGGGAAGGCCGCGCGGAATGGCGAGGCGCGCGATCGAGCGCACGACGAGGCAGTGGG
>JBATVK010000091.1:0-11007 GCA_049671725.1 Acidobacteriaceae bacterium
GCCCGCCCAGGCGCAGAACCAGCCCGCCGATCAGAACCAGGATCAGAAGAAGAAGAAGCGCGGCTTCTGGTCTCGCCTCTTCGGCAAGAAAGACAACAACAAGCCGCAGGACGACCAGAACCAACCGCAGTAATCCGGTGCGCGTGCCGTCCGGGGCTCAGTGCGTGCTGACAAAGACTGCGGTTGTGAGCGCCGGAATCGTTGCCGTTCCATTCTCCGCGTTGAAGGTCGACTTCCGCACGATCGGGTCGCTCGATTGTTGCTGGATCGGATCGAGCTGCAGATGTAACCCAGCCAGCGCCGAGTTGGTAAAGCTGATCTGACTGTTCGCCGCATTGAAGAAGACGACGATGTGCTGGTACGGGCCGTAGTTTCTGCCGTTCTCGTCGAGCTTCATCACGATCAGGCCGGGGATCTGGTTGGGCCCGGTATTCAGGAAGCTGAGGTTGGCCTGAATCTCGTTGAAGGTCTGCATGCGGAAAAGTCCTGAGCTGTACCGGATGGCCATGAACTCCCGGAACGCGCTCGCAGTATCCGCAATGTTGCCCGGAGTCGCATCCAGCGCGGGATTGGCCAGCAGCGGCTGCATGATCGGCCACTGCGACTGATTCTGGCTGGCCACGGGCAAGCCGATACCCCAGTTATTCGTCCGGTAACTGAAATCGATCTGATTGAACCAGTCCCCGGAGATATAGCTGTTGTTATCCATGTCCTTGGACCGCAGCAGATCGTCGCCGCCCAGGTAGAACGGAATTCCCTCGCCCAGCGTGATGAGGCTGTCGGCGACCACCTGACGCCGCGCCCGCGTGGCGATCGTGTCCGATGCCGCGGACTTTAGTTGAATGGCGTCGAACAGCGTCTGGTTGTCGTGGACCGAGCAGTAGTCGACGTCCTCGATGGGCGTCGCGGCGTAGCCCGCGGGCTGACCGTCGTAATTCACATCGCCCCCGGTTGTCGTCTGCCCCTGAGCGTCGATAAAGCTGTAGTTGCGCAGGTTGCCGGTGAGGCTGACGCGAATCCAGTCGGCTTCCTGCAGCAGCGTCGAAATCTGCGCCGACTGCCCCATGCTCGAGTTAGTGAAATCGCTGGGATCGGTGGCCAGCCCGGTGGCGAATCCCTGGGTGCGCTCGTCGGTAAAGGGGCTGCCGCCGCGAATGCCGTCGCGCATCCGGTCGTTGAACGTGCCGATGCCGGTGCCGTAGAGGTTCAGCTGGCTGGCGTTGGGGCCCAGAGCGTTGTTGGCCGTCTCTCCAATCTGGAAGCCCTCGCCGTAGAGGTAGATCTTGCTTCCGTCCACGCCGTCCTTCTCCGGAGTAAGCGCGTCCAGCGCGGCCTGGATATCCGTCATGTTGTAGACGAAGTGCAGGCTCATCTCATCGAAGCGGAACCCGTCGATCTTGTACTCCTTCGCATTCGTCACCAGCGTGTCGATCATCAGCTTTTCCATCATGCGATGTTCGCTGGCCGTATCCGCGCAGCATGAGCCGGTGAGCAGCACGCCGTCCGCGTCCAGGCGGTGATAATAGTCGGGCACGATCTCGTCGAGATTGGCCTCGAAGGTCTCCCCGCTCGCGCTGGTGTGGTTGAAGACCACGTCCTGAATCACCCGCAGTCCAGCTCTGTGCAGCCCCGCGACCATGGTGCGGTACTCCAGCACCCGGTTGTTCGGATTGATCGCGTACGCGCCCTCCGGCGCCATGTAATGCACCGGGTTGTAGCCCCAGTTATAGGGGTTATTGTTCCCCAGAGCCGTTACCGCCGCCTGTTGCTGCTGTCCGTCCGGAGGATACTGCGCGAGATCGCTCGGATACTGCCAGGTGGACTTATCCTCGTTGACCCCGTCGAAGTGGAAGCTGGGCAGGATATGGACGGCTTTCAGCCCGGCCTGCGCCAGCTCGCGCAGATGGCGCATGCCGTTGCTGTTCAGATCGGCGAATGCGTCGTACGTTCCTCTCAGGTTCACCGGAACCGTGGGATCGTCGACGCTGAAATCGCGCACGTGCAGCTCATAGATGCTCATGTCGCTGAGCGACGCCAGCGGCGGAGATGCCGTGAAATCCCAGCCCGCCGGTTTGGTCGCGTCGTCGTCGAGGTCGGTGATGCGGCTCATGATCCCGTTGAGAGCCAGATCCACCGAATACGGATCCGTGGTGATATTACTGACGACCGTCTGCATGGAAGGCACGTACACGGTCACATCGAAGAGGTAGTACTTGCCCTTCCAGTCGTAATTGCCGCGCGCCACCCAGACCCCGTTGTGCTCGTGCATGGCCACGGTCTGCTCCGGCGCGGTATCCGTTGGATCGTCATAGAGCAGCAGCGAGACGCTCTGCGCCGTCGGCGCCCACAGCTTGATCTTGAGAGGCACGTTGTCGTCGTCGTCGAAGTCGTACCAGGAAGGATCGCCGTCATGCCGGAAAACCACCCCAAGGCGGCCGCTGTAATAGTAAAGCGCGTCGAGAGCGCCAAAATCCTGAATCCCGGTGGCGTACTTCAGCGTGCCGTCGCCATCCACAGCCGACACCACCAGTTGGCTCTTCAGTGCCTGCTGCACCACGCCCGGCTTCAGGTTGCCGGCCAGCCGGAACAGCGCGTAGCCGGCCAGTTCCGGATAACGCGTCAGCTCTTTCGCGGTCAGGGTGCCGGAATACGGCGTGAGCGGGATCGTGCTTCCCCCGGTAATCCCCGCCAGCGTGAGATTCAGGCCCGCACTGGGGCTGTAGTTGATGGCATAAGTCCACCCCGACTGGAAGTACTGCGGCGGCAGGGCCACGGTGTTGGCGTCGATCCAGTACGCCTGGAGCTGGTCGAAAACCCCGCTCAGTAACTGCGCAGCGGTTGGCTCCTCAAGAAACACCGTCGCGTTTCCTGATACAACCCAGGCCTCCAGGCTTCCCGGCACGTTCAGGTATTGATTCGGGCCGGGATCCTTCACGCCCGTGGAGCAGTTGTTGATGATGAAGCCCAGCTGCCCGCTGGTGATGCCTACGTCATAGTAAGCGCCATAACTGTCGTATCCCGAAACGTAGTCGTCGGTCGTGCACCAGGTGCCGGTCGGGTCGCTGGTCGCCCCGAAGGGGTAAAGGCTCCATCCTGAGTAGTCGCCGTCAGGCCGGTAATAGTGGATGCGCGCGTGGCCTGCCGGAATGGGCGGGTCAGTGGAGTATTCGGTGACCGACTGGGTGGTATAGACAGTCAGATCGCCGGAAATCGTCCACGCCTCGTTGTACTGCGTGATCTGCAGGTATTGGTTAGGGCCCGGATCCTTCACTCCGGTCTGGCAGTTATGCAGAATGAATCCCAGTTGTCCGCCATTGAGGGATGCATTGATGCCCACGTCATAGTAAGCGCCATATTTGTCGTACCCGGTCACATAGTCTTCGGTAGTGCACCAGTTACCGGTTGGATCGCTGGTGGCATAGAACGGATAGAGGCTCCATCCCGCGTAGTCGTTATCGGGTCGGAAGTAATGAATCCGGGCATGGCCCGCCGGGATGGGCGGATCCGTCGCCTGGATGGTCGGCGGTTGTGTCGTCTGGAGAACGTCGCTGCCGGAAATCTGCCAGTATTCGTTGCCCTGGGTCGCCGGATCCACGGACTCGTTCGGGCCCGGATCCTTGGTATTGCCGTTGTGGATGATGATGCCGACACTGGCCGCCGAACCGGTAACGCCCACGTCAAAGTACGCGCCGAAGCTGTCCGTGCCGGTCACCGCAACCGGCCCCGCGCCGTAATTATTCGGTTCCGTCGTGTCGCCGAACGCATACACCGTCCAGCCCAGATAGTTCCCATCGGGCCGGAAGTAATGAATCCGGATGTCGCCGGCTGGAATCGCCGGATCGGTTTGCGCCTGGGCGATCCGGACAGCCGGGAAGAGCAGAGGCAGCAGCAGAAAGGCGGACAGGCGGCGAGGCGAGAGAATTCGCGAAGCGAGCGTGGGCATTGGCTTCCTCGGTGACGAATTACGTTCTCGGCGTGCCATACTGCTCCACGCCCCGAAAAAGGCGCAATGCACACCCTTTCACCTGAGGATCAAATGATTATCAACAGTTAACTCACGCCTCTGCATCGGATTGCAAGCCGGACTCAACCACACCTTAGGAACCCGGCGCATCGTGGAAGGTCATTCATCTCCGCGCGGGGATGAGACCCGCGGGTTAGACTGGACCTTAAACCGATGCATCGCTTCACAGTCGCCACCCACCGTAAGCGCCAGATCCTCGACATCACCGACTCGGTGCAGTCGCACCTGCCGAACGCTTCCGGCATCGCCTGCCTCAACGTCCTGCACACCACCGCCGCGCTCACCACGGCCGACCTCGACCCCGGCACCGATCTCGACATGCTCGACGCCTTCGAAGCCATGATGCCGAAGCTCCACTACCGCCACCCGCATAACCCGGAGCACGTGCCCGATCATATCCTGTCCTCGCTGATCGGCACCGCGCTTACGTTGCCCGTCGAGCAGGGCTCCCTCGTCCTCGGCGCGTGGCAGCGCGTGATCCTGATCGAACTGGACGGTCCCCGCAGCAGGGAACTGACCCTCCACTTCCTTCGCAGCGATTAGGGTCCCAAAAAACCAAAGCGGACGCGCGTCAAAAACGCCGCCCGCATGGTCTGTACACCCTAATACGCTAATCCCTAAACCCTATCCCCTGTCTTTAGATCTTCACCGGAAAATTCGGATCGCCACCCGCGGTCGCTCCGCCCTCTTCGGCTCTCACCGCCGCTTCCGCCGCCTGGAAACCCATCTTCGAGTGCGTCCCGTCGCAGAACGGCTTGTTCACCGACGCGCCGCAGCGGCACAGCGAAAACGCGGCCTTCCCGGTCAGATCCCACTCGCGTCCTTCCGCGTCCACCAGCTTTACCGGACCCTCCACGCGATAAGGGCCATTCGGACGAACCGTAATCTTCACCTCAGACATGCAGATACTCCTGGAGAATAAAATTTCGCAGCGATTCTCAGTCTACAGGGCCGCTCACCCGGAAGAGCCATACCCGCGCCGCGCGTCCCTCCCCGAGAATAAAATCGTACCCGCAACCCTCTCCGCATCCGATGAACCCTCCCGCCGCCGCGATCGACGCATCTTCGCAATCCCACGCCACCCGGCAGCGTGCCCCGCTCTACCGCTGGATCTTCCCCGCGCTGGGCGTCGTCTCTCTGCTCGCCTCCTGCGTCATCGTCACTCTGCGCGGCCAGCTCCTCTCCGACGAAATCTACACTTGGATCGAGATTGGCGACCCCTCCTTTGCGCACCTCTTCCACGCTCTTCCACGTCTCGGTGGCGGAGGCATGCCGCTCTTTTACTTCGTCATGTGGCCCTGGGCCCATCTCTTCGGCCGAGGAACGCTCTCTCTGCGTCTCTGCGCCTGCATCGCGGCCTGCGCCGCATTTCTCATTCTGCTTGCCACTCTCCGCCGCCGCTTCGCGCCTCCGGTCGCCTTCCTCGGCGCTGCTTTTGGATTCTTCTCCTCGCTCATGGTCGTCGGCGAAAGCCATCAGGCCCGCACCTACGGCCTCTATCTGCTCCTCGCCGTGCTCGCCGTTGCGCAATGGCTCTCCATCGCTGAAACTCCCAAACCCCGTACGCGCGATCTCCTGCTGCTGGCGCTCTCCCAGGCTGGACTCGTCCTCGGCCATGTTCTTGCGCTCTTCTACGCCGTGCTCATGTTGTGCGCGCTCGTTGTCTCGGACGCGTGCCAGCGCCGCTTTCGGCTCCGCGTCTACCTTTGCTTCGCCGCCGGCTGGCTCGCCCTCATTCCGTGGATTCCCGCCATCCTCGCCTCCATGGCTGCCGGCCGCCCTTATGGCTGGCTCCCCATGCCCGGTATCGGCAGCCTGCTCGCCGCGCTTTCCTGCTGGATCTTCACCGGCCTCTACTGGCCCTCCACCCAGCATCACCTGCTTCTTTTCGGATTCTCCTGGCTCTGCGGATTCGCCTGCGCCGCCATCCTCGTCGTCTCCGCTCTGCGCCGCCTCACCGTTGTTTCTCCACCGCGCCGTGCGCTGCTCCTGCTTGCACTCGCCCTCGTCCTTGCGCCGGAGCTCTTCTTCCTTGTCTCGCACCTTGCCCAGCCCATCCTGCTCCCGCGCTATCTCATTCCCACAGCCATCGGCGTCGCGCTGCTCGCCGCCTCCTGGTTCGAAGACCTCGGTCTCGCCGGCGGACGAGTCGCAGCCGCCCTCAGCATCGTCTTCCTGCTTCTTCCCATTGCCTCGGTCCTGCTCGCCACGCCTGTGCGCTTCAATGCCGCACCCATCGACCAGCTTGCTGCCGGCCGTCCCGTCGTTTGCGACGACTTCCACGATTTCGTCGACTTGGTGCGCTACAGCGCCTGGCCCGATTCTCCGCAGTATCCCCTCGACTGGCCCGTGGCCCTTCGCGCCGAACGCGCTGCGCCCAGCGATTATCATCTCCTCGTGAACTATCGCCGCGAGGGTTTCCTCGTCCCCAACGTCCGCGATGTCTCCGAGATCCTCAGCCGTCCCTCGTTTCTTCTCCTCGATAACTCCCAAAGCCCGTGGTTCCGGCTCGAAATCGCCTCCAACCCCCGCTTCACCTTCACCGTCGTGCGCCAGCTTGATGCCACGCGCCGCCTCATCGAGGTCTCGCGCCGGCCATGACCCCGCCTTCCGCTGCCCCTCGTGAAGCCCCTCAGCATTCCTCCGCGCAGGAGAGCATTTTCTATCGCCGCATCGCCCCCCTGCTCGGCGTCCTCTCGCTCGTTGCCGCCTGCATCCTCTGGTCGCTGAAAAAGCAGCTTGCCGGCGATGAGCTGTTCACCAGCGTCGAGATCGCCGACCCCTCGCTCGTCCACCTGATGCGCGCAGCAGAGCATCTCGGCGGCGCGGGCATGCCGCTCTTCTACCTCACCATGTGGCCCTGGGCTCATCTCTTCGGTCAAAGCCCGCTGGCTCTCCGCCTGGCCTCCTGCGTCGACGTCTGCGCAGCCTTCCTCATTTTGCTCGCCGTCCTCCGCCGCCGCTTCACCGCACGCGCGGCTTTCCTCGGCGCAGCCTTCGCGTTCTTTGCCTCGCTGCTCGTCGTCGACCAGAACGTTGAAGCGCGCGGCTACGGCCTCTATCTGCTCCTCGCTGTCCTCGCCGTCGCCTGGATTCTTCGCGTCGCCGAAATTCCCCAGCCGCGCCCCCGCGATCTCGTACTCCTCGCGCTCACCCAGGCCGGACTCGTGCTCGGTCACATTCTCGGACTGTTCTATGCCGGCCTTCTGCTCCTCGCGCTCATCGTCATCGACCGCGGCCAGCGCCGCTTCCGTCTCCGCGTTTATCTCGCGGCCATGGCCGGGTGGCTCGCCCTCATCCCGTGGATCCCCGCCATTCTCGCTTCCATGGCCGTCGGCAAACCCCACACCTGGATCGCCATGCCCACCGTGGCCGATCTCGCCATCGGCCTCTCCGGCTGGCTCTTCGGCGGCATCTACTTCCCGCCGCTGCGCAACCATCCCCTCGGCCTCGTTGCCGGATGGGCCTGCGCGATGGTTTGCATCCTCGTGCTCGTGGCCGCGTCCGCGATCCGCCTGCGCAGCGCCGAGCCCAGCCGCCGCTCCACCGACATCGTCGCTCTCGCCCTGCTTTCCGCCCCCATTCTCTTCTTCGTCGTCTCGCATCTCGCTTCGCCCGTCTACGTTGGCCGCTATCTCATCCCCACCGCCATCGGGATCGCGATCCTCGCCGCTGCCTGGTTCGAGCACTCCGCCACATATTCCGCCCCGCGCGCCGCAGCCGTGCTTGCCTGCGCACTCCTGCTGCTTCCCGTCGCCTCCGCGCTGCTCGCCCGCCCTGAGAGTCTTCCCGTTGCCCGCATCGACCAGCTTGCCGCCGGCCGCCCCGTCGTCTGCGACTGGCTCCAGGACTTCCTCGCCATGGTTCGCTATAACCAGGACCCCGCGCCGCCCCAGTACCCGCTCGACTGGAACGCAGCCCTGCGCGGACCCAACTCGGGCACCGGCGCCTATAAGCTTCTTGCGAACTACCGCGACCAGGGTTATCTTGCGAGCGACATCCGCGACACCTCCGCGACCTTCGCGCAGCCGTCCTTCCTCGTCCTCGACGATTCCCAGACAGACTGGTTCCGTCTCGAGATCGAGAACAATCCCCGCTTTTCCTGGAAAATCCTTGCGCCGATCGACGCGAAGCGCAGCCTGATCGAGGTCACGCGGAAGCTCGCAACGCCCTGACCCGCGCCCGGCTTATCCCAGAGCTTCTGCCGTCACGGCAACCGGCTTCACGTCCGCCCTCTGCCCTGATCGCCGCGCCAGTTGGAACCACACCAGCCACGCAATCGACGGCCAGATATAAAACGCCGAGTCCAGATTCGCCGTGAACGAGGGCTGCACCATCACCCCCGCGTACATCAGGGCCAGCACCGCCAGCAGCGGCCGCGACCGCGTCCGGCTCACTCCGTACAGCACTCCCGCCAGCGCCAGCGACTGGTCGTAGACCCAGCAGTACGGCGCTACCATTACCGAGACCAGCACCAGCAGGTTTCCGTGCTCCATCCAGTCCCAGTGGTGCCGATGCCGCCGAAAATACTCCACCGCGAAGACCGTCCCGATCGCGACCGGCACAAACGCAATCCATGCCGCTCGCGGATTGATCCAGTTGCGCAGCGCCACGCTGAGGCAGGGAATGAACTCGCCCGAGATTCCTGAAGTTCGCGACCAGTGCGCGTATTGCATCCACGCCGCCGGATCCAATAATTCCGTCGCGCCGCAACTCACCGCCAGCGCGGCCAGCGCGCCCAGCAGAATCTTGTAACTCCGCGTCATCACGATCCACAGCAGCAGCACCACGCCGAAGGGCAGCAACACATGCGGCTTCAGCGTGCAGAACCATAACCCAGCGCCCGCCCAGAATGGTTGCGTTCGATGGAAACGAAGAAACAGCGCCAGCCCCAGCAGCAGGAACAGCGAGGTTTGCCCCATGATTACGCACATCAGCACCGGCGGAAACGCATACGCCAGCAGCGGCAGCGGAGTCGGCGGCCGCCCCAGGATCTGCCAGATCAGGTGCGCACAAAGCCCCGCTACCCCGAAAACCATCAGCGACCACGGCAGAGAAATCCATCGGGCAGGGAAGAACCCCAGCGGCAGCGTCAGCCCCAGCCCCCACGGAGGATTGCGCATGTAGAACGTGCCCTTCCCAACGTAGCCGGCCCCGTGCTCCAGCCGGTCCATCGCCCCCGTGTCATACGGATCGGCGTGATGCGCGAGTTGCTGGCCGGTCGACCAGTAGACGACAAAGTCTCGTCCGCCGTACAAGTTCCGCGCCAATGGGATCACGCCGAGGAACAGCAGCGTAAAGGCGAGTGCCAGCCCGCACACCACCGCCACCGTGGCGTCCGCATAATCGGGTTTGCGCCCCATGGCGTCCGTTGCCTCGGTTTGGCCCATGAGCAGAGTCTACTCAGCAACGCTGCCGGTCGCGATTCCACATTCCGGTCATGACAAAGTTGCCAGTCCCCAGCTGTCAGTCCCCGGAACCAGCAACTAGCAACTGTGGACTGGCAACTGGGGACTGTGGACTGGAAACCAGCAACTAGCAACTAGCAACCAGAAACTGGGGACCCGGGACCGTGGACTGGCAACTGTGGACTGGAAACTGGCCACCGGGGACTTGGGAACACATACCACACCAGCCACGCCACCGCCGGCCATACATACAGCGCCGACTCCGGCTTCGAGTACAGCGGCTGCAGCGTTACTACCAGGTAAATCCCCGCCAGTACCGCCAGCAGCATGCGCGATTGCGTCCGCGCCGCGCCATACAGCAGCGCCGGCAGCGCCAGCGACTGATCGTAGTACCAGCAATAGGGCGCCACCAGCACTGAAACCACCACCACCAGCAGTCCGTGATCGAGCCAGTCCCACTGCTCGCGCCGCCGCCAGCACCAGACGAGCGTCCACGCGCATCCCACCGCGCAGGGCACAAACGCAATCCACCCAGCGTTCGGATCGATCGCGTTCCTCAGCGCCACGCTCACGCACGGCAAAAACTCATTTGAAATCCCTGACGTTCGCGCCCAGTGCAGATACTGTCCCCACGCCGCCGGATCGATCGCCTCGGTCAGCGCACAACTCGCCGCCAGCGCCGATGCCAGCCCCCCCAACACTCGATAATTCTTCGAGACCACGATCCACACCAGCAGCGCCACGCCAAAAGGCGCCAGCAGATGCGGCTTGAGCGTGCACAACCACAACGCCGCGCCCGCCCAGTAAGGCCGCGTGCGATGCAGCCGCAAGAACAACACCAGCCCCAGCAGCACCAGCAGGGAAGTCTGCCCCATGATCACGCACAGCAGCGCCGGCGGAAAGCAGTATCCCAGCCACTCCAGATGCGTGCCCGGCCGCCCAAACATCTTCCACAGAATTCGCACCGAGAGGATCAGCAATCCCAGCATCAGCAGCGACCACGGCAGCGCCGCGGCCCGCGCGCCCACAAACCCCAGCGGCAGCGTGAGCGGCAGCGCCCACGGCGGATTGCGCATGTAGTTCACCAGCGACGCCGCCCCCGGAAATCCCGCCGCGTGCTCGAACTGCCGCATCATCGCCGGATCGTAAGGATTCCCGTGATGCGCCAGTTGCTGGCCGGTCGCCCAGTAGATGATGAAGTCCCGCGCCCCGGCCAGCCGCGGCAGAAACGGCATCGCGCCCAGCACCAGCAGCGTAGACAGCATCGCCAGCCCGCAGGCCACGCCAACCATCAGGTCCGTGAAATCGGGCCGACGCTCAATGGGCGCGCGCATGCCCGCGATCTTACCCGCCGCACCCTCGTTTTCCCAGCATTATGGATTCAGGATGTTGCCTGAGCAGGCACCAGGGAAGAAAAGCTGGCGCCACCATGCAGTCTCAAAACCGGAAAAATTATCGTCTTATCTGATCGCTGATCGCTGATCGCTGATCGCTGATCGCTGATCGCTGATCGCTGATCGCTGATCGCTGATCGCTGATCGCTGATCGCTGATCGCTGATCGCTGATCGCTGATC
>JBATVK010000092.1:0-128830 GCA_049671725.1 Acidobacteriaceae bacterium
GGCAATTGGATCTGTAACCGCAACCATTCGCCATTCGGTCGCCGCAATGGACGGATGGGTAACTGGCCGGGATCGTTGACGGGGTATAACGCCCGCTGCCGGCCTTCGGAATTGAAATCCTGGCGGAGGTAGCCCTGACCGTAGAGCAGGCCGACTCCCACGACCGGGACACCCAGGTCGCTGGCCGCCTTCATCTGGTCGCCGGCTACATTGCCGAGGCCACCTGAGTAGATAGGCAGTGCTTCGCTCAGCATGAACTCCATGCTGAAGTAGGCTGCCAACGTGAGGGCAGTATCTGGGTGCTTCGTTTGAAACCAAGCGTCTGAGCGATACGCTTCCCGATTGTGTTGTAGTAGATTGTCGAGGCGCTGACGAAACTCCGTCTCTGCCAACGCGGTCTTGATCGTGTCCCGGGAAACGGTCTGCAGGATGACCCAGGGATTCTGCGTTGTCTCCCAAAGATCGGCGTCCAGACGTTTCCACAGGTCATCCGCCGCATGGTTCCAGGACCAGTGCAGGTTGAGCGCCAACTCTGTCAGCGTATCCATGGCTTCGGCTTCGGGCTTTAGGGGCATATGGCTCCGCTTCATCAATTTGTCGCGACCTAACGCCCGTCATGGCGCGTGTCGGCCGGGTCATCCTTTGAAAATATCCGCGTCGAGAGCGAGCCCTCGAGGACCGAGGAAGCGGCTTTCTGCCGGCTATCGGCAGCGATCGCAGTGGACAAGCCAGCCTCGACAATCGGTGCGGATGCCGAGGGGGTCTTGTCATAGCACTGGCTCAGCGATACCGGGCTGCTCTCCTTATCGACGACTGGAATCTGCTCGGTGGTGCACATCGGGGGCGATCCTCTATCTCGTGCCGCATTGCCATCGGGAATGGTGACGGCGACGGCAAATCCTTAAACTGCCAGATGCTTGCGAATGAGCTGCAATTCTGCACGTCGCTTCGGCGTGGTTCTGGGCCACGCCATTTTGAGGTCTTCGAGCGCATCGAGCACAATGCGCGAAACAATCAGCCGCGCATTCTCTTTGTCATCGGCGGGAACGACGTACCAGGGAGCATGATGGGTGCTGGTCGCGTGCAGGCATTCCTCGTAGGCCTTCTCATAATCCTTCCAGTATTTCCGCTCGTGAATGTCGGCGAGGCTGAATTTCCAGTTCTTGTCCGGCTCATCGATGCGCGCCAAAAAGCGCTTTCGCTGCTCCTCCTCGGAAAGGTGCAGGAATATCTTGACGATCCGGGTACCGTTGCGGTGCAAATGTTTCTCCATATCCACGATGGAGCGATACCGACCGTCCCAAACGGTCTTCTCATCGCACAAATCTTCCGGAAGTCCCTGCGTCCTGAGAAGTTCAGGATGCACCCGAACTACCAGCACGTCTTCGTAGTAGGAACGGTTAAAGATGCCGATCCGACCACGTTCCGGAAGCCGGCACATGGTGCGCCACAGAAAATCATGGTCAAGCTCTTCGGCGCTCGGTTGCTTGAAGCTGAACACCTCACACCCTTCCGGATTCACTCCGGACATGACGTGCCGGATGGCCCCATCCTTGCCGGCGCCGTCCATGCCCTGAAAAACCAGAAGCAAGGCGTAGCGGTGCGATGCGTAATGAAGCTGCTGCAGGGAGCTTAGCTCCTTCACATGCTTTGCGAGAAGGTCGTCATACTCGACGTCCGATGGACAGATCGGCTCGATCGTCGTCGGCCACTTATGAAGCAGTACTTTCTTTCCGGACGGCACACAGAAGTCCTTTGACCGGATTGTGTTCTTCGATTTATCGGTCACTCTCACCTCGTTAGCACCCAGCTGTTCACTTAGCGGACTTAGTGTCCTGATTTTTCTGTTGCTCATTCTCCCAGTCCTGAACTGTTTGGACATCCTTGCGTCCCAGCTCCTCATAAAGCGCATGTACTCGCTTCACGAGCTGTGGGGTCGCTTCGGATGGTTCCCGATCTTTGGCGTCCGGTTTGGCCTCTGCTTTGACTTCTGGCTTCGGTGCGTCAGCCGTAGTATCCGACTTCGGCGCATCAGGTTTAGCGTCCGGCTTTGACTGGTCTGCCGTGGCGCCCGATTTGGCCTCTCCTTTGATCTCTGGCTTCGACGCGTCAGCTTTGGCATCCGGTTTCGGCGCGTCAGGTTTAGCGTCTGGTTTCGTCCCGTCCGCTTTAGCGTCGGGCTTTGGCTGGTCTGCCGTGGCGCCCGGTTTGGCCTCTGCTTTGGCTTCTGGCTTCGGCCCAGCACCCGTGGCGTCCGACTTCGGTGCGTCAGCTCTAGCGTCCGGCCTCGACTGGTCGGCTTTGGCGTCACGCTTCGGCACGTCGGCCTTAGCATGGTCCAGGAAGCGATAGCCAAGCAGTTTTACGCGGTCCGTCAGGAGGGCCCAAACAAGAGCGTAGCCCCAAACAAGCCCTGCCAGCTTCCAGCCGAGCGGCGTCATGAACAGCCCATAGACCGCTATCAGTGTCGCCACAGTCTGCGTGCCCAGCACTGCCATCCACAGAATCCGAGCAGGCCGTATGGACCAGAAGGGCCCGCGTGTGCGAGTTAGGAAGATGGTCAGATGGCCGGCCACGGAGAGCAACAGGTACATTAACGTTTGCAGTTGGGGATGCCCGAGATGAAAGACGCGGTCGCCCAGGTAAAACAGGCCGAACGCGGCAATCGGACCGACAAGGCCGAGGATCGTGGCGATCCCCAGAACCAACCGCATATTCCAGGCTTCAGGCTCGTTCTTGTAATGTACGTTGTCATAGGCGATGGACAGGATGGCTCCATCGTTCAGCACTGCGATCATCACAATCATCACCGCAGTGACTGGATAGAAGTTAAAGACCAGGATCGCCAGGACCATGAACAGCAGCACGCGCAGCGTTTCGGCAATGCGATAGATCGCATAGCTGTTCATCCGCTGGACAATTCTTCGGCTTTCCTTGATTGCGTCGATAATCACCGACAGGCCGGGCGCCAGCAGTACGATGGACGCTGCCGCGCGGGCCGCGTCGGTCGCCCCGGAAACGGCGATGCCGCAGTCCGCCTGCTTCAGCGCGGGGGCGTCGTTGACCCCGTCGCCCGTCATCCCGACAAAGCTGCCCCTCTTCTGCAGGACTTCGATAATGTGGAACTTGTCTTCGGGAAAAACCTGGGCGTAACCGTCCGCCTTTTCGATGGCTTCGGAGGATTGCGCGTCATCCTGTTGTTTCTTGTCCTGCAAAGAGCTGGCATCGAGGATGTTGGTTCCCATGCCCAGTTGCTTTGCGGTTTCCTGTGCGATGGCCAGCTGATCGCCGGTAACCATCTTGACCTTCACGCCCATCTGACCGGCGCTGGCGATGGTTGCTTTGGCCTGCGCGCGGGGTGGATCGAACATCGGCAACACACCGGCAAACTGCCACTTGCCTTCCTCATCCGCGCGCGCCACGCCCAGGGAACGGAAGCCCCGTCCCGCAAATTCGTTCACGGCTTTCTCGACCGCCGGCTTTATCGCATCTTTGTTCGTCGACATCTCGAGAATGACCTGTGGCGCACCTTTGGCCACAAAGAACTGCTTTCCATCCGCACCCTTGACAGTCGCTTCCGTGCGCTTGTGCACGGGATCGAACGGCTGGAAATGCAGTACCTGATCGCCCTTCAGGGTCTTCGCGTCTTTCACTCCGCCGATGACCGCCAGATCGATGGTGTCTTTATCCTCCGCTCGCGATGCCAGCGCAGCCCATAAAATCACCTGATCGCTGGTGATGTTATTCACCGTGAATGGATCGCCCAGCGTCAACTTGTTCTGGGTGAGAGTACCGGTTTTGTCCGAGCACAGGACGTCGACGCCGGCCAGCTCCTCGATCGCCGACAATCGCGTCACAACCACTTGTTTTTTCGCAAGCAAACGTGCGCCCACCGCCATGGTCACCGACAATACCGTGGGCATCGCCACGGGAATCGCGGCTACCAGCAGCACCAGCGCGAACTCCAGCGTGTCGAGTACCGCATCGTGACGGAGGAGCGCGACGGTGACAATCACCGCCACCAGCGCCACCGCAAGAATGATCAGGTAATTTCCGATCTTCAGGACGGAACGCTGGAAATGGCTGACGGTGTGCGCCTCCTCAACCAGTTGCGCGGTCTTGCCGAAATAGGTGTTGGTCCCGGTGGCGTATACCATCGCGTCGATCTCGCCCTGGCGGAGAATGGACCCGGAATAGACGGCCCCGCCAGGTTTGCAGGTGACAGGCAAAGACTCTCCCGTCAACGCGGACTGATCCACCTGTACCGGATCGCCTTCCAGCAGGCGCGCATCCGCTGGGATTATGTCTCCAAGACGCAACCGTATTACGTCACCGGGCACCAGCTCGCTTGCCTTCGGAGTGGCCCACTTTCCATCCCGCCTGGCCCGGGCGTTAACCGCCAGCCTGGCCTTGAGAGCGGCGATGGCGTTGCCCGCCTGATGTTCTTCCCAGAAACCAACTACGGCGTTTGAACAAAGCAGAAAAAGAATGATGAAGAAATCCAGCCAGTGCCCTACGACTCCCGACAGAACCACCGCCCCTTCAATCATCCACGGGATGGGACCCCAGAAATAGCTGAGAAACTTCAGGAATACATTGGTTTTCTTTTCCGCGATCGCGTTCGGGCCATACTGGGTCAGCCGCTTCTGAGCCTCGGCCTGACTAAGGCCGTCGGGAGAAGATCCCAGCTTTTTCTGGAGATCCGCCATCGGGATGGACTTCAGGTCGTCCCCGGAGGTGGGCTTTGCGTCCGGCTTCGAGTCTTCTTTTGCCTGAGCCTTCGGATTGGGCTTCGCCTTTTCGTTGTCCGAAAGCTTCGCTGGGGTCTTTGCCTCAGACGGTGAATCCTGCTTTGACTCAGGCTTCGACTGCTTGGTCTCGGGATCTGGGGTCACGATGGATTTCTCCTGGTTTGCTCGCCGCAGCGGTCCCCATTGAGCTCATCGCTCCGGTCACGCACTCGCCACCTTGGGAATGATCTCTGGTCAGGGCCCTTGTCCCGCGACCCGGGTGTGCGTTCCGTGGCTGCGCCGAAGCTGGTCCCACCTGTTGAGTATGTTCCTTACAGCGCGGATCACGACACCGATCGTCGTCTCCAGCACTTCGTATGGAGTATCTCTTCGCTAGCTTGTCGTCGCTGTGCAATATTGCTCACAAATAGTCAACCGGTAACGCAGTTGGCTTTCACGGTTGCAAACAATGCGCGGGTAGATGAAACACCTCGCGATCTCTTTGAAACGGCTCTGACGAGCAAAAGTGCACAGCATCGGGCGTTGGCGAGGTGGGATACTCTTCGCATAGGCCCGGGAGGAGGCAGGATGCCGCTTGCCGGATCGGAGATTCCCGTCGTTGGGGATTAACCAAGGATTCCGCCGTCTACGGTCGCGATTCTTTCTGTTCCGGCTCTCGTGTGCGATCACTGAAGACGGATGCTCCGCCTCGTTCCAGATCCGGCAGGAAACCCCAGCGCACCGTAATCAACGTACAACCGACGAAGGTCCGTGGATGAAGAAAGCGACGGCAATCACGTGCGTGCTTTTGGACATCGGTGGTGTCCTGCTCACAAATGGGTGGGACCATCTTGTCCGGAGGCGAGCAGCCGCGAACTTCAAGCTGGAGTGGGCGGAGATGGAGGCCCGACATCGCCTGACCTTTGAAGTCTACGAGGAGGGCAAGCTCACCATGGACGAATATTTGGCACTTGTGGTCTTCCACGAGAAGCGATCATTCACCCCCGCGCAGTTTCGAAACTTCATGTTTGCGCAGTCGAAGTCTTTCCCCAAGATGATTGCGCTGGTCTCTCAACTCAAACTCGAGCTTGGAATGAAGATCGCAATCGTCAGCAACGAAGGACATGAAATGAATGCATATCGGGTTCGCAAGTTCAAGCTGGATCGATTAGTGGATACCTTTATTTCCTCCTCCTTTGTTCACGCGCGAAAGCCGGACGTAGCGATGTTTCAGTTCGCGCTGGACATAGCGCAGGTGCCTGCCTCCAGGGCAGTCTTTATCGACAACACCCCGATGTTTGTCCAGGTCGCGGAGAGCCTCGGAATTCGCAGCATACTTCATACCGGCTGTCGGTCAACGCGCGAACGTCTGTCCGCACTCGGGCTACCAGTTGCCGAGTGAATCATACGAAGTTATTTGCCCAGGCGAAAACCTCATAATCGGCAGAACAGTAAGCGGCGTTCCGCCACTGAATGCACAGGAGAATCGAACCATGCCGACCGACATGCTCACCACCGCGGAATTGCTCCACGAGACGCCCGAAACATTAGGCCGCGAAGAGTCCGTTCAGGACAGCCACACGCTCGCTCCAGAGCTGCTGAACAAAATGGACGCTTACTGGCGTGCTGCCAATTATGTCTCGGTGGGCCAGATCTACCTCTATGACAACCCGCTGCTGAAGGAGCCGCTCAAGCTGGAGCACGTGAAGCCGCTGGTAGTCTCCCACTGGGGCACGACGCCAGGCCAGAACTTCATCTACGTTCATCTGAACCGTGCCATCAGGAAGTACGACCTGAATATGTTCTACATCGCCGGGCCCGGCCACGGCGGCCCGGCGATTGTGGGCAACGTCTACCTCGAAGGCACGTGGAGCGAGGTTTATCCGAACGTCACCCAAAACGAGGCCGGGCTGAAAGAGCTGTTCAAGCAGTTCTCCTTTCCGGGAGGGATTTCGAGCCACGTTGCGCCGACAACGCCTGGTTCAATTCACGAAGGCGGCGAGCTGGGTTACTCGCTCAGCCATGCCTTTGGTGCCGCGTTCGACAACCCTGATCTGATCGTCGCCTGTGTCATTGGCGACGGTGAGGCGGAAACGGCGTCATTGGCGACTTCGTGGCATTCCAACAAATTTCTCGATCCAAAGACCGATGGAGCGGTGCTGCCGATTCTGCACCTGAACGGCTACAAGATCAGCAATCCAACCGTACTCGCCCGCATCGAGCATGATGAACTGGATCAGTTTCTGAGAGGCTGTGGCTGGACGCCCTACTTTGTGGAAGGAGACGAGCCGGAGAAGATGCACCAACTCATGGCTGCCACCCTCGACACCGCCGTCGAGGAAATTCGTCGAATTCAAAAGAACGCACGCAGCAACAATGACACGGCTCGGCCGCGCTGGCCGATGATCGTCCTCAAGTCGCCCAAGGGCTGGACGGGACCGAAAGTCGTCGACGGCCTGCAGATCGAGGGAACATTTCGGGCTCATCAGGTGCCGCTTCTCGTCGATTCCGAGCATCCCGATCACGTCAAGCTCCTCGAGAACTGGCTGAAGAGCTATAAGCCTGAGGAATTGTTTGACGAAAATGGGCGACTCATCAAGGAACTGGCAGAGTTGGCTCCCGAGGGCATCCGTCGTATGGGCGCCAATCCGCATGCGAACGGCGGTATTCTTCTGCACGATCTGCGCATGCCGGACTTCCACGACCATGCAGTCACAGTGACTGCACCGGGCGCCGTGCAGATCGAGGACACGCTGGTGCTAGGCTCATTTCTGCGCGACGTTGCCCGGTTGAATCAGGACAAGCGCAACTTCCGCGTTTTCGGTCCCGATGAAACCGTCTCGAATCTCCTGCAGGCCGTCTTCGAGGTCACCAATCGTCAGTGGGATGCGCGTGAGTTCAGCAACGACGAGTTCCTCGCGCCGGCTGGCCGCGTTCTGGATTCCATGTTGAGTGAAAACCAGTGCGAGGGATGGCTCGAAGGCTATCTGCTCACAGGACGGCACGGACTGTTCAACAGCTATGAAGCCTTCATTCGCATTATCGACTCAATGTTCAGCCAGCATGCGAAATGGCTGAAGGTATGCCGCGAGCTGCCGTGGCGACGCGATATCTCTTCGCTGAACTATCTTCTGGCCTCGCATGTCTGGCAGCAGGACCACAACGGATTCACGCACCAGGATCCCGGTTTCCTCGACCACGTGATCAACAAGAAGGCCGATATCGTGCGCTGTTACCTTCCGGCGGACGCCAACTGCCTTCTATCCGTCGTCGATCACTGTCTGCGGAGCCGAAACTACGTGAACGTGGTGGTGGCGGGAAAGCATGCGCTTCCCCAATGGCTGACCATGGACGAAGCGGTGGTGCATTGCACGGAGGGCATCGGCATCTGGCAATGGGCCAGCAATGACCAGGACAGTGAGCCCGACGTGGTGATGGCCTGCTGCGGCGACACACCCACGCTGGAGATTCTTGCCGCCGTTTCCATCCTCCGCGAGCATCTGCCCAACCTGAAAATGCGGGTGGTCAATGTTGTCGATCTCATGAAGCTGCAGCCCAGCACAGAACACCCGCACGGACTGACAGAACGGGATTACGATTCGCTGTTCACAAAAGACAAGCACATCATCTTCGGATTTCACGGGTATCCATGGCTCATCCATCGGCTGACCTACGCCCGCGCCAACCGCAACCTGCATGTGCGGGGCTACAAGGAAGAGGGCACGATCACGACCCCCTTCGACATGAGGGTGCAGAACGACCTGGACCGCTTCCACCTGGTGATGGACGTGGTCGATCGGGTGCCGAACCTGGGTTCCAGGGGAGCGTATCTGAAGCAACAGATGCAGGACAAACTCATCGAACACAAACACTACATCGATGCTCACGGCCAGGATATGCCGGCGATCCGGAACTGGAAATGGAGCAGCACCCAATGAATACGCAGACACTCGCAAGAACCGCGGCGATGATGGTCGCCGACGGCAAGGGACTGCTGGCGATCGATGAAAGCACGTTAACCTGTAACAAACGATTTGCGAAGTTCGGAATTCCGCAGACTGCGGAGACGCGGCGCAAATATCGGGAGTTGATCGTAAGCGCCCCCGGTCTTGGCGAATCGATTAGTGGGGCGATTCTTTACGACGAGACTATCCGGCAGCAGAAGAACGATGGCACCCCGTTTGCAACAGCGCTCATCGGGATAGGGATTATTCCCGGCATCAAGGTCGACACAGGAGCGAAGGAGATGGCTGCCTGCCCCGGTGAGAAGATCACCGAGGGGCTGGACGGACTGCGTGCGCGGCTGGCTGAGTATTTCCTGATGGGTGCACGGTTCGCCAAATGGCGAGCTGTGTTTGCCATCGGCGATGGCATTCCGAGCCAGGCATGCATCGAGGCCAACGCACACGCGTTAGGCCGTTATGCGGCGCTGTGTCAGGAAGCCGGCCTGGTGCCTGTCGTCGAGCCGGAGGTGCTCATGGAGGGTGTTCACACCCTGCGCACCTGCGGCGACGTGACGGAGGAAGTGCTGCGCGCCGTCTTTGTTCAAATGCACGCACAGCGGGTCACGCTGGAAGGGTTGATCCTGAAGCCCAACATGGTGCTTTCTGGGTCGACATGCCCAAAGCAGGAGACAGTGGACGAGGTGGCGGACGCTACGGTGAAGTGTCTGCTGCGAGCTGTCCCCGCTGCCGTTCCAGGGGTTGCATTCCTGTCGGGCGGCCAAACTGGCGAACTTGCCTCGGCCCGTTTAAATGCCATGAGCGTCGGATTCAAATCACGGCTGCCGTGGGCGCTGGCGTTTTCGTTCGGGCGTGCCATCCAGGAACCGGCTTTGAAGATATGGCATGGTGAGCCAACCAATGTGCAGGCGGCACAGCAAGCCCTCTGCCATAGAGCAAGGTGCAACCGGGCTGCGCGCCGTGGAGAATACAACGCCACATTTGAGGGGGATCATGGGGAAGATGCCGCGCACGCCGTATCAGACTTAGAACTCGCGGGGAGCGCGCGATGAGACCGGACAGGCGTCGGAAAACCATTGTCGGAAACTGGAAGATGCACACGACCGCCGCGGAAGCCAGGCAACTGGCTGGGGGAGTGGCCGAGGGAGTGGGCAGTACAGAGTCCGTCGCGGTCATCCTTTGTCCACCGTTTCCCTATCTGGGTCTTGTCGGGGAGATTCTCAAGGGCAGCCGCGTTGAGCTCGGGGCACAGAACATGTATCCGGAGAAGGAGGGCGCATTCACCGGCGAGGTCAGCCCGACGATGCTGCTCGATCTCGGCTGCAGGTACGTCATCCTCGGACACAGCGAGCGGCGGCACAAGCTGGGCGAATCCGATGCATTCATCAACCAGAAGGTTCGGTCAGCCCTGGCTTGCGGGCTCGACATCATCCTCTGCGTCGGTGAGACGCTCGAACAACGTAAGGCCAACCAGACTGAAACGCTGCTCGACCTACAACTCAACCTGGGATTAGCCGACGTGCCGGGCGCTGCCTTGCCCCACATTAGCATCGCCTACGAGCCGGTCTGGGCGATCGGCAATGCTGACCACCACGCCACTCCGCAGCAGGTTGAGGATGCGCACGCCATCCTGCGGCGCCGCTTCGGGCGGATCTTCGACGAGAAAGCGGCGGACGAGGTCACGATACAGTATGGCGGCAGCGTCGTACCCGATGATGCTGCCGCGGTACTATGCCGACATGGCGTGGACGGCGCCCTGATCGGCGGTGCCAGCCTGAAGGCCGACGAATTCCTAGGCATCGTCCGCGCGGGAATCAATGAAGGGCGAGCAGAAATGCAGCTGGCATGAAACGGTCCAGACGATGGTTTGAAAAGGAGAGATTCGAGGTTCTGTCGCCGGTCGACCTGATACGGGCGCAATTCTGGGAGGCGCCCGGCGCAATATGTGCTCTGACTGCTACCCCCTTTCCTTTTCGGGGTGATCGGCGCAAACATGGGACCTAAACTCCTTGTCGCGCTGCAACGAGAAGTTGTAAATCATCTCATCGAAAGACGTGCCGACCGGCGGATCAGCAGACCCGAATCGCCAGCCACATTCGGAGCAACCAAACCCACCAAAACCCGGTTGCTCAATCCATACCAGTTTCCGGCTCATGGCCGCCTCGGTCGCTGCGTCAAACGAGCACCCACTTGGCTGTCAAGGGACGAAACATGCAGGTTTGCTTTAGAGCCTCATCGCGCAGCGGTACTGCCTGACGATTCCTAAGCGGATGAGCGAAGTTTACATATTCCAATTTGGATGGTCTGTAGGGCATCCTACATCGATGGGAGGGCTTGGACCGTGCGAATGTCTCGACTTTGAGGGCTTCTCGTGCTTTAGCGGCGACAGGCCAATGTAGGACGCCCTACACAAGCGTTATGTTCGGATCGCATATACTCTTACCGGCACCCCGAAACAAGCAGAATTGTTGTTTCGCACAGCATGGTTTTCGGTTCTGGCTTGTGGCACGCAAAGAGATCCAAATCGCGCAATCCGGCGAACGCAGGAATGTCGCCGGGCAGTCCGTCCGCAACACGATACTTCTGTTGACCTCCGACGGCGACTACAGTTTCCTTCGTCCTCATCTCGAATACGTCAGCCTGCAAAACCATCTGATCCTTCACGAGGCGGGAAAACTGAGATTTGTGTATTTCCCGAACCGAGGTTTGATTTCCCTTGTCGTCGTAATGAAAAATGGAAAAACTGCCGAAGCTGGCATCGTTGGTAACGAGGGCTTTACGGGAATACCGGCGGCTGTTGGCCTGAGCTGGACCACGCTTCAGGCGGTGGTACAAATCACGGGGGACGGGTTTCGGGTAAAGGTTGGAGCGTTACAAAAGACGTTGGAATCGGCTCCACATCTTCGATTGATGTTGAACCGCTTCGCAGTTGTTCAGGGTATGCAGGTTGCGCAAACAGCTGCGTGCAACCGGCTGCACCCTATTAAGCAGCGCCTTGCGAGGTGGTTGCTAATGACTCAGGACAGAATGGAATCAGGGTCGCTGCCCATCACTCATGATTTTCTCGCGACGATGCTGGGGACAGACAGACCCACCGTGAGCCTGGCAGCCGGTGTTCTGCAGAGGAAAGAGATCATCGAGTACACTCGTGGTGCAGTGAAGATCGTAAACCGCAAGCAACTTGAAGACTCCGCCTGCGAGTGCTACGGGGTTATCCGACGATACGATGACGAGCTAGGCTTGAAACAAGTTCGGGAATGAAGACTCGCCCTGTGCTCAATTACTGACTCGAAAGACTGTTGGTTGACACCAGAATCCCGGCATTCGGGAAATGCGCGAGATTCTCTGACTCTTGCCGAAAGAGTCTTGACATTCCTCGACTAACGCATCGCGTAGACAGGATATACGAAGAAAAAGCCAGCGCCGCCCTGATTAGTGGCTATTGTATTTTCTGCCCTTGGGAATCGACTTAGCTTCCACGGGCAGAACTGTAATCGGCTCCTCCTTGCCGCCCTTACCGGGTACTGAGAGCGTCGAGCGGCGGTTCAAAGCACTCTACGGCTGGAGCCTCTCATTAACTTTGAGAGCGGAACACGTTTTCCGATCGCTCGAAATTCCCGAAGAACACTTGCTTGCACAAGCAACTCCGGATTGCCAACCTGTCTCGCCTGGCATTACTCTTCTCCGACCGGAGGACTGCCTAACCCGGTAAGTATTCAACCTCGTTTGCACAGAAAGTGGCGGCCGTGCAGGGCGGCCTGTCAGATCGTCAAGGGTTACCGGGTGCTTTTACGGACCGCAGAAGAAGCAGCGGGCACTTCACGAGCTTTATCACCTTTTCAGCAACCGATCCGAAAATCACCGGGTGCCACCCGGAGATGCCGTGGGTCGAAATAACCACCATGTCTATGTGCTCGCGCTCGATCACGATGTTCCCGGCGACATCGTTGCCAACCTCGATGCTCGAACTCGCCTCGATTCCTCTGGAGATAAGAGCGGAAAGGCATGGCGCCAGGTGCTGGTCGGTGTTCGTCTTCACACCCTCGAGGAGTGCCGCATTGTCAAAGAATTTAACTCCGGAGAAAAACTCAGTCCCCTTGTCCAGAGGAAACATGGGAACAACGTGCACAAGGTGAAGTGCGGCATGAAAATGCTGAGCCAGGTCGGTCGCCATCTCCAGCGCAGCGTCGGATGAAGGGCTGAAGTCAAGCGGCACAAGAATCCTCCTGGGAATGAAGCGAGGGGCGGGTGCCAGTTCCAAGATGATCTCCTTGCGAAGCCACGAACGTGGCTCGACTCTAATGTTCACCGATTAAAGAGGGCAGGTCTGTGCTCTTTTGGACAGGCTGGTCGAAGCAAATGACCTGATCGGGCGCGTCCTTGATGACGCTCGGTTAAACGCCTGGCGTGCAATGTTCTTTGCACCTCCTAACTGCTCAATTGAGGCGCCTGACGAAGACGGCTGAGGTTTGACCACTTCCGCGCTCGCTTTGTGGCAAGGGCACTTGAGCGACCCCGGGGTCATTCCTGATCACAATTGCACAGCCGCGGGTTCTCTGCTGTCCGATACTACTCGCAGCCGCCGGGCAGACTGGCGGCGACATCAGAGAGGAGTACAAAACATGGCAACTCAGAAGGGTGCTGAGCACCACAGGAAAGCAGCCGAACATCACGAGCTCGCAGCAAAGCATCATCGCGAAGCGGCGAAGCATCACGAAGCAGGCAATCACGAGAAGGCCGCGTTCCATTCTGAAATCGCTGCAGGTCACGGTCACCACGCGGTCTACCACACCGAGGAAGCGGCCAAACATCTTGCGGATGACAACACCGGGAAAAAGGAAGTAGCGGCTGCATAGCAGAACAGGCGACCGGACCCGCAATGGGAACTGTTGCCGGTGCACGCTTTCGGCAACAGTTCGGCCGTCACTTTCCTGCTCACCGCCCGCGGCCACCTGCGACACCCATCACGCCATTGAGACACGGGTTTGCGTGTGCGCTCCCGCTTACCGACTCTTCTGGCGCCATCGTGGGATGTTCTCAAAAGTACGCGATCGCAACGCGGCGAATCCAGGCTGGCCTGATGTAGACAACGCACCGCTGATGGATGAAGCGTTTAACGCAAGAGGGCGGACCTATAGAGTTTCCGTTTGTGGATTCCCTCCGCCGATACACCGCCGGATGTATCCAATTGACCAGCACGCCGGATTCCAGAGTGAAACACTGAACTTGTAGGCGCCATATAGGCCGGCCGAAACTCCGGGGATACGCCCCCAGGGACAGCGTCCTCAAGTACGAACGTGCTTTGAAGACCGACAAGTTCGTGTTGATCGCTCACGGCTCGCCGGACGCGGTCGACAGAGCGAAGGACATCATCGCGGGCCCACAGCATAGCTCCTGGACTGTTCATCAAGAGCCTGTATTGAGCCGGTAGATGCGCAATTCAGACAGATTGTACGTTCAACAAAGTCAGGAGAGAGACATGCCACAAAGTACTCACGATCGAGCGGCGGAATTGCACAATCTTGCGTCCCATGCTCACACCGTGGCCACCACTGGTCATGGCAAAGGCGATCATCTGACCGCACACGAACTCTCCAGACAGGCTCATGAGCACTCAATGAACGCACAGGAGCATGCCGAAGAGTTGCGCGCGGAAGAGGTAAAACCCGGCAGAACGTAAACCGGCCCCCATCGCGTGGCGATACAAGTCTGGTCCTCTGAGGTGAGCAGACTCCCGTCAACGCGATTTGCAAGTTTCTCAGCATAAGGTGCCTTCCGGAAGGAAGAGAGAATTCCGACAAGAGGATCTCATATGAATTCACCGTCGAAATGCGCACGTCCGGCGTGCAACTGTATCCCAGCGAATGGAAAGAAGTACTGCAGCGCCGTCTGTGCCGATGCAAAGGCTGTCACAGAACTCAAATGCCAATGCAAGCATATCGAGTGCGAAAACCTGAGGCGGTAGCCGATGGCCTGTCTCGGTCTCCGCACAAACCTTTTCGTCTTCGCTGGAGACGTCCCGATCAGGGTGGTGAGGGTGCCGAGCACCAGCCACTTTCCGGCGCAGCCAGACGAACACTGCGAGCAGGAACTGCCAACGGGCGTGCCCCTTCCGGCAACCGAGCCCAGGATCTCTCTCGGATGGAGATCCCGGGTCGGCCCTCAGATCACCGTGATCGCCTTCGATACCTTCGGTGCATCGGTTCCCGGATCTGTCGCGATGGAACGCTACAGCTTCGCCGTGAACAATATCCGCGGTCGGACCCGTCGCGCGCTCCCCGAGATCCGGAGGCAACCATGATGCGCGTGGGAATCGCGGCAGATCACGGCGGGTTTGCGCTCAAGGATCAGTTGGAGCAGGCTTTGCTTTCTTCAGACTATCTGGTCGTCGATTTCGGCGCACACCAGTTGAACCCGGCGGACGACTACCCTGAATTCATCATCCCTCTGGTGAGGGCGGTTGCCGCGGGCGAAGTTGAGCGCGGAATAGCACTCTGCGGAAGCGGCATCGGTGCGTCGATCGCCGCGAACAAAGTGCCGGGTGTCCGCGCCGGACTCATCCACGATGTGTTCTCCGCCCGCCAGGGCGTCGAAGACGACGACATGAATGTCTTTTGTCTCGGCGGGAAAGTCATCGGATCCGCGCTTGCCTGGGAACTGGTCGAGGCTTTCCTCGCCGCTCACTTCAGCAACGCAGCCCGCCATCGACGTCGCGTTGAACAAGTGCAGGCGCTCGAATCCCGGAACCAGACGAGAAGTCGCCCGGTGGAACTGTCGCACGATTGGGTTGAGCGGGATGCGGTCGGCAAATCGGGCATAGAGCGCGCGGAGTTTTCCGCCCAGCCCCAGCGGGCTCGAGGTTAACTGTAATACCTAACAACACCGGGGAGGTGTCTATGTACCACTATTACTGGTTCGGAATGCATGCCTATTGGTGGATTTTCTGGGTCATTTTGTGGATGTTGTTCTTTTCGTTCATGATGCCGGTGAGACGAAGCAGGTGGGTGGACTACCGGGATTTCCAAACGCCACTGCAACTCCTTCAACGGAGGTATGCCGCGGGTGAGATCACAAGCGAGGAATACGAAGAACGCAGGGTTAAGCTGCTGCGGGATGCCAAGGCACAGTAAGCCATCTGAGAGCCGGCCGGCGCTCTTGAGGTCGATGACTTCAGGAGTGCCGAACATCATCAGCGTCGAGCAGATGGAATGCAGGCGCCGGAGGATCACAACCAGGTGAGAAGAATCTCGGGGGAGATGCGCGTGATCGCTCTGGAACGGATGGCAGCCCACATGGCGAGGCGCCTTCTTCCCGCTGATCACCAGCGTGTCGCGATAGTCTCCCGCGGACTCCATGGATTCGAGCCGTCGGCGGATGAGATGAGGTGCGGAATGGCGCACGAAGGCAGCAGTCTGGGAACTTCCGCTCTCACAAACGATATTCCCGGCCTGGGTGTGGGACCTGGTTGTCGGCCACTCCCGCTCTCGCGAGGGAATCAGGAGTATCGATGAGCGTAATGTTGCAGGCGTTTTACTGGGACTGCCCCGCGAAGGAAAAACAGGAACACAACTGGTGGAACTTTGTTGCCGGCCATGTCGAAGACCTTTCTAAATCTGGCTTCAATGCACTCTGGCTGCCGCCTGTCTCGAAAGCCGCTGAGACCCGTTCCATGGGTTACGACCCCTACGATTACTTCGATCTGGGCGACCTTGACCAAAAAGGCGGAACGAAGACCTGGTTTGGCAATCGGGCGGAACTCGTGGCACTGATTGGGAAGGCACACGATAACCAGATCGCATGTTATGCGGATATGGTGATCAGCCACAACTCCGGCGGCGACGAGGAAGAAACGAACCCGCTCGACGGGCAGAAGCGCTGGACAAAATTCCGTCCAAAGAGCGGCCGATTTCCTCGCGACTGGAACTGCTTTCACCCAAGCAGGTATGAAGTCGTGCTCGATGGAGAACTCTTCGCCGGCTTTCCGCACCTCTGCCATCGGAATCCGCTCGTCTACACTTCCATGCTGGAATACGCGCAGTTGATGATCGAGGAGCTGGGCTTTGACGGTTTTCGCTTCGACTTCGTCAAAGGATACGGTGCGTGGATCGTACGCGCAATCGCCAGGTATCGTTACGTCAAAGATGGCAAGGAATTCAGCCCCTTTGTGGTCGGCGAGTACTGGGAGGGCGGCGAAAGCATCGAGCAATGGCTCGCCAAAGTCAACAGCTTCTCCGACAATCAGGTGGCCGCCTTCGACTTCCCGCTGCGCTATCAGCTAAAGGATGTCTGCGACACGTTCCACTACGATCTGCGAAAGCTGACTCGCGACGGCGCGATTGTTACCGATCACCCCAAAAAGGCGGTTACCTTTGTCGACAACCACGACATGGGCGCCAACATGATCGTCAATGACAAAATGCTGGCTTACTCCTACATTCTGGCGCACGAGGGTTATCCCAGCGTCTTCTGGTACGACTACTACAACAATGGTTTGGCCCGCGCCGGCAAGCCGAATGGTATTGATGCTCTTATCGTCGCGCACCATCGCCATGCCGGCGGCGGCTCGCAGATTCTGCATGTCGACCCGGATCTTTACATCATGCAGCGATCCGGCCTTCGCGATGACAATGTGCAGCAATCAGGTCTGATTTACGTGCTGAACAACCTGGGCGACAAGTGGAGCGGCGCCACGGTGAAGACAAAGTGGAAGAACCGGAAATTTGTCCCTGTCGCCTGGGACGGGCACGATACGGCAGCTCCCAACGAACGCACCACGAACGGGGAAGGCTGCAGCGAGTTTCCGGCGCCGCCGCGCGGCTATGTGGTCTATGCACCTGTATAGCTTTGCAAGGGCCGCAGATTAACGGAGTCGCATTTTCAATCGTCTCAACGCTTTTATGCAGAAAGGAATCACATGGAACTGGGCATGATCGGACTGGGCAGGATGGGATCGAATATGGTGCGGCGTCTTCAGCGCGCCGGACACCGTTGTGTGGTTTACGACACCACTCTGGAAGCCGTGCAGACACTTAGTAAGGAGGGCGCAGTCGGCGCGACTTCGCTCGAAGAGTTCGCAAATAAATTGAAGAAGCCTCGTGCCATCTGGATGATGGTGCTAGCCGCCGTTGTCGATCCGACGCTGAAGACTCTCGCCCCGCTGCTCGAGCGCGGGGACGTGATCATCGACGGTGGCAATTCTTACTATCACGATGACATCCGCCGCGCCGCCGACCTGAAACCGAGGGGCATTCACTACGTCGATGTGGGAACCAGCGGCGGGGTCTGGGGCTCGGAGCGCGGTTACTGTCTGATGATTGGCGGCGATGAAACTGTCGTGCACGGCCTCGAACCCATCTTCTCTGCCCTAGCTCCAGGCATCGAGGAAGCTCCGCGCACGCCAGGCCGCGAAAAGGTGGGCGGCACCGCCGAGCACGGTTACCTCCACTGCGGCCCCAGCGGCGCAGGCCACTTTGTCAAGATGGTTCACAACGGCATCGAGTACGGCATGATGGCCTCTTACGCGGAAGGCCTGAATATTCTTCACCACGCCAACGCCGGAAAGCGGAAGAATGCCGTCGATGCCGAAACCACGCCATTGCGCGATCCCGAACATTACGTCTATGACCTCAACCTTGCCGACGTCGCCGAGGTCTGGCGCCGGGGCAGTGTGATCGCGTCGTGGCTCCTGGACCTGGCCGCCACATCGCTGCTCGACAGCCCCAACCTGGCAAAGTTTGCAGGCCGCGTCTCCGACTCCGGCGAAGGACGCTGGACGATCAGGGCTGCCATCGACGAGGCCGTTCCGGCGCCGGTCCTCAGCACCGCGCTCTACGAGCGATTCAGCTCCCGCGGTGACGATGACTTTGCCGACAAACTGCTCTCTGCTTTGCGCTACGATTTTGGCGGCCATAAGGAAAAGGCCCCCTCCGGGAAAGTTGCCGCCTGATGGCATCCTCCCATTCGGACGCGCTGGTGCTCTTCGGCGTAACGGGCGATCTGGCCCACAAGATGATCTTCCCGGCACTGTACGCGATGGTCAAACGGGGCACTCTCACAGCACCGATCATCGGCGTTGCCTTCCCGAAGTGGAGCCTTGATCGCCTGCACAAGCGCGTTACCGACAGCATTGAGCGATCAGGTGGAATCGATAACAAGCGCGCCTTCCAGTCCTTCTTGTTGCTGTTCAGGTACGTCAGTGGCGATTACAAAGATCCGGGCACCTTCACCGCGATCAAGAAAGAGCTGGCCAGCGCCAGACGCCCGGCACACTATCTCGCTATCCCACCCTCGCTGTTCGAAACAGTGATCAGGGGGCTTGGCGATGCGGGTTTGGCTGAGCACGCCCGCGTCATTGTCGAAAAGCCCTTCGGCCGCGACCTGGCCTCCGCACGGGAGCTCAACCGGGTTGCGCACTCGGTGTTTCCGGAAGACTCCATCTTCCGCATCGATCACTTCCTCGGGAAAGAAGCGATCATGAACATCCTTTATTTTCGCTTCGCCAATTCGTTTCTGGAGCCAATCTGGAACCGCAACTATGTATCCAGCGTCCAAATAACTCTGTCGGAAACATTTGGGGTGAAGGGCCGAGGAGCGTTTTACGAAACGGCTGGCTGTCTGCGCGACGTGATTCAGAACCACCTTTTCCAAATCGTCGCCCTGCTTGCCATGGAGCCGCCGGCTACCAGGGATTTTGGAGCCGTCCACAGCGAGAAGGCGAAGGTGTTTCAGGCGATGCGCCCTCTGCAGCCTAACGACGTCGTCCGAGGCCAGTACGACGGCTACCGGCAGGAAAAAGACGTGGCGAAGAACTCCGACGTGGAAACCTTCTCCGCCCTGCGTCTTTTCATTGACTCCTGGCGGTGGGAAGGAGTGCCCTGGTACCTGCGTTCCGGTAAATATCTGACCGAAACTGCAACCGAGGTTGTGGTGGAGTTGAAACCCTCGCCGCAGAGGCTCTTCGCCGACTCAGCGCCGGCGACCGGACCATCCAATTATCTGCGCTTTCTGCTGTCGCCCAACTCGGCCATTGCTCTTGCCGCTCGCGTGAAGATCGCCGGGAAGGATTTCATCGGAGAACAGCGGGAGCTCTACCTGTGCGAAGAACAGCCGGGCGAGGAAGCTCCGTATGAGCGGCTTCTGGGCGACGCCATGATCGGCGATGGAGCGCTCTTCACGCGTGAGAACGCTGTTGAAGCTGCCTGGGCAGTCGTTAATCCGGTCCTGAGGGATCACCACCGGGTTCATCCTTACAAGCGCCGAAGCTGGGGACCGAAACAGGCTGATGCGATTCTTGCTCCAGGTGGTAGCTGGCACAATCCCCACCCGCAGCAGAATCCGGATAACACGCCGTTGCAGCCGCGCAGCGATCATCGACCGCAGCCCAACATACCTGCACTTCAACGCATCATCCGTGAACGATCCGGGAGGAAAGCGATGAAAGCTACGCAAAAGCTCCACGAAATGGGCCAAAGTCTCTGGCTCGACAACATCACCCGCGGACTGCTGATGAAAGGCACGCTCCACCGCTACATCGAGGAGTTCTCAGTCACCGGGCTCACCTCGAATCCAACCATCTTCGATCATGCGCTCAGGAGCAGCCGCGAATACGATCACGGTATCCAGCAGAAGCTGCAGGAAGGCAAATCGGGCGAAGCCCTCTTCTTCGAACTCGCCATCGAAGACCTGCGGCAGGCTGCCGATCTCTTTCGGCCAATCCACGATCGGACCAACCGCGTGGACGGCTGGGTGTCGCTTGAAGTGTCGCCCTTGTTGGCCCACGACACTGCCGCCACGCTGGCCGCAGCGCGGGATCTCCATGCTCGTGCAGGGCGGTCGAACCTCTTCATCAAAATACCGGGCACGAAGGAGGGCCTTCCCGCCATTGAAGAGGCAATCTTCGCGGGTGTGCCGGTCAACGTAACACTCCTGTTCTCGTCAGCGCAGTATGTCGCGGCCGCCGAGGCGTATCTGCGCGGCATCGAGCGCCGCATCGCTGCCGGGCTGGATCCCGATGTTGGCTCCGTTGCCTCGCTGTTTGTCAGCCGCTGGGATGTGGCGATAGCAGGCACAGCCCCCGGGGAACTGCGGAACCAACTGGGTATCGCCGTTGCACGGGAGACGTATGCGAGCTATCGCATGTTGCTCGACTCGCCGCGCTCGCAGCGCATCCTGAATGCCGGCGCTAGTGCCCAGCGCCTGCTCTTCGCCAGCACTCGGACCAAGGATCCGAAGGCCTCCGACACGCTGTACATTGAGGCCCTCGCTGCTCCCTTCACCGTAAACACGATGCCTGATGAGACTTTGCAGGCATTCGCTGATCACGGAGATATCCATGAGATGCTGCCTGCTCATGTCGGAGACGAACTGGCCAGGTTCGACAAAGCAGGCATCGATACAAAAGCGCTCGGCTCGCAACTCCAGGACGAAGGGGCCGAATCGTTCGTCAAGTCCTGGAAAGAACTGCTGGAGTGCATTGCCGCCAAAACCCAGACGCTCAAAGCCGCTTGAACCCGAATGGGGAGAATGAAGGCGAGAACGCGGCATTCATTCTTATTGAGCAAAACGAAACAGACATCGCTCCCTCCGAGAGCGGAGCTGGGGTACAGAGGGATAAGCCAACCTTGGCGCTGAGTAGCTTGCTTTCACTGGTATTCGGCGATTGTTACGACCGCGGGCATTTCTGGCAGGTGTTGATTCGCTTCGATACGGGCCGCGCATCCGGCAATTGATCGATTCCTCCGTCATGAAAAGAGGCCTTTCAGATGACTGCAACAGAACACGCCGTCTTTGACGCCGCTACATTTCTCGCGAAGGCAGGGCTCGGACGGCGGATCGTCCGAGTGAAACCGAAACGCACCTTCTTTTCACAGGGAGATCCAGCTGAATTCGTCTTATACCTTCAAAAAGGCCGCGCGAAGCTCACCGTGGTTTCGGAAAGAGGGAAAGAGGCAACGATTACTCTTCTCTCGGTCGGCGACTTCATCGGAGAGGAGTCAATCGCCGGAGCAGTCGGGCTTCGACTGGCGACGGCCACCGCGATCAACGCCTGTACAGCGCTCAGGATCGAACGATCGGAAATGATCCGCGTGATGCACCAGGAACACGCATTTTCCGATATGTTCCTGAAGTTTCTGCTCGCTCGCAGCATGCGAACCCAGGCGGATCTGGTCGATCAGCTCTTCAACTCCAGCGAAAAGCGGCTGGCGCGAATTCTATTGTTGATGGCCGAATTTGGGAAGCCGGGCGGACCGGAGACTCTGATTCCCGAGATCACGCAGAAAACGCTGGCCGACATGATCGGTACCACCCGGTCCAGAGTCAGTTTCTTCATGAACCGTTTCCGCAAACTGGGCTTTCTCGAATACAACGGCCGCATCCGGGTGAACAAGTCCCTGCTCAATGTAATTCTGCACGATCAATTGCCCGAGCATAATGCACAAAAGCCGCCAATCGTGGATATCCCACTGGCGCCATCCAGGTCGTCCGGACGTGTCCAGCGTGAGCGGGGATGAGACCATTGTCTGCCGGGAGAGGAAATGAAGATTCTGATTGGCGCTGACGATTCGAAGTTCTCCGCACATGTTGTACGGGCTGTGGTCGCTCAGTTCCGGGCAGAGAATACCGAGATCCTGGTTCTTCATGTGTTGCAACCCGTTGCCCTCTCGGAGCCTCCGGAAATGGCCGCGGGTTACGCTCCAGAGTTGGAGAGCCAGAAACAGCCAGCCAATGAGTTGGTTGGGCGCGTTGCGGAGGAGTTGCGAAGTGCAGGATTCAAAGCAGACACCGCGGTCGAGGTAGGCGACGTCAGGGAGAGCCTGATCGATGCCGCCGCGGCGTGGCATGCCGACCTGATCGTCGTCGGTTCTCATGGACAGAGCGGCTTAAGGCGATTCCTGCTTGGCAGCGTCGCGGAATTCGTGGCTCGCCATGCCACGTGTTCAGTGGAATCGTTCGCACCCCCGTCAGCATCTGACCGAGCCGCGAGGTTCTGCGCGTAATAGCCTTCGCGCTTTCACGTATCGGCGTGCAAAATGTCTGGAGCGCTCCTGGCAGTTCGCTCGGCAGATTGGGCTTCGCTCCGCATCAGGAACTCCGTCGCAAGCGAGCCGCGGCTCATACCGGCAAAACAAAGACACGAGCTGCAATACGGTGAAAGGGCATTCTCGGCGATACTCAGCCGAAATCCGTAATCGAGGTTTAACCTGGCAAGCGCGCCGATCTCGGAGGTCCGGGCAGTGAAAGCAGTTCCGGTTTGGCGACGCTGCCACGACGAAAGGATGCCGATATGACCATGAACCCGTCTGTTGATCCACGCGTTCTGCCGACCGGGCTGCAGCGATGGCTAAAGCTCGACTCCGAGAAGAAACCGCTGCTCTACGCCGAACTGTACAGCGCCGCCGATATGTCCAGGCTCAATTATTGGCTGGAGATCATCTTCTCCGCCGGGATTGCCGCTCTCGGTCTCGTGCTCAATAGTCCGGCGGTTGTGATCGGCGCGATGCTGATCTCACCTCTGATGGGGCCGATCATGGCCACGGGACTGGCTCTCGCTGCGGGCGATCTCTATCTGTCAATGAAGGCCATCGCAAACCTGATCGCCAGCATTGCCCTGGCAATCGGACTCTCCGCCTTCATTGTCTGGCTCTTGCCGTTTCACACCGTGACGGAGCAGATTCTCTCCCGAACCAATCCGGATCTGCTCGATCTCTGCGTGGCGCTGTTTTCGGGCCTGGCCGGCTCGGTGGCGGTTTGCCGGTCGGGAACCGGAGGCGCGGTGACCACGCTTCCGGGCGTTGCAATCGCCGTGGCCCTGATGCCGCCGCTTTGCACGATGGGCTATGGCCTTGGCAGTGGCGCGAACATGCGCATTATGGGCGGCGCCGGGTTGCTCTTTCTCACCAACGTGGTCGCGATTGTGAGCAGCGCGTTTCTTGTCTTCCTGCTGGTGGGCATGAATTCGCCGGACGTACGGGCGGCGATGAAGCAGTCCCGCGAAGCCGACCGGTTCGCTGAAAGACTGCTGCGCAGCCGGTTTGGGCGCGTTTTGACCAGCGGCGGACAGTTGCGATGGCGCATCCTGATGCTGGGCCTTCTGCTCGCATGCATTGCTGTTCCCCTTCGGACTGCGCTGGTGCAGGTCGCGGGAGAAACAATTGTACGGGCTGCTGTCCAGGACGTGGTCAGGCATCTGGTCCCGCAGGGGGAGCTCGTATCGCAGCAGGCTGAGGTTACGCGCGGGAATGTCTCAGTCCAGTTAATCTCGACCGAGAGCGTTCCCGACGCGAAGGTGCGGCAAGCTGAAGAGGAGATCGAACGGCGCTCAGGGCGGAAGGCAACGATCTCCGTTGCGACCGTAGCCAGCCAGAGCGAACTTGCTGAGCTGACGGCCCGGCTCGCCGCGCCCGCGCCGATGCCGCCTCCGCCCAAACCGCTCGTCGAATCTCTCCCGGAGATTGATCAGAAACTGATCGCGCGCGTCACGCCGGTTATAAATTCTGTCTGGCCACCCGAGGCGCCTTTGCTGGATTTCGACCTCTCATCCGGCGCCAGCGGCATGATTCTGAACGTCCGCTATCGGAGCGTCCATCCCCTGGGAAAGATTCCACTCGACATGATTGCGAGGGAGTGCCAGGAAAGACTGGCAGCACCTGGCCTCACCCTCAACGCGCAGCGCGTTTCATCGCCCCATGTGCCGGGGAGATATCCTCACAAAAAGGGGCAGTAATTCGGGAACTGTTCCTGTGCTGCGCGCCTCGGCGTCAAAACCTGACATCTGATTAGCGGCCAGAACGGATCTCATGATCCGAGCCAAAACGGTGGGTAAGGCCTCCGAGCGACGGCGCGATGGGAAAGGTTCTGAGACGCCGGTTGGCTGCCCGGAATGAATCCCGTCAGACGACCGACTTCAGCCGTTCCCCACTGGCCGAGTGGAATCGAGCTCATGGGCGGATCACCGCGCGAATTTACATCACTCCCGGGAAGGACTCTAACTCGCTCCACGAGTCAGGGGCCTGCCACCGGCGTCTACGGGGCGGGTGACGGCGGCCCCCGTTTGTCAGAGAGAGCAACGGCGGTTACCACACAAAGATGCGGGCGCCGCCTTCGGGGTATTGGCCACCTCCGGTAAGGACAGACACATTGTCGAGCTCCCCGACGGGGAGAGACGGTTCCGATCCACTGAGTTCCTCAACCTGTGCGGCGCTATGCCGATTCATAATCTGAGCTGCGCCATCGACCTGCTCGGCCGATCCCGTTGCGAAGACAAGAACACCGCCGCGCCGTACTGCCTTGACGTAAGCCTGCGCCTCTGTCTCGGTCGCACCGATCGCTACGAGGTCCCGCGACAACGCCGCGGCGAAGTCGATACCTGGAATGCTCAGTACGTCTCTGACCGGCATAGCCAGTGGCTCTCTCAGAAGGCGTACTTCATCCGAGGCCATCCCGGCTGCCTCAATTTCTCGGGCAACTTCATCCGCCGCAACCTCTGTTTTAAACAATCCCACCGATGTCTTTGCCATATTGCCCCCCTGCTGCTGTGGTTCCACCGCAGCGCCGCGTCGATCTCCGTAACCGCATAGTGCGAGTATGTTCCCTTGGGGTGACCCCCGCTGAGCAATTCGATACAAGGCCGAAGGCCTGCCCACATCCAACCGGAAGGATCGTTCCTTCGGAAACAACGCGAATGCGGAAAACCTGGAGGCACAATAGGCACCCCCAGCTTGTCCAAAACAGCACAGTCTTTTATCTCTGTGCACACGAAGATACAAATCAGACAATTTCGTGATTCGGTGAGGAGATCATCAATACCTATTGCGACTAACTCTGTTTCCTCTCCCGGAATGAGGTTCACCTGTCCAATGCACCCTGAGGTACAGGCACAAAAACCGGGATCCTGTCCGAAATGCGGGATGGCTCTCGAACCGCTCGAGATCTCCTCCGCGATTAACCGTACCGAGTACACCTGCCCCATGCATCCGGAGATCGTCCGCGATCAGCCGGGCAATTGTCCCATTTGCGGCATGGCGCTCGAACCCCGCGACGTATCGGTCGACTCCGCGAATCCTGAACTCACCAACATGACGAGACGTTTCTGGGTCGCCGTCGCTCTCACATCTCCCCTGCTCGCGGTCATGCTCTCGGCCATTCTGCACGGTCACCCGATTCAATATCTCCTGCCGGGGCGGTGGCTCGGATGGATCGAGTTTGCACTTGCGACACCGGTGATCCTATGGGCTGGCTGGCCCTTCTTTCAGCGCGGCTGGGCCTCCGTCGTTCATCGCAGTCCAAATATGTTCACGCTGATCGCGATCGGCGCCGGTTCCGCTTATCTATATAGCGTTGCAGCCGTCGTTGCGCCAGAAATCTTCCTCCGGAAGTTTCGCGATAGCTCCGGCAATCTTTCTCTCTACTTTGAAGCGGCCGCCGTGATCACCGCGCTGGTGCTGCTGGGGCAGGTGCTGGAGCTGAAGGCTCGCAGCCAGACGAGCAGCGCGATCCAGGCACTCCTCGGCCTCGCACCGAAGACGGCACGCCGTATCTCCCAGGATGGGAAAGAGGCGGATGTGGCCCTGAGCGAGGTGCAGGTAGGAGATCGCATCCGTGTTCGCCCAGGAGAAAAGGTCCCTACGGACGGATCCGTGATCGAAGGACGGAGCAGTGTCGACGAGTCCATGGTGAGTGGCGAGCCAATCCCGGTCGAGAAAACGGCTGGTGAGAAAGTGGTCGGCGGCACGATTAACGGAACCGGAAGCTTTGTCATCAGGGCGGAACGGGTCGGAGCCGATACGCTTCTGGCGCAGATCGTGAAGATGGTGAGCGAGGCGCAACGAACACGAGCTCCCATCCAACGGCTTGCCGACAAGGTTGCAAAGTTCTTCGTGCCCGCAGTCCTGGTTTCGTCGGCCATTACGTTTTCCGTGTGGGCCATCGCTGGGCCCCAGCCTCACTATGCTCACGCACTCGTGAATGCCGTAGCGGTGCTCATCATCGCCTGCCCATGCGCTCTGGGACTGGCCACGCCCATGTCCATCATGGTAGGCACGGGCCGAGGGGCCGGCGAGGGTATCCTCATCCGAAACGCGGAGTCCCTGGAGATCCTTGAGAAAGTGGACACTCTGGTTGTCGACAAGACCGGAACAATCACCGAGGGCAAGCCGCGCCTGACGGAGGTAATCCCGGCGGAGGGTTTCGATGCGACTAATCTCCTCCAATCCGTGGCCAGCCTTGAGAAAGCAAGCGAGCATCCGCTTGCGGCGGCCATCCTGGCCGGAGCGAGAGAGAAGAAAATCGAGTTGGTTGCGGTTGCCGACTTTCAGTCGATCACGGGAAGAGGCGTCACCGGAACCCTGCAAAGTAAGCGGATTGGTGTTGGGAACGCCGCTCTCATCGAGGAACTGGGTGCATCCTCTGCGACTCTGCAGGCAAGGGCAGAAGGTCTCCGCAAGGAAGGCCAGACCGTCATGTTCGTGACATCCGATGGGCGCTTTGCGGGCCTGATCGCGGTCGCTGACCCTGTCAAGGGATCAGCCGTCCAGGCCGTTCAGCAGTTGAAGCAGGCCGGTATCAGGGTCGTTATGGCCACGGGTGACAATCGCACAACAGCCGCTGCTGTGGCTCAAAAGCTGGGTATTGATTTTGAAGCCGACGTGTTGCCGGAGAAGAAGGCGGAAGTGGTGAAGAAGCTCCAGTCACAAGGGGCCGTGGTGGCAATGGCTGGGGACGGGGTGAACGATGCGCCCGCGCTGGCACAGGCGCAAGTCGGAATCGCAATGGGAACCGGAACGGACGTGGCCATAGAGACTGGAGGAATCACGCTGGTCAAAGGCGATCTGCGAGGGATCGTGAAAGCACGACGGCTGAGCCAGCGCACCATGCGCAACATTCGCCAGAACCTGTTCTTTGCATTCTTCTACAACGCTCTCGGCATACCTCTTGCTGCCGGCGTCCTGTATCCGGTATTCGGGTTGCTGCTCAATCCCATGATTGCGGCGGCGGCCATGAGCTTCAGTTCCGTCTCCGTCATCGCGAATGCCCTCAGGTTGCGCACCACGAAACTGTGATCGTCACTGGCCTGACGCTACGGAGACGGAGGGCAGAGATGCCCGTTTTCGATGGCATGGCATCTTTGCCCACGAGTGAACCTCAGCGTGAGGATTCGCGGCGTTGCCAAGGAGGCAGCACCATAACAAAACCTGTGTCCCATGTCATCGAAATCGGAACCAGACACAAGAGTGAGCAGAATTGAACAGTTTCCCCCGTAGCTCTCGTGGTATTCGAATGGCAACAACGTGCGTCGATTCTTCCCCAACGAACGGATTGCCGCCCGAATATCACCCATGGAACAGCCTATCGATGTCTGGTGTTGGCTCTTGAACGGTACTTTCTGAGGCAGGCATCTCCCATGCGCCACTTGCTGACATCCGTGGCATTTCTTGCCTTGGCCCTCCCCCTGGGGCCGCGCTCGTGGGCACATGCCGCCGGGCAAGACAAACAACAGGCTGTGAATCCCGCCGCCGGACCCAACGCCGGATACGTCGGGGAGGCAGTCTGCGCCACCTGCCACGAAGCGGAGGCGAAGGGATTCGCTGATAATCCTCACAGCCTGCTGGCTCTGGAGCATGGTAATACCGGGGTGACCTGCGAGAGCTGTCACGGGCCAGGCAAAGCGCACGTCGAAGGCGGCGGCGATATCAGCAAGATCTTTGACCCCGCCAAAGCCACCCCCCAGGGAGTGGACAAAATGTGCCTGGGCTGCCATGCTGGCGTGCATCCGAACTTCGAGCGCTCGCCACACGCAAGAGCCGGCCTCACCTGCCTGAGCTGTCATAGTGTGCATCATGCCGCGACGCTTAAGTTTCTCCTGACAGCGGCGCAGCCCCAACTCTGCTTCCGTTGCCACACGGATGTGAAGCCGCAATTCGATATGCCCTTTCATCACCCGGTGAACGAAGGTGTGGTGAACTGTGCCGATTGCCACGATCCGCACGGCACGTTCGGCGAGGATCAGCTTCGCATGACGGCCGACCAGAACATGATCTGCACGAAGTGCCACACAGATGTGCGCGGGCCGTTCGTGTACGAACACCCCGCGGTCAAGGCAGAGGGTTGCCTGGGATGCCATTCGCCCCACGGTTCGCAGAATGCCCGCATGCTGAACATGCCGTCAATCAATATGCTGTGCAACCAGTGCCACAGCCGGGTGGCCAACGCTGCGGTTCACGGAATGGGAGCGGGATCGGACGAGCTGTCGCCCTGCACAAGCTGCCATACCTACATTCATGGGTCAAACATCAACGCGGCGTTCCTTCGGTAGAAGCGATGGAGCAGAGACGTGTCCCTCACACCCATCGGACCGCGCGGCCGGGGTCCTTACCCCACAGGTCCAGGGATTTCGATGTGAGGGAATTGATTCAAGCGAGGCCCCCTATGGGGAAGTCAGGTTGGTGTTCTCGTCTGTTCCGGCCGCGGCCATCTGCCGCGATCATCCCGAGCGGGGCCACGGGCAGGGGAGTGGTCGCTTTGCTGATGGCCACTGGGATCGCGGCCGGCCAGAATGCGGTGCCGGCCGCGCCGCCGGTGGCTCCCCATGGTTACACACTCCGCGAATCGATCGATCTGGGCGGGCGCACGGCGAATATCGCGGGGAGCGGGGCCATGTACGACACCATGGTTAATCTCGAGTCCGGCCCGCGCGTCCTGGGCGAGACATTCGAGCTGCATGCGCTGCCTGGCGAGAAGCACGTGCTGGTCGACTCCCTCAGCGCCTTCAGCAACGGCTGGGGCGGCGATCCAGATGATTTTTCTCGGCTGGATTTCTACAAGGGCAATCTTTACGACTTCTCCGGTACGTTCGTCCGCGACCGGCAGTACTTCGATTACGATCTGTTGGGTAATCCAAACATTCCCTCGGGGCAATCGCTGCCGATCGGTCCATCCACCGCGCCGACCGGCTCGTACGCCTGGCCGCAGGTCAACCAGTCGCCGTTCCTCTACAACACTGTGCGCCGCCGGACCAATGCTCACCTCACGCTCCGTCCGGTTTCGGAGGTGTCGTATCAGGCGGGGTATGCGCAGGACGTTTTTCAGGGTCCGAGTCTGACCCCCAGCGGCTATCAGTTCGCCGGCAGCTACACCGTCCTCCTCCAGGAAATGCAGCGCAACAGCACCGACGATTTCTTCGGCGAGATCGACTGGAAGCCCGTGCCACAGACCCGGCTGACCTTCGAAGAACAAGTCGACCATTACAAAGAAGACTCTTACTTCACCATGGATCCCAGTTACTTCCAGTTCCAGGAAGCGGACGGGGCCAAAGTAGCCCTGCTGTCCAGCTACGACAGCCTGACACCTGCCATTTCGTGCAACTCCAATAGCGTCGGAACCACTCCGAATCTGTCGGCTCCGCAGACGCCGGGCGGTCTGCCGGTCATCAATTCGGCCTGCGGCGTTATCACCAGCTATTTTCGCTCGCAGCCGACGCGGATCCTGTATCCCACCGAGATCTTCCGCTTCCAGAGTTCCAGCCTCCGGAACATCTCGATGAACGGCGATGTCCGGTACACCGACGCGAACATGAACCTGCCTAACTACTACGAGAACTTCGAGGGGTTGGCCGCCACCACTCGCTATCAGACCTATACCGCGACCGCCAGCGCAAAGCGCGAAGTGACTGCCATCGATTACGCTATCGAATGGCGGGCGACGCGCAAGGTCAGCTTCTCCGATCAGGTCAGCTTCTCCAGTGTGCAGCAGCCGGGAATCTCCACCATGACCAGCGAGACCACCGTGGCGACGCCTTCCACGGCGGGCAATGAAACGATCAACAATACGACCCTCACCACCAAGGCCGCCGCTGCCGGGGCCAGCACCCTCGAGGGCAGCGGCGCCATCGGCACTCCCGTGTCGGACTTCTTCGGCCAGAGATACATCACGAATGATGTCACCGGGAGCTGGGAAGGCTGGTCCCGCGCCACCCTCTCGCTGACGTATCGCCATCGCAATCACGTCATCGCCGAAGGCATTCCGCACGGCGCTCCTCTGCCTCTCGGTGCGACAGGGAACGGCACGGTCACCATCAACGAGAACGGTGGCGTCTTCAGCGTCGCGGTCCGTCCCACCGAGCGGTGGAACATCGAGGGCAGCGTCGAGGTCCTGTACGCCGACAATGTCTTCACACCGGTGGCTCCACGGCAGGAGCAGCACTACCGCTTCCATGCCCTTTACCGGCCCAGGGACTGGGCCACGCTCACCGGCGCCTTCAACGACATGGAGTTGCACAACAACACCAATAACAATCAGGCCGATATCGTGCCTCCCTTCACCGGCTCCGCGACCGGCGTCGCCTACGCCGGCCCGCTCGATCATGTGGCTCACACCCGGATTGTGGCCCTGGGCGCGGAACTTTCGCCCAACGAGCACTACGCTCTTGATCTCAACTACGCCTACAGCGACGTCTACACGTCGACGAATATCTGCTACCTCGGCGGGGCCGCGTCCACGTTGCCCGCCGCCTCCACACTCAGCGGTACAGCCTGCCCAGCCACCGCCGCCAACCGCGGAAACACCTGGGACTTCGGCCCGACAAAGGACTTCATGGATGCTCCCACAAATTCCCTGCAGGCCGCCGTCACTCTCTCGCCCGTCAAGACGTTCCATACCAATATCGGATACAACCTCAGCGCGGTCGACGGTAGCCGGTTTTACAACGACGCCCGCGATGTCGCCGGCTCTCTGCACTCTACTTACCAGTCGCCCTTTGTAGCCCTGGCCTGGACCGTCCGTCCCGGATTTATCTGGAACGCCCGGTACAACTACTATGGCTATGGTGAGGGCGGTCCTTCCGGCGCGTCGTACTGCACCACGGCCGGACCCACTCCGACCACTCCGTCGACCGTCGTTCCCTGCAACTCACCCTTGCTGGCTGGATTGCAGACCGGTCTAACCCTGCCGAATTCCGGCGAAACCGCGCCGCGGACCTTCCACGCCAATATCGTGACCGTCGGATTTCACTATGAATTTTGAATTCGCCAACTGGTAATGGTGCCGGGGCAGGACGCAGCAATCCTTTTCGAGAAGGAGAAACAACCGTGAATCGTCGAATCAAAATGTTAGCCCTGGGCCTGCTCACCACCTCACTCGCCATTCCCGCGTTTGCACAGAGCGGCGGCGCTGACACATTCAAGACCAAGTGCGCCATGTGTCACGGGCCCGACGGCCTCGCCACCACGTCCATGGCGAAGATGCTGAAGATTCCTTCCTTCAAATCTCCCGACCTGGTCAAGGCGCCGGACTCGCAGCTCATCGACGCGACAAAGAACGGCAAAGGCAAGATGCCGGCTTACAACGGCAAATTAACAGACGCCCAGATCAAGGAAGTGGTGGCCTATATCCGAACCCTGCAAAAACAGTGAGACCACTGGGAGGGTGACGCCGTGGGTACATTTGACAGATTGAGGGAGGGCTGGCTGCGGCCCTTCTTCTATTTCGGAAACAATCCGGTGACCCTGATCGGCTCGGGATTGACCACGGCCGCCGCGATTACCCTCGTCTTCTACTGGATTGCGGACCTGATGACCGGGAAGCTCGAGAATCCCTATCTCGGGCTTATCTTCTTCCTCGGACTTCCCGGGCTTTTCGTCCTTGGCCTGATTCTCATCCCCATCGGAATGTGGCGACGGAGAAGGGTGCTGCTCCGCGCCGGACCGCTGCCTGCAACCTATCCTGAGATTCATCTCGGAGACCCACTCTTCCGCCATGGCGTCATTGTTGTTGCTGTAGCTACCGCCATCAATCTGGCCATTGTCAGCACGGCAACGTATCGCGGGGTCACCTACATGGATTCAGCCAACTTCTGCGGCACCTCGTGCCATGTGATGGCGCCCCAGTGGGCCGCTTATCAGGATTCCCCCCACTCCCATGTGGCTTGCGTGGAATGTCACATCGGATCGGGCATGTCCGCTTATATCCAGGCCAAGGTGAATGGGACAAAACAGCTGGTTGAGGTGACATTCAACACCTACCCGCGTCCAATTACGGTTCCACTCGACGTGCTGCGGCCGGCGCGAGCTACCTGCGAGGAATGCCACACGCCGGCGCGATTTGCCGGGGACAGGCTGCTGGTGCTCACCACCTTCGGCAACGACAAGGCGAATACCGAATCGAAGACCGTCCTGGTTCTTCACCTCGGCGGCGTCAACTCGCTCAGAGAGAGCAGCGGTATCCACGGCGCTCATCTCAACCACTTCACCTATGTAGCAACAGACTCGACGGATCAGACCATCATCGCCGTGAGCAAGCCCAATCCGGACGGCTCCGTCACGCAATTTGTCGAAGCCGGATGGAAGGGTCCTGTCAAAGGCGTCGAACGCGAGATGGACTGCATGGACTGCCACAACCAGGCTACGCATGTCTTCCAGACCGCCGAGCAGGCCATCGATTCGGTCATGGTGGAGGGCAGACCGAGCCCCAATCTTCCCTTCGTACACAAAGAGGGCCTGCAGCTGATTCAGGCGACATACACCTCCCAGGCGGAAGCCACCGTGAAGATCACTTCAGGGCTGGAGGACTACTACCGTACGAACTATCCGGACATCTGGAGCGCCCGGCGCGCTACAGTGGAGAGCGCCGCCCAGACCTTAGTCGCCATCTACAAGCGTAATGTCTTCCCCAGCATGAAGGTGACCTGGGGAACCTACCCGAACAACATCGGGCACATGGATTATCCGGGCTGCTTCCGCTGTCACGACGGCAGTCACGTTGCAAAGAATGGGCAGACACTGAGCAATGACTGCAGTCTCTGCCACAATCTGCTGGCCGTCGAGGAGTCCAACCCGAAGGTTCTTGGCCAAATCGGGCTGAACGCCAACGCAACACCCATTCTGTAGCAGCGATAAAGGATACGAATTTGTTTCGGCATGTCCTCTCAGTTGAGCGCATGGTCGGACTTCGATCGGTCGAGAAGGACCGCCGGGCGAGCCGAATGGAGCACGGCCACCTCAGGAATTCGTTTCGCCAGACGTCTTTCGGCCGCCGACCGCCGACGAACCTCACGAGTTCACAAGAAGCGATCAGCACAATCTGTCGGTGAGCGGGGCGTCTCATTCCATCTGAAGTCACCAATTGAGGGCCGGAATCGGCGCAATAGCTGAGCGAAGGCGAGATTGATCGCTCAGGCGCCTGGTGTCCAGAGACCTCACACCGCGACCAACCGCGCCGGTTCCGCCTGGGAGCGACTCCCCGGTGCAACTCTCTGGAAGTCCAGGACCACGCGTGCGGCCACATCGCCGTGTTCGAGGCGTTTCACGATCTCGTTGATGGAGGAGAGAGGCTGAAGCTCGATATCGGCCCTGACCTTGCCGTCAACAGCGAAAGCCAGCGCTTCGGCCATATCTTCGCGGTTTCCGACAAACGAGCCGCGAATAGTAATGCAGTTCGCCACAACATCGAAGAGGGGTACGGGGAACTCGCCCGGCGGCAGTCCTACGAGGACGCAGGTACCGCGCTTACGCGTCATGCCGATCCCCTGCTTGAACGCGATCAGCGACGGAGCGGTGATGAGAACACCGTGAGATCCACCGCCAGTACCCTTTTTTACAGCAGCCGCTGGCTCTCCGTGCTTCGCGTTGACGACGAGGTCCGCGCCGAGTGCGGTGGCATGAGCGAGCTTCCCATCGTCGATATCGATCGCACAGACCAGCAAACCCATCGCCTTGGCATATTGAACTGCGAGATGACCGAGTCCACCGCAGCCCGAGATTGCAACCCACTCACCCGGCCGAGCCATGGTCTGCTTGAGACCCTTATACGTGGTAATACCGGCGCAGATGAGCGGTGCAGCCTCTTCCGGCGCGAGTCCCTTCGGAATATGCGCAACATAGTCCGGGTTTGCCAGGATGTACTCGGCGAAGCCGCCATTCTTTGTGTATCCGCCGAACTGCGCGTCCGGGCAGATGGTCTCCCACGCGGCGAGGCAATACTCACAGTGTCCGCAGGCGGAGTAGAGCCATGGAACACCCACTCGATCGCCTTCCTTAACCGTCGTGACGCCTGCACCGACCTCCGTGACGATGCCGACAGCCTCATGGCCCGGAATAAAGGGAAGCGTGGGCTTAAGCGGCCAGTCGCCGTTCAGGGCGTGCAAGTCCGTATGGCATACGCCGCAGGCCTCGGTCCTGACTACGATCTGTCGGGAGCCAGCAGCTGGGATTGGCCATTCGCGCAGCACCAACGGTTGTCCAAATTCCTCTGCGACGGCTGCATGCATCGTGCGCTCGCTGGACGGACCAGTAGTCGAACTTGCCATGGTTTCTCCTCTGTCGAAGTGGTGCCGATGTCACCTGAGATTTGTATGCCGCCGCAGTTCGGAGCTTTGCGGGACGGGCACTGTTCTCGCTTGTAGTCTTCCCGTGGACAGGAAGCTGTATCGGATTGCTCAACGATAAATATTGATCGGGGCTCGACCTACTCAGCCGAGGAATCGCGCCAATTTTGTTCTTTTACGTGCCTGACTGAGCGTTCCTGGCCAGCTTTGGGAAGCCAGCCTGTTCCATACTCAGCACGTAGAGTGTCCTGGCCCGACGGGAGGTACTTCAAACAGACCCCTGCCCGCCGCTGGCATTCAGTGTTCAGGAGGGGAAATGCATCCCGCATTGACGAATCCAACGCTCATATTCGGTGCGGTTGTAGTGGCCCTCATCATCGTTGCCGGCGTTGTGCTGTTCGCGCGAAGAGCGAGGAAATCCGCCGCGGACCTGCTCACCGACATCGGGCGGCAGCACAAGGGCGTTGTTCTCCCGTATAGATCCGGACGCAAGGCAGGAGCGAAACTGGCGGATCACAACAGACGAGTCGAGGGCTCGGAGATTCGCGAGTTGGACGCCATAGAGCGGGAGCGCTTCCTTGCGGGCTGGCGTACAGTGCAGTCACGCTTTGTCGACCACCCGAAGGAAGCCATCGCGGAGGCAGAGGTTCTGGTTACTTCACTGCTGCAGGCCCGCGGCTATGCGGCGTCGGACTTGCGTCAGCGCGCCGCCGACATCGCCTTCAGTCAACCGCACTCGATCGAGCACGATCTCTCCGCGCATGGTGTCGCTGCACGGCTGGCCACAGACGCAGGCAGCACGCAGGACCTGCGCGCCCCGATGGTCCAATATCGCTGGCTCTTTGAGGAACTGGTCCTGGCGCCAACGCCCGGTCCCATCTAAGCTCTGGCATCAACGTGTATTGCGCTATGTAGTGAAGGAGGTTTCCAATGCTGATTCTCGTTATCGTTCTCGTGCTGATCTTCGGCCTTGGCGGCGGATACTTTGGTTACAGCCGCTGGGGCTATCGCGGAGGCGGAGGCATAGGACTGGGCACCGTGCTGGTGATCCTGCTGGTCTGCTATCTGTTGGGAGTCTTCCGGTAGAGCGAATTGCGGCGCATCAAGCCCGTTACACTGTGGCGATCATGGCGATGCTTGTCGCGGCAGCGTTTTGCTCAATAGTAGAGGCTGAGGGTACCCCGCCAGCGCTGCGGGACTACCCGCCCACAAAACGACGGCGTGGCCGCCCTGTATGACCGTATGAACCGTAATTATGGGGGAAGCTGGACTCCGACGTGTCCGGCGACTCTCTTTCAGGCTTCCTGAACTAAGTCAGCCCACCTGAAGTTCTCCTCTTCTTAGGCTCTCAGGAAATCGGGTATGCAATGCCTTCGTCTGCAATTCTGCATGAAGCTCAAAAGCTCCATCATGTAAGCGATCGTCTCGACACGCCGGCGGAAGAGCATCCCGTCGTCTCCGACGCGCTCATCACCATTTCCGGAAACGTTCGTCACTCCTCCACGCTGCTGGAGGTACTGGTTGTAACGAAAATGGGACCGCTTCCCGAGCCAGCTCCTGCGAACGCATGATTGCCTGAGCGCTGCGCTCCCGTCAAACGGGTCAGTTCGGTTCTGGTTGGCTGCGTGAAGAGTCCTCGATCGGGGGCGTCTCCGCGTTCTGGTCCGGCATTTTGTCGTGGAGGATGACGTTCAGCAGCGACTTGTGAACATGGATGCCGCCGTTGTATTCGATAAATCCCATCTCGCGAAAGCGATTCATGAAAAAGCTGACGCGGGAGCGGGTGGTGCCGACCATTTCAGCGAGAGTCTCCTGCGAAATCTTCGGAATCAGCGATAACGAGTGACCGGGCTGGCCGAACTCGGCCATCAGCAGCAGGATTCTCGCCAGACGCTTCTCGCTGGAGTTGAAGAGCTGGTCGACCAGATCGGCCTGAGTGCGCATGCTGCGGGCGAGCAGAAACTTTAAGAACAGGTCGGAGAACGTATGCTCCTCATGCATGACGCGGATCATCTCCTGCCGTTCAATTTTCAACGCAGTGCATGCCGTAATGGCAGTAGCGGTAGACAGCCGCAATCCTGCCACTGCCGCGAGCGACTCCTCTCCCACGAAGTCGCCAGCCTTGAGAAGCGAGACAGTCGCCTCCTTTCCGCTCGCTGAAACGACGGTCAGTTTGGCGCGGCCCTTCTGGATATAGAAAATGGAGTCGGCTGGGTGTCCCTGTGAAAAGAAAGCCTCGCCGGCTCTCAATTCAACGATTCGTCGCCCCAGACCGGCTTTCGCGAGGAAGCCAGCGGCGTCAAAGGCGATCTTCTTCGGCTCAGCCATTTGAATGGTCCCGTCCCGGAAAGCAGCCTTTGGCCGTTCGCTGCGTATCCGACTTGACTCGAAGAACAGGCCACCTGAGGGGATTATAAGCCTGATTACGGCCTTCCCGTTCACGACAGTTCTCTGCCCGCGCCCTCACATTCGAGCGCCGGCGAGTTGACCGGCATCTGCCATCCCCGCGGCATGAGCATCGGGAGAAGCAACGGAGAGCGAAAAGTCGATGATGTAGCGGACCGGCGTGCGGCAGAACAGGCAGGGCGTCTCCTGTATCTCCTGCAGGTCCTCTTGCAGAACGCTCAGGGGGAAAGAGCGCAGACATTCCGTGCAGGTCAGCACGATGAAAGGCACTCCGTGCGAATCCTTGCCGTTCCGTGGTATCCACACGGGGGCTGACTGCCGGTGATGGTTCATTGCCCGTTCCGTTCTGTTTCGGATCACGTCCGCGACGGTGCGAACGAGGTCCTGCGGATCATGAAGCCCCTTCGCGTAAAAGGCATCGGCAATCACGCCGCCGGGGACATGTTCCCCGGACTCGTAAGCTCCGCTCATAGCGATCACCAGAATCTCGGGAAAGCGACGGCGCAGAACAGAGAGAAGTTCGAATCCCGACATCTGGGGCATGTTGAGATCGGAGACGATGAGTTCCGGATTCACACTCCTGAGCTGGAGAAGAGCATCGAAGCCATGCTCCGCGGTGCCGACGCTGTAACCCTGCGCGCTCAGCAGCATCGCGATCCCCTCGCGAATGGCCGGCTCGTCGTCCACAATCAAAATTCGATGGGCTTCTTTCATTACGATCACCTCTGAGTGCTGGGAATGCCTGGGTAGATTGGTTGATTATGGGAGTGTCGCAGTCCGGATGCTGGTCAGTATTGACCACGCCTCAAAAAAAGGTTGTATGCGATTCACAAGAAATCACTTGCACCGAGGCGATTGTGGCAAAGCATGGTTGCCGAGGGCCACTTTCTGTGTCCAGGGACTCGGCCCCGTGGCTTCGCGGCTATTCCGGTCCGTTTTAGCGGACGGTCTGAAGTATTCTCTGTTCTTCGTACAAACATCGCTTTGCGTGAGAAATTGCGGGAGCCGGATTTCCCTCATATGTGCCTGCCGGCAATTCGCCTCGCCTGATCGATCACTTCCCGTTCGTTCTGTAGAGAAAGCGCCTGTCGCCCGCATTTGGCGCGGTAGACCACCAGATTGTCGTCACCGCCCACTACACTCGGGAACCCAATGTTCAAGCTGTGCTGAATCCGAGGATGCTTCTGTCTCGATTCAACAAGGCGGACTCATCTTTGCTTAGATACCTTACTTGGAAATTCCCTAAAAGGGGGCTACACTTCCCGTAACCTGTTCGACCGGCCCAGCGAGGATTGCGATGCGGTTTTCCCCCAAGCGCACCCAGTCCGTTGCCGCCCTTGTCACGTGTACGGTCGCGATCATTCTGGTCGTCGCGTTTGCGCGTTACCGCATTCGGCGGCGGATCGACTCAGACAGTGCCGACACGCTCCTGCGCCGTGCCGACGATCTTGCATGGAACGGCCAGTGGTTTGCTGCCGCACCCCTTTTCCGCCAAGCCGAGATCAAGTACGCCGCTCAGCGGAACGAGTCCAAAGCGCTCTATGCTCAGGTGAGCCAGATCCCAGCCTATGCCGAGTCCGCGAGCCTCGCGGACACTATCTACCGCCTCACGCAAGATCTGAAGCAGCCCGAAGCGGCAGATCCCGAGACTCGACTGCGGATTCTCGAAGTCCGGGGCATGATCGAGAACAACTACGATGCGAGCCTCGCCCGCCAAACCTGGCGGCAGGTCGCCGTTCTCGCGCGAGACCACGGCCATTTGCTTCTCGCTTCTCGCGCACTCGGTGAAGAAGGAATTGCTGCATTCCTCCTTGGCGACACGACGACTGCGAAGAAGGAGGTTCTAACGGCCTGGGGAGTAGCGAAGCTCGCTCACGATATTCCGGCTCAGGTGCGGTATGCCAGCCTTTATGGCGCCGGGCTCGTCGAAATGCACCGATATCAGCAAGGGCTGACGCCTCTCAATGACGCAATTGCCATCGCCCACGCCCATCCGGCCGTGGCCTATCCCGCCATCGCGATCTCCTCGAAGATCGATGCCCTCCGCGGTCTCCACCGCTATCAAGAAGCACTGACTCTGGCGAATCACGCCCTTGCCGAAATCCCAAGTCCATCTCTCAAGGGGCACTACTATCAGATCCTCACGTCGAGAGCGAGTGTCTATGAGGACCTCGGACAGTGGGATAACGCAATCGCCGATTTCAAGCAGGCGCTCTCTCTCGCGATGCAACTCGACTATTGGCGTGGCGTTACGCAGGTAGCGGGAGGGCTCGCCGACGCATACGTACACCAGAAGAATCTCAATGCCGCGCTTTCCTCGATTGATCAGGCGATCGATGCCAACAAGCGGATCCCGGATGAACTGTATTTCGTCCCCTGCGACCTTGCGATTAAAGCTCGCATTCTCGCGATGCTTGGTCGCCAGGATGAGGCTGGTGCGCTTTACCGCAAAAGCGCACTTCTGATCGACTCCCTGCTCGAGAATGTCCCAACTCCCTTTGTCGAGCGGCTCCTGCTCACCGAAACGGGCGAGGTCTACGCAGGCTATTTTGTTTTGAAATGCCGTGAACGCGATTACGATCAGGCCCTCCGGATTCTGGAGGAAGCACGCGGGCGAATTGAAGCACAGGCGCTCGAACATCATGACTACCCGGCGCCACACGCACCCACGCCTGCCGAGCGGCATCTGAGGATGCTGAACGTGGAACTTCTTGATACCGACAATCAAGCCACGGGGCAGGAACTGTCGGAACAGGTCCAGGACTCCAAGTCAGCGCTCGACCAGCGGTCTCTGGCATCGGCCACCATCGAACATCCGGTTAGCCTCGGGCGCCTTGAATCGGATCTCGCCCAAAACGAATTATTCGTGGAGTACGTTCTCGCGGATCCCCGCTCCTATGCGCTCGCTGTGACACACAATTCCGCACGAGCCTACGAACTTGCAGGGAGGACCGAGATCGAGACCGATGCCAGCGAATATCGCGCGAGCATCCGGGATCAACATGCAAATTCAGCCCTGGGCGATGCTCTTTTTCATGAACTCTTGGGCAAGATCCCGGAGTATCGGGATCACTCAACCCTGATCGTTGTGCCTGACGGAGAACTGGATCTCCTCCCGTTCGGCGCAGTCACTGACGAAGGCGTTCCCCTCGTCGAGAGCCACACCATCGCAACCTCTCCATCGGCGACCGTCTTTTCTATCCTGGAGAACAAACGGGCAGTCGACGCCGATCCTCCGCTGCCCTATCTGGGAGTGGCCGCATGGACAAAAGAGGCAAAAGTCGAGGGCCCGGTCTTTCGCCTTTTCTCCGGATTCAGCGATGCAAGCCTCAAACCGCTTCCGGAGAGCAAGACCGAGGTCGAAACGATCGCATCCGATCTTCCCAAACCAAGCACTCTCCTCCTGGGTGGGGACGCTACGGCAAGGCGGTTCAAGGAGCTGCCGCTTTCCAAATTCAACGTCCTACACCTGGCCTTGCACGGTTACGTCGACCCCAGCTTTCCGGACGAATCCGCGCTCGTCTTCGCGCCGGAGCGTAAGAATTTGTACGAAAGCATGTTGCAGGTCCGGCAGATCCGAGACCTGCATCTTGACGCGCGGCTTGTTACTCTCTCTGCCTGCGACACAGGCGTAGGCCCGGTAGGAGAGGAGGGCGTCGACAACATTGTGAACGCGTTTATTGAAGCCGGCGCGGACTCCGTTGTGTCGACCTTATGGGAGCTTGAGGACCATTCCACCGAACACCTGATGGCGGAATTCTATGCCCGCCTCGGCAAGGGCGAATCGAAAGGCGAAGCGCTTCGCGGCGCCCAGCGCGAATTGATCAAAGAAGGAGTCAAACCTTACTATTGGGCCAGCTTCGAACTGGTTGGAGACCCCAACGGCACGATCTAACCCCCGGAGGATTCCCCCATGACCCTCACGCGATCGGACCGGGAAGAACTGCTTCAGCGGATTGAGGAAAACGTTCAGGAGAAGTTCTACGATCCCGGGTTCAATGGCAAGAACTGGAAAGAAATCGTTGTCAACCACCGGCAGATGATTGTTAACGCCGATTCTGACCCGTCATTTGAAGCCGCGGTGACGGCCATGCTGGATGAGCTTGGGTCAAGCGGTCTGGGAATTCTCGGCCCGCATACCGCGGTCACGCCTCGCAACAGCATCAACGCCAGCTTCCGTGCCGTCTATACGGCGACGGATGGACTTCGCTGGGCCTTCCAGGATATTCTGCCCGGCGGTGTTGCAGCGCGGGCGGAGATTAAACCGGCGGATCTCCTGATCGCGGTCGCCGGACGTGAAGCGGAACCTCCCCACTCGCCGGCGTTCGAAATGGATCGAGAGACTGAGATCACGATTTCGCGGGCAGGTCAAAGGCGGTCTGTCCACATCGATCTCCGAACCAGGAAGCCGAAATACAAATCCAATCCGTACTCCGAGCCGCGCAGCGTCGCAGCCTCGCTCCTTGAGAAGTCCATCGCGAATCTGAAGGTGAGCCTTTTCCCGGGCTATATCGGCATCGATTTCGCAAACGAAGTGTCGACAGCCTTCGACAGCACATTCCAAAGCGCCGATGGCCTTCTCATCGACCTGCGGGGGAATCCCGGTGGCGGAATCGGTGGCCTTCGCATCATGAGCTACCTCACCCCCGCCAAGACGCCAATCGGGTTTAGCCTCGACCGCCCCATGGCCGAACACGGCTATGACAGGGAAAAACTACCCCGGTTCGGACATATTCCCCGGTTTAAATTCGAGCTTCTCCCCCTGGCGCTCAAATTTGCCGGGAAGAGATCCGTCGCGCTTGTCACAGAGGGCCTCGGCAAGCGACGCTTTCACGGGCGCGTGGTGATTCTCGTGAACGAACACTCCACAGGGGCCGCGGAGATGTTGGCTCAATTTGCGCAGGAAAATCACCTAGCCACAATCGTTGGCAATCGTACCGCCGGTCGCTTGGTATCGCGTTCGGGCGTGAAGGTCGGCCATGAATATACGCTGGTACTTCCAGTAGCCGCATATACCAGCTGGAACGGGGTTCGAATCGAGGGCAAAGGCATTAGTCCAGACGTTCTAGTCGACTGGTCGTACGAGGCCGCGCTTGCCGGCCGGGATCCTCAATTCGAAACAGCGCTGGCAACGCTCAACGCAGCGTAGTGTTACGACCACATACTGCAAGGATTCCCAAGGAGGATCAGCAGTGCAGATTCCGGGAATGGGGTTGAGCAGGCTCAGGGCTCTCCGTGCTGAGAAACGAATTGAGTCCTGGATGAGACAGCAGCATCAGCGGAGAGTTCTCGCTGGCGAAACAACGCCGTCCGGACCCTGCCCGGATGAGGAGTTGCTCCAGCATCTGGCCCGCAGGTCCAGGAGCATTTCCCTGGCTGATCCGCGGATTGATCACGCAGCAAACTGCCCGAAATGTCTGGGGCGGATTCTGGCGATCCAGAATAAGCACTGACCTCCGAATATTCGGTGGGAGAATTGTGACCGCCCACCTCCGCCTTCCATTTCTTGAGCCGCCATTACGCGACGACCAATTGGAGAATCTATGGAAAACCGGGAGCCCGAGTCAATCCCAATCTCCAGCATCCGGGTTGAGGATGGAGCCAAGGATCTCGTCCGCTCACAGAAGATGAAGCCGTATCTCGCACTCCTGAAGGCGCAAATCGGCGGACAGGATACTGCGCCAGTTGTCGGAGCGCTGGCTGCGTTGCCCCTTGAAGACTGATACGCCTGGCGCGTGACCACGGCTTTGAAATGGGCTTTTTGCGATCTTTAGACGGAAAACCTGATCGCCGATCTCGAGACTCTGTCCGCGGCCGACGTCTCGTTGCGTGTGCGCGACCGACGGCGAATCGAAACCACGATCGCCGCGGCCGATGCGCCGGATGGGGAGTTCGGTTCCAGTGCGATCAGGCGCTCTTTTGAGAGCGGCTTGTATCTTCCAGATATTCCCCGCGTTCGAATGCCTCAGCTTCGCGCTTGCTCTCGCGTGTTCGGAGGAGTTCGGCGTGCTTGGGCGCAAAGACAAATTCCTCAAGGAACCGGATGCGGTTCGGCGATGACCGGCGCGTGATGAGCAGATTCCGATGTTCCTTGCAGAATTTCTGCAGAGCGTCGAACTCAATGAGATAGCTCACGACACCGGTCCTCGATTCTCGTCGTACCGCCTTGAGCAGGCCCAGTTCGATCCAGCGGGTCGCCTGGCTGCGTCTGATGCGCAGGTGCTTACAAACTTCGCGCAGGCTCAGAGCGTCTGTGCTGAGGTGCGTGTGTTCCTGGCGGTAAAGCCAGTTGTAGAGACTCTTCGGGTTGCAACCGAATCGAAGCGCGGCGGCGTGGACGCCATGGTCGGAGATGTACTCGACCAGCTCGTCGGTTTTATTGGGATCGAAATTGTGCCGGGATACAGACCCAGGCCGCGGGATCCCGCGCCTGGTCATGAAATCCCAGCAAGCGCGCTTGTCTCTCCCGGTCAGGGCGGCCAGCTCTTCGCAGATGGCGACCGGATGTTTCTTTTGGCGCATGATCTCGACAGCTTCCGGCGGAAATCGTCGCCACGTTCGGCGTTTCGGAGTGGGGTCGATAGGGGAAGAAGAAGGCATACCTCACCTCTGTCTCCAGATACACACAACTGTTCGAAAAGGAAGAGAGGGATAACAATTTTTCTCTAACGTTCTGTTCCAACCTGGTGCAGGCAGAGAAGACTGCAGTACGAATCCGATGTGGAAAAATGGCCCTCTATTTCTATAAGGCATTTTGTTGATCCCTTTGGTGCACCTGTAACGAAATTTTTATCGATCCCCGTGACGCGGCCATTTCCATCTCGGCCGTCTTCGGTGCGCGGTCACGGCGCAGCCGCTCTCTGTACGCCGGTCTGTCTTTCAAAAATGGCCGCGATCAGGCTAGAATCGACGCATCATCGTGGGCTTCGGCCCGTTCGTCGTGTCGAACCAAGCAGTGACAACGAGTAGCATAGAGTTGCTATGGATCCCCGGCCTTCCCTCCCCGCCGGCGATTACTGGTACTTGGGCTCGCCTGATCCCGCGGTCGATCAGCTGTTTCGGCGGGCATGTGGTCTTGCGTGGCCATACGCGGTCTATTGCGCGAAGTACTATCACAACGATCCCGATTTCGCTTACGACCTGATGGATGCGGCGGTTCAGAATGCGGAGCGGTATTACGAGCGCTTCGATGGCAAGCGAACGGTGCTGCAGCTCTCTTACAGAATCACTTCCGTCATCAAACGGCTGTCAAAACAGCGAGCCGGCAGAAGTGAAATCGCGGTCGGCTCGCTCTCCGAACTGGAGCTTCTTGCGCGCAGCTTTGCGGCCAAGTCCGACTTCGAGCAGGACGCGTTTATCCGCCAGGTTCTTGACCGGATGACCATGCGCACGCGCCGAATCGTGCTTTGGCGGCTTGCCGGGCACACCTGGCGTCAGATCGCGGACGAACTCGGCGGCGACCGTTTCACGTTGTGGCGGCAGACGAAAAGGGAAATTCTTGGACTGCTGGAACTCAGGTCTGAAACTCATCTTCAGGAAGAGAGAGGCGAGAAAGATTAAGGAACACACCAATCCCGAGCAGTGGTTTGTCGAACAGCTGCGCACCTATACGCAACGACAGCCGCGGAGCGCACGCACTCCCGAATGTCCCGACGATGCCTTCCTGCGCGAATATGCGGTGAGACCGGGCACCTTCTCTCTCTCCGATCCCCGCGTGCAGCATGTGACGTCCTGTGGTCATTGCCTGCCAGCCCTGCTCGAGTTTCGCTCGGCGGTTGCCGTTCGCAGTCGGGCTCCGGCGCGTTTGGCTGCCATCGCAGTTCTGTGCGCTGCATGCCTCATCGTTGGGTTTGTCGTTGCGAAATACTGGAACCGCCAGAATTCCCCCGCCTCGAATCCACCTCCCGGCCAGCAGGCATCCGCCGTTATCGATCGAACGGTCGATCTCACTAACTATGGAACCTATCGCGGAGCCGAAGGGCAGCCGCCCAAACCTCCGCTCAACCTTCCTGCGGCCTTGTTGCACGTCAACCTGATCCTCCCGCGTTTCAGCGAAGCCGGACCGTACACCATCATCGTCATAGCCGGCCGCGAAGGCACGAACCGCATCGCCTATGCCACAGGAACGGCCAGTGCTGTCAGGAATCAAACAAAGCTGACCGTTACGCTCGATCTGCGCCGCGCCAGGCCTGGAAGTTATGTTCTCCTCACCGAGCTGAGCGGACAGGATGACTGGTATTCCTATCCGCTCAGGATTCAATGAGTGGCTATCGCCTTGAGAGCCACGGAATCAGGTTGAGGATTCTCCCGCTTTGAAACCTCGATGAGCACATCAACTGCTAATTGAAGCCGGCGGAAATCGCTGGACCGACGCTAACGCTTTCTAGTAGCTATCTCATTTCCGTATACTGAATCTGAGCAGGTGTTGGAGTCCACTTTAACCGCCCCTTGCCCGAGGGGAAGATGACTCCTACGAGATGAATTCTCGGAGGAGTCTGCCTTGCCGCCGCAAACTGAAGAATTTTTTCAAAGACCGCACTGCGGCGTCGCGCAGCCGAGCATTCTCTTTCCTCAGAACACGAGTCATTGCGATCTTGAGCGGCCCGATCAACCAGCTTGCTTTCCGGATCTGAATCTCGATCAGGTTGTGGCTGCGGTTGCAACCGGTCGTGAGGATTACGATCTGAAGCCACTTTTCTACTCGACTTTCCGAGATGTTGAGGTGATCCCGTTTCGCCATGAGGTGTTTCGCGATCTGGAACAGCCCGAGCTTGCTGATGGTGTTTGCGAATTTTCTTCTGCAATGATTGACCTGCGCGGGGACCTTGCCCGAGCCGACAAGCTTTATTACGAGCGCCAGAAACAGCGCAGTTTTCTGGATGCCGTGGACGTCTACTGCACGGCAATTCGCGCGCTCGAAGCGATCTTTGTGGAGGCCGCAATCAAATCAGAGGGTCTGCGCAGATTCCGGCATCATCTGGAGACAGTCATTGCGTCCGAAGTGTTCTCTGAGATGGAGTTCCATGCGCAAAAGCTCACCGCTGAGCTAGGGCAAATCCGATACGCGCTGCTCATCGACGGCAAACGCGTGTCGGTTCGTCGCTACGCGCCCGAACCCGACTACAGCGCGGACGTGCTGGAAACCTTTCTTAAGTTCAGCCAGGGATCAGCCGGAGAGCACCGCTTCCGCTTCGCCCCTGCCGCCGAGATGAATAACGTGGAGGCAGCCATTCTTGACAGGGTGGCGCTGCTGTTCCCGGAGACATTTACGGCTCTTGGAGATTTCCGCCTGCGGCACAAGAACTTTTGTGACCCGGTCGTGGCGCAATTCGACCGCGAAGTGCAGTTCTATCTTGCATGGCTTGAATTCAGAGGGCGAATCGAAAGAACCGGACTGGCGTTCTGCTATCCGACTCTTTCAAACAGTTCGAAGGCAGAGTCAGCAACGGAAGCGTTCGATTTGGCACTCGCTGAAAAGCTTTGTGGCCGCGGTTGTAAGGTCGTAAGCAATGGATTCTCGCTCTCGGGCGAGGAGCGCATGGTCATTGTGACGGGGCCGAACCAGGGTGGAAAGACCACCTTTGCGAGAATGTTCGGCCAACTCCATTATCTGGCCGCCCTGGGGTGCCCGGTCCCGGCTCGGCAGGCGAATCTCTTTCTCTGTGATCAGATATTCACGCACTTCGACAGTCAGGAACAAGTCGAGAACCTGACAGGAAAACTCGAAGACGAACTATGGCGGATTCGCAGAGTTCTCGAGCTTGCCACTCCTGACAGCGTCCTGATCATGAACGAGAGCTTCCTCTCGACAACGGTGGATGATGCGCTGTTTATCAGCCGAGAAGTGCTCGGCCAGATTGTGGAGCGGGACATGCTCTGCGTGTTCGTAACCTTCCTCGATGAGCTCGCCTCCTTCAACGCGAGCACGGTGAGCATGGTCGGTGAAGTCGATCCCGCCGATCCGGCCCGGCGAACCTTCAGGATTGTGCGAAGGCCGGCGAACGGCCTGGCGTATGCCCTCGCCCTTGCTGAGAAGCATCGGCTCGGGCGAACCGAAATCCTGAAACGGATCGCTGCAACCACCAGGAAAGACGGGCAATGAAAGCCTTCCTGATGCACCCGGACAGCGATTATGACCCGCAGCGGCCGTTGCCATCACAGGCTGAAGAATTGACCCAGGATCTCGGACTGAACATCCTGTTCGACTCGATGGCAGCCGGCGATTCCTTCCTTCGCGATGTCGCACGCCAAACCGTGCTTCACAGCTTGACCGAAGCATCAGCGATTCTCTACCGACAACAGATCCTCACCGATGCGATGGCCAATTCCGATGTAGTCAGAGGGCTGTATGCTCTGGCGGTCGAAGCCATCGAGCGGGAAAAGCATGTCTGGGGCTGGATGACGACCCGGTATGCGAACGAGTCGTTGCATCGTTCGGTTGAAGTGCTCGCCATCTTTGCCGAGCTTCTGGAGCGACTGCGGCGAGTTACGGACGAAGCGGGCTCCGCCTTTCAGTCGCCCGGATTCCGCCGATTCTTTGCCATGCTGCGGTCGGAGCTGGATGATGCCTATCTGGATCGGGTTCGGGACCACCTGGAACGTCTCGCGTTTAAGGGTGGCGAGTTGATGAGTGCGGACTTGGGCCCAGGGAATAGAGGCACCCACTACATCCTGCGCAGGCCGCCGGATGCTCAAGGGGGCTGGCTGTCTCGACTGCAGGAGTGGGTTTCGCATCTGGGAGAAGAATCCGAAGAGTCCTATACCTATGAGGTTGCCGAGCGAGACGAGGCGGGATTCAATGCGCTTTCAGAATTGAGAAGTGAGGGGATCGCATCGGTAACGGTTGCTTTGGCGCAGTCTACCGATCACATCCTGAGTTTCTTCAAGCTGCTGCGCCTGGAACTGGCCTTCTATGTGGGCTGCATCAATCTCAGAGAGCAACTCAGCGGAAAAGGAGAGCCTTTTTGCCTCCCCGTTCCGGCTAGTCACGGTGAAACGGGGCTAAGTTGCCGCGGGCTCTATGATGCGGCACTTAGCCTTATGGTGGCGGAGCGGACAGTCGGCAATGAAATCAGCAGCGGAGGCAAGACGCTGTTGTTCTTGACGGGAGCCAATCGCGGCGGAAAATCAACGTTGCTGCGAGCGCTCGGACAGGCGCAGCTGATGATGCAGTGCGGCCTGTTTGTACCAGCCGAGACATTCCGCGGCGAGCTGTGCACGGGAATTTTCACCCATTTCAAGCGGGAGGAAGATGCCGAGATGAAGAGCGGAAAGCTCGATGAAGAACTCGCCAGGATGAGCGAGATCGTGGGTCGATTAAAACCGAGCTGCCTGATGTTGATGAACGAATCTTTCGCATCGACGAATGAGCGGGAAGGATCAGAGATTGCACGACAGATTGTAGAGGCGCTGCTCGGCGCTGGCGTGCGCGTGGCCTATGTGACGCACATGTACGACCTGGCGCATAGTTTCTACCGAGAACATCTGCCGAACGCCTTGTTTCTTCGCGCCGAGAGGCTGGCAAAAGGAGAGCGGACTTTTCGGTTGTTGGAAGGTGAGCCGCTGCCGACCAGCTACGGCCGGGATCTGTACCGGCGAATTTTAGAGCAGGAATCCAGGAGCGCTGAAATGGAAGAGGAGAATCGTCCGATCGTTAACGATAGAACAACGCCAGCGCGAGGATCAGCACCAGCAGGAGTCCGATGAGCGCATTGTAGAAGTTTAGATAGCCGGACTGCAGTTTGCTGACGGCCTCAGCGAGCTTGCGAACTGCTTTAGCGACCGGCGAGAAGAGACCGGGGCCGAAAATCGGCGCGACTTCCTGATTAAAGATGAGCCGCTTCACGAAGTAGGGGCCGTGAGCGTATTCGCGCTCCAGATTGTGTGTGGGACCGTAGATGAACCCATAGAAAGTCCGCAGCGCGTTGGAGAAGGCCAGGGAGGTTGTAGCGATCTGACGCGCATCCTCGCGCCGGCCGCCCGACCAGACCGGAACGCGGCGGAATCGGAGAGAGCGCCGACTGATGAGGAACAGGCCAATCGGCAGGAGAGCCAGAAGTGGCCCGGCGAGGATCATCTTTGTAGGCGAGATGAAGGCGAAGGTATTGGTCAGCGGGACGAGCAGCCAGCCGCTCCGCATATCCACCGTTGCGTTGACACCGAAGTTGGCGAGGCTTCCCGCGGAGAGGGCGTGTATCCACCAGGGCATGCCCACCGCGAGAGCGAGCACGAGGGAGCCGAGCAGGAAGATGCTGGTGCTGCGCGCCCTCGAGAAATGCCGCGTATGCGTGTGGTGATCGCCCAGCAGTCCGACCCCGTACAGCTTGGCGAATGTTGCCAGAGCGACGGCGGCTACGAGCGCCAGCCCCGCCGCGGCGATTGTGATGGTGAGCCGCGCGGCCAGGACGCTGACCTGCATTCCATGAAAGAGCGTCTGGAAGATGTACCACTCGCTGACAAACCCCGCCTGGGGCGGAAGTGCCGCGAGGCTCATGGCGGCGAACAGCGCGCCGATGCCGAAGGCCGCGGAGTTGTTGCGGAGCAGGCCGGTTTGGCGGATCGTGTAGCTGCCGGTAACGGAATTGACGCCGTCAGCGGTGAGGAACAGCGTGCCTTTCGACAGGCTATGGGCAGCCAGGTGCAGCAGGCATACGACCCAGGCCAGCGCCGCCTGTGCGGGCAGGCCGCAGGCCAGGAAGAGCCAGGAGGCGCCGAGCACAGCCACGGCGACACAGGCATTTTCCGCCGAAGACAGACTGAGCATCCGCCGCCAGTCCTCCTCCTGAAACGCGTTGAATATGGCGAGAATAGCGCTCGCCACTCCAACGAGAACGATGACGCCCGCGGAACTCATCGCCCAGAATCCGGCACGAGGGAACCACTCCAGAATGCCACGCGAAAGCGCGAAGAATGCCGCATTCAGAACGATGCCGGAGAAGACGAGCCCGCTCGCACCGCTGCCGGAACCGTATGCCGCCGGGAACCACTCATAAAAGGGCAGGATTCCGAGCTTCGCGCCAAAGCCGAAGAGCAGCAGCAGAGCGAGCAGCAATGTTCCGGGTGTAGAAGGGCCATGCGTCAGGCTGAAGCTGGCAAATTCACAGGAGCCGGTGCGGCTGGCGATGAGCAGAAGAGCCAGAAGGATGGCGACGGCCCCGACTTCCAGCAGAGACAGCATGAAGAGGATTGGGCGGCCAGAAGATTCGGAGATTCCTTCGCCAAGAATCATGGCGGCTCCGCCGAGGCTCATCACCTCCCAGGCGATCAGGAAGGAGATGGCATCCTGCAGGCTCAGTACGCCGACCGCTCCGAGCAGAGTCAGGGCGAAGCCGGCAAGCCAGCGTCTGGTGGGCCAGCCAGAGGCAGAACCGTTGTTGAGCAGCGCCGCAAACAGCGCGGGTACGAGACCGAAAAACATGAGCCACAGCGCGGAATTGCTGAGATGGAATTGCACGGCAGTGTCGCTCAGATGAACTCCGAGCGACAGCACGGGTGAACCCCAAAAAAAGCCCTTGAGGGCAGTTGCAATACCGACTGCGCACCCCACAGCGATCCCAACTCGGGCCAGCGCTCCGCGTGGCTCGATCAGAGCCAGCACAGCGGAGGCGGCCCACAGTAAGGCCATCGCGAGCAGCAGGTCAGCCTGCATAGCGGCCCCCTTTTACATGCTGGCTGGCGCGATCGAGCAGCAACAGCAGAGCGTGAATGATGGCCGCGGGATTGGGAGGACATCCTGGCAGCCACAGATCGACTGGAAGAACACCTTCGAGACCGTGGCCGCAGCTGTACCCCCCGGCTGTTGCTCCTCCGGATACAGCGCACGTGCCAGTTGCCATCACCCATTTCGGCTCGGGCATCGCATTCCAGGTTTCAAGGAGCGGGCCGTGCATGGCATAGGTGACGGAGCCGGTGACCAGAAGCAGATCAGCGAATCGCGGTGACGGTGTGAAGAAGATGCCCAACCGATGCAGGTTGTAGAAAGGGTTGTTCAGCGCCTGGAGCTCCGATTCGCAGCCATTGCAGGAACCGGCGTCAACGTGGCGGATATGGAGGCTGCGCTTAAAGTGCCCATTGATTCGGTTCGTCAGTTGTTGCGCCGGAGCCGACGCAAGGGCTTCCGCCCATTCGAGATCTCGGCGATCCCGGACGCCGAAGGCCCAGTCATTCGACTTCGCCATGGCCTGGGAGGGACACACCTCCGTGCAAAGCTGGCAGCCGATGCACTTGCCATAGTCGAGGCGGAGGTCGTTCCCTGCCAGGGTGATGGCGGCGGGCAGGCAGACATCAGCGCAGGCACGGCAATCTTCGTCGCAGCGGTCCGGTTGATACCGGGGTAAGCCGAGGACCCCCGGCTGCACACCGGCGTCCGCCGTGCCGGGCCAGGGAGTGGTGGCCAGCCCGCGATTGAGTCCGAAAAGTGTCCAGATAGGCATGATTCCTTGTGGCTCCTATCGATCGCAGCCTGCCATGGTGAGTCCGAAACTTGCCTCATTGATGGCGTAATCCATCATGTTGGTGTCGTGGACAGTAAACGGAAACACGCGCCAATTGGAGAAGGAGGCGGATTTCACCTTCACCCTCGCCAGACGCCCGTCCTGGCGGAAGTGGACGCAGTAGTAGGTGGACCCACGAGGCCCTTCGGACCAGCCCAGCCCTTCCGCTCGTGGGATCGGCTGACATTCTGCGTGTACAGGTCCGCCCGGAATGGAGTCTGCGGCAGCGAACAGCAGCGCAAGACTGCTGCGAATCTCTTCCATCCGGACCTGCACTCGGGCATGGGCATCGCCGTCGTTGCGGACGGGGACATTCATTGCAAGTTGCTTATAGGCAGCGTAGGGATGATCCTGCCGCAGATCGTGCTGAATGCCCGAGGCGCGCTTCACCGGTCCCGTCGCGCCCTGATCGAATGCAAGCTGTTGGGGCAATAGTCCGGTCGTCATCAGGCGGTCGAGATGGCTGTTGGTCTGTTCCAAAGAGTCCATGTAGCGGAGAATTTCAGGTTCGAGCGCACGGAGCTTCGCTGGTAGTTCGGCTATATCCAGATCGCGGCGCAGGCCACCCGGCGCAACGAGCGAGCGCAGGAAGCGGCTGCCGGTCAGACGGCCGTTGATCTGCTTGCATTGCTCGGCCAACAACTTGCCCTGGGCCTCTCCGACCTTCAGTGTCGTGGTGTGGCAAAGGTGGCCGAGATAGTGGAGATGGTTATATAGGCGTTCCAGTTCTGCAAGGATGGAGCGCAGATAAAGAGCGCGAACCGGAACTTCGCACTGGCAGGCCGCTTCGACCGCCTGGCAATAAGCGAGGGTGTGCGCCACACTGTCCACTCCCGAAATTCGTTCGGCAATGAGAGCGCCCATGACCGGCACGAGTCCTTCAAACCGCTTTTCCATGCCACGATGCTTAAAGAAGAGCCGCGGATGGCAGTGCAGGATGGCTTCACCGACGTAGTAGAAGACGATCTGCGCGGATTCGAGTACATCGGCGCGCACCGGCCCAAACGGGAGCACCTGGACATCATCGCCTTCGAGCGGCGGCAGGTCCCAGGGGCTCTCTGTATGCGGCATCATCTCCGCAGGCTGGTAGCGCGGATCGAGCGGCGGCAACGGTGGCCGCGCTCCCTCGTGCAGCACCAGCGGATGCGGCTCAGGGTGCCCGAGAAACTTAACACCGCACAGCTCCCGCATCTCGCGCTCGTACCAGCCGAGAAGAGGAATCCGCGGCGTCATGGAGGGCAGCTCGCGCGAGTCTGCCGGCAGAGTGCAGCGCAGAAGCTCAAACCGCTGGTGTGGTCCTCGATCGGCCAGATACAGTACTTCCGGCGCTTCGCCAGGCCGGGGAAACCACGCATAAGCCATCTGCAGCCGCGCCCCTGCCTGAATCAGCTCTTCACATGCCTGCGGAATCGAGTGCGGCCATACGCGCCGTTCCGTGGTTCCCCGCATACCGCGTTCGGGCATCTTCTCGAGGGCGCCGATCATTGCGCACCTCCGGACATGGCCGTCGAGATGTGGGCGAACAGGGACCACAGATGCTGCGGCCACCAAAGGCCGAGAACGAGAATCGGCGCAAACGCCAGCCACATCGGCACAGCCCGCCATGCCAGACCTGAGAGCTTCGAACCCGGCTCGGCAGCTTCGTCGAAATACATGCGCCGGAAGTGCGCCAGGAAGCCGATGAAAACGACGATCAGAAAGATGATGAACAAAATTGCCGCCCACCGATACCGCCCCGCCATTCCGGCGCGCAGAATGGTGAATTCGCTGAGAAACAGCGCGAACGGCGGCGCCCCGGCAATGCCGACCGCGCCCAGCAGCCACAAGGTTCCAGATGCGGGAAAGGTGCGCAGCACGGACCGGATACCACTCATGTCCTTCGTACCATAGGCGCGCATTGCATTGCCGGAACCGAAGAACATCAAAGACTTGTTCAGCGAGTGATTGAGCATGTGGTACAGAGCCCCGGCTACCCCCAGCACGCCGCCGAAACCCAGCCCGAGCGCCTGCACTCCAATATGCTCTACGCTCGAATACGCCATCAGTCGTTTCACGTCGGTCTGGCGAATAATGAAAAGCGCGGCAAGAACGAATGAAAAGATGCCAAATCCAACGACCGCCGAATGAGCAAACCGGCCGGTGCGCGTGCCGTCGACAACGCTGAGGAAGCGCGCGATGCCCAGCATCGAGGCGTTCAGCAATGCTCCCGACAGCATGGCGGAAACGGGCGCCGGCGACTCGCTGTGCGCATCGGGAAGCCAGGTATGCATCGGGGCCAGCCCGGCCTTGGTTCCATACCCCACCAGCACCAGAAGGAACGAGACGGTCAGCAGCGGTGTGTACACCTTCGCAGCCGACTCATGGAGCGCCGCCCAGGTCATGGCGTAGGTCGGCCCGAAAACGAACGATCCGCCCCAGTAGAACAGTACGGTTCCGAGCAAGGCCAGACTGATCCCGCCTGAGACGACCACGATGTATTTCCAGGCGGCTTCGGTACTTTCGGCCTCACGTTCGAAGCCCACGAGAAACGTGCTGATCAGCGTGGTTAGCTCAATAGCAATCCAGAAGACGCCAACATTGTTCATCACGCAAGCGGCGAACATGGTGAACGCGAATCCGGAGAACAGCGTGTAGAACAAGGGCAGCCGGGCATCTTCATCGAGGAGGCGCATGTATCCGACGGAATAAATCGCAGAAAGGGCGTACACGACCGCAATGCAGAGAATGACCCAGGCGCCCAACGTGTCGATTAGAACGTAGCCGTGCAATGCGAAAACCGGCCCAAAGCGTAGGACTTCAATGAGGATCGGGATGCTGACAATGAGGTCGAGGATGGCAGCGGCCGCAGTGAGATATTCGGCGACCCGCGCCTCTTGCAACAGCAGCGAAGCAACGGAGGCTACCGCCGGAGCGAGAAAAAGGACGATTGCGAGGTCGGATGCCATGCTCAGCCCACCAGCCTCTGGAGTTCCCGGCTGCTGGTAGTCCCGGCATGTACCAGAAGGAATCTTACGAGCATGCCAAAGCAGGCAACGACAATCAGCAGGTCGAACAGAATAACAATTTCAATCAGCATCGGCATGCCCGGAACCAGAATCTGTGAGCCCAGAAAGATCCCGTTTTCGAGCACCAGCAGGCCAAGGATCTGGCTAACAGCCTCGTCGCGAACCGAGAGCATCAGGAACCCGATAAACTTCATCGAGAACATGATCGTGAGCGCCAGGATGACCACATGCCCTGCCGTCGAGCTTTCATGATTCATATGATTGGCGATGACGAACGCAAACATCACCAGCAGAGCGCCAAGAACGAGGCTGGAGCTGGGTTGCAGCACGGCGTGCAGCTCGCGCTTCACATTCAAACGGCCGATAATGCGAACGAGCAGCCAGGGAAGCACGAGTCCGCGAAAGAGCGCCGTAAGAATCGCGATTGCGTATAGCTCACGATAGCCGCCGAAGTAGCCAACCGCGGCGGACAGTGCGGCGATCAACCAGGACTCGGCGGCAAAGGCATAGACGTAGTTGCGCAGCCAGTGCGAACCCAGCATCACGAACGCCAGCAGCAGGCTAAGTATCGCCAGCGAGCTGAAGATCGAAGCTTCCAGCGAATTCAGGTGAGCCAGAAACACGCGAACTCCTTTACAACAACTGACTCGACACAATCGCCAGCACCGCAAACAGGAAGCCCGCAGCCAGCGGCTCCTGATAGCGGTAGAAGCGAAGCCGTGACTGCACAGTTTCGACGACAACAACAGCCACGGCCACCAGCAGGAATTTAAGAAGAAGCGTGAGCACTGATCCCAATTGTCCGAGCGGGCTGCCCAGCAGAGACATGCCCCAGGGCAGCAGAAATACATTGCAGAAAATCGTGTACAGGATGAACTGCTTCATCATCGAAGCCCATTTCAGCAGTGCGAGCAGCGGTCCGGAGTATTCGAGAATCCGCGCCTCATCGATCATGTAAATCTCGATATGCGTGCTGGAATGAATCGGCAGACGATCGGTCTCGACCAGGAGCAGCGCGAAGAAGCCGAGAATCAGAAACACATGCGCGGGGCTCCAGTAGACCGAGAGACTGCCCAATAACAGATGATTCACCACGAAAGGCAACATCGCCTTCGCCAGCAAGCTGATGCCGACCAGCACGAGGATCAGCGTCGGCTCGGCGAGAATCCCGAGCATGACAGCACGGCTCGATCCAATGCCGCCATAGACGTTGCCGGTGTCGAGCCCGGCGAGAATGATGGCGAAGGAGCCCAGCGTCAGCACCATGCCGCCGCCCAGCATATCCCCCATGTCGGAGAGGGGCAGCGGGCGGTCCGTCAGCACCGGAATCAGAATCGGCACGATCAGCATGGCGGTAAACGCCACGAAGGGAGCCATCCAGTAGACCCACGATGCAGAGTCGGGGAAGACACATTCTTTGTGAAACAGCTTCCAGAGATCGCGATACGGCTGAAAGAGGCTCGGGCCGCGGCTCCGCTGCACGCGTTCCTCCGCCTTCAGAATGAATCCCTGCAACAGCGGAGCGAGCAGCAGAACGCACAGTACCTGGAGAATCTGCAGAACCACATTCGAAAGGATCACGAAACCCTCCTGGAGTTCAGGAGAGAAGAATCAGCGGGGGAGGGCTTCTGGCGGAGGGGCTGTGCGCGGTACCGGCATTTCTTCATGGCAAGACTCCCTCTTCGGGTAGGAGTCATCAGCCATGAAGGCGGTTAATGGTGGACTTCATCACCAGCGCGACTTTTACTTGCCTGCATCATCCGTCTTTGCATTTTGCTTGTCAAGCGTTGCGCAATCACGGAGATCTCAACACGAGTATCGGCCATGATGCGCGGCTACTCCAGAACTTTCGGAAGGAGCCGAGTTACCTTGGGGCTGTTGACATATCGCCAGACCAGGCATAGAAAGAAACTGAAGACTGGAAGGTGACGGAGTTCACCTTAACCGCTGTCCTCCTCCTCTTTTGAGCCGGACAGATGATGACTCCTGACAGGGATAGCCCCTGTTACGGAGCCATATCTGTAGCGGGGAATCCCAAAGACAATCTGAGACCTGAGTTCATGATGCCCATGGCTTCGGTGTGTTCATGTTTCGGCTTCGCCCCTGGTGCGGATACCTTCGCGCGCTCGCACCCGTTCGCCCGGGCGCAGGCCCATTCACTAGTTCTTTTTGATAACGACCGCACGGTCGAGAAAGCGTAATCGCCATGTCTGAAATCGCCAAACTGGAAGCTCTTGAAATTCTGGATTCGCGCGGCAATCCCACGCTCGCCGTTACCGCGACACTGGCCAACGGAGTGAAAGCCACGGCCAAAGTTCCCTCTGGCGCCTCAACCGGCAAACGCGAAGCCGTTGAACTTCGCGACGGAGACAAATCGCGATACAGCGGCAAGGGTGTGCTGAAGGCGGTCAGCCATGTAGAAGGCGAGATCCAGAAAGCCGTCCGCGGATTCGATGCCAATGATCAGAAGGGGCTGGATAAGAAGCTCTGCGATTTGGACGGCACCACGAATAAGGGCCGGCTGGGGGCAAACGCAATTCTTGGCGTTTCGCTGGCTGTAGCACGCGCTTCGGCCGATGACCGTGGCCTGCCGCTCTACGCGGCGCTCGTTGAAAAGCCTGCTAACCTGCTGCCCATCCCGGGTCTGAATGTACTGAATGGTGGCCGCCATTCGGACAACAGCGTGGACTTTCAGGAATTCATGATTTCGCCGGTCGGCGCGCCGAATTTTCGTGAGGCGCTGCGCGCTGCGGCGGAAACCTTCCACTCCCTGAAGGCTGTACTGCACGGCGAGGGCTACGGTACCGCGATCGGCGATGAAGGCGGATTCGCTCCCCAACTCAAATCGAACGAAGAGCCAATCGAGTTGATCCTTGATGCGATCCGCAAGGCCGGTTACAAACCCGGCGAGGACATCGTGATCATGCTCGATCCGGCGGCCAGCGAACTCTATGAGAATGGCGCTTACAAGTTCTGGAAGTCCGACAAGAGCAAGAAGAGTTCCGACGAGATGATCGCGCTCTGGAAGAACTGGCTGAAGCAGTATCCGGAGATATGGTCGCTCGAAGACGGCATGGCCGAAGATGACCGGTCGGGTTGGCAAAAGCTGACGAAGGAACTGGGTGACACAATCCAGCTGGTCGGCGACGACAATTTCGTCACCAACCCGGCACTCTTCCAGCAGGGGATCAAAGACGGCATTGCCAACGCGATTCTGATCAAGCTGAACCAGATCGGCACAGTCACAGAGACGCTTGACTGCATTGAGATCGCCCGAAGGAATGGTTATGGAGCGGTGATCTCCCATCGATCGGGTGAAACCGACGACAGCAGCATCGCCGACCTTGCCGTCGCCTGCGGTATGGGCCAGATCAAGACCGGATCCGCCTGCCGCGGTGAGCGAATCGCGAAATACAATCGCCTGCTCGAAATTGAACGGGAACTGGGCTCAAAGGCGAAGTACGCCGGAGCCAGCATTTACGAACGCTGGAAACATTCGGTGAAGGCGTAGTCATTCGGGTGTTGGAGTCCACCTCAACTGCTCACGGGCAAATGACTCCTGCAAGCTGAAAACCGCCTGGAGGAGTCATGCCCCAAGACGAGCCAGAAGATCTGACGCGAGGTGGCTTTGCCGGAGAGCTCAACGGCCCGCAGCAGAGCCGCCTCCGCGTGACCTGTCATTACATTGACAAACTTCTCAGCGACGTTGAGCACGTTCTGCATCAGGCCACTTCTCAATCACCGTTTCCGCGCTATGTGATGGACGTGTCACCAGCTCAGGTTCGGGTGGTGGAAGATTACATCCGGCGATTACGCGCACAACTGCTGCGTGCGCTCGATTGGCAGCACATGAAGCCGAAGCGGCCGGATATTCCAGCAACACGAGCGGTTCTCACCAACCTTGCATTCGTTGATATCGCGATTGAGGAACTGCGGCCCAGCTATATGCGCGGTTCGGGGCCGGTCCCCGAAGATGCCGTCGATGAGCTGAACGGTGTCGTGCATGAGCTGCGATCGCTGGTCGAAGCTACGGAGCGGTACCTCCGCCAGGAACTCGGCCGCGATCTGGAGTCACGCCTCAAACGGTTACAGGAGACCGGATACGATGTTGCCCTTCTGCGGGCGGTCGAGGAAATCGTAACGCGCCACGGGCTGGTGGAGTTCCGGCCCCGGATTTCTGCCCTTGCATCTCGCCTCGAAGACGACAGTCTGGAGGTTGCGCTCTTCGGCAGAGTCAGCAGTGGAAAATCCTCGATGCTGAACGCGCTGCTCGGCGTCAACGTTCTGCCGGTTGGTGTCAACCCGATCACCGCGGTTCCGACCAAACTGCGTTACGGGAAGGAACTCCGCGCAGCGGTGTCTTTTGGTGATGGGCGGAGCGAAGCCATCGGAATCGAGCAACTGGCGTCCCTGGTCACCGAGCAGGGGAACCCCGGCAACCTGCGCAATGTGGTTCGCGCGCTGGTGGAGGTTCCCTCGCCTCGACTCAAACCAGGCATTATGCTCGTGGATACTCCTGGTCTCGGATCGCTGGCACGGAAAGGAGCCGCCGAGACCCTGGCCTATCTGCCGGCCTGCGATTTAGCGATGCTGCTGATCGACGCGGGGACCACCCTGAATGACGAGGATATCGGCACGCTGCGGCTGCTGTATGAGGCTGGTATTCCCTCGCTGGTTTTGCTGAGCAAAGCGGACCTGCTGGATGAAAGCGATCAGCGCCACGCGATCCAGTACATCGAGCAGCAACTGCAGAGCGAGTTGGGAATCCACGTCCACGTGCATCCGGTCAGTTCGCTACCCACCGCCACGGCATTGCTCGAACGCTTCTTTCACGGGGAGCTGCTGCCCCGTTTCGAGCAGGCGAGGGCGTTGCGCCAGGAGTCTGTTGCAAGGAAGATTGGCGCCCTTCGCGAATCCGTGATGGCTGCGCTCGAAACAAGCATCGATCGAGCCCGGCACAATCCCGGAGAACAAACAATCGATGCCGCGGCCACGGAAACGCGTCTGCGCCTCGTCACGGGCGAGATGGGCGAACTGGGTACCACGCTGGACCGCGTCTGGCTGGAGTTCGGCGAGTCTCCTGAGCGGGTGATCGATCAGCTAACGCAACGCGCTATAGACGCAAGCCATTCTGGCCACGCAGAAGCGATTTCAGGTATTCAGGTCTCCGAGTGGCTCCATGACGTTGTGCAGGAATTTCTCGCGGAACGACTGCTGCAGCTACGGAACGCGTTGAGCAGAGCCGTGTCCACGTTGCAGGAGGTCGCAAAGGAACTAGGAAGCAGTGAGACTCCCTCAGATGACGAACTGGATCGCCTGCTCCGCGATGCGCCTCGATTCGAATTCGCAAGAATTCCCGAAGACGTTCACGCGGGACGCTGGAAGTGGCTTGGTGAAGGTGCTCTCAGATCCTCTGTACGGGGCCAACTGCACGACAAGATCGGTCCAGCTCTAAAACAAGAACTACATCTGTACGGCCTCTCCCTTCGGGGATGGAGTGAACAGGTCCTGAAGACGATGACGGCTTTCCTGAACTCATATGCAGATGCGTACCGGATTCAGATTCAAAGGATCAGCGGCCACTCGCAAAGCTCAACAGATGCGCCGGCGATGGATCGTGATTTAGACCGGCTGCGGAATTGGAGGACAGAAGCAGACTCCGCAGTGGTGAGGAAGCGGGCCTAATTCATCTGGAGGAGAAAGGAACTTTGCAGAAATATCTATACATTGCGGTTGGCGGCGCACTCGGCGCACTGGCGCGGTATGGGGTGGGAGTGGCCGTAACCGACCGTTTGGGAACGAAATTCCCCTACGGAACATTCGTCATCAACATGACCGCCTGCGTGATTATTGGTTTTTCGCTCACGTTCCTGAGTCGGCGCGCCGGGCTAAATGCCGCATGGCGCTACCTGATTCCCGTGGGCTTCGTAGGTGCCTACAGCACATTCTCCACCTATGAATGGGAGACCCTTGCAGAACTCCGCTCGGGCGCTTTCTCCCTTGCTGCGGTCTATGCCTTCAGCAGCCTGATCCTGGGCCTGGTGGCAGTTTGGTGCGGCATTCTGCTCGCGGAGACACTTGGATGAGAAAACACAGTCAGCTCGTGGTGTACCACTCGATTCTTCCGGTACTGCACCAGCCAGGATGCCCGTTTTGCCGTCTGCTGAAAGACTTCCAGGCAGATCGGCTGCAAAAGCATGCGCAGGGCGAGCTGCATCACCTGTGTAACTTTCATGTTTGGGGTCTTGCCGCCGTGAAGGATGCTCCCGACGCCGCAAAGATTTTTTTAGACCTCGTGAATGAGGCTGCTCCTTCGTCCGCTGGCGCAGCTTCCTGTGACATTTGTCGAGAGGTCGCCCAGGAAGAAGATCTGAGAGTTCGCGAGTTTCTGAGTTGTCTGGAGCGCTCCGAAGTGACACAGTGGTTCCGGGCCGGCGGTACGCTCTGCATTCCGCACGGTCTCAAACTGCGATCCGGAATGCCGCCGGCATTGGTATCGAGGATCGACAGCATGATGGAAAGCTATCGGCGGCAGCTTAGCGCCGATCTGCAACATCTTCGCGATGAATGGATGCCGGAATCAAATCGTAGTGGATGGGGCGCAGTCGGACGCGCCGCCGAATTTCTAGCTGCTCAGCGAGGCCTCCGCCAGTAGGGAGAAAATCACGATGTTGAATACCGGCAAGGCAGTCAAGGTTTCCATTTATCTGAGTGAGGGGTCGACTCGTCACGGGGTGTCCACCTATGCGTCGATTCTCGATTTTCTGTTTTACCGCGGCGTCTCGGGCGCGACCGTGCTGAAAGGCGTCGCCGGCTTTGGCGCTGACCACCACATGCACACCTCCTCTACCGTCGACATTTCCGATCATCTCCCCATCAAAATCGAATTCATCGAGACGCGGGAGCGAGTGGACGAACTCCTCGGCAAGCTGGAGGATCTGGCCGGAACGGGAATGATCGAAATTCACGAGACGACGGTGGCGAAGCCCGCCCAGAAGTCCAAAGCGAAAAACCTTCCGCTTCCGGCGCACCAGAAGATCGAAGGGAAAGCCCGCATGATGCGGATCTACATCGGAGAGGCAGACCGCTGGCGCGACAAGCCGCTGCATCAGGCTCTCGTCGAAGCCATGCGAGCCAACGATGTCGCCGGAGTTACCGTCTATCGCGGCATCCTGGGCTACGGCGCCCATCGTCGTATGCACAGAGATAAGCCACTCCACCTGAGCCACGACTGCTCCATCATGCTCTCCGCCATTGATACCGAAGCCAAATTGCGGGAGTTCCTGCCGATCGTCGAGCAGATGGTACAGGAGGGGCTGGTGGTCCTGTCCGACGTCGAAATTATCAAGTACGCCCATCGCCCAATTGAGACTGGGGAAGGCAAAAGTTCAGGAGAAGCAACAGCGTAAGGGGGCCGTTATGAAAGAGGAATTTCGGGCTCGCATGCTGCGAATTCACTTTGGAGAGAGCGACAAGTGGAAGGGAAAGCCTCTGCACGAAGCCATTGTGGCGAAGTGCCAGGAACTGGGAATCGCGGGAGCCATTGTTTATCGAGGTATTGAAGGATACGGCACAAGCACGCGGATTCGCCATTCCAGCCACTGGAAGTTCTCGCAGGACGCACCGATCATGCTGAGCATCATCGATAGGCAGGAACAGATTGCTAAACTGCTTCCCCAGCTGGACGAGATGGTGGATGAGGGCCTGATCGCGACGTCCGATGTGGACGTTATTCGATTCTCCCGTCCGGAAGAGGCTCGACCGAAAGCGGGATGACGGATGCAGGAACTCACGGGTAACTCAGCTGTGCAGGACTACGATGACGTGACCTTCGACGGGGCGGCCCGGCTGATGCGGCTCGCCGACCTCGCTCAGGAGCTTGGGTCCGAGCCGGTCGCCGAGGAGGCGAGCGAACTCGCCGCGCGCGTTGCCGAAGGACGCTTCTACGTCGCCTGTGTCGGCCAGTTCAAGCGAGGCAAATCCACACTCCTCAATGCTCTGGTTGGCCACGAGGTCGTTCCCACCGGGTTTGTTCCCGTCACCGCTGTGCCGACGGTCATTCGTTTCGGCGAGCAACTGCACGCGAGGATTCGCCTGCGGGATGGCTCCTGGCGGGATGTGGCCATGGCGGACCTGAAGGAGGACGTAACCGAAGAGCTGAATCCGGAAAACAAAAAAGGTGTCGAGGGCGCGGAGGTATTCGTGCCCAGCGCGCTGTTGTCCTCCGGCATGTGTTTTGTGGATACGCCGGGTTTGGGATCAGTCTTCACGGGAAATACGGCGACCACGCAGGCGTTCATCCCTCATATCGATGCTGTTCTGGTGGTGGTCGGAGCTGATCCACCCATTGCGGGCGAAGAACTGGCGCTGGTGGAGGCTGTTGGCCGGCAGGTGCAGGACCTCATCCTGGTCATCAACAAGGCCGACCGCACCAGCGATGCCGAGAGGGCGGCAGCGGAGAAGTTCACTCGGGAGATTCTCGAAAAGCGGCTGGGGCGCCCGATGGGCGAGGTCTTCGAAGTCAGTGCTGCCGAGCGGATGGAGAACCGAGACCCGTTGCGGGACTGGAGCAACTTGCTGGCGAGTCTGCATCGTCTCGTCGAAGATTCGGGCAGAGATCTGGTGCGCGCGGCTTGCGATCGCGGCTTGCAGCGCCTGACGGAGCAACTGCTGGCAATCGTCAGCGAGGACCGGGATGCGCTTCGGCGGCCTGTCGAGGAATCGGAGCGCCGCATCGCCTTGATGAAGGAGACCATCGGCGAGGCAGAACGTTCCATGCGGGAGCTAAATTTCCTCTTCATGGCGGAGCAACAACGAGTGTCAGACTACTTCGTTGATCGAAGGCAGCAATTCTTTTGCGCCGCTTTGGCGGAATCGGAGGCAGAATTTCGTGCGGCGCTGCCGTCCATCCACGTTGCCTTCGGGCCCCGTTACCGGCGACGGCTCATGCACCTTGCTCAGGAGATCTCGCGCAGCAAAATCATGCCCTGGATTAAGCCGGAACAGCAGGAGGGCGAACGGCAATATCGAATGGTTGGCATTCGATTTGTAGAGATGGGGAATACCTTTTTGAAGAAGCTGGCGGATGCCGGTCTGACGGAACTGACGCGTATGCCCCATGCTCTCGATCCCGAGAAAGGCTTCCGTGTGCGGTCGAGGTTCACATTCGAGGACTTTATCGGCACGGCGCAACCTCCGTCACCGCTGCGCTGGATCGCTGACGTTCTTTTGCCCCTCGTGGGGGCTCGAAAGGTCATTACGAATGAAGCTCACGAGTTCCTTCAGTACCTTTTGGAAGTGAACAGTTCCCGAGTCCAGAATGATGTGCTCAATCGGATGCAGGAAAGTCGTGAGCGGCTGGAAGTCGAAATCCGTAGGCTCCTGCACGAAGTCAACCGTATTGCGGAACAGGCACTGGAGCGCGCACGAAGGATCAAGGACGAAGGCACTCCGGCGGTTCAGCAGGCAATGGAACGACTCGACCGTCTGGAGCAGGAGATTTCTGCGTTGGTCTGACCCGCTTCATCGGGAATAGGGTTGAGCCGAGAGGCATCATCCCGAAGCGGAGATGTCATCTTCTGAGAAGGCTCAATGAAAATGGAAACAGCACCATTCAAGACCATCCTGGTGGGAGACAACGGGACCTCGACCGCGGAACATGCAGTCAGTGTGGCGCTATTTCTGGCGAGAGAATTGAATTCGCGCGTGATTGTCCTCGGCGTAGTAACGCCACCCAGCGCAGAATCTCAGGCAGAAGGCTACGGGATGGACGATCCTGCCAAAGCACGTGCCCTTCTTCAGGAGAAGTTTTCGGTGCTCAAGCGAACGGCCGATGAGGAGGGGATTTCACTGGAAACCACATCGTTGACGGCGATCCGGAAAAGAACATCGAGACGTTCGCAGATCGGGAGTCCGTCGATCTCATCGTGGTGGGTCATCGAGATGTGAACCGTGTACGGCGTTGGCTGGAAGGGTCCACCTCTGAGGATCTCGTGAAAAAGGCCAAAACCTCCGTCCTGGTCGTGAGGAACGACACGGATATATGAGAAGCAGCACAACGAGCGCAAAGCATTTTATTGACGGGGCAGAGATTTCGCGGACACTGCGCGGTTGCAGCCTTCACACTGCCAACGCAATTGATCTTGAAGTTCCGCTATGCTAGATGTGGAAAGACGGCGACGGAATCCGCCGATAACCGCCATCCGAAACGGAATGGCTGATGACTCCTGCCAGGGTGCAGGAGTTTTTCTTTTGCGCCTCGGCAGACGCGAGAGGCAACGAATGATCGACGACTATTTGCAACTGCCGATTGGGGATAAGGCGCCAGAAACCCTCACAGCTGTCGTTGAGATCCCCCTCGACAGCGTCAACAAGTACGAATACGACAAGGTTCTTCACGTCTTTCGTTTGGACCGGAATCTCTACTCTCCGGTCCATTATCCCGGAGAATACGGCTTCATTCCCCAGACGCTTGTCGAGGATGGCGATCCACTGGACATTCTGATTCTGGGAGACTCCCCGACCTTTCCCGGCTGCGTTTTCAAAGCGCGTCCCATCGGCCTGTTCGATATGCTCGACCAGGGTGTACCCGACGAGAAGATCGTCGCCTTGGCAATCGGCAATCCACGCGCAAAGGATATCGAGAACTACAGGGACGTGATGCCGCACATCCTGCGCGAAATCGAGCACTTTTTTTCCGTCTACAAAAGTCTCGAAGGAAAGAGAACTGAAGTCCTCGGCTGGAAAGACCGCGAGAGTGCCTATGAGGTAATTCGCGCCAGCCATGAACGATTTCTTGCGCCTGCGATGGTTCGCTGAAAATCTATGTCGGAAGCCGCTCTCCATTCGCCGGACGCGCAATACCTCTCCGCTGTTGAAAGAGAGGAAGAGATGGCGCGGCTCGAAGCACAGGCACAGAAGCGGAAGTCGATGCTGGTCTTCGGTCCGGAAGGAGTGGGTAAGACCCGCCTGCTGCATGTCTTTGTTGATCGCCATCCGCTGGCGCTCTATGTTCCGCGTATCAGCACTCCCCGCGACCTGATGCTGTCTCTGATCGGAGGGCTGCGCAATCTCGACGATCAGGCAATACGGCTGCCCTCCAACCCGGGACCGCTGAGCACCCCATCTCTCAAAGGCATCGTGCTGCGGGCTCTCGCGGTTCGTCCATTTGTCTTAGTCCTCGATCACCTCGCCGGGCCGTCTCGTGTCATCACCGGAATCATCAAGGAATTCACCGACTACGGAAAGAGACCCGTTATCTTTGCTGCTCGCAGCCCGCACATGGAGGACATTGGAACGCTCCAGCCGCTGTGCGCCGACCGCTCGGAACGCCTCGAACTGAAGAACCTGGCCCCTTCCATGGCGATAGAATTCGCGCGGCGAGAAGCGGAGCGAGCGGCACTGTGGGCCTCGAATCTGGAGCCGGCTCTCCGCTCGTTCGTCGAATGGAGCGAAGGCAATCCCGGCAGCATACTCCATATGTTGAGGATGACCACAGATCCGCGCTATCGGATGGGCGACCAGATCAAGGCGCACATACTGTGGCTCGATTTCCGGATGGGACGACAGAAACCGCGCTAAAGAATGTACTCGATGGTCCAGGGCGAGCTCAGGTTGCGATGTCCGGCGAGCAGCAGAAGGGCGATCTGCGAAGCGCGCCGCTCTTCCTCGCTGGTGAGATAACGTCGCAGAGCATCGTGCTTGAGAGCATAGCGTTCGAGGTCCTCTGCTGTGCGCTCAAGAAGGGCCGCATGCGCGCGGGTCATCCTGCGAGACTCGGGTGAATCACAACCCAGAACGCGGATTACTGATCCCAGGTGCGCCAGGCAGCAAGCAGGCATCTCACGGTCGTTTGCATCCGCCCTCGTTACCAAATCCGCGACGTCTGCGACTGCCTGTCGTTCGGCTCGCCGCCTCACTTCGCAGGCAGGGCAGGTCTGGTCCGTGGAGATCAATTGCTCGATGTGTGTCTCTGAGCAGCAGCCGTCGGACGCGATCTGGTTGAGCTGGGATGCTACGGAGTGCGCAAGAGAGGGATAGGCAGTGCAAACGCCATACGGAGAAGATATGCCCTCGTATTGCCAGGTGTGGAGGGGACAAAACCCGTTCCTCTTCGTATGCTCCTGCTGAACCTCAGGCCTGATCGTCAGGTCGTATTGATACTTACTGAGAAAGCGAAAGGTCGCCTCCAGCACTGAGCCGCAAATCGAACAGCCCGCCTTCCTGTCGATCCGCAGTTTCCACACCTCGTTCCCGGGGCTGCCAATCTCTGCCGAAGCAGAAGAGTGCCCCTGGATTCCGGTAATCGATGCATGCTGGTTCAGAAGACGCTGAAGAAGAGCGGCCCATTCCGCCTCATGACTCTGGTCGTCCGATAGCCGCGACCATCGCGACAGCAATTCCAGGGTTCGCTGGTACATGCCTTCAAGAAAAGACTGCGCATGATCTTCTGCAAGAAAACGCAGCAGATCATGCTCGAATGCAGGAACCCCGCTTTCCTCCAGCGCAGGCTGATTCTGCGCCACCTTCGCCGCAAGGGCCTGCCGTGCTGAGATCGAATAAAGCTCGTTGATCGGACGGCCCAATGTCATAGTGAGTTGATCGATGACAAAGAAGCGGGCCTGCTGTCGCTCGCTCTCCGTCACTGTATCGCGCTTGTTCAGGGCTACAAAGAGCGGCTTGCCTGAGTTCCGGATTCGTTCCAGAATCCGATGCTCCTCCTCGGAGATCGGGCTTTCGTAGCTCGTTACCAGGATGAAGGCGTCCGCCTGAGGCAGGAATCGTTCCGTCGTAAGCGTGTTTTCAACGATCGGAGAGCCTAGGCCGGGCGTGTCCACAAAAAAGAACCCCCGTCGAAGAATCTCAACGGGCAACTGGATTTCCGCCCAGGCGATCTTCTTTGCATTTCCGGGATTGCCTTTCTGCGTCACATACTCGTCCAACTGCGAAAGCGGAACTTCACGATTTAATCCCGAGTCACGGAAATGCAGCACGACTTGTGGCCGGCTGCCATACCGAACCGTGGTGATCACAGACGTCAGCGGCACAATCCCTGTAGGCAGGTAGTCGCCGCCCAAAATCGCATTCATGAGCGTTGACTTGCCGCGGCTAAAGCGGCCGACGACCATCAGATTGAACTGGTCTTCCGCCAGGCGCGCCAACAATTCGCGGCAATCTCCGTTCAACTCCGTGTTTTTCGTATCGATTGCCTGCGCTGATCGGACGATTTCCGCGAGATGAAATTTTCTTTGCTCGTATTCCTTCAGGTCCATCGCCTGTCGCCGTCCTGTCTGAATGTCTAAAACCGGTTATGACTTCGATGTGGGCTCACTCATGGAGAAATGCCGGAGAATCCGCCATCGAGGACTGAGCCAGTTCGGGTGCTCGCCTCTGCCACTCGCCTCATCGCGGAGCCGCCGAACCGTGGTCCGCGTCTGCTCGGGGTGCAAATCGAGCATTCGGGTCACATCGTCTTCCTGTGCCCAGTTCAAGTGCGAAGAGATACGGAACAGCGCGTCGGTGATGTGTGGGTAGTCTTCCGTGCGTCCGAGAGCGAATCCGATCCCGGCGACGGCGATCACAGAATCTCTATCCGGATCTTGGAGATATTCGCGGAGAGACGGCCAGCCCCCAGCTTCCGTGCCCAATTCGCGGAGTAGCTGGAGAACCGAACGCCGTTCGCGCAGTGAAGAAATAAATCGAAGCGAATCCGGATGAGTCCCCCGCAGGAGGAGACTTGCGAAAGAGCGGGATTCGGTCGGCATCGCGCGCAAAGCGGCCCGCGCTTCTTCGCGGCAGAGGTCATCATCAAGCGCACTAAAGAGGACAGGAATACTCTTTGCTCGTCTGAACTCGCTCAGAGCACGGATCAGGCCGCCCGTAACACGATCCCTGGCCGCATCGAGAAGCGCCTCATAAACCTCATCGCACTTGTGTTTCGCCAGCTCTTCTGCAACCGCGCTTCTTACTCCATCCTCCGCAAGCCGCACAGAGGCGTCCTCCGGATGGCGGTGTTGCCCAAAATAAGCAAGCAGCGTTCCTTGCGCGCCAAGCTCGCCCAAAGCATGAACGGCGCGGCACCGTGGCAACGCCACCGTTCGCGCGGGCCCGCTCAGGAGAAAACGCTCCAGCCAGGGAATAGCCGCCGGTCCCGCCGCGATCAAACGTTCCGCCGCTGCCTCACCGTCCACCAGGGATTCCAATGCCGAGATGAGACTCTCCATTTCGGCTGCCTGAATCAGCGATAGCGGTGCATCGGTCATAGGCTGGCCTCGCGCTCTGGAGCTGAATTCGCAGGCAGGGCTCCGGTCTCAAGCACCGTAATTAGCGCGTTTTGATCTGCCTCGGTAATCGGCATCTTCCGAATGTTTGCGATCGTTTCCGCGACCGGGTAGTTGTACTCGTGCAGAGAAACGGCTCCATTCTTCCAGATCGCGTAGCATGCGCAGCGGCGCCCCGTTTTGGGCTGCCCCAGGCTGCCGGGGTTCACGATTATGGTGTTGGCAATCCTCCGAATGAACGGGGTATGCGTATGCCCGACAACCAGCACATCGGCGTCGATCCCTTCCACCTCGGACGTCCAGGCGGCGGAACTTTCCGGGCAATACGCGAACAAGGGATCGCTGGGGGTGGAGTGAACGATATAGAAGCGCGTGGTGCCCACTACTTTCTGCTGAGACCTGGGCAGCCCTCTTAGAAACTGCAGTTCATCTTCTGAGCAAATCTCACGGGTGTATCGCAGCGTCTCGGCGGCCAGTCGGCGATAGGAAGCAGAGCACCGCGGATCTTCTCCATACCCAGCCGCATAGTCGTGATTGCCGGAAACAATGAGATTGGCGCGGCCTCGGATCTCCTGCACGACTTCGCACGGTCGTGGTCCGTAATCCACCAGATCCCCGACACACCAGAGTTCGTCGAAATCCCGCTCGGGAAAGGCGCGCAGAGCGGCCCAGTTGGCGTGAATATCGGAGATGATGGCGATCTTCACGGGAATCCTTGCGCACCCCTCCACAGCAGTCTTTCGTTCACATGCTTGCGAGGCTTGCTGGAGGATCAGGAGACACCCCGACGAAACCTCGCCAGGGGTCATCATCCGTCCATCCGATCAGGCAGGAAAAGACAGCGGTTTCGGCGAACCCCTTCGCCGCGTGGAGAGCCCACATTTCAATTCTACGAGGATCCAGAGATTGTGCCCGGATAGGGGCTTCAAATTCGGCCAGTTTCCAGCGATACAGCCATTCGACCGGGAATGGCTGGCCACCAGGCTGCGTGAAAAGATTCCGCTGATACGACCCGATCTTGCAATCGGAGATACCGGTGCAAGGATCACCGCTTACGCATCCGCTCTTCCTTCCTGCAGTGGTATAGCCCGGTCGAAGTTCTCGACCAAACTCGACCAGTATTCAAGCCGTCGCTGGCAACGGGAGCAGATCGCGAGGTGCTTTGCCCGCTCCGTCAGAAAAAGCTTGCGAACATCAAAAGCAAACGCGCGAATCTCGTCGTCCGCGTAGCAGGCAAAATCCTTCTCCTGAAACTGAAGTGGAGCCGACGCTGCCGCCAGCAGCGCCGCTTTCCGCCTGGCCACCATATCCTCGAAGTGAATCCGCCGGCTCGGCGCTTTCACCCACAGCGTGTCGTCCTCTGCCCAGAAGTCTTCGAGAAGAGCGCTGGCATTGAGCGCAAGGTAGCGGACGGCATCCTCTCGCCCTCCAACCGATTTCCGCTGGTCGGCAAGCGCGGCGCGTGCAACCTTCGCAAGGCCCACGATCTCCTCATCGGCGAACGATCGGGCTAGCTCGCGAAAATCTCTGATTTCTTCCCGCGCGATCTCCGAAAACTCTGAGTCCCTGCCCGCGATCCCGGCGACATCGGACGTCAACGCCGGCAGCTCAATCGTCGTTCCCGGTGCCGCTTCCCACGCCGGATGATTGGAGGTGTACATGCTGGGATCGAAGACTTCGAGCAGCGAATCCTTTCGGTCCTCCGGGCCGCGAAAGCGGTTCAACAGATCGAGAAACCAGCTCAGCTGGGATGGTCTGAATTCCCTGGAGGCGGCCCGGGCGGCGTCTTCCCGCCAGGTGTCGAAACTCTCCATCAGCGAGCTCGGCAACTGAAATCGATTCAGCTCTTTGATCATTTTCTGGATGTCCGTGGTCGGGTTCTGCATGGCTTTGGTCCTTCTCGGGACTGTTTTCCCACGGAACCCAACTTCAGTCAAATCCCCTCGAACCCTGCCGGTCTCCCTCCTGGAAGCTCTTCAAAACACGTCGCTTCCCGCGAAACTCAATCAGAGCACTTCCGCGCATCCCAGGCTGCGGAGCAAGGTCCCAGCACAGGGCTTCGAGGCTAAACCTCCCCTGTCTGATCCGCGCCCACCGGTTCCTGAGGCTGGCCACTTCGACACAGCGCAGCAGAAAAACGGGCGCCGGGTTTCCTTCCCCGAACGGCTCCAGCAATGCGAGCTGCTGATCGAAGTGTTTGCCCGCCGTCGCCAGCACCAGTTCCCCGTCCTCACGGATCTCGCGGTCGCGATCCAGCTTGAGGCCTTCCACGAAGGAGGTGAACTCCTTTGTGAAGGCTTCAATCTGGCCGATCGGCATGGTTAAGCCGATAGCGTGAGCATGGCCGCCGAACCGTTTGAAGAATCTACGGAACTTTTCAAGCCCTTCGACCAAATCAAAACCGGCGATGCTCCTGCCCGAGCCGACCACCAGACCTGGTTCTGGCGACGATGCCAGCACAATACTCGGCACCCTGAAGCGCTCGACGCATTTGGCCGCGAGCAGGCCGGCAATGCCTTTGGGACAGGCTTCCCGGTAGAGCACCAGGGCGGCCGGGGCGGACTGCGGAATCTCCGCGCAAATTCCTCAAAATGCTCCGCTACAAGCTGGCGCCGCTGCTGGTTGAGCTGATCCAGTGTCTCGACGCTCTTACGTGCGGCATCCTCGTCTCTTGCCGCCTCGAAGACCGACAGCGCCCGTGCCGGATGATCGATCCGCCCGGCGGCATTGATGCGAGGCGCCACGCCGAACTCCAGATCATTCGAATCGGGATTCGCCGGGTCGGCGCAGGAGACCCGGAGCAGTTCCCGAAGCCCACAGTTTTCGGCACGGACGAGCTCGCGCATCCCCAGACGTGCGAGCGTTCGCGTCCACTTGTGCAATGGAACACAGTCGGCGACCGATGCGATCGCGGCATACCGGCTCATGGCGGCCTGCAGACGTTCGACGCGTTCGTCCTTCCAGCCGGCTCGCAGTGCCAGGGTCATCGCGAACAGGGCGGCCAGGCCAGCGCCGCAGAACTCCTCGGACCAGACAGCGAGGGTATTGGACTTCTCCTGAATGCGGTGGTGATCGATGACGATCACATCGACACCCAGTCGCTGTGCAAGGACAATCTCCCGCTGCGCGTTGATGCCGTTGTCGACCGTGACCAGCAGGTCGGTGCCACTCAGGGAGAATTTGTGGACCGCGCAGGAACTGAGACCGTATCCCTCATCTCTGTGGGGCAGATACGCCTGTGCTTGAACACCGAGACTGGACAGAACCGAGCGCAAGATGTGCGTTCCGAGGATCCCGTCGCAGTCGTAGTCGCCGAAGATCGCGATCCGCTGCCTGTCGTGAACCGCAGACAACACTCGGCCGACTGCACCGGTCATCCCCGGTATCGACTCTGGATCGGGAAGGTCGCTCCAGGAAGACGGCTGAACTAAGGAATCAATGTCCTCGATCCCGCGGCCGATGAGGACGTCGAGCAGTGGCTGGCACAGAAACATACCATCTCCTCGCGGCCCGGATCGGGCGTTTTGTCAGTTGTTGAATTGGAAAATCGGGAGTACACGCGGGCTGGGCGCGGCCAGCTTCTGACCAACGCATTCGCACGCTGTGAGCGTCGTCCTCAGTCGCCACCGCCACCGTCTCGGAAACTGGATCGAGCCCGCCGCGCGGTCCACGCCGCGTTGCAGACTATCAGAGCAAACGCTCCTCTGGTTCCGTTTGTTTTGAATCGGTGTCAGCCGTGTCGTCAACAGGAGGACGCCAGATGCGCTTCTCGACCATCGTGCTGGTATGCTCGAGCGCCCCGAGCGGTTCAATTCCCATCATATTCAGGCGCTCACAAAGCTCGTAGACTACCTCGTCCCTTCGCAGGGTCCAGGTCGAAGCAAAACAGCGCCAGAAAACCCAACCCGCTCTCTCAAGAATGCGCTGGCGGTTCATATCGTGGGCCCATCTGTCCGGCCCGTGATACTCGTCGCCGTCGCACTCGATGGCGAGTCGCACGTCGGCCGCTCCCTCAACCACCATGTCGATCCGATAAGCTCCTGTTTTCACCTGCGGAATGACTCTGAATCCGCGATGGGTGAGCTCCGTGTACACGTCCCGTTCAAAACCGGATTCGCAGAGGTCGATCAGTCTCTTCGTATCTTCGACATTGAGCACTAGCGGCTTATCAAAATGTGTGAGCATGCTGGCTCGCAGATCCTTGTCGGAAAGGTCGGATGCGACCACCGAACGCACCAGATACATCCGATCCTGGGCACGGCTCGCTGCGACGTTGAATCGCTGATCGAACATGCTTCCAGAGAGAGCCTTGCAATTGCGAGTATCGGCCACCATCGAAAGGAACATGATGTGCCGCTCGCTTCCCTGAAAGGCCCGCGCATCCCCGCACAGGAACTTCCGACGCCGCAGCTCGGCCGTATCGCATCGTTGCGTGACGACCGAATCGATATGTTTTGCCTGGTCGCTGCCCAGAAGCGAGACCACTCCGATGGTGCGGTGAGCCAGCTTTTCATTTGCGAGGATCGCGCTGATCTCGTCCGCGATAGCCTGCGCTTCATAATCGTTCCGGTCATGCGCATCGCGCACCCCGCCCTCCACATAAATATCGACCAAAGGTGGCTCGATGCGTTCGGAAGCTCGCGGAATGCGGAGGGGCAGAATCTGATTCTGATAGAAAACGCGGTTCGAGTACGCGATGATCGGAGGTACGCACCGGAAATGTTCACGCAGCATGACCTGGTCAGCGGCGAAAACGCGAGCCGCCAGATCGTAGAGCGATTTCTCCGGCGTCATCTCAGCCCTGAACGGCTGCTCGACCAGGAACCGGTCCAGCAATTCCTGGATGCGGCTACTGTCAATGAACCCGCCATCGGGCGACACCTGCTTGTCGTCGCCCACAACCAGAATCTTCTTGCCGCGGAGAATCGCTGGAAGCGCCCAAAGATCCGACTGGCTCGCCTCATCAACGATCACAAGATCGAACGCACCAATGTCAGCGGGCATGGCTTCTGAAATCCTGCTGTGATTCATGATCCAGCACGGGACTGCGCCGGCCGCGTCATACATCATCTCCCGAGCATCCCGCCGGTAGCGGGTGGCGTTCGGTCCGGTGCCCTGACCGATTCTTCTGATCGCCGTGGCATATCCCGCCAGGGCCTGCAGGACCTTCGGGGTTGCGCTCTCTTTGGTGGCGAGCCAGGCTGCCTTTGCCACCATCTCCCGATAGAAGCGGGCAAGTCCGCTTTCAACATCGCGACGCCGACGTGCCAACGTCAGCAGTTCTTGTCGCGCTTCGATCTGGTCGAGGTGTGACCGCACTCTTGCCCAGTTCCAGGCTTCCCTCCAGGTGGTGGGAAACGTGATGTCCTCACCCGATGCCGCGACGGGCACGGAGCGGATGCGCGCTGCCAGCTTCGGCCCACCAGCCGACTCAAGCCGATCGGCTGCATCGGCTACATAGGCGAGTTCGCTGGCGAGCGCGGCAATACGGCGCAACTCCTCCATCAGCTCGGCGTACTGGGCGCCAACGCGTTCCCTGGCTGTCTGACCGTTTCCAAGGGTGTCGCGCACGAAGGCACGCAGATTCTGCGAGGCCGGTCCCGACTTCCCGGCAAGTTTCTCCTGAATGTCGCCGAGCTGAATCGCGGCGCTCGAGAGGCTGGCAAAGACGAGATGTCGGAGCAGCTGAGCGCGCGTTTCCTCTAGCTCCTCACGGCTGGTCCGCGCGCCGATCTCGTGTCCTTTCTCGAAAACGTCGGAGGCGCGCTTTTTCAACTGCGGGTCGAAATGAGTTGCTAATCGATGCGCCTTTTGCGCAGAGAGGGCGACCAATTCGAGTTGTCTCAGAGACGAGAGACCGCCGTCCAGGGCGGGGGCGGAGAGCAACTGATGAAGTGCATTCCAGCGCGTCTCGAAGATTAATACCTGCTCGTGAAGCGCAATCCACTCCTTCACTTTCTGCCAGTCTTCACGGCTCGCCGGGACTCTGCCCTCAACCCGTATTTCGGCAACGTATTCCTTGGCATTGCCGTTTCCGAGGGAGAGGAAGCCAAATGGCTTGCCTGTCTCGAGGGCTCGGGATACCGCTTCTGCCGTTTTTCCGTCCTGAAGAGCCTCGTTCGGGAAAACGACGGGAAACCTGAGAAACTGCGCTCGCGCCTCGATCAGCCCGTCCAGATCCCCGAATAGAGATTCCAGAGCAGAGCGCTCGGAGGCAAAGGTAGCCTGGCCGCACTTCTTCCGGAGTTCGAAGGGCCACGAGTCGCCAACATCCTCGAGCTCGTTCGTCATCCCTATCATTTCTTCGATGATCGCGAGCAGCAGACGGGCTTCTTCGAAGACCTCAGGGGTGTTCGCCTTAAGAGGCGTCAGTCCGCCGCCGCGCACTTCCGCCTCGATATCTCCGCGTTTGACGAGAACATCGTGCAGGTCGCAAATGTCTGCTATGGATGGAAAACTATCGGCCGAGGGAACCCGCGACATTACATAGACCAGGTCGTCGCCGAGTGACCGCCGCGACTCGCGAAGGCGGCTTGCCTCATCCGAGGAAAGGGGCGGGGCGTGAAGCGGGGAAAGGCTGATCTCGTCGTCAAACCAGCCATACCGATCACTGCCCGAAACCACCAACTCGGCGAGCGTTTGCGCCCGCATCTCCACGCCATCAACCTCGATCGAAGAGAGTTGTTGCTGCGCGATCTGATCGATCCTTCGGTCGATCGTAATCAGCTCCGAGTGAGCGCGGTCGATGGACCCGCGGAGGCGTTCAATCTCCTGACGGATCAACGCAGGGTTGATCTGAGAAACCTTGTGCTGGATAGCCTCAATGGAACCTTGAAACTGGCGGATGCCTTCCCGATCACTGGTGAGCAACGCGACCGTGAGCGCGCGTACCTCTTCGGGAATCTTGTCCTGCAAAACAGAGAGTGCCGCTTCACCTCGGGAGGTAACGAGGACTCGCTTGCCGCTCGCGAGATAATGGCAGATTACGTTCGCGATCGTGTGCGTCTTGCCGGTCCCTGGTGGCCCCTGAACCGTAACTCCCGGCGCCCTCTTCAGCCTCTGTACGATGGTTACCTGCTCGTCGTTGTAGGGCAGGGGAAAGTACAACTCCTCCACTTTTCCGCCGGCACTTGCAGTTCCTCGCCCCGACAGCCCACGGAACGTGATCGGCTCAAACTTGAGTGGTTCATCGGATGGCTGCGTGACGAGGGCAAGAGGACCGTCATGGATCGTGCAGCCGGCTTCAAGCTTCTCCTGCAGTCGCTTGAGATCTTCGAACAGATAATTGATGGTTCGGGGCCGGGCGAGTAGTACCCAGGCATCCGTTACAACGAGGTGCGGCCCCGCCGGCGGTGCTGCGCCGTTCTGGTTCAGCACCTCCAGGTATTTTCCTTCGCTGTCCAGGTTGCCGGCAATCAGCTTGAGCACATCGGAGTAGCTTCCAGGGTCGAACGGCGTCGCCGGGCGGTCCTTTTCCCTCGACAGCTGGGCAACCGCGTTTCGTTCGACTTCGATGGTCCCCGCGACCTAGCAGGCGATAAATGCATCGAGCTCGACTCGCGTCTCCGTCGCTCGCGGACGGATCTCGATCGCCATGGAACGATCGTCGATCGACAATTCCATAGCCTGGGTCAGAAGAGGATATTCGAACTCCACGATTCCTTTTTCCGCCCCCAACTGCCACGACGAGATTCCTAAACCCCAGATCAGTTCCTGCGGTTTGCTGGTTTGCTCAGCTTCCATCTGGTGCAACAGCGTGAAGAGATCGCCGTAAAGCGCAATGGTGCGGCGGCGTGGCTTCTCTCCTGTGGCCCACGCCGCCCACAATGGCGAATATGCGCTCAGGGCTTCGTCCGCTGCCGCCCTCGCCAGCGCTTCAACCTCAGCGACTTCAATTGGCTCGTTCCTTGCTTTGGCCGACTGCACACGCTGGTTGATTTGCCTTGCCAGAGCAGCCTCATCGATAAACGGAGGTGCACCATTGGGATCGGGGCTGAAACGAAGCATTGGTTTGTGTGCAGGCTGAGGAGGAGGTGGTGGCTCGGCGACCAGTCGAGGAATCCTCAGCCAGATGTGGTCCCCGGCGATCCTGACATCGAACTCGACTCCAGGCAATCCGGCAATCTCGCTCCGCTGCCGCTGGAAACCTTTCGCATTCGCCAGCCGGTAAGCCGCCGGATTGATCTGCTTGGCCTGCTCCTTGATGTAATCAAGAAGGCAGATCAGCAATTCCCGTGGATCAGGCATTCAGGCTCCCCTCAACAGGGTGTGCTCCCGGTCAAGTCTTGAATCGGGTCGATGACCCATTGTAACGAGAGCGACACAAGGGGTTCCAGATCGTTCAGGCGACGACCGTTTCTTCCGTTATTGGTTGTGAAGTCTTCACGCGACGCGCAGGTGGTCGCCGCGGTAGACTTCGGCACCGGGCACGACGATTTGGTTCTGAGCGGCGTTCTTGATTGCCTCGTTGCTCGGTGCGGCTTCCTGAATCGAGGCCACGAGCAGCCGTTTGAATTCCTCCGGGACACTCTCGATCATCTGTTCCCACATCGCGCCGTCGATGCGCGCTGCAACAGTTCGATATCGCATCGGCACCTGTGTCTCATCAGTGAATCGTACTGAATCCTGGCTGTTCTTCTGGAGCCGCAGAGTGAACTCTCTGCCTTCGATCTTCCTGAGTTCTCGGCTTTTCAGGTAGTACATGACCATGTATTTGGTCTGCGTCGCCTTTCGCTCGCTGCTGCGGGCGCGCTCCTGTAGCCGGCTGGCCTCACTCCGGCAGTACTGAACGCGCGCCTCCATCATGCGGAGGAACCGCCCGATCCGGTCGGCCTTTTCGCTGTGCGCTTCGCAGAACTGTTGGAATCGCTCCATCAGTTCGGCCGAAGCCTCACCACGGCTCTCGATCTCTTCTTCGATCTCATCGAGGAGTGTGTCGAGTTCGCGGTCGATTTCGAACAATGAATTTTCCTGTGCTATGGATGCCATACTTTGCCTTCTCTTCGTGCGTGGAATTTCGCGGTCCCTGATCTCTTCAACCGCGGCTCGATCCCTTCTCGCCGTTGCACCACCAGTGCACGGCCTGAATGTTGTCCGGATGATCGTCCCGCCAGGCGCCGCCCATGCCGCGTGGGTTGATGTGATCGGGGACGACATCGCTGTAATCGGTGAACTTCTCCCTGCAGATACCGCAAATGCCGTTCTGAGCCGTAATCTTGCGGTTCATCAGCTTCCGCATTTCGGCGTTCGAACGAAGTTCCCGGTATCCGCGGGGATGATGCGGATCGTCGATGCGGCGAATGCCGATCTGGCTTTTGCGATGTTCGTGCGGCACCACCTCTCTCCCACAGCAGAAGCGGGAGTGATGGATAGGACAAATCTGGTTGCGACGAAGCCGCATGTGCGTTTCCCCTTGTGGTAATGGTCATATGCAGGAATTTCGAAACTTCCTTTGGTTTCACACGTTTTCAGCGGCAAGGGCTGCGTCGTGGAGAGAGCACATCGCTCCGTCCGATAGGCGGGCAGCTGAACAACTTGTCAGCTTCTGATCGCGCCGGGGGCGCCTATACTTCCGTCAGAGGAAAATGCGTGTGCAGCCCTCGGAATTGATTGCAGCAATCGACGAGGAGATCACCCGCCTCGAGCAGGCGCGGAACTTGCTCTCGGGCATCGGAACGGGTCCGGCTCATCGCGGACGTCCGGCCGGAGCGTTCTCCGGCGGTACTGCACCCCGAAAACGGCGGACCATCAGCGCCGCCGGCCGGGCTCGCATCGTGGCCGCTCAGAAGAAGCGCTGGGCCAGGGTGAAGCAGGCCGCTAAACCTGCAGCCGCGCCAACTCCCGCCAAAGCCATCGCCCGGCCCAAAAAGCACAAAGCAGCGAAGAGTTCCGCCGCGAGAGCGACGATCAAAAGGAAAACCACTGTCCGAAAGGCTCCGGCGAAAGCGGCTGCACCGGCAACTCCGGCCCCGATTGCGGAAGCCTCCGCATCCTGACCGCCGGTCACTGATTTGCTCGATCAATGTCTTTCGGCAAAAAAGGGGTTAATCTGATGGGGTTTTCATGCGAGCACTTCCACAAAGTGTGCCCATCATGTGCGGCGCAAAAGTCGGTCATCCCGGCGCTTCCCGCGAGCACTGGGGCGACCATTTTGAAAGAAGGCTGGAGATCCTGTGCCTGGCAGCTCGCTCCCCAGTGCCCGGGAAGTGAATTGTTCCGGGCACAGGCAAACGGTGGGGAGTGCACATCGTCTGAGGAAGGCGCTCAATCGTCATAATTTCATCCCCGGACCCTGCGGCGTTTGCAGGACTGATCCACAGATCGCCACCTCACCCATGTTCACAGACCGCATTGCCCTGTTAGCCGCTTCAAACTGAGGTTCAACTTGGACGAAGGTTTGTCTTAGGATGGTGGGGCTCCGACTGGGGGTCGTGTGCTGAAAGGACGATTAGAGGGGCTGATGCCGATTTCTAAAAGAGCGAGGGACGCGGTGAGCCGCCGAGAAGTGTATTGCTAATGGAGAAGGTGGTGTGAGTACCTTCATTACCTCCCCACGCGAAGAGAAGATAAACTACGGGCAGCCCCCCGGCGTGTACAGTCAGGCCCACGGAGTAACTACCGCGCAGATTGGTGAAGTCGATGTCGCTGCGGGTGAGGGCAGATTTGGCGGCGTCGGCAGAGAAATAAACCCCCAGCGGAAGCTTCGGGACAGAGTGTTCGATGGTGCCGCGCATCAGCACGAGGTTCGGCGCGCGAAAGCGATAATCCGGGTAACTGGCGAGGATGGGATTGCCGTCGATGTTTGAGCCGCCGGAAGTGGGATCGAAGTAAAAGGGGACTGCGTCGCCTGCTCTGGCAGCCGAGCCGGTCAGCAGCATGCGAAAACTGATGGAGCCCTCATTGTTGATGGTCGTCGAGATGTGCGGGCATGCACTGCCCACCGAGGCGCACGAGTCAGGACCGTTTTTCGGCGGTCCCACAGCAGAGAGCAAAACGTGGCGCTGTAGCTCGAATTCCTGGCCGATATCGGCCGTCCAGCGGCGGAAGCTGTAAGGCACACGGATAGCCGCAAAATCCTGAAAGTTGGCGAGATAGTGCAGACGCAGACGGTTGTTGAAGAACCCCGGCTGAATCTGTATGCCCACGCCTGGCTGCACGAAAGCAGCCGGCTGCGTAAGACCAGGCGCGGTCGCTTCGGTGTAGAGCGCTCCGATGGTGGGCGCAGACTGGCCGCTGTTCGGTCGAAGCTGGGGCACGCGGCCATTGAACTCCGCCGTGAACGAAATGCCATAAGAGTGGAGCGGAACTGTGGCGCCTGCGCCGGCGATAGTCTCGGTCATGCCAAAGGCCGCCTTGCCGGTGGGTAGCGTGTTGGGGCCGAGACCGTAGAAATACAGTGTGTTTAGAGAGTCGGCTTCGGCGTACAGCGTGAAGACAGGCGCAACTTCGTTGGAAGGGGTCTTCCTTTGGGGGGCAGGCGTTCCCATGACCACGCCGACGGGCTTGGTTTGTGGATCTTTGTAGGTGGTGAGGTAGGTGCCCGCACGCCAGGATCCGCCGGTGCTGGCGACGGCGTCCGTATCGAAGGTCAACCGACGCTGGCTAACAAAGTCCTTGTGCTCGACAAATGCTAGGCCAAGCGCAAAGCCGTTCTGCGGAGCCAGGCTGCCGAGCGCTAGATGCAGAGGCGCGTCCGTGACAAGAGCCTGGCCGAGCTCAACAAGATGGCCCGCTGTGAAGTCGGAACAAGGCTTGACGAGCTGTTGCTGGCAGGGATGGAAGTCCATCCACTCGCGGCGAAAGTCCGAGTGGATGCGGCTCTCGTCGCCTCCCCCCGCAGGGGAGGTCTGCGCCAGCGCTGCATCCGCTGCCAGAAGAACGGCTATAGCGGCAAACGTGACCCTAGTCCGCGTACTCACTTCTTCCTCTTTGCAGCGCCCTGATCTGTCTTCTCGGCCACTTTCTTCTTGACCGCTGTTTTCTTGACCACGGCTTTCTCCGCAGGCGATTGGGAAGCGGAGGCGGCGATCGCCAGCCCGCTCCCCATGACGGGATTGGCCGCTTTTGGAGTGGGCACCACGCTGAGATTGGTCGCCGGTGCGGGCGGCGCAACCAGCGCTGCGGACAACGCCTTAGCGGGTTCGGAGATCTTCGCTGCCCCGCTGTTGCGAAGCGTGCGGGTCACCGCCGTGATGTAGCGGGCAGCACCCGCTTCGGTATGGATATCGCGGGCAATCGCAGGGTCGATATCGAGTCGTCCGTGCTTCTGCTCAACATGCTGGAAGTGCTTCAACTGGCCGAGAATGAGATCGGAGACCCTCCGGTTGGGGTTATACGCGGAGCGAGGTGGAGCGGGCACTAGGATGGGATCCACGGTACGACCTCCAGTTAAGAGTTGGGTGGCTGGATAACGAAGCTGGGGCACTCGTCGTCGGCCCGCATATTGGCCAAGGTCAGATAGCCGAGCCAGGTGCCAGAGTTGCGTTCGCGCTGCGAGCGTGGAACGTCGGGGAGCTGAAAAAAGTCCGTAACGGTGGCCGGGATGGCGGCGTGGTCGAAGACATCGTTGATCACCGTGCCGGCCGAAACCCACGGCGAAATGAGAATGGCTGGAACCCGGACACCGAGGCGATCGAAGTAGAAGGGATCGAGAGTTCCCGTGTCGGCTGGCTGCGCCGAGAAGGGTGTGTCGGGCGGGCAGGCAGGCGGCGGGACGTGGTCATAGATGCCACCGTGCTCGTCGTAGACCACCAGAAGAGCCGTGTTGGACCAGAGGGCGGGGTTGAGACGAATTGCGTTGTAAACTTGGGCGATGAATTGCTCTCCCGCCAGCACATCGTGATCGGGATGCTGGTCGCATGCGATCGCTTCGCCGCTCCCATCCGGTGCGGGATGATCCGTGTAATTGGGCTCAATAAAGCAGTAGTCCGGGAGAGCGTTGGCTTTACACGCTGACAGAAAGTCCTGAAACGTACCGAAGATCGACGGTTGGTTTTGGAGAAGGTTGACGACCTCCATCGTGGAACTGGCCTCGTCGTAGTAAAAGAGCTTGCAGTTGTGGCCTGCGTCCAGCAGGCGGTCGTAGATGGCCTTGAAGGGCTTGCCTTCGTAGAAAACATCCATGCTCACCTGGCCGAAAGAGGTCCCGTAGTGGGCGAAGGCGCGGTTGCAGATGGTCGGGCCTGGAATGGAGGCGAACCAGCGGTTGAAGACAGCGAACTGTGTGGCGAGAGTAGTGAGGACCGGGAGCTTGTCCGGAGTGAAATAGTAAAGGATTTCGTGGGAGTGTCGAGTGTTCTGCTGCTGGTTGAAGTAGCTCTTGATGAAACCCTGCATGTTGGCGGTGGCGAGCGGCGAGCTGTTCTGGGTGTCGTTGAAGATCTGGAGATTGACGGCAGCGAAGTGGTGGTTGGGGTCGGGGTCGAGTTGACTCTGGTATTGGGCGAGCGGCTGGACGGTGACCTGCGCGCCAGTGGTGTCGGGGTTGGATTCGGTTCCGGTAAGGCCGTCGATATCCGGGTTCGTGGCCTTGAGCGCGCCTAGCATGTGATCGAACGATCGGTTCTCCATCATCAAGACGACTACATGCTTGAGGCTTTGGATTCCAGGCAGACTTCTGTCAAGTGCCATTAAACTCCTCCGTGAACGGATCACGACCAAATCGCATTAGATCAGCTGAAGACCATGAATCAGGGAGTGTGGGCGACCTTTGCCTACCGTGATTTGCGTTTCGGTCCAAACATATGGCGGAACTTGTCCCGCCCATTATCTTCCATTGTTCTGACGCGAGCGGCGACGACATGATCGTTAGGCCTTAAATCGTGCGCTTTCTCGCCTGCCTCCAGTTGGGTATCGCATCTCGCGATAACGCGTTTGTTTTGGATCGCTGCGAACGTTCCACCTTCTTCCGGTTCGACAATGACATTCGGCATGTTCCCTCTTCCCACTACAGAATGAAGTCCAGTCTGACATCTCTTCATGACACTCAGACGGCAGCAGAACCCAGAAGATTCTCGCTGCTGATCGGTCGGTCCTTCGGCTTGTTGTAAAGGCATTCCAAGGCTCTGCGGCCAATCCGACTCACGATCTCGGCAATAGCATCCGAATGGCAACGCTTATATTTTTCCTGGCTCCCGCAGGGGCAGAATTCGTTCCGTCCAGGGTGAATCTTCCCTAAGATCACCGGGAACAATGAGGACAGGTCGGCATCATCGCCATCAAGCAGGGCAAGCATGAATTCTTCATAGCCCGCGGCTCCATGTTTGTACTGATTGCCTGGCCATATTTTGCCGCCCGTGGCATCGAAGATCAGTTGCCTCTCCAGGAAGACCGTCACCTCATCAAGGAATCGCCGGAGCCTGTTCGGGTCATCCTTATCCCATGGCGAGCAGGGCGGAAGCCAGAGGCAGAACTGTCCGTCTTTGATGATGTGTCTGTCTGCTGACACCGGAAAGCGACCTCTAGCGTCGAAAGCCGTCGGCTCTGAGTCAGGGTAATTCCTGGGAAACAGCAAACGAATAGCGATCGAGGTAGAGACACCACATTCGGTCTGCAGAACGAAATCACCCTCAAGGTTCATCCTGCCGCCATCAGCATCCGGGCGAAAGCGCAGGCTGGGATAGAACTCTTTTACAAGAGCTTCTTCGGCGCGCAGGACGTGTCCGTCCGAGCGCTCGAACCATGCCTTCGGTTTACTCGGCGAATGACCTCGACGGTACAAATGAACGACTCCCTGCAATCGCTTGACTGCCGACATAGGCACCCTGAGCACCGGACGCAACGTGAACGGTTTGCTTGAACATGGCCGCTTTGTGTGCCCGTTCGACCTTGTCCTGCGTCAGATTGGTCGCGACGTAGAGCTCGCGATCCGCATTCCAGACAAATAACTTCTGAAGGTCGTCATCCAGGTGGAGATGGACGGTCGCCGGGACAGCGATCTCTCCACCGGCAGAGCCCTCTTGATAGGTTGCCGCGTCCTCCACCGAATCGCCGATGCAGATGCGATCACGGTGGCCGCGTATTCCCAGCTTTGAGACCAGAGTCGTTCCAACGGAAGATCCGACAGCCATCCCGAGCTCCGACGCTTCCGGCAAGAGCTTCTTGATGACGAGCTCCATCGCGGACTGCAGGGCGACAGCCGTATCAACGGCCCGGGTGGCTATACGCTTTTCATCGCCTTGAGGCAGATGAAACAGAGCCTGCACCCTATCGCCCTGGAACTGAACCCGGATACCCCCAAAATCATGTTTTACGATGGACGCCATCTCCTTCCGGATGGCATGCAGAACCTGCAGCGCCACCTTGGCGTTGCTCTCGGCGGCCGCCTTGTCGATGTAAGCCGTGAAGCCGGAAACATCGCCGAATACCGACGCCGCCAAAACGCGCTTATTGTTCCTGATGCCAAGGGTATCCATGTCAATCAGGACTTCTGCGTCGCAATATTCAATCTTGTTGAGGGGATAATTGGCCTTATCATCCCTGATGCGCTGAAGCGATGCGGCGCGATCCCAGGTGATGCCATAAGCCTTTAGCGACGCATCGAGGTCTTCGGTCGAAACAGATCGCATGTCGTAAACCGTGACGCCCAGGCGGTCGTCCTCAAGTGCGTCAAAATGGTCTTGCAGAGTTTCCGGCAATGCGCTGTAAACTTCCGCCGTGATCCGCAGTGCATCAGTGCCGGCCAGAATCTTCGCGGCATAGTTGGCAGGAGCACCTAGGAAGAGAAGTTCACGATCTCCGCGATGACCGTTTTTCGTGCCAATCGCATTCCCGAGTGCAGCTCCACCGGAAACCGAGAGGTTCGGCAGTTTGGGAAACTCCGGGTTGAAGATGCAGCGCACAAAATGCCGAACAACCGCCTGCAGTAGTACCGCGCGGGCTGCAATCTCTTCGCTGTCATCAATCGGGCGGAAGAACAACGCGTGGAGCTTTGCGCCCTGAAAGTGAATACGTACGCCGTCGAAGATGTTCTCTTCCTCCACGATTCGGGCCACTTCGCGTTCATAAATGTGGAGCGCCTGAATGACCCGCCTGTAGTCCTCGCCCTCCGCCGTCATGGTTGCGAGATCGGCGAAGTTCGGGATATCCAGATAGACGTGCGCCCCGTAGATGTCCCGGCAGCACGTTTCGGACAGTAGATTATGTAGATCGGCGTCGCGCACCAGTTTTTCAACCTCAATCTCACCCATTCCCTGCAAGTGCGTCTCGACCCGGTTCAGACTCGTGTTGTAGTTCCAGCTCATAACGATCTCCTTATCAGGGGTTGTTTGATTGCGGTCCCTCGTTGCTTATCGTGTACAAACAGACATTCCCAATACCCTTGAGCGAAACCCCCTGATGCGCGACTAATTCTGCGGCCTCTTCGGACCCCAATTGGGCTTGGGCATTCTCCGACATGACGATGGAGGCGTTCAGCTCTTTACAGGCACTTTCGCAACGCGCAGCCAAGTTGACGGCAGAGCCGAGGACGGTGAACTGCCTCTTCAGATCGCTGCCAATGTTGCCGCAGAAGATAGAACCCGCACTCAATCCAACCCCGATGCTAACGGGCTTGCCACCGATGGCTTTCGTTCCGGCGCGAACCACCATTTGCTTAGCGCAGGCAAATGCTTTCGACATTTGGTGCTTTGATTCAAACGGGAATCCCCACACCCCCATGACAGCATCACCGATGAACTTGTCCACATAAGCGTGATGAGCGTGAAGAACCTTGACCATCTCGTCCAGATAGTCGCCGAGCTGGTGCGCCAGCTCAGTTGGCGACAACCCAAGGCTGGTCTCGGTAAACCCGCGAACGTCTGCAAAGAGAACGACGCCTTCGATAAGGCGAGGATGGCCGTAATCGTCGCCCTGCGCCAGCAGCCGGGAAGTAATGTCCGGCGCAAGATGGGAATTAAACGCGGCCATCAGACGGTGCTCGTTCCGATACCGGAACGCCCGCTCCGACGTGGCCTCCGCCAGCTTGGCGGAAACAATTTTAAGCAGGTTCAACGTGAACCGAGGGCTTGCAGCCAAGAGCCTGTTGACCTCGGCCTGCGGAATACGGAGGACTTTCACCGTGCCCCGCGCCACCGCGTTGGCGGTTCTGCAGGAATCCGAGTTCAGGAAGCCTTGCTCGCCCAGGACGTCCGGTGCCCGGCGCGTCACCAGAAAGGAGTCCTCAGAGAGGATCGCGACCTCCCCGTGAAGGATAACAATCATGCAGTCCGAAGGCGCGCCCTGGACGCAGACGCTCTCTCCGTCGCGGTAAAAGTACAGCCATTCTTGCGCATCTGTTGCTACTGCAACATCCTCGACTCCCGCGAATAGCGCAACGTGTGAGAGATCGATTTGTGTCTGCTGCGGGGAGGGCATTGGCTACTCCGTGTCGCGCAAAATCCAAATCAGTGCGGTTCGCTATGCAGTATATCATCTTGTTCACCTAACGAACAATTCGCAGACCAAGGCGAACTACTTCGTTGACACGTAAGCAACGTCAACGATAGGGTTTGGGTAATGAATCTACCGACGACTGTCTGGTGCCCATGCCAACAGTAGGTGAGCGTATCCGCGAAATTCGCCTTGACCTCGACTTAAACCAGGAACAACTGGCCGACCGGGCCGGATTGAGCAAAGGCTTTCTCAGCGACCTTGAAAACAACAAGCGGAACATCGGGTCCGAAAGCCTGCTCAAACTTGCAAACGTGCTGGGCGCTTCGGTCGACTATCTGTTGCGCGGAGAGGTCTCAGAGTCAGTCACGACCCAACCGACTGTGATCCCGCCTGAGCTATCCCAGGCCGCCGAGGAGCTTGAACTTTCCTACGCCACCACGGTTGAGCTCCTTGAAGCGCATCGTTCGGTGATTGCGCGACGGAGCAACAAGGGACTCCGGAAGTTCTCTGTCGAGGACTGGAAGAAGCTTCACGAAGCCATCAAACGGGTGTTCGGCTGATGTCACCAAGCAACCTCAAACGAAGTTACAAGATCCATTCCTTGGCCGCCGATCTTGGGATCAAGGCAACGACCGATCCCGTACGTGACATCGTTCGTTTTTGTGAGAAGCGCGTCGCGCGTTTCCTCAAGGACTTTCCAGATTGCAAGACTCTCTCTCAGCTCTTGGATATCAGCGCGTCCAAACTGGGCACGAAGTTCGAAGAAATACACTCTGACGATCAATTGAACAATGTGCGGAACCGTTATCTGCAAAACGGTGAAAGATCCTTCGCCAGTCTGCATGAGGAACTTTCGCCACAAGTCTTCGGTGTCACGTTCAGACGGCTCAGCCGAAAACCATGGGAGCTACCCTATGTATCGATCATCGATTGCCGCCAAGATAAAAAATATCGGTCCTACTACACCAAGTGGCATGAGCTCGGGCACCTCTTGATTTTGACCGACCAGATGCGCCTGGCATTTCGACGTACGCACTTCGGGCTTGATGACAAAGATCCAGAGGAAGCATTGGTTGATGTCATCGCCGGCTCGTTCGGATTTCTCCCTAATCTCATCAAACCGGTGGCTAAGGGAAGACCTTCCTTCGAAGAGATCGAATTGATCCGCATGCAACTTTGTCCCGAAGCCAGTCAGCAGGCTTCAATCATTGGGATTTCGCGGGCATGGCCCACCGCGTGTATTTTGCTGCAAGCCCAGATGGGATTGAAACGCGGAGAGCGCAGAGACATCGCGCAGGGTGATCTTGGCTTTCAGGAGAGACCGAAAGAAGTCTTGCGGGCCACGCAGGTGAGTCCGAATGATGCGGCTCGCGCTTCCAGTCTGGTGATTTTTCCCAACATGCGGGTCCCGGACCGGTCCATCATCTATAAAGTCTTTGCTGGTAGCGCAGTGGATGGACTGGCCGTAGAAGATCTCGCGTGGTGGGAATCCAGTGATGGAAGTCGGCTATCTAGCGCCAAGGTGTTGGTTCAAGCGCGCAGCGGCGCAGATGGCGTTCGCGCCATCATCACACCCAAGTAGTGTTGATCTGCAACGACGATCAGCGCATTCGCAGCTAGAATTCGAGTCGCTCTTAGTGCGGCGACTACAAGATTGGTACCGGTAAGCGCGCAACTCGCCTTTGGCCAGACAGGATGCAAAGGAACGCAATTTGTTCCTTGGGAGTCGGCAAGGGGCCAGTGAATACCGGAGCCCGGGAAAAATCGTTTCCCGGGCGTCGGCCTGTATCCATATATGAGGGCCGGTTGGGCACTGCCTCAAAAACGAGAAATGCGGCACATCTGTGGCAAATGCGGCCGTTGCTTAGGGGTGAGTTTATTAGTGGACCGGTGAAAGGAAAAACTGACTTGGTTTTGTGAACCCTCTGTTTCCCTACTTCTCCAACCGACCACCCCATGTACGTCTCATACATAAACGATTGCTCATGCAACTAAGAGCTTTTCTACCTTTGCAGCTGCCTCGTCCTGAATTGACGGCAATACCTCCTGCCCGGAATTGGGCACACAACTCGCACACGGAACATTGCGAGGATCAGGTTTTATCGGGGTTTGCGAGGGGTGTTATTGATGGGGCGTGTCAGTGGCCAGGAGGGACGGTGTTATGCCGTGTCCATCGGAACGACCTGCCCAAAAGGCACCCTCCGAGACTCGGTCGATGCCCAGATCACCGGATACGGCGGCGCTTCGCTCGGAAATGTTCCGCACAAATCAGTCAGGAAAACAAGAGTCTGCGGCACGATCCCTTGGTCCTGGAGCCAGCTAAAGCACGGCCCGAAATCCGTCCCGCCGCCACCGATGGGAGAGAGTGAAACTGGTTGCCCAGCCTGATACGTCTCCACCTTGTGAACGGCTGCGTCGAAATACAGCACATGGACAAGTCGCGGCCGCTGTCCGTCCAGGATCGACCGGATCTCCGACTCGAAAAGCCCCAGTTGCCGGGAGCTGACCGAACCGGAGCAATCGACGGCAATGGCGATCTCTCCGACCCCTTCCGATGTGATCCCCGGCAGATACAGTCCGGACCAGACGTGGCGCCGGTTGGGACGCGTCCAGCTGTAGTCGAACGGGATCGTATCGGACCAGGCCCGGCGCAGCAGCTCGCGCCAGTCCACTTTGGCATTCTGCGAGGCCTCAACGGCCCGCACCGCTCCTCCCGGTAGCTTGCCAGCCACTTTGGCGACGGTCTCCGCCTGTTCGACGGCGATCTGCCACTCGCGTGCCTGCTCCGCAACGGAAGGGCCTGATTCTGCTTCCGGTTCTGGCGCGTCCAGAACCTGGCCCATACCGCCCGGAGTCGAAGGCGCCGCAGGCTCACTTCCGGCCTCGTCGTTTTGATGAGAGCCATCCTCTGATCCGCCTGAACCACTTTCTGGCTGGCTCTCGGACTCGCCGGAAGGGCCCTCCGGCTTTTCGCCCTCCTCGATCAGGTTGTAGATCCGTTCCGCGCTCATCCCGCGGAACCGGTTGTCGATAAGCACGTCCTTGGGCAGCGTCAGACCGGCATCGATCAAAATCGGATTGATGGCATAGTCGCAGGCCATATTCCACCGCACGGGATTCCGGTCGCCGCGGCGGGTGTGGTGCTGCAAAGCCGGATGCATGACTTCGTGTGCCAGGACGCCAGCCAGTTCGGCCGCACTCAGCGTGTCCACAAATTCTGGGTTATAGAAGAGCGAGACTCCATCGGTGGCCATCGTCGCGATCGAACTCGACGGCCTGCCCCGAAGCCGAAACAGCAATGTGCCAAAGAAGGGGTGATCGAGAAGGAGCGTAGTCCGCGCCTTCTGAATGCGCAGCTCGCTCGGGAGTTGGTGGTGGTGGTTCATAACGCCGGAGCCTCCATGTAGGCGGCCATGTGCGCGAAGATTTCGTCGGCGCTCACAGCATTTGCCGTCGACTCAATCTCTGTACGCTGCTCACGCTCGCGCAGAACTGCGTCCATTTCGCCTAAAATTTGCGCGGCATCGTTCGCCGTCGCTGCGCGGAGAATCTCGTTCTTCTTGAGGTCGCGCGCGGCGAATCCGCAGAGGCGATCCCGGATTTCCCCGGCGAAGCGGTTGAGTTCTTCGTCCTGGTTCACGTTGAGACGTGGCAGCAGATCGACCAACTCGCCGATGTTCGTGACCAGCGATGAGTGGAATCGCGACTCCGGCTCATTGAGCCGCTCGATCAGATGTGAAACAACGCCCTTCAGCCGCGTCCATAGGTCCTCGGTCCCTTTCTGCAACGACTGCCGGACGTTCTCATCAATCTCCCGCGCCACCCGCGCCTGTTCTTCCTCGGAGAGCGTTACCCGAAAGTCGTCCCCGCTCGGGATGGGAAGTACTTCGAGTTTGACCGCAAACTTATTCCGCAGTTTATCTGTCGATGGATAATCCTCTTCCCGGAAGAGCCCGTTCAGCTCCGGACGGACCTGGTCAATGTAGCTGGGATAGACGGCCAGAAACTCCTCCACCTGCTGGGCGAAGGCGTGCTCGAACTCCCGCATCTTCGTGGTCAGCTCGAAGTAGAAGTGTGCCGGCAAAAGGCGATAGCCCTCGTCAGACCAGGGCAATGTGATTTTGTAGAAGTACTGACGGATCTGCCCGGAGAGCGCACGAAGCGATTCCAGCCTTTCGGCTTCCCGGAGCAGTTGCTTGTTGTAGCGGCCGGCGCCGGCATAGGCTCCGTGCTGCTCGGCAACTTCGCGGCTGACCTTCCGGTCGTGTTTGATCGCGGTCCAGATGCTGATGTGGACCGCGGCCAGCATGGCGCGTTCGTTAATCATTGCAAGACCTCCGCATGTTCTACGCCGAAGCGCACGAACTCCGGCGTGTGAGTAATAGCCCGATCGCGGGCGGCGGCGTCGCGCATGGCCAGGACGCGCATTTCAGTCGGCATCCGGTCGAGATACCGGATCCCCTTCGGGATCGAATGATCTGTCAGTGCGCGACCGAGAGCCGTGGCGATGGCAATTCGCGCCGACGGCTCGTCGGGGAGCGGGGCCGAGTCAGGATTGAGGAGGATCTCGTCGACCGACGGCAGCTGCCGGAAGAGGCGCAGGAAGGCGACCAGTTCCGTGGTGGCCGCCTCGCCGATCGTTCCTTCGAGCAGCTGCGCCTCAATTTCGGTGGTGCCGGCAAAGAATCCACTCTGCTGCCGGCGCGCGAAACCACTCAGGACATTCGAGGCCATCTCCCAGGAACGGGGTGTCGGCCATGCATTCACGTCGGAGGTCGCATTGGGATCGTGAAGAAGTGCCGGTTTGAACCGCAGGAAGGCGATGATTTCCGGTCGAATCCCTGCCTTAACGGCCCATTTGCACCAATCCATGAAGTCGGGTTCGAGGTCGAGATGAACGAAACGATTCCGCAGCGGCCGCGGCATCGAAAAGTGCACGCCTCGCTCCGATGCCGGATTGCCGGCCGCGATTACCACCCAGCCGTCCGGAAGCCGGTATTCGCCCAGCTTCCGATCGAGGACGAGCTGATAGCAGCCTGCCTGGGTCATCTGCGGCGCCGAAGTCAACTCGTCGAGGAACAGAATGCCCTCGCCATCGAGAGGAAGGAATTTCGGCGGCACCCATTCCGCGCGGTCCGCCGAGATTCGTGGGAGGCCGCGCAGATCGACAGGATCGAGCTGCACGGCCCGGATGTCGAGGAAGTCGCAGTTGCGGTCGGCGGCGACCTGGGCGACGATCTGGGACTTGCCTACGCCGCAGGCGCCCCAAACGTGCAGGGGCACACGTTCGCTGATCAGCGCATGAAGCGCCTCGTAGAGTTCTGAAGGTTTCATGAAAGTGAATCCTTTTCGCAGGAATTTGAAGATGCGGAGCTAAACGACTCTGTCGGACGGATTCCTTTCCTCGTCCGCGCAAGGTGGTAGAGGCCATTGCCCGATCACAACAGTTCGGTCCCCCGGGGCAAAAGATGCTTGGGACCGCGCAACTGAGGCCCGGTTCCCAAAGTCATCTTTCAAGAGTCGAATCGGGCGGGTATCGTCTCAGACATGAGGGAGTAGCTATGACCCTGGGACGGGTGAGTTGCCCGAAATCTATGCGCTCGTGCTCGGCCCCCGGGACCTGTCCGGGCTGCCGGTTTATGGCGGCGCTCGATCGCCGCGATGGCGAGAGAAACCGAAATAAGCTCATGCTGCTCTGGGAGGGGAAGCCGATGAAGGCGACCTCGTATCAGGAGTTGATGTGTACGCTGAATATTTCCGAAGCCGAGGCTCGCGCACTGGAATATCAGGAGCAGATCATACTGGATCAGGAAGTTGCCCGATTCCCCAAGTCCGTCCATTAAAATGCTTTCCCGAGCAGGCGATACACTTCACTCGTCTCGGCTGCGCCTCAGCTATCATCGAAAACTCTATGAGCGCGTTGCCCTGAAATCGCAAGTTGAGGGGTAATTCGGGATTGGCCGGTCACTGGGGCGGAGTGCCTGGAGCCATCAGCGAGGCCATTCATAAGGGGCATCATGGTCGCCGTTGCGGAAGAACTGTCCTTCAGAATGGTCGTTTCAGAGAGGAAGAGGTGGATCCGCTGGCACAAAGCCGCCGGCGCATGTGATCTCTTTTGACCGGCGCACGTATCCTGCGCTGACTAAACTTCCATCTCAACGGGAGATTCGCATCATTAAAAAGCGGGCGTAACTCTCGCAATTGCAAACTTAGGACTTGACGCGACAGATGGAGGTTCTGCTCAAAAGAGCTTACGACGAGCCTGACAGCACGGATGGTTTCCGTGTCCTCGTTGACCGCCTGTGGCCACGCGGAAAAAAGAAAACCGATTTGCGCCTGGATGCCTGGGTGAAGGACATCGCGCCGATCACGGAGCTCAGGAAATGGTTCCACCACGACCCGAGGCGCTGGCCCGAATTCTGCAGGCGTTACAAAGCGGAATTGAAGAGCCCAAAGTTGCAAAAGATAATCGCGGACACCCTGCAAGCTGCAAGAAAACATTCCACCATCACGCTGATCTATGCAGCGAAGGATACGCAGCACAATGAAGCGGTCGTGCTTCAGGCCATTTTCAAAAGGAGAGCAGGCTAATGACAATTCCCGGTTCAGCAGACGACGGCACAATGATCGCCGATCTCGCGCACTTTGACCTGGCGCGAGAAATGGCTGAGTTCGAGCATCATAAGCCATGGCCTTCAGGCATTTATGCCAGGACTCTTTTCAAAAAGTCGGATTTTCGGCTTGTTCTGATTTGCATGGAACCTGCCGCCACGATCAGGGAACATCACGCAGATGGTACAAGCTCGGTGCAGGTGTTGAAGGGCGCCATCCGTTACAAGACGCAGGGGCAAATATACGACCTGCAGACCGGGAGTCTGCTGACTCTTGGCCCTTCGATCAAGCACGACGTTGAAGCCATCGAGGAATCGGCATTTCTGCTCACCATCTCGTGGCCAGAGAATCAGGAGTTGCTCGCCATGCCGCATCGTGGCTACGGCACCTAGTCCTTCCCGCGAGGCCGGGATCCACGAAAGTTGTCACAGGAGTCACGCAATGATTGCGTTCGATGCGGCACATGCTGCGGTTCATTATCCCCCCGATCGCCGCTTCCGCATCTGGATACGGCCTTCGATCCTCGTTGCCCTGGCTGTGCTGGTGGTGGTGCCTGTGCTGGCCGCCTGGATTGAGGTTCTTCTTGTGGGAATGCCTCATATTCCGCCTGTCCCGCAGATATCTCCCAACAACTTCGCCGGTCCGCATGGGTTTCCGCTGTGGGTGCGTTACTGTCACTTTTTCAACTTTCTTTTTGTGACCATGCTGATCCGAAGCGGCCTGTCGATCCTGGCCGATCATCCTCGTCTCTACTTCAACAGTCACTGCACGCCGGGCAGCGAGTGGATTCGCTTGACACCGATCACGGTCCCGACGGATCGGATCTGGACCGCGAAGGACGACGCTCGCTACTTTTCCCCTGTCGTGGCCACTCCGGGCTACCGGCATACGATCGGGATCGCCCGATGCTGGCACTTTCTCAACGTCTACGGATTCATCATTACGGGTATCTTCTTCGTCGTCATGCTCTTCGATACCGAGCAGTGGCGGCGGCTCGTTCCCCAGTCGACGCTGGTGCTGCTGCAGGCCTGGAACACATGGGTACACTATGCGACGTTCCACCTGCCGCCTGAGTTCAACGGATTCTACGGCTATAATGCGCTGCAGCAGATTGCCTATTTTTCCGTCGTCTTTGTCTTTGGCCCGTTGGCTATCCTCACCGGCATCGCCATGTCGCCCGCTGCGGTCAATCGCTTCCACTGGTACGCGAAGCTGTTTGGCGGCAGGCAATCGGCGCGCTCGATTCACTTTCTCACCATGCTCAGCTTCTTTGCCTTCATCGTCGTGCACGTGACGTTGATCGTGATGACCGGCTTTGCTCGCAACATGAACCACATCGTGATGGGTACCGACGACCAGAACCACCTGGGAATGATTTTGGGCTTCGTGGGCATCGGCGTCGTCGTGCTTACATGGGTCGCGGCGCATTACATCTCCTGGATAATCCCGCGCGTTCTGCAACATGTGCAGAAGTTCATCACCTATCCACTGATGCTCACGACGCTCAACCGCCTGTCTCCGAGCGAGCATTACACGGAGGCGGATATCTCTCCACGTTTCTGGCCCAATGGCAAAATGCCCGAACGCGACGACTGGAAACGGATGGCCACGAACGGCTTCCTGGACTACAGACTGAAGGTCGGTGGCCTCGTCGACAACCCGGTCGAGCTCTCTCTTGCGGATATTGGGCGACTGGCCATGGCCGAGGAAATCACGATGCATCACTGCATCCAAGGTTGGACGGGCATTGCCAAATGGGGCGGCCTTCCCATGAAATCCCTGGTCGAACTTGTGCGGCCCAGGCCGACCGCCAAAGTGGTCGCGTTCTTCTCCTTTGGCGGCTCGCTCTATGGTGGCGCGTACTACGACACGCAAAGCCTTGAGAATGTGCTCAAAGCTCAGTGCCTGCTCGCTACCGAGATGAATGGGAAGCCCCTCACCGAAGTCTATGGAGCACCCCTGCGGCTGCGCGTCGAAAACCAGCTTGGCTACAAGATGGTCAAGTGGATCGAGCGAATCGAATTCATAGAGTCGGAAAAGTCAGTCGGCCTCGGCGAGGGCGGCAAGAACGAAGACGATGAATACTTCGATCTGCTCCCGAACATCTGATGACCTTCGTGAATAAACATCACGATGCCCCCGCCGGGCTCAACAGCTTCGAGCATGTCGGGACGCTGCTCACGCACGTGCGCATGGAATGGCTCCTGCGGCACCTTCCGCCCCGCCTGGTGTGGGCGGTTTATGTCGGCGTCAACGGCTTCATCACCATCGCACTGCTCGCCCTGCTGTCTCTTGTAACCGGCAGCCCATTTGTTTTTCCATCGCTCGGCCCTACCGCGTATCTCTTCTTCTTTTCCCCCTTGTCGGAATCCTCCAGCCCGCGCAATACCATCCTGGGACACGCTATCGGGCTCGTCTGTGGCTATGGCGCATTCGCTCTCGCGGTAGCCTCCAGCCCGCCCTTTGGCATGAGCCCCGGTGTCCATGGCCCACGGGTGCTGGCCGCGGCGCTCTCGCTCTCGGCTACCGGCGCGCTCATGGCTCTGCTCCGGGTCAGCCATCCGCCGGCAGGAGCGACGACCCTGATCGTTTCGCTCGGCATCATCTCTCAGCCCAAAGAGCTTGTCATTATCGAGGTCGCAGTGATCCTGCTTACGGTCCAGGCCTTCGCGATCAATCGGCTCGCCGGTATACCCTATCCCATTTGGAAAAAGCGAGAGGCTGCTGGAATCGCCGTTTAGTGTGGGCAATGATTGGCAGTTCAGTGTTCCTTCTCACCAACGTGCCAGCCTGAGCCGTCTGCCGGCCGCACTCAGATAGATCCAATAGTTGGTTGGTGCAAAGAGTGCTGTTCGTGGACTCCGTCTTCGCCTCTGGAAAACAGCTTCCGACCGAGCTTTCAGATTGATGTGAGTCGAGAATCCGGGGGGTTACCAAAGGTCACCCGCCTCTCAATTTACGCCAAATCGCCGAATCACTCACCGATCACCTCTAAGAGCCCTAATCTCTTGGGCGTTACAACCCCAGTTCGCAGAGGAGCCGCAGCATCAAATCAACGCAATCAATCGTGGCCCATCATCTGCTGGCTACGGAAAATATTCAGTGAATCTCCGTCACTTTCTCCGGTACCTTGCGGAAGACCTGGTTATAGACCTCGTGCGCCAGGTCCACTGACTCCTCGATCGCCTGCCGCGTGGGCACCACCCGCACATTTACTTGCCGTTCCCGGGCGAGCCGGATTCCGGCAATCAGGCAGGCTCCCAGATAGATCATCCCGCGATTGATTCGCGGCAGGTGTGCGTCGGGGTCAAACATCAGACTGCCCCCGCGCGCTTCTGACGATTCACCTGCTGATCGACCCGTCCGAGGAATACCTCGGATGGCAGGTAGCGGCGCTTCTCCCCGCACAGCGGGCACTCGACGACAATCGACTGGAACGGAAATTCGCCGACAGCGGTCGGGACGTCCCGGCGGCATTTCTTGCAGGCGACAACGAACGTCTTGCGGGCTGACGGTCCCTGGAACATGTTCAAAAGCATAGGCGAATAGAAAGCGAAATGCTAGACGGCAAAATCGCCCTAGTCCAATCGGATCAGCGAAGTTCGGCATGCTTCATGCGACAGCCGGTACACATTGGTGCTGGTGTCTCAGTCTATGCAAGCCACACAATCCATGCGACTTGCTCTGCGCTTCTCTCTGGCCTTCGCCGCGGATGGTCCGTCCGCAAGTCTGTGGATTTCGCCTGGAAAAGCGGTGCATAACCGGCGGAACCCGGGGATTTTCAGGCCGCTTCGTCTGCTTCTTCGGATTCGCCCTCTGCATACGCTTCGCGGAGGATCTCCTCGTCCTCGTCGTTCTCCGCTGCGGTAAAGGCGGGCCGCGCGCCGTCCGAAGGCGGTCCGTCAGGCCCACAAGATCTTGCCGGCTCCGGCGCGGTGTCGAACAGACTGGCCGCTTTGGGAGCTTCGGCCTTGGCCAGAGCAGGTGCTTCCGGTGCCACGGCTGGCTTGCTGGAACTCCCGGCTGGTTCTTTCTTCGTGATCTGGCTCCCGGATTTCTTTTTCGCTTCCGCTTTGGCAGCTTTGGAGGCCTCCTCCATCTCTGCTTTGGCACGTTCGAGCGAGTTCTTCAGTTCGAGGTGGCTGGAGACGAAATGGAGCAGGGTCTCGGGAAGCTCTCTGTCGAGATCTTCAACCGTCCCCGTGACACTGACCGGGGTGGTGAGGGCGTCGTTTTCACCGTCGGTAATCTTCTTCGGGATAACGTTCACCCGAAACTGGTCGTCTTCGATGTGGCTCACGGTGAACAGGACAGTGCGATGCCGCAGGAGCGGCGCAAGTTCCTTGAACATGGAGATGAATCCTTTCGAATGAAAGTAGGGTTGAATCAGGGGGCACTGGAACGGCGAGAATTCCGCCGAATGGTGGAAGTCTCCCTTTGGTCCCCAAAGATTTCGGTGATGCTACGCGGGTCCCAGGATTTCGAGCTTCGGGAAATAGGTCCGATAGCGCGCCGCGTCGCGCGTGAGCAGCGCCAGCCGTTCGATGGCCGCATGCGCTCCGATGTAGAAGTCCGGGAGCGGACTAGCCCGCTGGCCACCTCTCCGGCGATAGCTCAGGAAACACTTGCCGGCCAGGAAGCCAGCTTCCCACGGCAGAGCTTCCCGCGCGTAGGAAGCGAGAGGCAGCGCGGCATCCAGGGCTTCAATGGAGCTGAATCCGATCGACACCTCGGCGTAAACAATGGGATTGATAATGAGGGCCGTACGGTCGGCGCACTCCGCGAGCGCATGAGCCGACCAGTCGGCCCATTGTGCGTCGTTGGTGGCAACGTCCAGAAGAACGTTGCTATCGACTAGGACGCCACGGCGGTGGCGTAAACGAGATTCCAGATTGTCGAGCCCCGGCGTCATTTGCCGTTCGTGCCGGCACGGCGGCTCCCGCGCGTGAGCGCCATAATCTCGTCGGTGGACATGCGCGTATCGGCCGAGCCGCGGAGCGCTCTGAGCGCCTTCTGTCCCCGGAGTCCCAAGCTTTCCCCGCGTCGGGCTTTTCGGATCCGGGCGTGGTCGCCGCTCACTTCGAATTCCACCTCGGTATGGGGTAACAGGCCCAACTGGTTCCGGACCTCCTGAGGAATGGTCACTTGGCCCTTGCTTGTGATCTGCATGGGTATTACTCCTACCGGTAAGTGTAATGCGAAGCGGATTGAGGAAGCAAACCTGGAGGCGAGCCCCTGAGTCCCGTTCGCTCAAGTCGCAGCCCGCCGCATGGTGTCCCTTCCCCGCATTGCTGACTCTGGCAGGATTGAACTAACCGGGGTGCGCCGTATTCTTCTTTGCTTTCCGTATCCGCTGCCAGAGTTGAGGGCCCACGGCAAGCCCCTTCACGTGTCCCGTGGCAACAGCTCGAACCGCTGAAGAGCAGCCCGCGAGAGACTGCCGGAAAGCTGAAATCCGTGCTCAGTGGAGCTGTCAAAAACCGCATTACCGCCGAGCAAGCGGCCCTTTGGAGTGGGGCTGCTGAGGCGCCTTCTCTAACGGTTTCGCCTCAAAACGGCGTCGGCCCTCTGCCAGTTTTGCTCTCGCTCCTTCAGAGAGAGTTCGGGCGAATTCCGGCCAATTGCGCTTCATGTTCACAGTCTGACTCTTTTGATTTGTACTCACCATCGCCGCAAATCGAAGCCCAGAGCGCGGACTGTCATCTGCCCGTGACGGGACTCGGCCTGATTAGGGAATCGCGCGTGCCTGCCATTCGAACGGGCAGAATTCCGCCAGGCGGCCAAAGTCCCGTCGATTGACTGTGATCACGGCGATCCCCGCGCGGCCCGCGCTGGTCGCGATCAGGGCGTCATTGGTCAGGCGAGCCCGGCCAATCTGCTCGAAACCGTACTTCTCCCCGAGCCTTCCCAACACTCTGCCGGCCTGAGCCCAGTCACCCAGACTGGGAACGAGCACTCTTCTCGTCCTCTCGAAGTCGCGCTCCAGCTTCTCGATGATCCGGTAGTCGCTGCGCGCGGCTCCAGCGTAGAGCTCCTCGAGCACCACTGAACTGAGCCAGAGCGGAGTCTCCCGCGCCCATCGCTGCAGAACCAGAGCAGCCTCGCCACCGGCCCGCAGGGCGTTGATGTAAACAGAGGAATCGAAAAGGGCTGGCATCGCTACTGCCCGGGCGCGCCGAACACATCGCGGATGACAATCCCGCTTTTCAGAAACTTCTGATTCGCCTCCGCAGTCAGCCTGTTGCGCTCATGCTCGGAGATGGCCAGGTCGAGTGCGCGTTCAACGGTCTCGGTTTCCGTTCGTGCTGCGAGCACCTTCTGGGCACGCTTCAGCTTGATGGAATCGAGCCGGAAGTGCTTGTGAATCGTGCGGCTTTTCGCGGTCGCCATGAGATTCTCCCCGACTCCAGTCTAGCACTGATGTGTACACATTACTGATTTATGAACATCGATCTCTGGAACGTCAGAGCTCCTGCGTTATCCTTCCCCGTCTCCTGCTTTTTGCTGATCTTCTTGTACGCCGCCATAGCTCAGGATCGACGGGAATTGGAGTCATCTGCCCGGTTCCGGCATTCAAGAATCCGCCGTGATAGCAGATTCTGCCATAGCGGAAGAGTCTCGCCAGCATGGCCAGGGCGCTCGCCGCGAGCGTCTGATTGATGAATGGCTCCTGCCGTTCGAGTGCCTCGACGGCAGAGCAACTGGGCAGCGGGTCTTCACCAGCTGTATCGTCGGCAATCTCCGGATAGAGCTCGCTGACTGTTCGCAGCCGCTCCGCCTTCCGGCGGTTTCTGCTGTTGAGTGGCTGGCCCAGCACAAACTGTCCGCTGGACGCGTTGTTCCCAAGATCGAGCCAGTAGGTAACATAGCTTGATTTCCGGGATACGCTTCTCTCGATAACAGCCCGCGCGGCCCGCATGTCCACACACCCGATGAGAAGATCCGGATTCCGGTCATGATTTGACCGAAGCGTTGTTTCATCGAAGCATCCCGGGTGGGCATTCCACTTCGTCCCCCAGAACAGGTTGATGCGGTTGATAAGAACCGTCGCCTTGTTCTGGCCCACGTCGGACCAGGAGAACGGCTGCCGCACGCAGTTCGTTTCCGAAACCGTGTCACCATCCATGAGGGTGACTTCGAGCCCATACGGATGTCCCCAGGCCCTCATTGCCTGGTGGAGATAGGGCAGGCCCATCACGATGGCGCTCCCGGTGCCACCGGCGCCAACGACGAGAATCCGCACTGGCCGACGACCGAGAAGCCCGGACGGGAGAAGATGCTCGACGCGCATCGGCCTACCTCCCCTGAATGAATTGAGTGAGCGTCTCTGGCAGGCGAATCAGAGCGTCGGTGGGAAACAAGCGCCCTTTCACGGCAAGCTCGGCCCACAGCGCGTCGTGGCCGCCTTCGTGGCGGGTCAGTCTGCCGACATTGGCATGGGTAAATGCGCTCTCGTAGAACCCCTGCTCCCAGGCTCCGATCGATGCCACGGAAGCGCTCTCGGGACAGCGCATCGTTCCCAGGCACACCCGTCCGTCATCCGAAAGGTTCCAGAAGGGAGCAACGGCAAGCGTGGTTTTGGCATTTGGCCGCTTGTTCTCGCAGAGCGCCCGGATCTTCAGGTCTCCATGCGCCACCCGCCACACCAGCGGCGGTTGGGGAAATAACTTCCCATTGAGTTGCTGCGCTTTGCCCCCGGCGTTCTCAAAGAACATCCGCCGCACACGCCGCGGTGTCCACCAGGCCATCATGCGGTCCGTCTTGGCCAGAACATTCTCAGGCAGCACCTCGGCCGTTGAGCCGCCGGACAGAGATTCGGCCAGATCCTCGATGAACGCGGTCGTCAAAGGCTGTGCCGGCCCAAGCAACGGAGGGCCTTGCTGCTGCGCCGTTACCGAGTGCCAGGTGATAAAGCTGCGCCGGTTCGCGCGGTAGATGAGCAGCGCATCACGCAGCTCGAAGCGATGCATCTCTCCGATCGCGATCTCGACTTTCATCTCTGTCCTTCTCCCACGCCTGGATCTCTTCGATCAGCCAACAAAGCTCCCGGTTCACGAGCACAAACCGCTCGGCCGCACGCATCGCAGCAGAGCATTGCTCCGCATTGTCGAGGGTGAATACCGCACAGAAGGCCGGTTCTGCCGAGCCTTCCAGCATGTGCTGACTCTCTTCGTCGAAACAGGCTGCGACGGCATCATGCTCCTCGAAGACGATCAACAGCGCCGGCAGCGGCGGTCCATCGTAGTACCCGTCGTGGTCTGCCGGTTCAAACGATCTCGCTTTGACTCTGGCAAGTTTGGCAATCGTCTCGATGTGCTGAATCCAGCTCCGGTATCGTCCATTGCGGTGACGCCAGAGCAATCGCCGGTAATCGAGACGCCATTGTTCCGATTCGTGTTTGAGACTCCAGCGAATGCACTCCGGCAATGCCTTGTCGACCTCGGGAAATTCGTACTGATCTTGATTGGCCGCGTCGTCCTCCTGCGCATATTCGATCAGGTTCTCCTCATAAGCCTGCGCGTCGCTGTGGTCGTAGATCCGCATCACGCGGTAAAGCGACCGAAGGAGCGTCCAGTAGAAGGCCGCACCGAGACCTTTCTCCTCCGACTCCAGAGCGCGCAGCGCACAACCAATCTTGAGATACCCGCAGCCGCTGCAATGAATAGTGATCGCCAGCTGTCCCGTGCTCAACCCGGTGCTGTCCGCGCCTACCACATCCGTGACTTCGAGGTGGTATTCGACGTTGCGTTCGAGCAGTTCAAGGGTCTCTTTGCCGATTCGATTCACAATGGAACGCTTGGCGAAGGCAAGCGGGTCTTCGCCGCACTCGCTCCACAGTTTTGGCGTCCCCAACTCCATGCGCACAAGAGCCGCGCACAAGTCGAAGAGCATCTCCCCATTGACCTCATGGCTGTAGTTGACGGGCTGACCATCGAGGGATGGTAGTGCCACAGCGAAGGCCGGAGCGAGCGTTTCTACTGGAGCGGTGGCAGGATTTCCGTGGGCGCTGGCAACGCTCTCGCGTTGTCGGCGTGATAGCGGGCAAGCGCGCTGGTCACGGCGTCCGAGAGTTCGAGAGATTCTTTGCATCGGAGGTGCCTCACCAGAAGCTGATTCTGCCGATTCGGAGGAGCAGCAGCCCTGGCCCGCAAAGCGGCGATCAGTTCCTCTGCGCGCTTTTGCTGGCGGCGCACGGCTATCCCTTCGATCCGATGGCACGATTGAACGTGTAGCGGAGCGCGCTGCCGGTATCTTCCGGCCCGCTCAGCGTCGCCGTCGCAATTTCCGGCCACGTCGGCGTCAGCAGCTCGCGCACCTGTTCGATGGAAAGATTGGGAGCCGGATCGGGAATGCGAGTTCCGTTGTAGAAGAAATCGCGCTGCAGGGCTTCAACTTTGAGACCAGTCATGGATAGCTTCTCCTTGCTTGTCGAGAATGGGTCGACATGGGATTTATGCCTGAAATCTGATTCAATGGACAGGAACCACTACTCCGAAAGGACCGGGATGGGAATCAACGAAATCGTTGCGGCTCTCGACGACGAGATCAGCCGACTGCAGCAGGTGCGCAGCCTGCTGACAGGTACGAAAGGCACTGTCACGCACGCGGCGACCTCATTCGCATTCGGTGCGAATCAGGAGAAGCCACGCAAACGACGGCACCTCAGCGCCGAGGCCAGAGAGCGAATCGCCGCCGCGCAGAGGAAACGCTGGGCGGCTCAAAAGAAGGCTGCAAAGAAATAAGGTCTCCGCACCAAGGTCTTTTTATGCGGGGGACGACAAACCATTGCGTGCTTTCATGACGAAGCGCTCCAGCATGCGTCAGGAGCAGCCACTCGTCCCGCCGCAGTTCCTGCACACATAGCAGTTTCCATTGGGACTCATCAGAGCGCCGCAGGAGCGGCAGGCTGGCGCGTCGCCAGCTTCAAATCCTTGGGAAGAAATTGGCACGACTTTGCTTGGATCAGCCCCAACGCTGCCGTAACTGCCGGATGCCGAAAACAGAGCGAGTTGCGTTCCGGAGAGGAAGCGGAGTTCGAGCCACCGGAACAGGTAGTCCATGATGGACTTCGCGTAGCCCAGTTCCGCGCTCCCGGTCCAGCCTGAAGGCTCAAAGCGAGTGTGCGACAGTTTGTCGCAAAGCACCCGCAAGGGCACGCCGTGCTGAAGGCTGACGGACACGACAGTCCCGAAGCACTCCATCAGACCGGCAATGGTCGATCCTTCCTTGGCCATCCGGATGAAGATCTCTCCAGGCTGACCGTTCGGGTAAAGACCGACAGTCAGATAGCCTTCATGGCCCCCGACCGCGAAGTGATGAGTGATCGCCGGACGCTCGTCGGGAAGACGGTGGCGGTTGGCCGCAGGAGGACCCAAAGGCTCCGCGGGCGCCATTTCCGATGCCTCAGTTGCTGCCTTGGTGCTTGGCTGCTCCGCCCGCGGATCCTCTTCGACCGAATCGTGAGAAGTCGCTCTTAAGGCATCCATTTCTATCCTCCTGCCGGGAATTGAGGCCGTCGCTGGACGGACGCGGCCGTGTTGCCAGCGAAGAGGTTGTACCCCCGGATCGAATCTCGGTCAAACGCGCTCAATCGTGCCTTCGGGTATCACGCTGCTATCTGACGCATCTCTCTCAATTTGCGGTAGAAGGTCGTTTTGCCGATGCCCAGCAGGCGCGCTGCCTTCACCGGCTTCCGATTCGACTTCCTGTACGCGGCCAGGATCATCGTCCGCTCCATCTCATCGAGCGTCGGGAACGTCTCGACAGTCGAGAGCGGAGTCGAATGCACCGGGAGCAGCCGGTGGGCAGAAGGCTCTTCCAGCCTCGCCGCCGCGGCGGAGATGAGCTTCGAAGCTTCCTGAAGATTCATAAGGCATTGAGAATCCTGCTGGTATACGACTCTCTCCACCACCCGTTCAACAACGTTCACGATGGGCGCGGGCAGGGCCTGGCCGCAGCGGCGGCAGTTCGCATGATCTGCCCACTGCGCCAGTTCACACTGCACACAACGGGTCATTGCGCGTTCTTCGCACATAGGTTCACCTCTCGAAGTTGTTGATTGCTGTCTCAGCCGAACAGGCTGAGCTGGATCGGCTGATCGCTGGTCGCCGTGGCCGGCCACGGAGGCCCATCCGGCCGCCTCTTCTCTCTCACCGGCTGAGCCAGATGGATACCGTGCTCGCCGTCGAGTTCCGCCGCATCGATGGGAAGCAGCATGCCGTCATCTGCGCCCGTTCCGACTTCCCGCGGAACTGGTCCCATCTGCTTCGAGCGCTCGCGATCAAGCTGGCGCCAGACCTGGTCGGCACTTTCGCCGACCCCGGCCTTCTCGACCAGTTCCCGCGCCAACGCGGACATCAGATCCTCGTCAGCATCGAGCGACTGGAGGCCTTCGCCTGAGAACTTGCCCTCCATCATGAGCGCCACGAGCATCTTCTTCCCCATCAGCCGCAGGCAGACCTCCTGCATCGTCCCCTTGTACGTGAGGAACTTCACTCGCACCGGATGTCTTTGCCCAATGCGCCAGGACCGCCGGCTGGCCTGCCGGAGAGTGTGGAGCGAATAGCCGGTCTGGTAGAAGTAGAGCGTCGGAAACGCCAGGAGATCGAGGCCGGTCTCCACCAGCTTCGGATGGCAGACGACCACCTCGACGCCGGATTCGAGCTGCCGGTCGTACCACTCCTCACGCTTTTGCGTGGGGACGGAGGCTCGCAGGACGGCAACACGCAGTCCAGCGGCCGACAAGACGTGCTCCAGCCGCGCGTTGACGTCCTTTTCCCCTGTATACGTCGCATACACCTGGCAGCGGCGCCCCTGGCTGAGTTCATTCCGCACGTCCTCGATCAGCGAGGATTCCTTCGGATACAGACCCTCCCGACTCAGTTCTCGTGGCCGTGCGACGAGAAACTTGTAATACTCCTTCGTGGCCGGATCGAGCACCCGTGCCCAGATTTCCTCGAAATCGTACGGATGATCGGGATAGAGCAGGAGCGTGTTCAGAAGCACGCTCATCAGGCTCTTGTTGCCCCGATGTTCCGCCATGGCACTGCGCAGCGCCTTTTCGAGTTCCTCGTGGGCTTCCGCAAGCTCTTTGCTCATTTCGCAGGAGAGCACGCTCTCCGTGTACGGCGGCAGGTTGTCGGCGATGTCTTCGAGCGCCAGAAAGGCGGTCGTCGACATGAGGAACTTCCCGAACAGCAGAGGTGACGCGCCCGGCTTTCTGACCACCTGCACGGTCTTCTTCGAAGCCCGTGAGCAGGCGTTGTCTTCCTCGCGGATCTTCTCGATCGTTTCGAGGACCCCGTACTGCTCCTGAAAGCTCCGCCGCCCTTCACCTCCGTATGCGAAACCATCTGCCGCCATCATCTGCGGTTCCATGCGGTAGAAGACGTTGAAGAGATCATCCGCATAGCCGCCCATCAGCGTTCCCGTCAGAGCCACGAGGCGGCGGCCGGCACGTGCCAGCACTCCCAGCGCGTTGCCCTGCGCTGTATCGCCGGCCAGCTGGTGCAGCTCATCGGCGATGGCGAGATCGAACCAGCCTTTCATGTACCTGCCAATAAACTCGACCGGCGCCATGCGCTGGATCTTCTTGCCATCCGCCTGCCACAACGGCGAGAACAGCGTGGTTCCGTCCTTCGCCCGCTCCATTTGTTCGCTGATCTTCAGCTGATCGAAATCCATCCGTGTGCGGCGTCCGCCCTCCGGATTCTCGATCGAGCAGCCTGTATCAGGATTGATGACGCCCCCGAGTTCCGGACCGCATTTTGCGGTAAGGAAGGCATGCCGCCAGAAATACGATAATTTGCCTTTGTCCTTCGGAATGATGAATACCGAACAGTAGGGGCAGCGCTGTCTCCATCCGCTCCGTCCCAGCCGGCGCAGCTCGGCAAGCGATAGCCGCATTCCTTCGTAAACGACCCGTCCCTTGCGCAGGTGCACTTCGAGGACTCCGTGCGGTTGGTGGGGATCGCCGCCATTGCGCATGTCTTCGACTAAAAATGTCCGCGTATAAGGAATGGTCTTGATCGCCTCCCGCGCCCATTTCTTCGCGATGTGCGAGGGACACATCACCAGAATCGTCTGCGCTTTTAGGGTGTGCGCCACTCCCAGCGCCATGAATGTCTTGCCTGCGCCGCATTCGGCGACGATCCGGGCAGCCCGAGCCGACCTGAAATGCTTGACCACCCCCCCTATGGCGATCGCCTGGGCGGGAAGAGGCGTTCTCAGCAGCGTCGAAAGTTCGCGGGGAATCTCGTCGGTTGTGGTCTGAAGCGGCGGATACATGCTGACAATCCGCTCGCCGAGCGCCCCCGCGTGGGAACGGAGATACCCGTAGATATCCGTCGGCTCCATCGCCGGCCTCCTGCATTGAGTGTGTTTTTGGGGCTTCTCGACCTTAATCGCGATTCGACTGCAAGCGCAGTCCTGTGACGGTGGACGACGACCTTTCCACCAGCATCGCTGCAGGTGCTTCAGTTGGTCACTCTCCCATGCTTACGCATGGGCTCCACCGATAGCGGGAGGACTGGTCAATTGTGGTCACTTTTCGGCAAAACATTCAAGTATCGTCGTTTAGTAGCGCCAAAATTGGGTTTCAAAGTGCGACTGGAATCTCATCGCTGAGGCAGCCGACAAGAGAGTGCTGTCGCGACAGATGCCGGCATGCAGGGGATGCATGCCATGCAAAGAAAGAATGGAACCGATGCTTCCTCGACAAAAGACACGTGATTTGGCCCGCAGTCTGGTGGCTTCCGAGGCCGATGCCAGTACGAACTCTTTGCAGACCGGACCTGCAACGGTGCGCGTCTACGAGAGGCTGCGCCGGCAACTCGCGGCACCCGTCGGTGTCGATGGTTTTCAGGCGCTCGCTTCCCGTGCGTTGGCTCTGGCCAGGTCGGAATCTCCCCGGCTCGGGGCCGTTCAGATTACGGCGAATGGAGACTTGCGCGGTCTCGGTGAAGTTGAGTCCCAGGCGGAGGAGAACGGCGAGGCTGGAATCATCCTGATAGCGCAGTTGCTTGGGCTGTTTCTCACCTTCCTCGGGGAGGCAACGACGCTGCGCCTGATCGAAGATTTACGCCTTCAGGTGGACGTCAGGAGCGAGTCGGCCACGATCGCGGTGGATACGATACCCTCAGCGCTCGATGAAGCGGCGATGGCCGTGACTTTCGAGGACCTTCTGCTGGAAATTAATCGCCTGAGGAGCGTAAGCGAGCACATTGAAACCCTGGCGGACAGACATCCCGGAATGGAAGATGGGTTGATGAGTGTAGCCGGCAACCTTCGCAGTATCGCGACGGTTCTCGACGTTTTCACGCTGATTCGAAGCAAGGCTGGCGGCTCGCAGGATGCACCGAACCTGCAAACGAATCGCTATATGAATTGAGTTCCGCCAGTGCTCCGCCCAGATCGGAACCTTTGGATTCGGATCTGGATGGAGAGCAGCTTAATAGCGGAATCGTTTGTGAAAAGAGGTTATCGTCACTCTGATCCTCGCGTTGTAATGGATATCGGAACCTTCCGGGGGGAGCGAAGCGGCGTTGAACATGATCACTCTGCCGCAAATGCGAGATTTGGCTCAGCGGCTTCTTACTCACGAATCCGCAGAGGGCAACACATCCGAGCCACCGGGATCCGCAACCTTCCGTGTCTATGAGAAGCTGCGCCAGAGGCTCGGTGAATTGGCTGGAACTGCCGGCTTTCAGGCGCTGGCCTCTCGCGCTCTAGCGCTGGCTAAATCGGAAGATCCCAGCCTTGGTCCGGTACGGGTGGCACCGGATGGAAAGCTTGACGGCATGAGCGCCGTCGAGTCGGCGATCAACACCGAAAAGGATCGGGTTCACGAGGGCGGAGTCGTCCTCATTTCTCGCCTGCTCGGATTGCTTCTTATTTTCCTTGGCGAAGCTTTGACAATGAACCTGATACGAGATGTGTGGCCGGACGCAGCGCTCGACGATTGCAGTTCGGAGAACGGGAGAAAAGCGTGAGCACACAAGATAAAGTGGAGATCAACAAGCTGCCGACCGGAGTTCCAGGCCTCGACGAAATCGTGGGCGGCGGTCTTCCAGAGTTCTCGTTCAACATCATCGCGGGCGCCCCCGGAAGCGGGAAGACGACGCTGGCGCACCAATTCGTTTTCGCCAATGCCACACCAGAGCGGCCTGCTCTCTATTTCACCGTCCTCGGCGAATCCGCCCTGAAGATGCTGCGATACCAGCAGCAGTACAGTTTCTTCGATCCGGCCAAGCTGCCGGAGTCGATCCGTTTTATCAACCTGAGCCAGGTTGTCCTGGAGAAGGACCTGGGTGCGGTCCTGGACGCGATTACCAGGGACGTTGAAAAGGCTAACCCTGCCGTCGTCGTAGTTGACTCCTTCCGCACCATGGTGCGGAAGCCGCAAAGCGACATGGACCTGCAATCTTTCATTCAACGGCTGGCCCTGTTTCTGGCCAGTTGGCAGGCTACAACATTCCTGATCGGCGAATATGCGGAGGACGAACTTCGCGACAATCCCATCTTTACCGTCGCCGATGGGCTGTTCTGGCTGCGCCAGACCGCAGAGCGAAATTCCATCGTGCGAAAGTTGCAGATCATCAAACTGCGTGGCCAGGCTTCCGTGCCGGGGCTGCACACCTTCCGCATAACCCATGCCGGGATTCAGGCATTCTCGCGCACGTTTGGGTTGACCGCACGCGTCAAAAATACGGTCGGGCAGCGACGCCTCTCTTTCGGGGTCCCGGAACTGGACAAGATGCTGGACGGGGGCGTGCGTGAAGGCGACAGCGTGCTGGTGGCCGGATCTTCGGGGACCGGAAAATCTGTGCTGGCGACTCAATTCATCGCCGAAGGAATACGCCAGGGGGAGCCTGGGATCGTGGCGGTCTTTGAAGAGCGCCCGGAAGCCTATGCGGAGCGGGCCACCAGTTTGGGTTTGGATCTGGAAACGCCGCAGAAAGACGGGACACTCACGATCCTCTACCTCCGTCCCCTGGATCTCTCGGTGGACGAAACCATGCAGTCGATTCTCGATGCTGTACAGAAGATCGGCGCCCGGCGGCTGGTGATCGATTCCCTGGCGGGCTTTGAGATGGCTCTGTCGCCAGGCTTCCGCGCCGACTTTCGCGAATCGCTCTACCGCATGATCTTCGCTCTGACAGGAATCGGAGTGACGATTCTAAGCACAGTTGAAGTGGATGAGTCTTTTACCGAATTCCCATTCAGCACCTACTCCATCTCTTTTCTTTGCGATGACATCATCCGGTTGCGATACGTATCCATCGATGGGCAGCTTCGCAAGATTATGGTGGTTATCAAAATGCGCGGCGGTAATCATGCCAAGGATATTCGCGAGTATGAAATCACGTCCAAGGGTGTCGTCATCCTCGGTAAACGCCTCACAAGCTATCAGGGTCTTATCACCGGAATTCCTGTGCATTCGGACCGACCCACACAGGAGGAAGAGCCCTTCCATGATTCGGAAATCAAGAATCAGACCTAAGAAAACACCTGACGATCCAGAGACCAATGCGAACTCTCGCCTCCGTCTGGAACCAGATGCATCGAACAACGAGCGCTTGATTGTGAACAATTCGCCCCTGCCGATGGCTACATTAGCAGGACCAAATCACATCCTGCGGTACGTCAATCCTGCCTTTTGCCGGCTGCTCTCGAAGACGAAAGATGAATTGACCGGGAAGCCCTTCGCAGAGGCCGTGGCGTGGGAGGGATGCCTTGCATTGCTGAACCGCGTATACCGTACCGGGGAATTCGCAGTCCAGACGGAGCCGGGACGGACAGAAGCTCATCCCGCTCGCCGGTCATATTCGGTGTGGCCCCTCCATGGCGCAGAGGATCACCCAGCCGGACTTGCAATGCAAGTCACGGAGACTACCCAATTCCAGCAGCGGGCCATCGCCGTCAATGAGCAACTGCTGTTGTCAGGCGTGCGCCAGCATGAACTTAGGGAAACTGCAGAAAGGCTGAACGCCGAGCTGCAACTTGAAATCGCCGAGCGGAAGAGGATGGAACAGGCCCTGGTGCATAGCGAAAAGCTGGCGGTGACCGCGAGATTCGCCTCAGCCATGGCCCACGAGATTAACAATCCTTTAGAAGCAATTAGCAATCTCGTATACCTCCTGGCTCCTCTTCAAACCAGCGCAGAGGCGCAGGCTTACATCGCCACAATGGAAGGCCAGTTGAAGGGTCTGACCCGCATCGCTGTTCAGTCGCTGAAGTTTCACCGCGACAGTAACAAGCCTGCAGTATTCAGCCTGGACGCGGTGCTCCGCGAAGTGTCGGAATTTTATCGCCCTCAGGCAGAGAGACAAGGAATCGTTATCCATCAGCGCATTGAGACGGGCGGTGCCATTCTGGCCTTCAGAAGTGAGATTGTCCAGGTCATCACGAACCTGTTGCTCAATGCGCTTGATGCCACACCCACTGGCGGACAGGTCATCCTGCACCTGTATCCTGCTCCCCGCTGGCTCTGTGAAGTCCATGGCTCAGTTGGCTATTGCTTCTCGGTCGCTGATACCGGGAGTGGTATTGCACCGCAGGATCGAGCGCGAATTTATCAGCCTTTTTTCACCACAAAGGGAGAAGCCGGAACGGGGCTTGGATTATGGGTGAGTTCGGGAATCATTGACCGCATCGGCGGGTCAATACGCGTTTGGAGTTCGTCTCGGCAGGGTCGTTCCGGCACATGTTTCTCGGTCTTCCTGCCCGGCAGGCAATCCACCTTTCACCGCTCAAACGCCGTCGCAGAGGGTTGACGTGAGTTCAACAACCCCGGAATGCAACCGTAAACCCATCGCAGACACTTTGCGTGCGCCCCATTTGGACGCCTGTCGCCGATGCCGTCTTACTGCTTTCCTGGAAGTCATCTGGATTTTCACGCGCAAAGCTTCCGATGGATGGCCACAGATGCTTGCCCTCGGATGCATCTTGCCCGGCCTTTTCGGTGAGAGCTTTCTCTGGCATGGGAACCTCCTGAGAACGATTCACCTGAAGATTTAGATGGTTCCGATTCAAGCTGTGGTTGGCACTCTACCTGGGGCAACATGCTTTATCTGGGCCGCCGAAATCGAAATCGGCTGACTCAGAGAAATAAGCTCAGCAGCTAGCTCGCGCCGAAGATCATGACGCACCCGAATTCGGCTTTTGCCAACAGCCCAAAGCGCTGATCGAGCTCTGAAGACGCATCCTGATCGATCACGCCGCCCTTTCTATCGTCCCCGGTGCCAGCCGAAGGATCTCTGGAAGCATTCGACCGGACCATCGAATGAAGTCATTCGTCTCCGGGAATGGAAGATTCCCTTGAGCAACTCCCTTTCCCATCCACTCCAACAACTCTTTGCTGGTAGCTGCGATTACGGCTGCCGAGCACCCGATACTGTCCACCGGCGTGATGCGTCCATTCTCTTTCAGGATCCGGAACATGGCTTCCGCCCAGCCCGGCAGCCCCGGCAGGCCATACCGATGCACGAGCGCCGTCCATACCTCAGTCGCCTCCGGCCGCAGAACAAAGGTCCGTGACAGCGACTTCAACCCGCGCAACTCCTCGGAAAGCGCGACCATGTGCCGGACTGCCTGTTTTCTGCCCGGAATGCTCATGCTACCGCGATGACAGACCGCGTCTTCACCCAGCGAAACCCCCTGGGAATCTCCACTGGGGAACGTGAGCCGAAATCGTGCTTGTTCATAGACGGCGGCCGTGATCGCTCCCACATCGGAATCGTTGCCAAACACGCTCAGTAGATGCGCCTCCTCGTCTTCGCCGATGTAATGGCTCACCCGCACTCGGATCCTTGTAGCGATCTTCTCCGTGTACCTCTCATATTCAAGCAGCCCCATTCTCAGGTGGGCATTCTCCATCGCTCTCTCCCTCCTTCGAAGCGCTCTCGGTCAGCTTCACCGCTTTTCCGGTGACATAGAGCAGCCGGAGTTCGTTCGACCACTTCTCGCGCCGGCGGATGATCTTTGTATCGCCCTCTTCCTCGTGGAACTCGGTGACGTGTTTGACCGAGCGCCAGCGGGCGATGTGCCTGTCTTCGCCCTGCCCGAAGACACCATTCAGCAGCCCAGCGGTGCACAGGAGGCCCACATGACCTCCATGAAGCGGCGTGATGGGCCGGCCGATCGCGATGTCCTCACTGGGCAACAACACCTGCGCGGCCTGTTTCCACGCGGCGGAATAGGGCAACAGGTCTTCGATCACGTTGTAGGGCAGGCCGCGGTAGGTTAAAGTCGCTTCACCGGAACGCGGCACGGCATACGGCTCGACGGCCCCTGGAGCAAGCTCCGGCAGCCTTTCGTATCCTCCGTGCTGGGCGAGCATTCGTATCCGCCGCTGGCTTTCCTCGTGCGCTGCACCCCGGATGTTGCGGCGCACACCAAACACCACAATCTGGCGGAACCGAACGGATTCAGCGTCTGCCAAACGAAAAGCGCTAATCCTGGTGAAATTGGCACTCAGAATTCCGGCACAGTCGCTGAGTTGCTCGAAGGGAATAACGAACACCAGAACGCCGTGCTGGACCAGCCAGTGATGCGTGTGTTCGAGGAACAGCCGCTCCAGGCGCCGATTGCCGGTCAGATTGATCTCCGAATCATACGGCGGGTTCAGATAGAGCATGGAAAAGCTCTCAACCTTCGCGTGGGCGTCGAACACATTACCCTGGATCATCCGAATGCCGGTTTTCGCGGCCTCTTCCGCACGCCCGGTATCGAGTTCCACCCCGAACCGAAGCACGAGCCCACCAGCCGTGATCAGGTTGAGCGCCATTCCTTTTCCCGCGCAGGGATCGATGACGGAACAGGGCCCTGAAAACGTGAGCTGAGAACGGACCTTCTGAGCCTCTGTCGGAGGCAGTGGAAAGTAGCCCATCTTGAGACGGGCTGCGCTGCGCGCCATAACGCCCTCCTCGCATCATGCCGTTATGACAGAGAGCTGGGCTCCGCCATACGGCTTGTTCGATTCCTGCCTGCGGCGAAGGAACGGTGTTGGGAAGAATCCCGCCTGTTTCGCGATCCGGACCGTATCGGCGCCGATCAGTCTTTCTGATCGCAGTCCTCGTGACGGACAACCTCGTGTTGCTCCATCAGCGACTTGTAAAGGTCGGTGAGATCATCGACGGTTTCGGCTCCGCCGACGGGTTCATCCCGGGCGGAACCCAGCCATGGAAAACGCTCTTCGAGCAGGGCAAGGACCCTTTCAACAAATGTTTCAGAACGCTCTTCTTCGGCTCCCATACGAATCTCCTCAAGTGGCGGAAATGAGGAAGGGGCCCGCCCCCGGGCCGGACCCCATCTCGCCTGGCGTGTGCGTGGACGACCGCTATGCGCCCACGGCCTTCACCAGGGAAAGCCTTGCGGGGCGGCAACTTTTCGCCGGCGGGTCTGGATTGCCGTTGAGAATCCCTTCAAGGCGGATGACCTTGCCACTTCCGCAAAGGCCGCACTCGTGCGGGCGCGAGTTCGAAACGGTCTGGCATTCATGGCAGTAGACCGCATGCTTCAGCGGTATTGCGCAGATGCCTCTGTCAGCGGGAATTTCGAGCAATTTCGACATAGGGATTTTGCGCCTCCTTCTTTGCGGCCACCGTTCGTGAAATCCGGCCGCCGCTCTGGAAGGCACATGCTGCTTCCGTCAGCCGACGGATCCTGAACCGATCGACGCCGGCAGCCTCGATGATGAGTTCTTTGTGGTCTTCACAGAAGACTTCGGAATCGATCCACCACGCCGCCGGGCGGCGGCACATGGAGCACTCCATGCCTCTCATGGGTTGACCTCAAACACAAAGGGAGCGATAGCTCGCTCCTTCGCGCGAATTTTCTGGGATTGCTGTCTACATCAGGCGGGGATCGATGCGGTAGGCTGCTGGCTTCGCGATCACGATTCGCGGGAATTCCGGATGAGCCGGGTTGAGCAGGTAGTTGCGTTCTTCCGGAACGACGGCGCTGGGCACGGAAAGCACAGGATGTGTCGCGCTCCCAACCCAGGCGTCCCCGACCGACTGACTCGCGGCCGTCGGCGGCTCCGCATCCCAGCCCGGCGGCAGATCGGTCAGGACTTGCACCAGACCCTCATCGCACTCGATCCGATAGAGAAGGTAATGGTTAAGCGGAGCTGATTTGGTGAGGTGCGCCAGAACCTCAAGGATGGCAAGCGATCGGGAGCCCGCCGTATAGACCATGCGAACTCCCGGACTGTTCCACCGCCCTCCAAAGAGCCGGGCACCTTCTCCGGAGAATGCGTCGGCTGCTTTTCTGGTCCGGGTGATTCTCCAGGCCTCCATCAGGAGAAAACCCCGTCTTCGAGCCGGCCAATGAGATTCCGCACCTCTCTTGCTCCCAGTTCGGTCTGCGCGTAATCGATCGGGCGGGCATTGCCCAAGCCCCGGACAGGCGAGGTCAGCCACTGCCGCACTCCGTCGTGGTCGCCGTCAAACAGACTCAGCGCGGCTTCAAAGATCTCCGCGAGCCGCAGAAGGCGCTCGGACTCCGCAGGGCCAAGCGTGCCCGAAAGCCGACGGCGGGCGAAGGTACGGGCGGGAACGCCGAGGAAATCCGCCAAATCCTGCTGAGAGAATCCCGTGACCCTGGCAAAAGCGGGAACCGTCGACCAGGGAAGGCCCTTTCCGATCAGCCGGATCAGGGAGGGCAGGTTCATCTCTTTCAGGCCCAGGATCCGCCCCGGCGAAGACCTTCTTTCCTGCTGCGGCGGGAGAACAAACTGTGCGGCTTTGGATGAGGCAAGGGGCATAGCCATATTCTACTCCATGTGTCTGCCAACATGGCAAGTCCATTCAGTCATACTGGCAATCGAGTATCTGGAATTCCGCGCCACTCCTAAGCCCGCGAAACCTGCTGTGCCGCTGGCCTTGTCGCCTGGGCCTCATTCATCTGCTCGACGAGCTTTGCCAGGGCGCCGAAGTTCTGGATTTCGTCCAGCCTCCGGACTCCCAGACCATCGAGAATCCCGTAGAACTCGGTCTCCGGGATCTCCGCTGCCACGCGGCGCACCTGCGCCATGCCGCGGACGCCACTCTCCATCCACTTCAGGACTTCCTGCTGGACACGCTGATTGGGAATATCCCGCGCGGTCCGCACCTTTGCCACGGATCCCAGAATATTGCTGTAGAGCATCTGGCCGAGGTCCCGACGGCACGCCTCGATCTTGCCCGTGACGCTCGCGTCGAGTGGACCTTTTTGTACCGTAGCGGTCACGTTGCCGTTCTCCTTCCGGGCCGTTCCGTTCTGGACATGTGCTCGCCGCTCACACTCAGGCAGCGCCCAGGAGGGAAGCGCCGGGATTTCGCGCGGGTGCTTGTATTCATCGAGATCGACCCACATTTCGGCGAAGTTGTAGAAGTAGCGACCGAGGCCAAAACAGCTACAGGCCCGCTTGAACGCCTGTGCTTCCGCCGACGTCATTGCGTTTTCGTCGTCTGCCCACTCCTCGCCACTCCCGCTGTGTGCTCCCACACCTGGGATCGATACGACGCAGGTCACCAGCACCTTTCCGGTCTGGATGGGCTTGTCTTTCTTCACCCGTGTGATCGGGGAGACGGTGTGAACGGAGTATTCCCGCGTCCAGCCGCTCGCCGTGAAGATGTGGTTGAGGCGGTCCGTGTAGGCCCGTGGATCGGCATAAGGCGTCACGCGTCCCTTGCGGCCGTCTCTCGAAGTGGCGGCAACCAGCCACTTCACGTCTTTCGAGGCAAAGGGTTCCTCCAAACGCACGAGGGCGTCTGCGACATTCAGTGAGTTCTCCATGGCACAACCTCTCGAAATTTCAGAATTTGGATTGGGGGTTCAATCAGACGGTCTGATTGCGGCGTATTGATATCTATCCTTGACGCGAGCTGGAATGGTTGGGTAGGGTGGGATAACGGCGCTGACCAGTCGCCGAGCCGTGGAACCTCCACCCCAGCCGGAGTTCCATTGGTGAAGGGGATTTGCCCTCACGGTCATTCACATCACAAGCCATCTCCGCACCGCGTCGCTGGGGGACGAGGGTGCCACCGAGGAGGCTTGTCATGACGAAAGACGCCAGCTTCAAGAAGGTCGTACGCCGCCACGCCGTGGAGACGGGTCAGCGCTACACGCAAGCGCTCACCGACCTCGAAGAACTCCAAACCCGCCTGGTCCATCAGCCCGCCGGTGAGCGGTTGGTCGCTCATCTCCGGGACCACTACAGCATAGACGCGGTCGTCGCGACCAAAATCAGTCATCACCACGACGACGTCTTTCGCATTGATCGCCGCGACGGCGACCCCTGGATTGCGCGCGCGTTTTCACCTGCCCGCCCACGGGCCGGCGTGGAAGGCGATGCGGCGATCCTGCGCTTCCTGGAGCGGCAGGGCTACCCGGCGGAGCGGCTCGCGGTCGATGACGCCGTGTCGCAGTGCGACGACTCGACGGTCCTCGTGACCCGCCTGATCCCCGGCGGCCCGCTGCCCATGGCCGTGGGAAATGAGGGCAGCGAGAAGTTCGCCATCATGGGCGACTTGCTGGGACGTCTGCATACCCTGCCATTCGACGAGTCCGTCCGCCGTCCCGGTGGGGCCAGCGGCGATGATCCCCGCCACGAGGGAAGCCCGCGGCAAGACCAGATGGCAGCGCTCGCATTCCTGGATGCCGTCGACACCAGGGTCATCCCTTCGGACCGTGAGCGGTTCGAGAAGCTACGCGGGCTGGTGTGCTCGGCGGACGACGGCGAGGGTTTGGCTGAGGCGCTCGTCCACGGCAATCTCCTCCACGCCCCGGATCACGTGATCGTAGGCGAGAACGGGCCGGTAGCCATCAACTGGAAGGCAGCCGGACGTGGCCCGCGCCTGGCCGACTTCGCGTGGCTGATGTGGGGCACGTGGGGCAACGGCGACTGGATCAAACTGGCTGTGGGCGCGTACCGCCGGCACGTCGAGTTGACTGACGAAGAGCTCGAACGGCTGGAGGCGGTGATGCACATCCGGCCCCTCTACCTGGGCTGCTTCAGCTACCGCCGCGACCTGATCAACGGCCGTCCCCCGAGCCGTGAGGTGTGGGGCTTCGTCAACCCCAGGCACATTGGCGCAATTGCAGCCGCAACCCGAGCCGCGTTGCGCCAATAGCTTCAACTGTTGCCAACGGATGGTATGAGAAGGCCGAGTCACTCGTTGACGCACCCACTGCTGCTTGCCAGTAATGGTCATTTTCGCCGATTCACGAAACTGGCAACCACTTTCAGAACGGAATATCCTGGTCGGATATGCCCAGTCCGTCGAAATCGCCTGCGGCTTCCTCAGACTGTTCATGGCTTGCCGGCCGTTCCTTCGTTGCGGCTTTTCCCGACCGTCCATTATCCGAAAGCAGGCTGATGTCCCCGACCACGATCTCGGTGAGGTAGATCTTCTTTCCGCTCTCCTTGTCGTCCCAGGATCGTGTCGTGAGCCGCCCCTCAACAAACAGCTTCGACCCCTTATGCACGTAATCGCGCAGAATCTCGGCGCCGCGCGCGTAGGCGACCAGGTTGTGCCACTCCGTCCGCTCCTGCCACTCGCCCTGCTTGTCCTTGAAACGTTCCGAGGTCGCCAGCGAAAGCTTCGCAACCAGCGTTCCACCGTTCGTTGACGCGATTTCCGGATCCTTGCCGACATTGCCCAGCAACAGGACCTTTTTTACCGTCTTGCTCATGATGTGCTTCTCCTTTTCCCTCGCCTTCGTCCTTCCGGCTCGAATTGCGTGGGTTTAACTCAAAACGTGCGCGATGGCCTTTCGCAATTCCTCTGGCGCGTACTCCTTCCCCGTGTACCGAAAGCATCTTCCTTCGGCATCGAGGTTCAGGTACCGACGCGTATCGATGTGCTTGTAGAGGTAGAGCTCCCCGGATCGGCCCATAAACATGAAGTGTCCGCACAGTCTTGGCCCGAGCACCTGTTCGAGCGGCGCCCATTCCGACGTCATCGCCGCTCCTCCGCCTCAGCTTCGACAGCCTTGGGAGCCTCCTCGAACATTTCACCGAGCAGATAGATGGTGGTCCCGGTGAGGCACATGACCATCACGTAGTCGAAGACTCTGAAGTCAAACCCAATCTGGCGTATCAGAGCCTCCGACGCAACCGCGGCGTGCAGGAGGATCACGAAGGACGCCGCCCAGAGCGCGTGACGAACTACGCGATGCGCAGCGATCTGCTCCCCATGCCTGCGGACTTCCAGCAGTACGTAGATTGCGAAGTATGCGCAGAACACATACCACTCTTGTGCGAAGACTTCAACGATGCCCTTCAGCGCGAAATGCATGTCTTCCCCCTCTGGAAGGTCAATCGTGTTCCCGGATCGATCGCCGGTCAGCCTTCCATGTACATTCACACATCGGAAAGCTGGCGCAGCAGAGCCAGTGCTCCCAGCACGGCAGGGCCGATGGCCAGCGCATTGAGCAGATCGATGCGCCGGAGTTTTCGTTCGAGACTGGTCCCTTCTTCGTCGCGTCCGATTTCGAGTTCAATCCTGAGCCGGACGACCAGAAGGATTGCGACAACAATGGCCGCAAGTGCAACGGGTGGATTCGCGACAGTGTGTGAGGCCACGCCGATGGTGAAGAGCGTGAGGCCGAAACAGCGCAGTCGTTCATAGATCCGCGGATGATGCCCGTCAATCATGCCGACACCTCAACGAGCTGCGGCATCGCTGCTGGCTCCAGCAGATGCGAGTGACGGCATCCGCAACAGCACACGGCCTCCGTCACCTTCAGTGCCGCGTCCGTCCAGAGCGGCCCTGGCGGCCCCGGTTCGCCGCTCCGGGTCAGAAAGTGCGGTACGGCGCCGCCACGGAATGCAGCATCCTTGCCCCACAATTCGGTTTCAAGGAAGCCGTTGCGGCCGAGAAAGAGAATCGCGCTCCGCAGTTCCGCGCGACTGCCGTCCTTTTGTTTCAGCCAGTGTCTGGTAATCAGCAGATCGTAGGTGTTCTCGAAGCGGAACATCTCAATGCGCACGAATTCATCACCCACGATGACGGCGTGCATGCCGTTGGGGAGGAAGTTCTGAACCCGTTGCAGCCAGGGAACTGCGTAGCCGTCCACGCCGACAAATCCGACGTAGTGGCCCAGGAGTTCGACCGCGCCTCCCGATTCCTCGCCACGAATCTTCCAGGCTTTCGCCTGTTGCTGGTAAACGACGTCTAATTGTGGCCGGCAGCGGATGCCGGTCTTCCGGATCTGTTCCAGGGTCTCCGCAGGCAACGCCAGTCCGCGTCGTGCAATCAGGTTCAGCCGACTCTCCTGCATGCTCACCTCCCGTGTTTACCGCCAGGTCTGTTTGGGAACGGGCTGGCCCAGCGCCTCGCGGATCATCTCGCGCGAGCATCCGGCCCAGCATTTGTAGAACTGAGGATTGGCCACCGAAATCGCCAGGTTATCCCGCGCGCGATCGCGTCCCTGTTGTGCGCAGGACGGACACTGCGTCCAATGGTTGCCGCTCCGTTTGAATCGCACCTTGACGTGCTGGAGAATCTGAAATCCGGTGTGGTGAACCTCGGGCGCAACGTCCTTGGCTGCCCGGCCGCAGACGGACTCCGGAATCGACACGCCTTGCGTGAATGTTTCGAGTTCCGCCGCAGAGAGCCGTTTCACGGACCGCAGGTACGCAAGTTGGTCGGCGAGGTTGCTGGGGGCATCCTCGAACCAGTAGCGGTGCATATTGGCGCGGTGGATCCCGAGCGGTCCGCGAATGGCATTGCCGTACTCGGAGGAGCCAATCTCATCCTGGCGGGGAAAGACCTCGATGCCGTCCACCTGCCTGAAGGTTCCTTTGATCGGGACATCGAGACGGAGGGCGAGACTGTATATATAGATACGGCAGAGGCGGGCCGGTAAGGGCCGCTCGCAGAGGATCCAGAGGTGCGCGCCGCGCCGCGACATTTCGACGACGGCGTGAACCCCATCCTGTTCCAGCTCCCATTTGAGCGTCCGGAGATCGCGGTAAGCGCCTTCGTAGTCGGCATCGATGGCCACCCATTTCGAGCATTGTGTCTCCGGATTGATGGCGTAGAGGCCGATCGTCAGCTCGCCGGCGAGATGTTTTTCAATGACCAGAGGATCGAGAGACATCCGTTCCTTCGTCCGCCGGTCCCGCGCCTGGTAGAAGTAATACTTGCCTGAGTGTTCATCCGCCCGGTCCGTTTGCCGGGTATAGGCCCGGCGGTTCACAAACCATGCCATGTATTCGGCCGCCTGACCGACCGTAGCCGGCAGGATCTCCGGCTGCGGTCGCGGCGGCTTCCACGCTGAACCAAGTTGAGCCACGGCGGGTGCTCCCTTCCGGTCAAGCTGTGCTGTTGTAGCCCGGTTCCAAAACTCGGTCAAATGGGCCGGAGTCGGGTGGTGTCTTGGGTTGGAATCCCCAGTCGCTTGCGGATCGATAAGTCGCGTCATTCTCTGCCATCTGCTTCAATTTCCGGGCGATGTCTCTTAAGATGGTTGTGCCGCGTCTCGCTTGCGCCGATGGCGTACCGAACGGTTCGCGGCACTAGGGCCATGCGGGGCCCCGCCCCAGCGGCGGGGCCTCCTGATTTCAAATTGAGAAAATACCGACAATCTCCCTGTTTAGCAGATAGCAACCGCGACAGCGCGAAGTCCGGGACCGACATCACCGCTCGGCCGGACGGGGCGGTCTCCCCCGTCGTGCCGGCAACGGACTTTCCTGCGCTTCCCGTCGATGAGGTCGAGCAGGTGGTACACCCGCAGGGCGATCTGGAAGTCATTGCCGTTGAGTGTGTCTTCTTTCAGATCGAAGCGGAGCCAGAAAAAGGACTGTAGCGGTTCCGCAAAGAGGTAGATTCCCCCAGTATTCGGCTCTCCGGGAACGCTCTGCAGAATCAGGAAGCCGTCCTCTTCCTCCACGAGCCGTTCCGCCCGGGCTTCCCCTGCGGCCAGAAATGCGCGCAGCACATCCCAGCGATTGGTCCTGGCCGCCAGGCCAAGATCGGTGACGGACATGATGTAGTCCACGTGCAAGCTGCCGAGCAGCTCGCGCTTCGAATGGCGGCGATGACGATGCGACATGACTCTTCCTCCTTCGTTGGGTACGGCCGGAAATGAAAAGCCCCGGCCTGATGGCGGGGCGCAGAAATTTTCGGATTGAGAGTTTGAATCAGACCTGCGCTGAAGCCCGGTCAACGGTCTGAGCGGAAAAGGGCAGTACCTATGCAGCCAAGATCGGCCGCTGTGCAGCGCCACATGTTCCCAAGCGTGAGCGCAAGCGGCACGAGCAGGAGCAGCAGCAAAGGCGAAAGCCTGAACTCAGACACCCGGCAAAGCATCAGAGCGCAGACAACAAGGTTAAGAATGGTGAACGCAATGCTCGTCGCAAAGCGGCGGAGCGCCCGACGGTACACGAAGGCTGTTGGCATAGCAGTCTCCTCTCAAGAGCGGTGGATTTGGTGAAGATGAACGCTACAGTGGTGGGAATTGCTTGACGGAAGGATCGTGCGAACGGCTTACAAGGCGAGCCAGCGCTCAAGGAAAGCAACCGCAAGTTCGCGGTCCAGCAGTGCGTGAATTGTCAAACCGGAGCGCATCCTATAGTCGAGATACGCGGTGCACTTTCGCAGGGCGTCGTTTCCTCGGCTGTCCGCAACGGCCGCAACAGGCCAAGGCCGATGGCCATTTCTCCAAACGTAAGGCGGATGCGATGGAGGACTACCTCGCGGACCTGAAGCTCAGGCTCGTAGAATTGTTCGGTGGGGAGCACGCCACGGAGATACGCAAGTCACCACCAATCGCACTCGTTACGGGTGCAGCTCTATTCTGTCCGCTCATGTGTGGGCGGGCTTTCCTACTGGTGCATTCGGACGATTCCTCGAATGGTATTCTTTGCGCATTCTTCACATCATCGAGCGCGATCGCAAGTACGCCCGGTGCGAACTGCAATACCTGAAACACCGGATCGAGCGCGCAGACTGACAGATTTCTGCCGCATTACTGCAGCTCCATTGCCCATGACGCCGACGCCCCAAACGGTCTGTTATTGGGCAAAAGCGCGGGATCCATAGTCTTTGCCGGCAAAATCGACGTGTTTTGGGGTATAGCCATAAATATCCTCTTCCAAGCCAGCCGGTTGCCGCGTTCTTCGGTAATCGAGAGGCAGACAGGAGGAAGGCTCAAATGGCCAGAAGGAAGGCCGCAGGAAGTGGTTTCTAAATTCACGCTTATCGGCGAAATTCGCCCCGAGAAAAGAGACGCCTTTAGCGCGCAAGGATCCCCGGTCAGCCACTCGAAGTTGAAGCGCTGACCGATCCACGGTCGTTCATCTATGCAGAACCAGCAAGGGAAAGATTCGCTTTCCTGGCGCTCTGTTCAGTCGCAAGCATGCGCAGAACGGCCGGCAGAACAGCTCTCTGTGCACCAAATGCGTGCGTCAGGTAGAGCCGAACCGAAAGAGGGTTCGACCGGAAAGTGTACGACGGTACGAGAGCCACCGGGAAATCCTGGCCATCAAACTCCAATTTCAACCGATACAGGAGATCCACGGAGGAGGTTAGATACAGGATCATCTCGACCTGGTGTTCGCTGGAAATGGCGGAAGCAATTGCGCGATATCGATCCGAGGATTTTAGGGAGTGCTCATACTCGATGGCGATCCTGTATTTCCCTTTCTCCCATTCGAGATCCGCAATACCGTCATAATCCTTCGCCAGCGGCGAATCAATCGACTGATTTATGGAACGGATCTCGAAATCGCTGGTCCATCCCCGGAGCAAACCGGATTGACGAAGCGCCGCGCGAATCGCCACGAGTTCGAGATAATGCCGCATCTGGTTCATATTCGCGAGTGAACGCGACTCCGATGTAAGGCTCACCAATCCCACTCCGCAGGCCTCGAGACAAGCGAGCCCCTCGTGTGTGATCGCGTAGACAGGGCCCGGAAACGGCAGCTGCTGCGGCAGCCTGTCTGCCAACCCGGCCCTTATGAGACGCTCAATTCTCCAGTTGTAGGATCGCCGCGAAGTTTCGATTCGGTTCGCCTCAACGTATTCCCAGAGTTGCCGGTGGGAGATGAAGGTGGCATTCCGGATCGCCAGCAACAGCCGCTGATCCCGTTCTTTGTTGAAGTGGATGTACGGCGATCGTCCGGCTGATGCCGGGATCAATTGCGCTGAATTCCGTTCCATGTGACCTCCCATTTCCCAGTTTCTGTCCGTAGCTGGACGCCGGGGACTGACAGGAACAACGTCTCCTGAACGCCGCGCAGCGCGCTTGCGGCGATCACGGCCACGCTCCCGTCGTACCAGCGGCTGTCGAAATCAATGCGGCCGATGACTGTGCTTCGAGCGCAAAGAAGCAAGTAGTCGGCGCGCATAGCGGAGCCAGCAAGTTTCCCGAGCAGGAGCCGGTTCCATTCGACGCGCCGTTCCGGTCCTGGACTTTGGTAGCACTTATCCTCAAACGTGCCCGCACGGGTTGCCTCACTGTGCGAGGCGAGATTGATCCTCACCACCCCGGAGACGTGCCACAGTCGCCGCTCACGGGAACCGCACCGGAAGCCGGTGGTGTTGAACGCTGCGGCGCGAACGGAAAAACGCAATGGATCGGAAGTCTGATCGCCAGGCCGCAACCACCACAACGAACCGAAGCTGAGAGACCGAATCACCACCTGCTGACCTCCTTCAGGCTGTCTGCACTTTCGATTTCCGTTGCGCCTCCAGGCTGTCATGCGCCTTGCTCAGCCGCTCGCGGAGATTGGTAATCTGGTTGTCCTTGGCCTGAAGCTGTGCCGTCTTTCGCTGCAGTTTGGTCTCGACTTCTGCGAGCTGCGCCCTCAGACTTCCGACTTCAGAGTGCTCGCCTTCGCCCTCCTGTGTGTCATTTGCGGCGACAGCGCCCGCTAAGGCCGCGGTCTGAACTGCTGCCCCTTGCTCCTCCCGCGCCTGATTAAAATCCAACTCAGGCTGGACGGGATCGCGGGAAAGCTCAGCAATCTGCTCGACGAGCCGCTGCCTTTCGCTATGGAGCGCGTTGTACCGATCGACCAGCGCATTGTGTTTGGCGATCACTTCGAGAGCCTTAGCGCGCGAGCCAATGTACGCATTGAAGAGCTGCGTGACGATATCGGCGGAGATCGTGAGTCGCCGTTCCCGGTCTCTCAGCAACCAGCCATTTCCGGTCACGGAGATTCCGAAACCCATGCCGAGCAGGATCAGGCTCCAGAAATAGACCTGATGAAGCGTGTTCTCGAAGGCCTCTTTTCGCCAGTCTCCAACCGCGACGCCATAGTCTTTGTTTTGGGGATTGATCCCCTCAAGTGTCGTCTCGATGATGCCCTTGGGCCGTTGTGCCTGCCACTGGTGCGCCATCGGATCGTACGAACTGCGATCGGCCTGCAACGCATTAGCAGTTGCGACTAGCGCCAGGAAGACGAGTATGAACAGTGCGTGACGCTTCATTTCTTCCGCCTCCTTTGTCTCTTTTCCTCGAGTTCCGGGGTCGGAAAGCTCAGATTCAGGCCGTGCGATTCCGACGCCAGTGTCAGCAGTTTCGGATACACGTTCATCGGCACGCGCGGAAGCCAGTGGCTCGAAGCCTTCCGAATGTGCAGGTGTTTGTGAATCGTGCCGAGGATCGGATCGGTGACCAGCATTTCCATCTGGCCCACGGGCATCTTCTTGATGTGTTCGTCCTGCGCCAGCGTGTCCTTGATCTCGGTCTGGCTGCCTTCCATTCCTTCCTCGAATTGTGTGTTGAACACGCCTCGCTTTTCGACGTGCATACTGCGCCTCATCTGCCGCACCCGTGCGCTGGCATTGAGGAAATACTTGGCGGTTTCCTCGTCCTTGGTGCGCAGCATGAAGGTGGTATTGGGCGCGCTCGAAACGTCGTTACGGAATCCCCGGCCGACCTGAAGCAGCTGCGGCGCGCTCTGAAGTGCGAACAGAAAGGCCACGTTGGCGCCACGGGCCGTCTGCAGAATGTGCGCGAAGTTTTCGTAAGCGAAGGGCGAAAACTCATCCATGATGACGCTGACAAAGGGCTGTTGTTGGCCTTCTTCGGCCCGCGAATACCGCCGGCCGATCATCAGCTGTAGGTTCTGGAGCAGCATCCTGCCGAGGGCGGTGACCGCCCGCTCGTTGACATTGACGTTCAGGCTCATGAAGAGAATGAGCCCTTTGTCGATTACATCGTCGAGCGAAAGCAGGTCGTCGTAGGGGCCGGTGATCATGGCCATTTCGTCGCCCATGAACGTCATCATCTCGTTGATGAGACCCTGAATCTTCGATACCCGCTCCTTGTCCTCAAAGGATTCGAGCAGATTGCGCACGCTCATGGTTAGCGTCAGCCTCTGTTGGCCGGTGATCGCTGGGTCTTTATCGACCCGATCGAGCGCCGCTTTCATCTGCTTTTTGAGAATGGACTGGTCGTAGGCGCACACCAGAACATCGTGAAAGTTGAACCGCTTTCCCGAGTAATGGAGCACGCGGGCGATGTTTTCGAGGTACACGCGCTGGTGGCCTTCGAAGAAATCCTTTTCCATGTTGAAGGACTCGAAGACGAAAGCCACGTGCTCTTCGGCATTCCCCTGCGGGGCCCAGAAGGGGTTGTAGCGCGCCGAGATGTCGGGCCGCATCGGGTCGATGATGCGAAGATCCGGCATCCGCCCGGCGGCTTCGATCGACGGAAGCAGCTCAGAAAGAAGCTTCTTGTCGCCTTTGCCGTCGATGAAGATGATGGGGACGCCGCGCGCGATGTCCTGTTCGGTGACGGTCTCGAGGAGATTCGTTTTGCCAGCCCCGGTCATCCCGAAGGCGTTCGACTGCATGGTCCGGGTCTTATCCGACCAGTAGAAGGGCTCCCCGAAGATGTCGTATCCGAGCAGAACGGACGAACGCCGGCGAGCTTCTTCGAGGTTTCTCTCATCCTGCAGGCGGGTCACATGCGGAATCGGCCGTGGCCACGCAGTTTCCATTTTGCTGATCCGGGTTGCCCTGTAGCGCAGGACCTCCCACAGGAGCACCAGAACCAGGAGCGGGTAAATCGTCATCTCGATGAGCTGCGCCGGGCGTACATGGAGCCGGTCCCAGACAATGAAATACCCGATTCCAAGCACGCCAAGGATCAGCACCCACGCAAGAAGCAGCGCATCCTGTTCATCGGTATGGCGGCGATAGCGAACCTCTCGCTGCATGGCGCTCCTCCCCTAAAGGCCCGGAATCCGGAAGTTGAAGAAAGCCATAGTGGCGCCAGCAAGAAGCAGCAACACCGTCCCGACAACGAACAGCGGATGCAGATTGCGCTTTCCTTTGGCGTTTCTCTGCTCAACCGGGTTCAGGAACGGCCGTTGCAGTGTCTCGACAAAGCTCTCGTCGCCAGACTGTCGGTAAGCGATCCTGAGTCGGGCGCGCGACTCCTCTGCCGAGATGAATTCGAGTTTTTCCATCAGAGCACCACCGTTGCCTTGACGGCGTGAGCGCCATCGGCGCCGAACTCAAACTCATAGATCCCAGGCTTTGCCGGATCTTCCGGCCGGATTTCGACGACACCTTCAGCCGTTGCGCCGGGCGAGAGATCCTTCTGGGGAATGTCGGTGTCCTGCACGGGAACCTGCGTTGTTTGATTCGCGCCGAACTGAGCCACTGTCTTTGGCGCAACCTGCTCATCCTTCATGGATGGCAAAAGATCGGCGCTCTGACGCGGCGCGATCTCGAAAACGTTCGGCGGCTCAACCCGATAAGGTAATGTGCTCGAATTGGTCACCGCGAAGCGCACATAGAAGGAACTGCCGTCGCGCACCACATCCTTGATCGAGACGCTGACACCGTTCTTTGCGGGGTGAACGCCACGCGGAGTCACTGGAGAGACCTGGAGCAGAGTCGAGCCGATCGCAGACTCGGTGATCTGATCCGTCGCTTTGGCAGGCGGATCGCCGGCTCGGCCGGCACCGGATCTCGCCCCCTGGGTAACCGGCGAGCTGGTTTCGTCGAGGACGAATGTCATTTGCTTTACGTCGCCGGGCGCTTCCAACTCATACGTCGAGAACTGGTGCTCGGTCCAGACCATCAGGTCAGTGGATTGGCCGCTTTGGAGGGGCTTCACAAACAGGTCATTGCCGTGCCACTCGATCTGCATGGCCTGGCTGCCGGCCGCGACCCGCGTGATCTTCTCGGGCAAGGCGATGACGCTGATGTGATCGAGAGCGGTGTGGATAGGGGTGACCCGGTCGGAGTGGACGGCCTGATGGACGACGTTCTGAGCGCCGGCGAGTGTTCCGCCCAGCAGGAGGATGGGAAGTGCAGCTCTATGGAGGAGCATGAGAACCTCTCCGTCGCTTCTCCCGGAAGAAGAGGATGCCTTTCCGGCCTCCTCTTCGCCCGAGTGTTTTTCTCACAGCCAGACGGCGTGAGTCTCTGTGGCCGGCCCTGTCGCCGGACACCGGTTGACAAACTTCCTGACCCGCATTTCGAGGTCAAGCAGTTCGCGTTTCGAGTAGCGTCGCCTTCCGCACACCTTCCATTGGAAGAACCACTGCTCGGGTGTGCGCTGGATGCGGACGGAAACGCGTACCGCTTCGTCCGTCCTGCGCCAGTTGAAGAACCGCATACTGTTCTCCCCTCTTCCGGAGGCAACAGCAAGCGAAGGTCTGCCCCCGGGAGGAGCGAAGCCGTTCGCTTGCTGCTCCGCCGGGTGGCTGGCGTCCATTTGTTAGCGAACAGGCGTTCTTGCCGCCTGCCGCGTCCGTCAGCGATCCCTTACGATCTGCTTCGTCCCGCCGTCCATGCGGAGGAGAAATTCCTTCGCCTCTCCACGGACCGAGTAGAGACAATCGTTCTCGACCAGAACGCGGACGCGCTGGATGGGACACTGCACCTGGGTGCGAATGCCGCCTGTGCGGACCGCGATCGAGTCGATCACCTCCTGCGGAAAGGCGTGAAACAGAATCGAGCCCATGCCTTTGCCGCGCGAGACCACCGTATGGAGCGCCTGGCACCAGCCCACCCGGTCTTCCTGCTTCGCGTCACCCCAGCTGCGGATAATCGATTGCAGAGAGGCCGCCTGATCGCGGGCCTGTTCCTGAGCGCGGCGGTAGCGAGCCTTTGCCTTCGCAAACGATCGTTGCTCCGCGGCGATGCGCTGCCTGTCGCCCAGGCACCTGGCTTCCGCCACGCGCTCGGCCGCCTGCTCATGCGCCTTCTGCTCCACGGTGAGTTTGGCCTGAATCATCCCGTGTCCGGCTGCATACACGGAATTGATCAGGCGTGATTCCAGAAACATCGGATCTGTCACCTCATTCCCGGTGATCAGTCCACGGAATTGCTCGATCGGGAAAGGCTTCTCCATCAGTTCCTCGATGTGCTTGCGAAGAATGTTGTAGAGCCTTCCGATGCGATCTGTGGGCAGAACGTCGAGCGAAAGCGGCAGTTCCTTGTCGTTGATCGCCTTGGCCTCCTTGAGGGCAAGCCAGGGCGCCGGAGAAACCTGCTGGCGAATCGCCTGCAGCTTCTTCCGGTCGGCATTGGTGTTGTGCTTGAGCGAGTCGATCTCCAGCTGCAGTTCCGAAACCAGCTCATAGAGCAGGTCCTCACGGCCGCCGGCGACGCAGGAACTCATCAGGTCGGTTATGACTCCGATCTGATTCCCGCGCGACTTGAGGGCAACGAACTCGAGCGAGAACCACGGAGATTTGGCTC
>JBATVK010000093.1:0-86105 GCA_049671725.1 Acidobacteriaceae bacterium
GCGCAGCCCTGGTTCGTCCCTTCGCCCACGCGACGGGCATCCTCTGGAACCAGATCGTCGGCACCTTTTTCGCCCTCTTCGCCATCCTTTTTGCCGAACATGTCTGGATCCTGCACAAATCCGCCGGCCTCCGCGATCGCCATCTGATCCTCTACCTCGTCCTCGCGCTGCTGTTCGCCTGGTTTGCGGTCAGCTCCTTCTGGCGCGCTCGCCGCCGGCAAACGCGCGTTTGAGCCCGCGAGCTCTCTGCTGTCTTACAATGGCCGGTTCCCATGCCGGATGATCCCACCCTCAAGCCGCTCTACACCGCCGACGACCTCGCCGCCTTCTCGCCTGACCGCGAGCTCGGCTTTCCCGGCGAGTTTCCCTTTACCCGCGGCATCCAGCCCACTATGTACCGCGGCCGCCTCTGGACCATGCGCCAGTACGCCGGCATGGGCGACGCCGAAGAGAGCAATCGGCGTTACAAATTCCTCCTCGCCCAGGGCACTGCCGGGCTCTCCGTCGCCTTCGACCTGCCCACGCAGATCGGCTACGATTCCGACGCGCCCCAGTCCCTCGGCGAAGTCGGCAAGGTCGGCGTCGCCATCGATTCGATCGAGGACATGGAGCGCCTCTTCGAGGGCATCCCTCTCGACCGCATCTCGACCTCGATGACCATCAACGCCACGGCCAGCATCCTGCTGGCGCTTTACGTGGCCGTCGGCCGCCGCACCGGCGCCGACACCCGCAAACTCTCGGGCACCGTCCAGAACGACATCCTGAAGGAGTACATCGCGCGCGGCACCTGGATCTATCCCATCCGCCATGCCATGCGCATCGTTACCGACCTCTTCGCGTGGGCCAGCGAGAACCTTCCCGAGTGGAACACCATCTCCATCTCCGGTTATCACATGCGCGAAGCCGGCTCGACCGCCGCGCAGGAAGTCGCCTTCACCCTTGCCAATGGCATGGCCTACGTGCAGGCCGCCATCGACGCGGGACTCGACATCGACGGCTTCGCCCCGCGCCTCTCCTTCTTCTTCAACGCGCACAACAATTTTCTGGAGGAAGTGGCTAAATTCCGGGCCGCGCGCCGCATCTGGGCCGGCATCATGCGCGACCGCTTCGGCGCAAAAAACCCGCGCTCCTGGATGCTGCGCTTCCATACCCAGACCGCCGGCTCCACTCTCACCGCGCAGCAGCCGGAGAACAATATCGTCCGCACCGCCATCCAGGCTCTCGCGGCTGTTCTCGGCGGCACGCAGTCGCTGCACACCAACGGCTACGACGAAGCATTGGCTCTCCCCACCGAAGAAGCGGCCCGCATCGCTTTGCGCACCCAACAGATCGTCGCCTGCGAATCCGGCGTCGCCAACACCGTCGATCCCGTGGCCGGCTCGTATGCCATCGAATCCCTTACGACGCGGATCGAGCAGCAGGTTTCGGAATATCTCGATCGGATCGCGGCTCTGGGCGGCATGCTGCCCGCCATTGAGCGTGGGTGGGTCCAGCAGGAGATCCAGAACGCCGCCTACGCGTACCAGCGCGCCGTCGACACCGGCGAAGCCACCGTGGTGGGCGTGAACCGCTTCGCCCTCGACGAGGAGCTGCCCATCCCCACGCAGCGCATCGACCCCGCCCTCGAGCGGCGCCAGGTTGAGCGTCTCCAGGCTCTGCGCGCTCGCCGCGACCCGGTCCGCTGGCAATCCGCCCTCGATCTTGTCCGCGACCACGCCCGCACCGGCGCCAACCTGATGCCGGCTATTCTCGAAGCCTGCGAGAGCTGCGCTACCGTCGGCGAAATCGCCTCCGCGCTTCGCTCCGTCTTCGGCGAATATCAGCAGACGGTCAGCCTCTGATCGTTCGCCACCCCCCGGGCCCGCCGAATCTTATTCCCGACGCCCGGGGCAACTTCGTCATTTTCCGGGGCATCCGAGCTTCCACCCGTTGGAATGTTGAGAAGTCTCCCGCTTCCGTGCACGCTTTTGCCCGGATCGGGTACGATACCCCAGCCGCTGTGAGGTGATTGCGTGGGCTCCGAAGAATCGCTCGCCTCGTCACTGCCTGCCCAGGTGAACTCGGTGATGAATGGCGACTCGTCAACCGCTTATGCCGTATCCGGTCCCGCCGATCTCTTCGCGGGGGGCGGCGAAATGGGCGCACTGATGCGCGACACCGACTGGGGCGCGACTCCGCTCGGTCCCGTCGACGGCTGGCCGCAGAGCCTCAAGTCTGTCGTCCGCATTCTGCTTACCTCGCGATATGCCATGTGGATGGGCTGGGGACCCGAGCTCACCTTCCTTTACAACGACACCTACGGGCGTGTCACCCTCGGCAAGAAACATCCCTGGGCGCTCGGCAAATCAGCCCGCGAGGTCTGGCGCGAAATCTGGCCGGATGTCGGTCCGCGAATCCAACGAGTTCTTGACGGCGGGTCGGCCACCTGGGATGAAGCCCTGCTCCTCTTCCTCGAGCGCAGCGGCTATCGCGAGGAAACCTACCACACGTTCTCCTACAGCCCGCTGAGCGGGGAGGACGGCAGCATCCAGGGCATGTTCTGCGTGGTCACCGAGGAGACCGAGCGCGTGATCGGCGAGCGCCGTCTCCGTTTTCTTCGTTCGCTCGCGGCTGCTCTCGGCCGCGCCATCGTGGAAGGAGGCGTTCTCGCCGCCGTCGCCTCCTGCCTCGAACAGAATCCGAAGGATCTGCCCTTCACCGTCACCTATCTGCTGGGCGCGGACGGCCGCGCGCGTCTCGCCTGCTCCAGCGGTATTCCTGCCGGCCATCCCGCCGCGCCGGAGGAGATCGTGGTTGCGGCGCGGGGTGGATGGCCAGCCGCTGAGCTGCTCGCGAATCAGAGCACGGTCACGGTGGACAATCCTTCGCGCATCTTCGGCGCCCTGCCCACCGGCGCCTGGGATCTCCCTCCCTCGCGTGCTGTGCTCGTTCCACTCCAGCGCCAGGGTCAGGACCAGCCGGCGGGCTTCTTCATCGCCGGTCTCAACCCGTTCCGCCAGTTCGACGCCGAGTACGCCGGCTTTATCGAGCTGGTCGCCGGCCAGATCGCCACCGGCCTGGCCAATGCTCACGCCTACGAGCAGGAACGCCGCCGCGCCGAGGCGCTTGCCGAGCTGGACCGCGCCAAGACCATCTTCTTCAGCAATGTGAGCCACGAATTCCGCACGCCGCTTACGCTCATGCTCGGCCCACTCGAGGAGCTGCTGCACAACCGCGCCATCCCGCCTCAGGAACTCCAGGAGGTCGAGACAGTTCACCGCAACGGCCTGCGTCTGCTCAAGCTCGTCAACACCCTGCTCGATTTCTCCCGCATTGAAGCCGGCCGCATTCAGGCGCTGTTCCGCCCCGTCGATCTCAGCGCCAGCACCGTCGAGCTGGCCAGCGTCTTCCGCTCCGCCATGGAGCGGGCCGGCCTCTCCTATACCATTCGCTGCGAGCCCCTCCCCGAGCCCGTCTATATCGACCTCGACATGTGGGAGAAGATCGTCCTCAACCTTCTCTCCAACGCCTTCAAGTTCACGCTCAGCGGGAGTGTCGAGGTTACGCTGCGCGCGGCCGGAGACCGTGCCGAGCTCTCCGTGCGCGACACGGGAACCGGCATTCCCGAATCCGAGCTGCCTCGCATCTTCGAGCGCTTCCATCGCATTGAGGGCGCCGAGGGCCGCACGCACGAGGGCACCGGCATCGGCCTCGCTCTCGTCGACGAACTGGTTCGACTGCACGGGGGCACCGTTACAGCCGAGAGCCGCGCAGGCGAGGGGACCACCTTCCGAGTTTCGATCCCCTTCGGCGTTTCGCATCTTCCTGTGGATCGCCTCTCCGACCCCGGCCACACAGCGGACAACAGTCTTGGCGCTGCGCCCTTCGTGCAGGAAGCTCTGCGCTGGCTTCCCGGCGGCCCATCCGGCGAAGAGCAGATGGTCCGGGATCTCGGCAACGAGAATCTGGGCGACCTGCTTCTCGATTCCCGTCAGCCCGGCAACGGCAAGCGCGGCCGCATCCTGCTCGCCGACGACAACCGCGACATGCGCGAATACGTCCAGCGTCTCCTCGGCCGCCGCTTCCGCGTTACGGCCGTTGCTGACGGGGAACAGGCGCTGGCCGCGGCCCTCGCCGAGCCGCCGGACCTCGTCCTGACTGACGTGATGATGCCGCACATGGATGGTTTCGGCCTGCTTCGCGAGTTGCGTAGCCGCCCTGAAACCGCGGCCATCCCCGTCATCATGCTCTCGGCGCGCGCCGGAGAAGAAGCCGAAGCCGGAGGCCTGGAAGCGGGCGCCGACGATTATCTCGTCAAGCCCTTCACCGCCCGCGAGCTGATGGCCCGCGTTACTTCCCACGTCACCATGCACCGCCTGCGTCTCGAGCTCACCGGGCGCGAGCACGAGCTTCGCACCAAGGCCGAATTCGCCGAGCGCCAGTACCGCGAAATCCTCGAAAGCATCTCCGAGGGGTTCGTCTTTGTCGACCGCGGCTGGCGCATTCGATACGCCAATCAGCAGGTCGCGGCGCTGAGCCTTGCACCCCTCGCCGGCATCGCCGACCGGGATTTGTGGGAGACGTTCCCCGCTCTTCTCAACACTAAATTCGAAACTGCCTATCGCGACGCTATGGAAAATGAGCGTGTCACGTCGGTCGAGGACTTCTATTCGCCGTCCGGCCGCTGGATCCACCTCAACATCTATCCCTCCCGCGAAGGCCTTTCCGTCTTCGCCCAGGACGTGACCGAGCGCCGCGTCCAGCAGGACAAGCTGCTGCTCTCCGAGAAGCTGGCCGCCACCGGCCGTCTGGCCGCGACTATCGCTCACGAGATCAACAACCCGCTGGAGTCCGTCCTCAACCTCATTTATCTCGCCCGCACCTCACGCTCCCAGGTGAACGTGATCCAGGAGTATCTGACCACCGCCGAAAGGGAGCTCACGCGCGTCTCCCACATTGCCCGCCACACTCTCGGCTTTTACCGCGATACCTCCATCGCCTCCGATCTCAATCTGCCTGCGCTGCTGGAAGAGGTCCTCACCGTCTATGACAGCCGCCTCCGCGCCTCCGGCATCGAGATCGTCCGGGATTTCGCCGTTGTGCCCTCGGTCCGCGCGCTGCGCGGCGAGCTGCACCAGGTCTTCTCCAACCTCATCTCCAACGCCATTGACGCCATGCGCGATGGCGGCCGCCTCACACTCTCGGTTCACAAAGCCAGCCGTGAAGAGGTTTCCGGCCTGTCCATCGTCGTCGAGGACACCGGAACCGGTATCCCCGAGCAGAATCTGCCCCGCCTTTTCGAGCCCTTCTTCACCACCAAAGTCAGCGCCGGAACCGGCCTGGGCCTCTGGGTGGTCCGCCAGTTCGTCACTTCCTGGGGCGGCGCCATCGATGTTTTGAGCAATAACGGACCGAAAAAACACGGCACTGCATTTACCATATTTCTTCCGCTCGTGGCTGCACCCGAGTCCGCATCCGGTCCCGGCCGGATGCCCCGGAATGTGATGTAAGGAATAACGGCGCTGGAGGAGGCCCGTATCCTGGTGAACGCCATGCCAACATTCCCGCTCGCCTTCTTCTCCGCGGACACGCCTCCGCCCGCGTTTTCCGACCCGTCGGAGCTTTCCGGCACTCACGAACGGCGCAGCAAATTGCGCGTCCTGGTGGTCGACGATGAGCAACTCATCGCCACCACACTCGTCGCCATCCTCAACAACAATGGCTTCGAGACGACTCACGCCTTCTCCGCCGAGGACGCCCTCGCCGCCGCGCGCGATTTCTGCCCGGACATCGTCCTCAGCGATGTCCTGATGCCGCGCATGTCCGGCATCGACCTTGGCATGCGCCTGCGCCAGGAACTGCCCTCCGCCCACGTCATCCTCTTCTCCGGTCAGGCCGCTACCGCTGTCCTGCTCCGCAAAGCCCGCCTGGACGGCTACGAATTCGAGCTGCTGGCCAAGCCTATCCACCCTGAGGAGCTGATCGCCCACCTCAGAAGCCTCAAGCTGCCGCGACCCTGAGTCATCCCGACGAGGAAGAAAGTCTCCGACTGCGGCGGCCGCGCGCAGAGAGGCGCTCCGTCATTCCTGAGTGCGGACGAAGAAGCCATGGCGAATGCCGTCCGGGCTACTATGGACGAAATACAGTTTCGCCTTGCCTTGTGTGGCCTAGCCGGTTCAGCGCTGTGAGCCGCTCAGGGGCCTCGGCAGGCGAGACCGAAGGTTGACGATGAATCGCGGGCCGCGCGGCAGATCATGGATATTGGTTACGGTGCTGCTGACAGGGGTTCTTGCGGCCACTGCTCAGCAGACGCCTCCGCCGCCTGCGCCCCGGCAACCGGGAGCGGAGATCTCGCCCGGGGAACAGCCGGAGATCCAGTCCTCGCCGCAGTCCGACCCGGCTCTGGCGGAATGCCTGGCTCTGATTCAGAAGCGGCGCTACGCCGATGCGGCGGGAAAAATCCAGGTCTATCTTCGCGATCATCCGGACTCGGCCACCGGCCATTTTCTGCTGGGGTACACGCTCTATCGCGAGGACAAGCCCCGAGAGTCGCTGGCGGAGTACACGGCCGGCGCCCGGTTGCACAAACCGGACGCGAACGACCTGGCCGTGGTTGCGATGGATTACGTCCTGCTGGCCGACTACGCCGATGCCGACAAGTGGCTCACCATGGCGACTGCCTGGGCCCCGGGCGACGAGCTGTACTGGTATTACCTGGGTCGCACCAAATACGCGGAGAACCGCTTTCAGGAGGCCATCGCAGCCTTCAACCGATGCCTGACCCTTGTACCGCACGACCTCCGCGCTGAATACAACCTTGGCCTCGCCTTTGCGGGCATGGGCCGCAACGACGCGGCTGCCGAAGCTTTTCGGACCGCAATCGCCTGGGAGCGTGCTTCCGCCATTCAGGATCCCCAGCCCTTTCTCGACTTTGGGACGCTGTTGCTGCAGGAGGATAAACCGCAGCAGGCCCTGCCGCTGCTGCAGCGGGCCGTGGCGATTGCTCCGCAAAATCCGCGCGCCCGCGAGCAGCTCGGACAGGCCTGGGAACAGTTGCAGAAACTGCCTATGGCCGATAAGGAGATGCAGGCCGCGGTTTCGCTGGCGCCTCAGATCTCTTCTCTGCACTACGAACTGGGCCGCATTTACCAGCGTGAGGGACTGACCGCGAAGGCGAAGGCGGAGTTCGACCGCTGCGCCGCCCTGAACGCATCGCACTCCACCGATTCCGCCGAGACCCCGAACCCGGCGCCCCTGAGTGAACGTCCGCATCGCTGACGGACAGCGCTCATTTCGGGATCAGCAGAAGCAGCGATATTCGTCGAGACAGTCGACACTGCGCGCTCACTCCTGTCCGCGGTGTCTGCCAATCTTTACCGTTGGTTCGCCATCATTCCAGTCGAATAGTAATAGTCGTTCCAGCGCGGTGTTTCCTGAATGGGGTCGCGGCCCCGGCCCCTGAGCACAACCGCGGCGCCGCGCGTCAGCAGGAATTCCGGCGTGGCGGCTGCGGTCATGGGCACAGAATTGTCGGTGCTTCCGGCGGGCAAATCCAGCGTGGAGACCTGCGCGCCACAGCGAATTACAAGCTGGGCCGGAGCGGTGAGATTCGCCGTGACGTAGATTCTGTCTGCGATGGGGCTATACCTGTGCGCGACGGGCGGAGTCCCCGCATCGTAGGCGGCAAACTGCGTGCGATAGAACCAATCAATGGAATCCCGCGTGATGGCGGGTTCGCGGCCGGTCTTGTACCACTGAATGAAGAATCGCATCAGCTCGGCGGCGGCTGCGTGGCTGTGGAAGTAATCGCGGGCGCCCAGCGGCACGCCGCTCTCCGTCAGATAGTTGGCGTTCGGATAGCTGTTCGGGTCGTCGATGGGACTGATATAAGTGCCTTCGATAAAGTCATTCCAGGTAACGATCTCGACCCAATCCGGATGAGACGTATCGATTGCGTCCATCCACATGCGCCGCATGCCCGCGCCCCCGCTGTATTCGTAGTAGCGGTTGGCATTCGCTCCCCAGAACTGGAGAGCGACGGGAGCCATGTAGATTTTGTGACCGCGATGCAACACGGAAGCGTAGGCTTCGCTGCTCGGCAACTGGTCGAGCGCGCCGCCGGAGCCGGGTACGCCGGCGATGCCCCAGTAGAACGAACCGTCGATGACCGATTGCCATTGCTCGAAACCGCGCCGGATGGCCTCGCGCGAGGGTAATTCGCCGCCCCAGAAAAACGCCGGGACCAGAAAGATATGGAGCGGACGATTGCTGGGCGGTCCGCTCACCTGGGCCAGCGCACGGGGCTCCGCCGAGGTGGAGGGATGCGCGCCGGTTGCCAGATCGGAGCGAATGCGGCGCCAGAACGCAACGCCCTGCCGGTCGCCGGCAAATGTTGTCAGCACAAATTTGCCGCGATAGCGGAAATACACCTTCGCATAGCGCGGATTGCCGGCGAAGCGCCGCATCATGTCCTCCACGTCGGCAGCATCGTTGCCGCAGCACATGTCGGCGGAGAACATCAGCCGGAACCCATCGTCGAGCCTGGCCGCCGCCTCGAACATCTGCGCGGCGTATTCAATGTAGTAGGGCTGCTTCAGCCATCCCCCGGCATTGAGCGCAAAGCCGTCGATGCCCAGCGCGCGTGCCTCGCGGATTTCTCGCTCGTACGCGGCAATCTTCGCTTCCTGGCTGGTATCTCCCTGGTAGTCCTGGTTGGTGAGCATGTAGTGAGCGAAGACCATCCGCTGTGCGCGCGCCGGACAGACCGCGACCAGAAGCGCCGCCAGGAGCAACGCCCGAATAACGAATTTTGCCGGAGCAGGCCTCGGCGCAACGGTGTCGCGATGCATGACGGTGATCCGATTATCTGACAGAGGAATCGGCGAACGAGATCACCAGTAATAAGCAGCTTCGACCCGCGGCGTTCCGGACTCGCTGTTGATCACCTGAGTGCTGAGGACCACTTCCATGTTTTTCTTTGTTCCCGCCGCCTGTACGATGCGCTGCAGCTCCGCCTGATTTCCGGGATCGGTGAGGAATTCCCCCCCCGCAATCGTCCCACCGCGCGCCACGCCTGCCACCACAATGGTCAGCTTACCGGTCATGACGTCGGTGAAGCGCGCCACGATGGCATAGTCGCGGTAGTTATTGGTCGCCATTTGCTCGAGCCGATTCACCACCCAGCGCCGCTGCTCCGGAGCCTGGCTGTCCACAATGCTCAACTCAGACATATCCGCTCGATTCGCGAAGTGATAGCGCAGCGATTTCGTCAGGCGCAGCGTCCAGGCGTTGTCGAACGCGCCGATGAAAACCGTCGGCCCGGTCCGCAGATCCATGAGATTGGTTGCGTCCTCGCCACGCAGCGAGTACTTTTTGCCGTTCGACTGCAGGATCCCCGCGATGCGCACAATCGGGCTCAGGTCGTCGATGATCACCGCGGTCAGATTGTCGCGCAAGGTAATCTGCCGGTCGGGATCGTCCGCGTCGCGAAGAGCGATGGCGGAATACTGGCTTTGATCGGCGATACAGAACAGCACTGGATCGCTGGAATCCAGCACCGGGGTCCAGAAACCGTCGACATGTACGGGACGCTGCAGGTGCTGCCAGAGAAGAACGCCTCCGGCGCCCAGCGCCGCGGCAGCGACAAGAACGAGCGCTGTTGCCAGCCACCGCCGTCCTGCGCGTACCGGCTTGCTCGCAGGCGCGGAATCTTCACCCCCAGGCTTGGCTGCAGCAGCGGGAGGCTCGGCGGCGGCTTGTCCGGGCCAGTGGAACTGCGGAACATACGAGCCGGCAGGGAGAGAGATGCGGATCTCGTTCTCGTGTCCCGGCTCCTGGTAATACTGCGCGATGCGTTTGCGAATCTCGGCTGCGGTCACTCGCACGATGGGATCGGAAGACGTGTCGTACTCGGCGTCGCGTCCGAAAATCTCGATGCCGAGCGTCCGCTCCTTCAGCAGATCCATTTGTCCGGAGAGCGTTCTCTCGATGACGAAACGCAGGAAGGACGGGAATCGGCGGCTGTGGCTAAAATGCGGGTTGAGCAGCAACCGCTCCAGTTGTTCCTGGATTGCGGCACGCTCTTCCTCGCCCACACCCCCATGCGATTCCGTTACCGGCTCGACTGCCATTCCCATCTCTTCCGGAAAGAACGGATTATACCGCTTTGCGCAAACCTCCGTCCGCATTCCCCGGCCCGCCGTAACTTATTGAAACGGCGGATACTTTACCTGGTCTTATCAGGTTAAGTACCGTATACGCTTCCGCAAGGACCTTATCAGCCACACAAAGCGTTCACTATAAGCCTGATGGTTCTGAAAGTTACCGTTGCCTCGCGTCGCTTTTTGCCGGCCAGCGGCGGGTACGCGAGCGAGATCGGAAGTTGGGCCTGGAGGCCAAATTGAACCCTATGACTATGAAAAACAATCAAGATTCGATGCGCCGGATGACATCCCGTCTGTGGAAGGGCGCGACGCTCGGGGCAGTCCTGGCGCTGTTGCTCACTGCCGTCACGGCGAGGGCTCAGGTCGGCGCGGCTGCCCTCAGCGGTCTTGTCGTCGACCCAACCGGAGCCGTCATCGGCGACGCCACCGTTACCCTGACCAATCTGCAGACGGCCGCCGTGCGCACCAGCACCACGAATGGCGCGGGGGCTTTCGCCTTCGCCGCCGTTCCCGCCGGCGATTACACCCTCAATGTGTCGCGCAGCGGCTTCACCGGATTCAACGAGAACGGCATCCATCTCAACCCGGGCGACGCCAAAGCGCTCCCCGATATCCAGCTCAAAGTGGGTTCCACGTCGGAAACGGTCTCCGTGGCCAGCACGGTTGCCGGAATCCCCCTCGATGATGGTCAGCTGAGCTCAACCATCTCCTCCAGCGATCTCTCCCGGCTCTCCATCGTCGGCCGCGACGCCACCGAGCTGCAGCGCATCCTGCCGGGATTTGCCATTCGCAGCCTCGGATCGACCAATGCGGCGCCCGACTTCACCCAGGTGGAAGTCGGCCAGCCCACCCCTTACGCCTCCAACGGTGCGCCGGTCGCCGGCATCACCATCAAGCTCGACGGCGCCAACCTCACCGATGCCGGCAACTTCGGCGCCAATCTCCAGAACATCAATGACTCTTTCGTCAGCGAGGTTCAGGTGCAGACCTCGAACTTCGGCGCCGATCAGTCCAACGGCCCGGTGGTCATCAGCGGCGTCACCAAATCCGGAACCGCTCAGTATCACGGATCGGTCTACGCCTACGCTCGCACCTATCAGCTCAACGCCAACGACTGGCTCTCGAACTACAACGGCATCGCGCGTCCCAACGATCGATTTGTCTATCCCGGCGGCACCATCAGCGGTCCGGTTCCCTACACGCATAAGAAGCTCACCTTCTTTGCCGGCGCCGAGTACGACGCACAGCGCAACGTCTACGCCTATGGCAGCGCGGGCAGCGCCATCATCCACGCCCTGGTGCCTACGGCCGCCATGCGCACCGGCGACTTCAGCGCGGGCGCGCTGGCCAACTTCCTCGGGCCGATGCTCACCAACGGCAGCTATGCGACCTTCAATACGCCGCCCACCGTGGGCGACAACGGCTCGACACTCGCCAACGGAAATATTTCCGGATTTCTGAACCCCGGCGCGATGGCTCTCGTCGATCGCACCCTGCCTCTGCCCACCCGTTCGCAGACTGGAACCGACGGCTTCAATTACGACCAACTCGACCTTGCCAACAACAACGTGAGCCAGTTCGCCGGGCGTGTGGACTACAACATCACCCCGCACAACCTCCTCTTCGCGCGCTACAGCTTTGAAAAAGGCAAGCAGGGCGAGCCGCTGATTCCTTACTATTCGCCGGCAGCTTCCAGCGTCATGGGCGCGGTCAACACTCCCGGCTACGGCGTCGACAACGACGACTGGGTGCACAGCGCCGCGGCCAACTACGTTACCGTGTTCTCGCCCACGCTCACTAACGAGCTGTACGCCACCCTCACCCACTTCAACGAATCGTTTGACGCCCGTCAGATCGCCGCGCTGCAGAAGACCGGCATCGACTATCCGTACAACGGTGCCTTCGACAACGGAGATACGCAGTATCCGCAGCTGGGAACCTATACCACCTATGGCGGACTTCCGCTCGGCCTATGGCCGGATTACTCTCTGAACCCTCTGGAGCTGAAAAAACTGCAGCCCAACGTCGGGGACAATCTAACAAAAGTGTGGGGTAAACACACGGTCAAGGTCGGTATCTTCAGCCAGCGAACCACCAACAACCAGACCGCGACCAATCCCTCCACCAACGGCATTATCCAGGACTACTACTACGGTACTGCCGGCAGTGAGTTCTTCGACTACAACGGCACCTACCCGAACGGCTCTCCCGCCTTCGGCAATCCGCACTTTAACAGCGGCAACGCTCTGGCTAACTTCTTTGAAGGCCAGATTCAGGACTGGCATCAGCAGAACTTCAATCCCTATACCGACATGTATTTCTGGGATACCGACTTCTACGCCCAGGATACCTGGCGAGTTACGTCCAACTTTGTTCTTACCTATGGCGTTCGCGTGGCGAAGCTGAACGCCTGGCAGGATGCCCACGGCATCGGTGTGGCAATCTGGAACCCGGCCCTGTACAACTCCACCTACAATGCCACGACCAACCCGCTACCCGGCATTACCTGGCACCAGAACACGCCGTCCGTTCCCAACGACGGCGTCGGCAGCATTCCGTTCTACTTCGAGCCGCGCGCCGGCTTCGCCGTGGATGTCTTCCACAACGGCAAAACGGTGGTTCGCGGCGGCATTGGCGTCTATCGCTTCCACGATTCACAGACCGATGTCAGCAGCGAGTTCGCCGAAGCCGAGAACGTCCGCTTCACCGACCTGGAAGGCTTTGGCGACAATACTCTCGAGGGCGTGAACACCCTGCACCTGAACCCCTACACCTATGGCAACGCGGGAGGCACCGAAACCTATATCTCGCCCTCCACGGTGTACGGCCTCGATCCCAGCGACAACAACGAGCCGGTTACCAACAACTACAGCCTCAGCATCGCGCAGCAGATGCCCGGGCATTGGATTCTGCAGGGCTCCTACGTCGGCAACAACAGCAACTCGCTGATGGATAACGGCACCACGCAGCCGGTGGTGCTGGATAACATCAACGCCATTCCGGTGGGCTATCTCTTTACGCCGACCGCTGCCGCGGCTATCAATGCTGAGGCGCCGGGGGCCTGCAACTCCACGGGCTGCACCCCTGCTCAGGCCGGCAGCCTTGACACCATCTATAACTACCCGGGGGACAAGGCCATCCAGGAGGCGCGCCCCTACAACCGCTATAACCAGATTCTGGTTCCCGAGCATAACACCTACGCCAACTACAACGGTCTGCAGATTGAAGCCGTCAAGCAGGCTGGGCCAGTCAACTTCAACGCCAATTACACCTTCTCCAAGGCGCTTGGCATTCTCGGCTCGTCCGCCGATTTCAACTGGACTGCCGGGGTCGACCCCTTCCACCTGGACGATAACTACGGCCCGATGAACTTCGATCGCACCCAGGTCCTTAATCTCTCTTACTCCTGGCAAACGGGGAAGTTCACCACCCAGAGAGCGCTGGGCGGGTTCATCAACCGGTGGCTCATCTCCGGAATCACCAACTTCCAGAGCGGCCCCGACATGCAGACCGGCGTCAGCGCATCGCCCGGCTACTACGTGCAGGGCAACATCGGCCAGGGCGCGACCGGCTACGGAGTGAGTAACACCACGATCCTCGGCACGCCCGATGTCAACCTGCAGCCGGTCATCAAATGCGATCCTCGCTCCGGTCTCGCCTCGCACCAGTTCCTGAACCCGACCTGCTTCGGTCTGCCCGCTACTGGCACCAACGGCGAGTACATCGAGCCCTATGCGCACGGGCCGGCTTTCTTCAATACCGACCTCACAGTACAGAAGGGGTTCACCCTCGGCGGCGACCGTAATCTCAGCCTGCGCATTGCGGGATTCAACTTCCTCAATCACGCGCTCAACAGCTTCGGAACCGGCTACGCCTCGCAGACCACGTTGTTGCTGAGCAACACCGCTCCCGGCGCCACACCGCAGTCGGCCACCTACAGCCCCACAGAGGACTTCGGCTCGGCTCCTCTCAAGCTGGGGCGCCGGCTGATGGAGGTCTCGGCGAAATATTCCTTCTGATCCGCCACGTGCGGAGGGCAGCGCATCGCCCTCCGCCTGCTGTTCCCTGAAGAAGGCTCCGGAGTCTCAACTGATTTCCGGCCCGAGGACGTGTGTTGTGTTGGCGGCGCGGTCCGAGCCAGCTGCAACCTGCGTTCCCTGGCCCAGGCTCCGCAATGACCAGTGTCCACTCTATGGATCGATCGGGAATTGATATGCGGCATCTTGTTCCTCGCGCAGCGGCCCTTGTCGTCCTTGCAGCACTTGCCACCGTTCCTCTGGTGGCGCAGCAATCCATCTCTGGCGGCGCTCCGTTTGTCCTCGGCGGCGTCACCTCACTGACTGCGCTGCCCGACGGAATCGATCTGTATGCCGGCTCCGCGCATGAGAGGGTCGTTGCTCTGCGTGACGATGTCGTCCGCATTCGCGTCAGCCGCACCGGCACGCTTCCTGAAGACGCCTCCTGGGCGGTTCTCGCCGGACCGCGCCATAGCCGGGTTGCCGTGACACCGCTTGCCACGCCGGACTCCGTAGGTTTCGCGACCAGGCTCCTGCGCGTGGAGATCAGCCGCGCAACCCTGGAGCTGACGGTTCGCGATGCTGATGGCCATGTCCTCCAGCAGGACGCGCGCCCCATCGCCTGGGACGGCGACTCCTTCCGTATCTCGAAGGTTTTGCCGCTCGACGAGCACTTTTTCGGCCTCGGCGACAAGACCGGCCCCCTCGACCGCCGCAACCAGGCCTTCACACTGTGGAACACCGACGCCTATCGATTCCAGGAGTCCACCGATCCGCTGTACAAGTCCATCCCGTTCTTCATGAGCTATCGCGCGGGCCTGGCGATGGGCGTTCTGCTCGACAACACCTGGCGCAGCAGCTTCGACTTCGGCAAAGCGTCGCGCGACCGCTACTCGTTCGGCGCAGAAGACGGCCCCATCGACTATTACCTGATCTACGGACCTACGCCCAAACAGGTCGTCGAGGACTACGCGTGGCTCACCGGGACCCCGCCGCTGCCGCCGCTGTGGGCTCTCGGCTATCAGCAGTCGCGCTACAGTTACTATCCGCAGTCGCAGGTGCTCTCCATCGCGTCACGTCTGCGCGCGGATCGCATTCCCGCCGACGCCATGTACCTCGATATCGATTACCAGGAGAAGAACCGGCCCTTTACTGTAGACACCAGCCGCTTTCCCGATTTTGCCGGGATGATTGCGAAACTCGGGACTGAGAATTTTCACGTGGTCGCGATTGCCGATCTGCATATCGCCAAATTGCCCGGCCAAAATTACGCTCCCTACGACAGCGGCATCGCCGGCGACGACTTCGTGAAGAATCCCGACGGCTCTGTCTATTCCGGAGTCGTGTGGCCGGGGCCGAGCGTCTTCCCGGATTTTACGCGCCAGTCCGCGCGCCAGTGGTTCGGATCCCTCTACCGGCATTTCTACGACATCGGGGTGGCCGGTTTCTGGGATGACATGAATGAGCCGTCCATCTTCGACACGGCCACGAAGACGATGCCTCTCGACGCCGTCCATCGCATCGAAGAGCCCGGCTTCCAGCCCCGCACCGCCACGCACGCCGAGATTCACAACGTCTACGGCATGGAAAATTCCCGGGCCACCTACGAGGGCCTGCTGGCCATCAAGCCCGATCAACGGCCCTTCGTCCTGACCCGCGCCACCTATGCCGGCGGCCAGCGCTACGCCGCGACCTGGACCGGCGATAACAGCAGCACCTGGAACCATCTCCGCATGACTACGCCGATGCTCGAGAATCTCGGCCTCAGCGGCTTCGCCTTCTCCGGCGCCGACGTCGGCGGCTTTGCCGGCTCGCCCACCACGGATCTGCTGACGAAATGGATCGAGATCGGCGCCTTCCAGCCCATCGACCGCGACCACACGGAGAAGGGAAGTCAGCCCCAGGAGCCGTGGGCCGGCGGCCCCGCGCAGGAGGCGATCCGCCGCCGCTTCATCGAGGCACGCTATCGGCTGCTTCCCTATATCTATACTCTGGCCGAGGAATCTTCCCGTACCGGCCTGCCCATCGAGCGCCCGCTCTTTCTCGAGTTTCCTGACGCGGCACCCGATCGCCATCCCATCGATCTCGACCCCGGCGCCTCCTCGGAATTCCTGCTCGGTCCCGATCTGCTGATCGCTCCGCCGCCATTCTCCGACCTCATTGACAACTACACAGTCGAGTTTCCTTCCGCGGACTGGTTTAACTTCTGGACCGGGCAGAAAGTGAGCGATCCGGCGGCGCACCCCGCGGCGGATCCAGTGCTTCCCCCCGACCCGGCTACTCAGGTTCCGCTTGCGGTCCACCTGCGTCCGGAAATCGATACCCTTCCCGTCTTTGTGCGCGGCGGAACGATCCTGCCCATGGAGCCGCTGACTCAGGACACCAACGAGACCCCGCAAGGTCCGTTGACCCTCCGCATTTATCCGGGCAATCCCGGCGAAGGCGCTTCCTGCGGCGGCGGCCTGTATCTGGACGACGGCCGCACCCTGGCCTACCAGCGTGGCGCCTATCTGCGCATGCAATTTACCTGCGCAATCTCCGGTGGCGTTCTGCACGTCACAATCGGCCCGCACGAAGGTTCCTTTCCGGCATGGTGGAAGCAGATTCGCGCGGAGGTGTACGGGCGAAGCGCCAGTCACGACGCGGTTCTGGTCAACGGGAGGGCAGTGGGCTTCGACCATTCCGGGGACACCATCACCTTCACCGTTCCTGACGACGGCAGCGGCATGGATTTCGCGATTCGGTAATTTCGGGCGGCCCGCATTTTTCCTTGCGCTTCACCGGCCGTGCTGCGCATACTGGCAGGCACGCGGACGCGTCCCCCGGCCGTCGCTGCGATTCGCTCTGCAGGCACACGCATTCCCAACCCAACCTCCGAGGAGAACTCCGTGAAATCCATTCCAGCTCTCACGCTGCTGCTGGGTGCTACGCTGGCTGCCCATGCGGCTGGCCCACTCCCGAATCCCGCGCCCAATCCGGCCCCGGCCGACGATGACGCAACCCTCTGTACCTGGGATTCCCCCGCCGGAACCCATGGCCGCAAGTGCGCCGTCGACGTCGAGCGCATCGACCGCCAGGCCGCCTGCCACTACGACCAGACCACCGCAGCCGATATGACCGACCATCCGCCCATGCTCATCTCAGTGAGCAATGCCGAGTACATGGTGTTCAACTCCAGCGGCAATCGCAGCTTTCGCGTCCGGCGCCTGGTGCCCATCAGCGCGACCGGCGCCAACGGCCAGGCTTGCCCGCTGCATCCCTTCAAACATGAATTCCACGAAGAGGACTTTAACTTCGGCAGCAATTTCGATAGTTTAGTGGCAAAAAAGCGAGCCATCGGCTGCCGTTACAAGCTCGAAGTCCAGTTCCTGACCATCGATCCCGGCGCGCCCGTTGCGACCCACGATCCGCACCACCGTCACCTGGAGTGCCGCGATCCGCACCTTCAGATCCAGAACTGAGGGCGCCGCGCCGGTTTTATTTCGCGGGCGCAACCCCCTGCAGGTCCGGCGCGCTCATCACATCGGCTTTTGAATAGCCGTGTGCGATCGCCGTCTCGGCCCATTGCCGCGCCGCTGCCTGGTCGCCCAGCCGCGCATACACCCGCGCCGCGTAGTAATTAACTTCCGCGTCCTCGGGAGCATGCTGGAGCGCCGCGTTCAGCCACGCCAGCGCCGGCTGCCGCTCACCCAGAGATGCGGCGCAGTACGCCGCTATCATCAGCGCATTCAGATCCTGCGGGTCTACTTTCAGCCGGCCGGTGCTCAGAGCCAGCGCCTGCTGATAATGCGGCTGGGCTTTGGCCGTTTGGGTTCCGCTCCATGCGTACGCGTCGCCCAAATCCGCCTGCACGGATGCCGATTGTGGACTCATCCGCGCCGCCGTCTCCAGCGCCGCTGTCGCCGGTCCAAACTGCTTCTGATGCAGGTACACCTGCCCTAAATCCATCCAGGCTTCGGCATGCGGCCGCTCCGCAAGAGCCTGCTGGAGAATCTTCGCCGCAGGTCCGAACTGTCCCTCGAAGAAATAAACGACGCCCAGCCGGCGCGCCAGGAAGCTGTTGGCAGGAAACTTCCCAACCGCCTGCTCCAGCACCGTCGCTGCCCGCGCATAATCGGCGCGACGCACCAGGAAGTTCGCCAGCGCAAAGTAATTCGCCCAGTAGGAAGGCCGCGCCTCGATCGCCTGCTGATACACCTGCGCTGCCGCGTCGGGCTTGCCCATCTCCTCGTACGTTCGCGCCAGCCCATTCAGCGCCGTGTCGCTTTCCGGATCCAGCGTCCGGGCCCGCAGAAAGGCCTGCTGCGCCGCCTGCGCCTGGCCGGTTCCGTCGTCGATGGTGCCCGTGCAGATCTGCGCTGCCGCCACGGCCGGATTCAGCTTCATTGCCTTCCCGCAATTCCCGCGCGCCTGCGCAATCTTCGCCGTGTCTCCGCTGGCCTGGTACTGTGCCCACTGCGCCTCGCCCAGACCGGCCCAGGCCGCTGCGAACTGACCATCTTTCTCGGTCGCTTCCTCAAAGCTCTGCTCGGCCTTCTTCAGATTGTCCGCGATATCGAAGTCGCGCAGATATCCAATGCCTCTCAGATACGCGTCGTAGGCGGCCGGGACCTGAGTCCCGAAGTCCTGCGCCGGTCCTGTGCCCGAGCCCGCCGGGGCAATCCGCAGCATCGCCAGCACGCCCTTCACCACGTTATCTTCCAGAGTGAACGGGTCGGTCAGCGTGCTGGTGACCATATCCGAGCGCAGCACCCGTCCGGCCGCGTCGATCAGCGCATACGAAATCCGCACTTCGTTCCGGTACTGCTGATAACTTCCGTCGATCACCAAATCGGCGCCTAACTCCCGGTGCGCGTCCTCCGCGGTTTTCAGCGCGTGCGCCCGCACTTCGCTTGCCGCCAGCACATCGATCTGGTCCGATGGCGCCACGCTTGCCAGGCTGGACGTGATGGCCTCCCGCAGTCCCTCGCTGTACGCGCTCATCCCGCCCACATCGGCCCCGTTGGCGGGCCCGATTACGCGAAAGGGCAGCACCGCCAGCAGCCGCGTCTTCGCCGCCACCGGCCCGCGCGCGATCGTTGGCGGCCGATGCCATCGCGTCATCAGCCATCCCGCCACGATCAGCAGCACAACCGCCGCGGCCGCCAGGATCGCCATGGTTCGCGGCATCCGGCGTGCCGCGGGCTCGGCCGACGCACAGCTCTTCAGATCCACCAGCAGGTCCCGCACCGTAGCGTAGCGCCGCTGCGGGTCCTTCATCAGCGCCTTCTTCAGAATCCGATTCAGATCCTCGAGCAGTCCCCGCGCTTTCAGGTCCAAAGGCGACGGTTCGGCGGCCAGCGTCATCTGCACGCAGTCGGCCATGCTCTTGCCCCGGAACGGCGCTCGGCCGCCCGCCATCTCGTACAGCACTACGCCCAGCGAAAAAATGTCGGACTGCTCGGTTGGCTCCGTCTCCCGCAGCACCTCCGGCGCCATATAGCCAGGCGTTCCTGCAAACGCCGCGGCTGCGCTGGCCACGCTCACCGTTTCGTTGCTGCCGTCGGGAGAGGCCATCAACTGCGCCAGCCCGAAGTCCAGTACTTTGACGAAGCCCTGCTCCGTCACCATGATGTTTTCCGGCTTGATGTCGCAGTGCAGGATGCCGCTCGCGTGCGCGGTCTCGATGGTCTCCGCAATCTGCACGGCCAGCGCGAAAAACGTCTCCGCCGGCAGCGGCGCGCTCAACACCTCGCGCAGGCTCCGCCCCGCTACGTACTCCATGGCCAGCAGCCATTCGCCACGATGGCTGCACACGTCGAACACCTGGGCGATGTGCGGGCTGTCGATGGCGGTGGCGCGCTTGGCTTCTGTCAGCAGGCGCCCGGCTTGCGTTGCCCCGGCCGTCCCCACCGCGGGTGTGCTGGTCAGCCGCTTCAGCACCAGCTTCCGGTGCAGCAGCAGGTCTTCGGCCAGCCAGGCTTCTCCCATTCCACCGCTGCCCAGCCGCCGCTTCACGCAATAGCGGTCCGCAATCACCTCATCCGGAGCAAGTCCCGCGCCCGCGCCGTCCGCCGGCGGCAATGGGGCTCCGCTTGAGATTTCCGGAATCGCCAACGCAGCTCCTTCGCGAAGCACCAGGCTGACAAGTCTCAACAGGCGGCTTCGCGGCTGGCCCGATACTACTATCCTTCGCGGACGATGCGAATGCGAACGCGGTTATCCACCTGATGCCGCCTTTGTCGAAGACCATCGAGAGGGCGCGGCCGGCCAAACAGGATTTTCAGAGCTGCATCCGCAGCCGCGCTCTGGTCGCGGCGTGGGCGAGCAGCAGCATGGCCACCGTGAATGCCACGGCGCGCACAATTCCGGGCCAGCCGTGGTTCCAGTGCTCCAGCAGCCACGCAGTTCCCGTCCATCCCACCAGGAAGTAATAGAGATCGGGAATCAGATAGGTGAGCAGCGTATTCGAGCCGGCGGGTCGAACAATCCATGCCCAGCGCGTCTGCTTCTTCACATCGCAGAGCCAGTACAGCAGCGTGAAAAGAATGCAGCAGGCGGCGACAGTCCACAGCGCCCATGTGGGCGTGGCGCGAATCTTCGAGATGCCCAGCGGCCTCAGATACCAGCCGGCGGCAAAGCACACAACGCCCATCGCTGTGCCGAGCGCCATCTTCCGTGCGGGGGTCGTCGCGCGTTCTCCATCCAGGAAGATCAGCGAAGTGACGATGCCGGCCATCACCAGGCTCGCCATGGCCCCGTTGCCGAAGGGCCATTCATAGAGCGTCACATGGTCCAGCGGGATCCAGTGAGCGCAGCAGGCGGCGTTATAGGCCACCAGGATCACCAGCCATGCCACCGGCGCAAGCCGCCAGCGCCGCGTGGGAACATACAGCAGGCAAACCGCAAAGTAGGTCAGGCCGATCAGGCCCAGAATTTCAGGGTAGGAGAACCGGATCCACGCTTCTCCTCCCGGGACAGCGCGGCGAAAGATCGCGAAGTCAAAGACAATGAGCGCCGCGCCGGTCCAGCGCAGCGCGGTCGCCAGCTTGCGATTGCCGTCGCCGTACACGTTCCACAGCAGGATCGCTCCGACAAGTCCGATCAGAGCCCAGAGGTCGGGAGCGAGGTGCATCCTCGTCCGATCGCCGTGATCGGCGTTGGCAAGGATCAGGCCCATGATCAGCAGTGCCAGCGATCGCAGCGCGATGTGCAGCCACAGCCGCCCGATGGAAGCGTTGCGCTTCAGCCGTTGCCGTACCGCCAGGGGAAGAGACATCCCGACGATGAAGAGAAACGCTGGAAACACCATGTCGACGTAGGTCATGGCGTTCACCCTGGCCGGCATGTGATACGTCCATTTGCTCAGGCCGTGCACGCTGTCCAGATCGTTGACGAAAATCATCAGCGCCATGGTGATGCCGCGGAAAATGTCGATGGAAACGACGCGATTCGAGGTGGTTTGTCCGGCGATGCCGGTGGACTGAGAAACCGAAACGGTTGAGCTCATTGCGCGCCCTCGCTGACTTCCGTGCCGCGGTAAAACGCATGATCGATGGTATCCAGCAGCGCTCCCGACGCATCGCCCTCATACTCCCAGAACATCACCCCGCCGAGCCGGTGATGCTGAACGTAAGCGCATTTCAGCGCCAGCGATTCGGGATCCTCGTAGGAGACAAACTGCGCTTTCTCCTGGCTATACAAATACGGAACCGATGCGAACGTGTCCCAGTAGCGCGTGAACCCATTGTTCAGCATATTGGCCACAATGTTTCTATATCCGGAAAATGCGTTCGGCACGGGCGAGCCGGGCTGGAAGAGTCCGTGGTTCGTAGCCGCGACATGACCCCACACGTGGCCGTAAAAAGGAACGCCCAGAACGATCTTGCGCGCCGGCACTCCGGCATCCTCGAACTCGTGAATGGACGCGTCCGCCGAAGCGCGCTGCGGATCGGCCGGATCGGCATACAGCGGTGCGTGATTGCCGGTGATCTTCTCGTCGCCGGGCTCGTAGTAGTCGTAGGCCATCAGGTTCACCGTATCCACAGAGTGCGCCACGCGGCTCATTTCTGTGTGGTCGAGAAAGTCCTGCGATGCGCCCGCCGCCACGCTCAGATAGAGACGGCGTCCCAGCTTGTGCTGCTCACGGTTGAATCGCCCCCGCATCTCCATCAGCAACAGCGTGTAGTTGCGTTTGTCTTCCGGCCGGAAGCGGTTGCCCGCGCCAACCTGAGCAGGATACTCCCAGTCGATATCCAGACCGTCCAGCTGGTAGCGTTCGACGAAAGCGATCACGCTGTCGATGAATTGCGCGCGGCTCTCCCGGGTCAGCGCCACATCGGAGAAGTTCCCCGACCCGAGCCATCCCCCAACCGATACCAGCACCTGCAGCGACGTATTCTCCCGTTTGAGCGCGACCAAAGTGACGAGGTTCGGCGCGTCCACCGGGTCCTCCGTGACAATGCGGCCGCTCTGAATCAGGGCAAAGGCGTAGTTGATGCGGGTCAGCTTGCGCGCGGCGATCTCGCCAGGTTGAATCAATTGGTTCCGGGGAAAAACGTAGGCGATGATCTGCGGCCCTGCTGGCGGGTGCGAGTGGTGTTTCAGCGGAAACGCAGCCGCGGGCAGGGAAATCGCAATCGCGCTCAACATCAGCATCCCCTGCCGGAGATCGCGAAGCCGCCAGCGCGGAATTCCTCTCAACTCGCCTCCACCGGGACCGATCGAACACACCCATGATGTCACGAATTTCTCAGCCCTGTAACTATTGCCGTCCATCGCCGGGAAACTCCAGGTTATAGTCGCACCTGTGCCGCGGGAGGGGTAATTGACGATGCGATGCCTTCGTTTGCTCGCGATCCTAAGTTTCCTGGGATTGGCCGGATCCCTGGCTTCTGCCCAAGTCCGTGTTCTCACGGATCAGGTCGGCTACGAGACAACCGCGCCCAAAATAGCGCTGGTCGAGAGCACCGGCGACATCGCTCCCGCTTCCTTTGCGCTCGTGGAGGAGGATTCCGGCAAAACGGTATTGACCGGAACCCTCGAGCCCGCGGGCACCGTCGACCACTGGCGTAACTGGCATTTCTGGAAGGCAGACTTCTCGTCCTGGCGAACCCCCGGCCGTTATGTCCTGCGAGTAACCAGCCGCGACGGAGTCGCCAGCTCCTGTTCCTTCGAGTTAGGCAAGGATCTGCTGGAGCGAAAAACGCTGTCCAACGTTATCTATTACTTCAAAGGGCAGCGGGCCAGTGGCGATATGGACCGCGACGACCGTCATCTCGAGTTACCGGAGCCGCCGGGTGGAACCATCGACGTGCATGGCGGCTGGTACGATGCCACCGGCGATTACGGCATCCACCTCTCGCACCAGAACCCGACTTCCTATTTCAATCCCCAGCAGGTGCCGCTCGTCGCGTGGACGCTTTTGGCCAGCTACGATCTGCTGAAAGTCCGCCACGACGATAACTTCAGCGAATATGAGCGCCGCCTGCTCGATGAGGGACTTTACGGCGCCGATTTCCTGGTTCGAATCAAGCGGCCCAACGGCTCGTTTCTGGAAAGCATCAACGCTCCCGGCCCGCAGAAGCTGGCGAAAGACCGCGCCATTGGAAATCCGAACTGGCGCACGCACATCAAGACCTCAGCCGGCCAGTCGAGCGAGAACGTTGGCGCAGCAACGGGGCCGCACGCTTATGAGGCCGGCTTCCGCGCCGGCGGCGGAATGGCCATCGCAGCGCTCGCGCTGGCCAGCACCATGCCCGAGGATGGCGACTTCCCGCGATCCCGGTATCTCGAAACGGCGGAATCCGCCTTCGCGTTTCTCGAAGCGCACAATACGGAATTGCTGAACGATCACACGGAGAACATCCTCGACGACTACTGCGCCCTGATGGCAGCGACGGAGCTTTATCGGGCCTCGCATCAAGCCATCTATCTCGAAGCCGCGGACCGGCGTGCGGCGCACCTGATGGCGCGGCTGACTTCTTCCGGGGCATTCCACAACTACTGGCGCGCCAATGACGGCACGCGGCCGTTCTTCCATCCCTCCGATGCGGGATTGCCGGTCGTCAGTCTGTTGCGCTATGCGGAGATCGCATCTCCACAGAATCGGGAGCGGGTCCGTGAAGTTGTCGAAAAGTCTCTGCAGTTCGAGCTGGCAACCACGCGCGAGGTCAACAATCCGTTTGACTATGCGCGCCAGTTGGTGCGCATGGGCGACGGCCAGGTGCGCACCGCCTTCTTCTTTCCGCACGACACCGAAGCTGCCCCCTGGTGGCAGGGAGAGGACGCGCGGCTGGCATCTTTGGCTGCCGCTGCACGCATGGCAGCGCCTTTGTTTGCCGGGGATCCTCAGTTTCAAAGCGCGCTCGAGACTTACTCCGAAGATCAGTTGCACTGGATCCTGGGCCGCAATCCTTTCGGCACCTGCATGCTGATCGGCAGTGGGCACGAAAACGCGGCTTACATGTTCTTCCGGTCCTGGAAATACACCAATGCTCCGGGCGCCATCATCAACGGAATTACCGCTGCCGCTGACGATGAGGACGGAATCGCCTTTAATGAGGGCTATGCGGTGACCGGCAAGGACGATGACTGGCGATGGACGGAACAATGGCTGCCCCACGCAGCGTGGTATCTCTACGCCGTCAGCCTGCCTCACAGGTAAGTCAGATTGCAGCCGGGTAACTCAGCCTTTGGCAACCCTCTCGGTGGACTGTCTGCGGACGAAGCTGGGCGATACCAGAATCGACTGCTGCGGCGGCTCGCTGGCTCCTTCGCGAATGAGCCGCAGAAGGTTCACTGCAGCGGTGCGTCCCATCTCGTACAGGGGCTGGCGCACCGTGGTGAGCGCCGGGCGCATGGTCGCTGCGCTGGGAATATCATCGAATCCGACCACCGATACCTGACGCGGCACGTGAAGACCTGCCTCGTGCAGCGCTGTGATCGCGCCGATCGCCGAAGCATCGTTGAAACAAAACATCGCCGAGAAGCGATTTCCGTTCTTCAGCAATTTCTGCGTGGCGGTGTAACCCGGCTCGCTCCCCGGGGCCGTGCCCTCCAGCTGGACCACCAACTCCGCGTCGACCGGAATCTTCAGCTCGGAGCAGACCTTGCGGATAGCGTCCCATCGCGCGTGTGTATCGGAACTGAAGCTCTGTCCTTTGATGAACGCGATTCGGCGATGGCCCAGCTCCGCAAGATGCGAGAGCGCATACCGGGCCGCAGCCAGGTGATCGATCTCGATGTTTACGATCCCCCTCTTCCGGCGGTGACCCGATACGGCAACGACCGGAATCGAGAGTTCTTCCTGGATCGGAGTATCCACGGCGATAATCCCCTCCACCGCTCGCGCAAGCAGCAGGCGAGGATACTTCTGCAACAGCTCGTTGCGATGGCGATGGCTCACCACGAAGTAGAAGAACTTCTCCTGCAGCAGCGCATCCTCAATGCCGCCCAGAACCGTGGCCGCATAGCCCTCGCTGATCTCCGGCACCATTACGCCCACGGTGAAGCTTCGCTTTTTTCTCAGGCCTCGGGCAAAAACATTCGGCTCGTAGTTCATCGAGGCGGCGGCCTTCAGCACTCGCTGCCGCGTCGCGGCGGCAATGCGGTACTCGTCGGCGGCGTGGTTCATCACGCGCGACACGGTCGTCAGCGACAGTCCCAGGTGCGCCGCGAGTTCCTTGAGGTTCACGGCCTGGCGGCCGGACTCGCCCGAAGTTGCCGGATTGTGACTGCGTTTCCTGTCCGAGTTTCTGATGTCGTTCCCCATTCCGACTTACTGGCCTCCGGCAGGTGCAGAGCCGCCCGTATGGGCGGAAGCAGTCTGCTGATCGGGGCGAAAGCCGATCTTCTGCAGCATCGGCGCAATTTCAGGATTGGCCATGAAGTTCTTCCAGATAAGGCCGCTGCGCTGGTTCTCAATCATCACTGCCATGGGCGCCTGATTGAGCCCCATCGTGATGCCGGAGTACCAGTTATCCTGGAGGTTAAAAGCGTCGCGAAACCCGTAGATACTCCACAGCTGCGCGCCGAGATCGCGATAATAGTGCCGCAAAGCCGCCATCGACGCTTCCGGCGTGTACGCCATGGCGCTGATCGCCCCTGTCGGCGCGATGGTCCCGTCGTCCAGATCGGGCGTCGCTTCGTAGGGAACATAGCCCTGCGGACCATCCACGGCTGTCAGTCCCCACGCATCCGCGCCGTATCCCTTCCAGTGATTCGGATCGTGAATGCAGTAAGCGCGGTTAATCAGCGCCTGATCGCGATTCTGGTCGAAGTAGTCGGTGAAGCGGTCGTGGATTCCGCGCGGATTGAAGCCCATAAAGGAATAGTCCGTGAAGAAGAGCGGTCCGCCCGTGCCTCCGCCGACCGGCAGCGTGATGCCGTAATAACTTTTGCCGTTGGCATACTGGTTCCCGATGCCTTCACCAACCCATCCGCTGTAATAATCGCTGGCGGGGATAGGATGGGTTGGCGAAGCGATGGCCTCGAGATAGGTGATCATCACCTCGTTCCACCCGGTGAGGCGATTCGCTATATAGAAGGAGTAATCGGGCGACCAGTGCCAGTAAAGAGCATCCCGCTGGGGCGTCGCGCGAAACCAGTTCCAGTCCACGCCGTCCCACAGGCGCGTGATGCGTTCGTACAGCTCGTGCCCGGCCGGGCCATCTGCCTTAAAGTATTGCCGCGCCGCCAGCAACCCCTCCATCAGGAACGATGTCTCCACCAGGTCCGCTCCATCGTCATACATGCCGAAGACAGGCAGCGTGTGCCCAGTGCTGCCGCTCAGAAAGTGCGGCCATGCGCCGTGGTAGCGATCCGCCCTTTCGAGAAAGGCGGTGATGCGCAGCAGGCGATCGATGGCCTGCTGGTGAGTAATGAAGCCACGATCCGCGCCCACCGTGATGGCCATGATCCCGAAGCCGCTGGCTCCGAGGGCGATAATGTCGTCGTTGCCCGGCGTGCTTTCACGAGTCATGCCCGAATGCGGCTCGTCCGCTTCCCAGTAATAGCGGAACGACGCCTCCTCCACCATGGTGAGTAACTCGTCATCCGTTATGGGGTGGGTGGACGCGATGGCCGGCGCCGACGGCGGCGATTCAAGCAGCGACGAGGTTCGCGCCGTCACCCGATAAGAGGCTGTCATGTGCGGGTTGCCGGTGTAATCGCAGTAGCGATTGACGCCTGGCCGCTGCACGCCAATGGGCTGGAACGGCTGGCCGTCTTCCGAGCGATAAATCACATATTGCGCGAGTGCGGGATCAGCAACCGGCTGCCAGGTGATATCGATGTGGCGCTCGTATCCTTTGGCCGTAACTCCCTCCGGCGTCGGAGGCGCTGCCTGATCCGCGGGCGGATCGTTTTCGATGCGAATGTCGTCGATGTCGAGCGTGTGCTGCGCTCCATCGGCCGCGCCCTGCGCGAAGACCAGCCGGTTCACGCGATGCGGCTCGAAGGGGTGCACCGACGCGGTGCGGAACGCGTCCAAAGGGATGCCCACGCGCGTCCACTTGCCGGGCGGCAGATCGGACGTAAAGGCGCCGATATCGAGCAGCGATGTGAAATTGCCGCCCGTGTCGCGCAGCGCAAGTCTGGGCAGATCCTTCGCGCGGATACCGTCGGCGGCATAAAGCCACAGCCAGAGCTTCGTGCCCGGGAACTCCACCGTGCGATCGCGCCACTCGTAGAGATTGAGCTCCGCGGACCAGCCCCCCTGCGGCGCCGAATCCCATTCGAGCTCCAGGGCGTTCGGCCCGCTGATGAAATGTGCGGTTTCTACGGGAAGCTTTCCATCGATGAGGCGGAGCGTGCTGGGCGCGCTGGCTCTGCCGCTGGAGTAGTAGTCATCGTTCGGCGACAGGCTGTTCTCGAAAAAGACCTGCTGGGAGTAGTTTTGGTCCGCCCACGCGGCCGTGTGCGCCGCAAGCAGGCCTGCCAGCACCAGCAGCCCGGCTAAACGCCGACGATTCAGATTCTTTCGGTGATTCACGTTGTCTCTCCCGGGCCAGGATCTCCGGCCACGGATGCGGGAAGCTATCCCAGCCGAAACGCCTTCGACTGTTTGTATCGCAAAAACTCTCTTGACAGCGGCTGTGGCTCAGTGTTACGAATTTTAACCGCAGTGCAAACGATTGCGCAACGTTGCGCAATCGTTTGCACCCAAAGAGAAGGCGAGTCCCGATTATCCAGACCTTCTCCACGGAAACGGTCATTTTCAATCGCGTGCCCGGAACCAGGTTTCACACGCGACGATTTCGTCAAGGAGAGCCAGTATGCATATCCCGTCAGTATCCGGCACGTCCCGGATGGATCCCCACGTCATTTCTCCGCTATCGAAAACTGTCCGGCTCGGTTTCCGGGCAGCTCTGCTGATGTCCGCGCTGGCCTGCTTTCTGGTGGGCCCGCTGCACGCCCAGTTCAACGCCTCGCTGCGCGGCGTGGTCACCGACCCCAGCGGCGCGGTCCTTCCCGGGGCTACCGTGACTTTGCTGGATACCGCTACTAATCAGTCGCAAACGGTCACCAGCAACGCCGAGGGTATCTACACCATTAACTCCCTGGCGCCTGCGCCTTACCGGCTCACCGTGTCGATGAGCGGTTTCAAGACCAAGGTCCTCGAACACGTGCAGATCATTCCTGAGCAGGCCAACCAACTCAACCTGGAGCTTCAGGTGGGTGCGGCTTCGCAGACGGTTACGGTTTCCGGGACAACCCAGGGCCTGCCTACGGAAACCGCGACCCTGAGCGCGACCATCAGCAGCAATGAAATCCAGCACATGCCATCGATGGACCGCGACGTCTTCCAGTTGGCACAGCTCACGCCCGGAGTGTTTGGCAACGGTGCCCAGGGCGGCGGGGGCGGCACGTACAACTACCCCGGCAACCAGGGACCAGGCGGAAGCGGCGCGGGGGGCATCTTTAATACTGAGAATGGCCCGCAGGTGCAGGATCGCGGAGGCCAGTACGAGACGAACAGCATCTCCGTCGACGGCATCAGCACCGTCAGCGCGGTGTGGGGCGGCACGACCGTGATCACACCCAGCGAGGACTCGATTGATGACATGCATGTGGTGGCCAACAGCTACGACGCGGAGACGGGACGGTTTACCGGGGCGCAGATGGAAGTCATCTCGAAATCCGGCACCAATGCCATCCACGGCAGCGCCTTCTTCAAGGCTTCCCGTCCCGGGCTGAACGCGTATCAGCGCTGGAATGGGACCGGCTCCAACCATGCAGGAACTGCGGCTTCGCGCGGTGTGAACCGCGACAACGAGCGCACCAACAACTATGGCGCCAGCATCGGCGGCCCGCTGTGGAAGAACAAGCTTTTCGCTTTCTTCAACTTTGAGACCAGCCCGACTTCAGCCAGCAATACGTCACAGGGCTGGTATGAGACCTCGCAGTTCGATTCGCTGGCCGAGCCTGGGCCCATCGGCACGAAATATCTCTCCTTTACCGGTGAGGGTGTTGCCTCCGGATCGACGATCATCCCCCGTACCTGTTCCTCCATCGGTCTTACCGAAGGGGTGACTTGCAACACCGAAACAGGAGGGCTGAACGTCGGCTCGCCGATGACCACCGGCGTTGGCAATCAGGACCTGACCTATGGCGGAAACTCCGCCACCGCGCCGGGTTTGGGCGGCGGACTCGGCACTACCCCAGACATCGCCTTCTTCAATGCCGTCAACCCTTCGTCGACATCTCAGGTCCAGTACAACGGGCGTCTGGACGCTGACCTGACGCAGAAGGACCGTCTGACCTTTGCCATCTACTGGGTGCCGCTCACTTCGACCGATTTCACCGGCCCTGTTCGTGCTGCCAACCTCTGGCACCACTCCCAGGTGAATGACGCATTTTCGCTCATCTGGAACCACACCTTTTCGTCCACGCTGCTGAACCAGGCGCGCGCCAATGCGGCCGGATGGCGCTGGAACGAGATTGCCACCAACCCCCAGGAGCCCTTCGGGCTGCCCCAGGACAATATCGACAACATCGGCACCGCCAGCTTCAACTTCTTCGGCGCTCCTGGCCCCAGCAATTTCGACCAGTGGACCTACGACTATAACGACGTGCTCACCAAGATCTGGGGCCGGCACAGCATCAAGGCCGGCGGCGACGTAACGCGGCTCTCTTACCTCAACAGTGCGACCTATGCGGCACGCCCCGGCTACAACTTCCACAACCTCTGGGATTTTGGCAACGACGCACCGTATTTCGAGAGCGGCGAGTTCAGCTCCAAAACCGGCGTTCCCTTCTCCAATCGAGAAGACAACCGCGACAGTGTGTGGGGTTTCTTCGCCCAGGACGACTACAAGATCCTCTCCAACCTGACCATCAATGCCGGCCTCCGCTGGTCCTATTTCTCCCCGTATAGCTCCAAGGAAAACAACCTGGACGTGGTGCAGTTTGGATCCGGGGCAGATACGCTGACCGGGATGAACATCCGCGTTGGCGGAAACCTTGCTTCAGCGCAGAAGAACAACTGGGGTCCGCAGATCGGCTTCTCCTGGCAGCCACGGGGCCCGCACAGCAACGCCGTGCTCCGGGGTGGATTCGGCATCAACTACAACCAGAACGAAATTGCCATTCTGGCGAACGGCTACGGCAACCCGCCCAACGCAATCAACGCCAGTTACACCTGCGGCTATCCTTACACCACCAACCCGAGCTGCTCCGGGACAGGCATCGTCTACGCAGTCGGCAACACCACCAATTCGCTGTTCAACTACCCGCCTAATCCAAATGCGATCACGACCTTCAGCAGCGCAAACCTGCCGCTGACGGGTACGACCAGCGTTACGGCTTTCCCTGCGCATACGAAGACCATCACCAACTACCACTATTCGCTGGAGGCGGATTATCAGCTGCCGTTCCACAGCGTAGCCACTATCGGATATCAGGGAAGCGAGATGCGCCACCTGCTCGTCCAGAACATCTGGAATGCCATCGCCGCGCAGGCGGGCATCGCGCAGAACCCGTCGGTGAACTTCATCGACTACTACGAGAATTCTGGCAACGGCAATTTCAACTCCATGGTGGCGACGCTCACACATAACTTCGCGCACCAGTTCCAGGCCGAGGCGCAGTACACCTGGGGTAAAGCCATGGACGAGAATTCCGGTCCTTACTCTGAAGATCCTTATCCGTACGACACCCATGCAGCCTACGGGCGCTCCGACTATAACGTCGCGAACGCCTTTAAGCTCTTCGGCCTGTGGCAGCCGGTGTTCTTCAGCGGGCACTCGTGGGCGGAGAAAGTTGCGGGCGGCTGGTCGCTGAGCGGCATCTGGAACGTGGACAGCGGCTTCCCATGGAATCCCACTTACGGCACCAACGGCATTTACCAGCAGGGAACCTATTACTCGGTGCGGCCGGCGGGGATCGTCAAGGGCTTCGGCACCAGCACCTCGAACAAGAATTTTGAGGGGTTGGGAGGCATCGACCCGAACTTCGGCGGCAACGGCACGCAGTACTTCGTTGCGCCCACATACACCCAGGCTCCTTCCTTCCCGAACACCGCGCCGGGACCTTTGCCCGGGATCCAACGCAATAGCCTCAACGGGCCTGGGTATAACGACCTGGATGCCAGCCTGTCCAAGGCTTTCGGGTTGCCCAACAACCGAATCCTCGGTGACAACGCGAATTGGTCCTTCCGCGTCGACTCCTACAATCTCTTCAACAAAACCAACATCAACACCGGATGCATGGACACCTACCTGGGCGGCGTGAATCCGAACGGCACAGTCAGCTCGGTTAACTCCGACTTCGGCGTCTCGGGCTGCGGACTGGCCAGCCGCACCGTGCAGTTGCAGACTCGATTCAGCTTCTGATTGCCTCCCGGAAGCTGATCTCTCGGAGGGCACTCTACCGTGAGTGTCCTCCGTGCTTTCTTTCCTGTTTCGCAGAAGAACCCCGGAGGTTGCCGTGCGCAACAGAGCGTGGAGTGCGCGATTCGCTATCCTGGCGGCTGCCTGCGCGGTGTTCGCCGTTGGCGGGACCGCCCAGCAGTCTGCTTCCTCCTCTGAAGTGATCGTGGTCGATGCCCGCGGTCCCGCAACCCCGTTTCCCCATTTCTGGGAGCAGATGTTCGGATCGGGCCGCGCCAACCTCGCCCTGCGCGGCGAATATCGCGCCGATGTTCGGCTCGTAAAGAAGATCACCGACTTCCGCTACGTCCGCTTTCATGCCATTCTCGACGACGAAAACGGCGTCTATACCGAAGACCAGCAGGGCCATCCCATCTATAACTGGTCTTACATCGACAGAATTTACGACGGGCTCCTGGCTGAGGGCGTTCGTCCCTTTGTCGAAATCAGCTTTATGCCCAACAAGCTCGCTGCCCGCGCCGATTATCAGGGCTTCTGGTACCGTCCGAACATCGCCCCGCCGGCCGATTACGACAAGTGGGACGCGCTGATGACCGCATTCGCGCAGCATCTCGTCGCGCGCTACGGCATCGATGAAGTCGCGCAATGGTACTTCGAAGTCTGGAACGAGCCCGATATCGGATTCTGGGGCGGAAATCCTGCCCAGAAGAGTTACTTCGAGCTATACGACAACACCGCACGCGCCCTGAAGTCTGTCAGTCCGCGCCTGCGCGTTGGAGGACCTGCTACCGCCCAGGCCGCCTGGATCGGCGACATGATTCAACATTCTGTCGAGGCCCACGTGCCGCTGGACTTCGTCTCCACACACGCCTACGGCGATGACTCGGCAAAAGACGTCTTCCACGATCAGCGCGCCATCGCGCCGCACCAGATGGTCAGCGCCGCCGTCGACAAAGTCCACGAAGAGATTCTTCGCTCCGCGCGTCCGGACATTCCCCTGATCTGGAGCGAATACAACGCCAGCTACGCCAACTACCAGTCCATCACCGACTCGGTCTACATGGGTCCGTGGCTCGCCGATACCATCAGCCGCTGCGACGGCAAGACGCAGATGATGTCCTACTGGACTTTCTCGGATGTCTTCGAGGAGCAGGGCGTCGTCAAAACTCCCTTCTACGGCGGCTTCGGCATCGTCGCTGAAGACGGTATTCCCAAGCCGGCCTACGATGTCTTTCAGCTTCTGCACGAGCTTGGGGATGAGCGCCTGGCTGCTCCGATCGACGAAGCCCTGGTGACACGCCGGGCTGACGGTACCCTGGTCGTGGCCGTCTGGAATCTGGTTGAACCGGGAGCCTCAGGTTCCGAAAAGTCCGTCACCCTGGAATTCAGGGGAGTGCCCGACAATGCGTGGGCCGAGGTCCGTCGCGTCGACACCGCACACGGCGACACACTCGACGCCTGGAAGCAGATGGGCAGCCCAAAATATCCCACCCACGAACAGATCGAGGCATTGCGTCGCGCTTCGGAGACAGGGCCGCCGGAGGGTCTCGCCGTACGCGATCACCGCGTGACGCTGACCCTGCCGCCGATGGGGCTGGCGGTGCTGGAGATTCGCTGAGTTACGCTGGGATCGTCACCAGCCCATCTGGCTCATGCGCTCCAGAATCAGCGCGCTGTAGTGGTTCATGCGCTCGGGCCGCCGCCTTCGCGGATCGGGCAGAATCGCGGCGAGCCGCGCACCCTGGTCACGGCCGATATTCCGCGCCGCCGTGCCGTAGTATGCGTGAGACGCCGCCTCCGCGCCATAAATCCCCGGGCCCCATTCCACCACGTTCAGGTAAAGCTCCAGAATGCGCTGCTTGCCCAGCACCAGTTCGGCCACCGGCACCAGGCTGGCCTCCGCGCCCTTGCGCAGAATCGAGCGCTCCGTTCCGAAGAACAGATTCTTGATGAGTTGCTGATCCAGGGTGGACGCTCCGCGAATCCGGCCCCCATCCATATCCTCATCCGCGGCAAGTTGCATCTGGTGCCAGTCGAATCCATGGTGCTGGTAGAAGCGCGCGTCCTCCGCGGCGATCACGGCATGCTGCAGATCGGGCGAGATCTGGCTCAGCGGAACGAAGGTGTAGCGCTTGTGATACGGCTTATGGTGCATCCACGCCTGCACGCGGCGCTCGATTTGCACCGCCGTGGCGGGCGGGTCGACCCACCGCAGCGTCACCAGCGCCAGCGCCGCCAGCAACCAGAGCCCCACCACTCCGAAGCCGAGCCATCGGAGCCAAGCCATCCAGCGCGCGGTTCCGGGTTTTTGTTGCGGACTTTCGGTCACATCTCAGGATAAATTCGGGAGGCCACCCGCTGTCGCCGCTGATGCCGATTACCCCGCACCATCGTCATTCCCGCGCCGGAACCGCGCTCCCTCAGGTATAAACGTACGAAGTACTCCTTTGACGGCCTGCTGACCCTGTGAAAATGACCTCGCCGAACGATGTGCCCTCCACCGGCCCGTCCGCTCCCAACGGAACGCGCCGCGGCTACAACCGCTTTCTTCTGCTCGTCGCCGGGCTCGGCGGCCTGCTCTACGGCATCGACGTCGGCATCATCGGCGGCGCGCTTCCGTATCTTGAGGCCACCTCCGGGCTCACCGCCGCGCAGCTCTCCGTCATTGTCGCCGCGGTGCTCCTGGGCAGCGTCTTCTCCACGCTGTTTGCGGGCATGCTCGCCGACTGGCTGGGCCGCAAGCCCCTCATGCTCCTCAGCGGCATCGCATTCGTTCTCAGCATTCCCATCATCGCGCTCTCCCACGGCTACGCCCCGCTCTTCTTCGGCCGCCTGCTCCAGGGCATGAGCGGCGGATTCATCGGCATCGTCGTCCCGCTCTACCTCGCTGAATGTCTTCCCGCCTCCAGCCGCGGCAAGGGAACGGGCATCTTCCAGTGGCTGCTCACGCTGGGCATTCTCGCTGCCGCGCTCACCGGCATGTACTTCAGCTACCACGTGCAGGCGGCCGCCCGTATCCTCAGCACTGCCGGCCTGCTCGCCGTTGAGAACCAGGCCTGGCGCAGCATCTTCTGGGTCTCATTGCCGCCGGGGCTGCTCTTCGCCGTCGGCAGCCTCTTTGTCACAGAATCGCCGCGCTGGCTCTTCCGCCGCGGCAAACGCGACGCCGCCTTTGCCGCTCTGCTGCGCTCCCGCTCTGAGGAAAACGCCGCCCTCGAGCTGCGCGAAATGGAAGAAACGGCGCACACCCAGGCGTCGAAGACGACGGCCGGCAAGGTGAAGGACTCACTGCTGGCGCGTAAGTATGTTGTGCCCTTCATGCTCGCCTGCGTCCTCCTCTTCTGCAACACCGCCACCGGCATCAACTCGGTCATCGGATACAACACCGCCATCCTCCTCCAGGGCGGGCTCTCCGACCTGCAGGCGCACTGGGGCTATGTCATCTTCACCGCAGTCAACTTCTGCATGACCATCGTCGGCGTGATGATGGTCGACCGCAAAGGCCGGCGCTTTCTCTTCATCCTCGGCACCGCCGGCATCATCGTCTCCATGGTCGGCGTGGCCACCATGTTCCTGCGCACGGAGCACCAGAGCATCGACTGCCACAACCTCCTCCAGGCCAGCGTCGGTCCCGACCAGCAACTCTCCCTGCGCTTCGACCCCGCCGAAGCCGCGCGTCTGCTTGCCCAGGAAGGCTCTGCCGGCGCCGGTATTCAACCCGGTCGCGCCTCGCTCAGCGTCATCTATTCCTACGGGGGATTTACCGGCACCACGGACTACGTCCGCTCCGACAATCCCGGCGCGCCGCCCGTCCGCATCACCCGCGCCTCCAGCGTTCCCGCCAACGGCGTCGAAGCCTTCTTCCAGAATCCCTTCGCGAATCTGCAAACGGCGCGCAACGCGCCGCTGCGCATCGTCAAGGCGCTCATCGCACCCGTCCCCAAACCCGCGCACGGATGGCTGCTCGCGCTCGGCCTCTACGCGTTCGTTGCCTTCTTTGCCATGGGTCCGGGAGCCTGCATCTGGGTCGCGCTCTCTGAGCTCATGCCCACCCGCATCCGCTCCAACGGCATGAGCATCGCGCTGGTCATCAACCAGCTCGTCTCCACCACGCTCGCCGGCATCTTTCTGCCCTTCGTCAGCAAGTACGGCTATTCGTCCATGTTCTTTCTCTTTGCCGGATTCACCGTCGTTTACTTCTTCACGGTCGTCTTCTTCCTGCCTGAGACGAAAGGCAAGACGCTCGAAGAAATCGAAGCCCACTTCGAATCGCACGGCGTGCGGGCATCAACATAGGACGGCGTACCTCTGCCGTCGAATCGGTTGACGGATCAGCGAAAAAACCTCATTTTGCCGGGCCGAAAATCGGGTAACGCCGCGGACCGATCGGGACCCCACCGACCTGGAAACCGGCCGCCTGGAATGTAACCGACAGAACGAACGAGTAGCTGGTTTGGTCGGTGTTGGTGAAGGTTACGCTGCGCACGGCCCGATGGGGATCCAGAGCATACGTGTACGAATAAAGGTTGCAGGTTGCTCCGTTCAGGGTGCCATCGCTGTTGATGCGATTGATGCCGTTCACCGCGACGCTTTCATTTGGGTTGGCGCCGAAATTACACCAGTCGCTGAAGGTTTGGTTAAAGGTGTCGCGGGTGCCGTTGGTGTAGTTCACGGTCACGGTTGCGGTGTGACTGCCCTGAACTCCGGTGCCCAGCAGGGTCATGGTGGTGTAGGGCCTCTGCTCGCCAAATGGCAGCCAGAGGGTAGCTCCCGGAGCACTGGGAAGAGAGATCGCATCCGGGATGCAATCGGTCGTGCAGTCAGCCGTATTGACAGGACCGAATCCGAACAGAGTTCCTTTGACGATCAGATTCGGGAACGGGCCGGAAAGACCGAGCTGCTGCGCTGAATAAGCGTCCGCGCACCCGTTGGGCAGCGTGCAGCCGTCGCCTCCGCCGTCCATGCCACCAGTCGCCGAGAAGGTAACTCCGTTGCTGAAGATGGCCCCGGCATTGAAGAGGCGGGACAGGTTCCCCTGATCCTGAATGTTCTGCCGGGTGAGGGTCGCTGCCAGCACGACAACGTTGGGATCGTTCGGAAGGGTCACGCTTTTGACCGTCTTGCGGCTGTCCAGAGCGAAGATATACGCGTAGAGGTTGAAGGGGCGATTGTCTTTGCTGCCGTCGGCCAGGTTCCGATAGGGCATCACAACCGCGAAGCTCTCGTTGTTGTTGTACATCGGGGCGTACCAGTCGCTGAAGCTCTGCGTGAAGGTCGACGTGGTGCCGTCTGCATACGTGACGGTGACGGTCTGCGCGGACTGATCGCCGTTGAAACCGGTGCCGAGGAGCTGGAGTGTCGCGTATTGGCCCGAGGGCAGTGCGATGGTTTGGCCCGCGCCGGATGCCGCATCGAGCTTATTGGCAGGACCGAAGTTAAACTGCACATCGTTGAGAATGCGATGCGGCGTGAGCAGATTGGCGGAGTAGGCGTCTCCCAGGCCGTCGAGACCGCTGGTGCCGATGCTGGTGCCGTCGGTGTAGATGGCGTAGAGGTTGAACGCGGAGGCGAGGTTCACAGGCCATCCGATGCCGCCTGTGCCGGTTGCAGCGCTTACGGCAACCGTGACAGACGATGCGCTTTGCACAATGTCTCCGGAGGTCGCGTTGAAGGTGAGCGGGACAGAGGCGCCGGTGGGCGTGGTGCTGCGAGCGGTGAGCCGGAGAGTGCTGGTGCCGTCGGTCTGAGAGGGATTCACGGAAGCGGTGACGCCGCTGGGCAAACCCTGAATCGCGGAGAAACTCACCTTGCCTGAAAAGCCGTTCTGCGGCACCACGCTCAGAGTGGACGTGGCGGACGAGTTTTGGTTGAGATAGATGGCGCTGGGAGAAGCGGAGAGCGAGAAGCTGGGCAACGCCAGCGTGATATAGGCAGGCTGCGTTTCCACTCCGCTGGCGCTTTGGCCGGTGACGGCCACCACAAAGGTTCCGCCGGGTCCGGTGCCGCTGAGAGAGACGGTCAGCGTCGAGGTATCGGAGCCGGAGATGGAGGTTGGGCTGAGCGAGGCGGTGACGCCGGAGGGCGAGCCGAGGATGTTTACGCTCAGGTTGACGGTGCCGGTGAAGCCGTTGCCGGAGCTGAGCTGAATGGTGCTCATGGTTTCGGAAGATCCCGGTGGAATGCTGAGCGCTGACGGCGACGCGGACAGCGCGAAGAACGGCGCTGTGGCCGCGGGCGTGAGGCTGTTGATCAGCGCCTGGCCGTTGGGGCTGCCCCATCCGGTGACGAGGTCATAGCCGGTGACTGCGTTGTACTGCACACCATAGCCGTCGTTGTTGCTTCCGCTGACGATGTCGTGGAAGTTGGTGCCGTAGTTTGAGCTCGCGCCAATCATGTAGAGATTCGGGTTGAGGAAAGTGGCGGAGGGAGCATTGCTGTTGGCCGCCTGCTCGTTGACCAGAGCCATGAATCCGGCCCAGCGCGGCGTGGAGAGACTGGTGCCTCCAATGCCGCCCTGGCAACTGCCATCGGCGCACCACCAGTTATCGCAATCCGCCTCGGCGGAGACATCAGGAATGTTACGCAGCGTGGAGGAGGCATCATTGGTGGAATTTACGACGGCGGGAATCTGCTGGTACGCCGGTATAGCAAAGCCGTTGGTGCTGTAACCGCCGCTGCTGCCGCCGGTGGGATTGGCGCAGGCGAGCACAGGATTGGTCCCGCCCCACGCGATCTCAGAGGCCCATGATCCGCCAGGGCCGTTGGTGGTGATGTGGGTGCCTCCAACGGCGGTGATATAGGGATCGTCGGCGGGATAGTACGCCGGATTGCAGTCGTTGCCGGTACAGCCGGGCAACGTGTACGCGCCGCTGTCGCCGCTGGCGACAAAGAGGTTTTGTCCTTGGGCGGCGAATTCCTCGAAGATGGGCTCATCGGCGGTGGGGTCGGCGGGCAGCCAGCCGACGGAAGCGCTCAGTTGCTTCGCGATATCATCGGTGGCCATCTGGGTGAAGGTATCGACGTCGTTGGAGGCCTCGTATTCAATGACGGCGTCAACGCCGGGAGCCATGGAGAGCGATTGCACGATGTCGGCCACGGGCTCGCCGTCGTTGCAGGAACTGGTGGGGCAGGAGGTGTCATAGCCGTCGATCGAGTCGGTAACGACGACGCTGGGGTTGAAAGGCTGGCCGATGGAACTGAAATAGGCTTCGACGTCGCTGAGGTTGAAGTTGAGGCCAAAGAGGCCAATGACCTGGCCGGCGCCGGTCAGCGTTGTGCCTCCGTAGTAGGCGGCGCGCATATCGCTGCCCAGATACTGCCCGTCGGGTCCGGAACCGGTCTGGTCGGTGCGGATATTGCTCTTCGGAGCGAAGCGAAGCAGCGGACGCGGCGGCGAATAGTCATCGAGGCCCGCGATATGCCAGAGCTGGACGCCGGCGGCGGCCATCGGCTCCCGATCGACGGCGTAGAAGGTGCGATTTTGGTAGGGGTCCTGATAGACGCCCAGGTTCACGTGGAAGGCCTTCTCAATACTGGCGACGGAGGCGCTGACATCCACGACCATGTTGTTCGCCGTCGTTCGAGTCACGGTCATGCCGTTGGCCTGCGCGAAATGGACGACGGCATCGACATCCGCCTGCGTGGGCCCGAATTGGTTTGTGAACTGCTGCACCGAAAGATATCGAAGATAGGACGGGCTTTGGGGATTGTGCAGGTTGCTGAGCAGCTGCGTCAGCGCCGCCTGATTGCGGAGAGGCAACATGATGGCGAGTTTGAGAACGCGATTGGGGGGTAGCTGACCCACTTGCGGAGCGCGGCCGCTCATGACCACATCGCGGGTATGGCGGGTGAGCAGGCGCTGCGGGGCCTGCGCGAAGGAAGCGGGTAGCAGGGACATGGCTGCGAAGGCTGCGACGACGGTCAGCCATCTGCGGGAAGTGGTGCTGGAGGGGGTCATGGAAAGCGTCCTTTTACGGAAGAGGTGATCGAGCGTGGGCCCCGACTACCGTACTATTCCGAGCACAGCCAACCAGAACAACCCCGCGATTCGCAGGGATAGAAACATCGCCGTTCTTACAGCTGCACTCCCGTGCCAGGAATTCACTGTGGGAAATCGATCCAGCCGGAGAATCGCCGGCCACCGCGGAGTCGATCGCAATGCATGGGAATCAGGCCCGTGGTAACGATTCCACATTGCCTCGCAACGTATACCTCCTTTCAATTTCTTGTCAAGGGCTCGGTGGAAAGTATGTTGTTCGCGCCGGAATGCGGCCCGGGAGTTAGCCACATGGAGTGGTTGCCGGATACCCCGGGCGGGAGGCAACGGCAGACGAGCCTGATTGACACAGACAAAGGCCCCGCTCTACGCTGCGGCGCCAATCGCGGAAAGGGTATCGTGGTTTGTTTTCAAGGTGAGGGGGCGCTGGCCGAAGCGCCAGCCAACGGCGGTAGTCAGAGAATTCATGATTCGCCGACACTCTGATTGCAGAGCGCCAGTGGCTGTCATTAGCTTTCTTACGAGCGGCGGCGGGAGTCGATTTTCCTCAGTTCGGGGAACGAGGAGAGACGCATACCGGGGTCCCCATGAACACGCTTTTGGCTCATGGGGTGGATACCGAGTGTCTGCGAGCGACGACGAAATGGGGAAAATGAGCCTCAGCCCTTCGGGTTCCACCCCATCGCGGGACGCGCCGGGGACCTCGGGTTGCGGGACAAAGCGGGCCATACTTCTTCCTCGCCCTCGACAGTGGCCTCGTCACAGATTTCGGGCTCCGCTTCCCACCTCATCGATGAGGTGCGGTCGATGGGGACCCGGCTTCGTCTGGCCCAGCTTTTCATCGCAACGCCGGCCGCGCGACGGTTCATAACAGCGTCTCAGTCGCCTCGCAGTTCGAGATCCTGCCCAGGGTTAGACAGGCTCCGCGCCTCCGGGCTGCGAGCGGCAACAAGTTACTGAGGTGATCATTCATTGCAATTCGACAACTACCTGACGTTGCTCGTTCGCGCCAAAGGACAGCGGAATTCCCTGCTCCAGCTCCTTTCCTGCGTAGGTACGATTGTTGATGCGAACGGACTCGCCCGGATAATTCAACAGTTTTAAGGGATATACCTCAGCGGCGTTGACCATATTATGTGCCTTCAACCGCAAAGTGTTGCCCTGCCGGCTTATCTCCACATGATCCAGTGTATCGAGCGCTCCACCTTGATCCCACTTAAAGCTGTACGTGATGCTGCCGAACGTCTTCTGTATCTCGCCCCAATCGAGCCCCTCGGCAAACATATACATGCTGATAAAGGGGTGTTCTCTGGTTGTCCACATGCCTTTGAACTTCGGCCACGCAGTCAGAACGTCTTCCGTTCCGCCTCCGAATGAATGTACGTCGAAGTGTGCGAGCGGGTTGAAGGGCATGATCTTGGGGTCGCCTGGCCCCTGGAAATGAGCGTTCAGCCACTGGCGCTTGTCTTCCGTCAGCGTGCTCTCTGTTCCTTGATGAAGGAGGGCGCGGGCTCGTTCGAACCAGACTGGATCACCCGTTATGTTCCACAGCCGGGCGAACTCGGTTGCTCCCTGTTCAAACACGAGGTTATTGCTGGTGACTCCAACATCGACGGGCGTTCCGCCGACGGTGCGGTAGTCGAAGTGCCCCGCGGGAGTATTCTCAAGGCCCTGGAAGCTGACATTGTAGGAATACTGCCAACTGGCGAACGAATTACCCGCCAGAATCGCCGCATCTCGCCATTTATCCTTTCCCGTCGCCGCATACAGGTCGTTGAATGCTTTAAGAGCGGCATGACTGGACCTCTTGTCGATGTTGAAAATGTCCTCTTCCGCGCCCGCCAGCGCGCCCACCTTTGTCAGGATGGAGAGCAGTTGGTCTCCCAAAAGCTCCCCGTACTGCAGATACTTCGGATCATGCGAACAGGAGTAAAAGGCGGTATAGGCCCAGATCAGATTCACGAACCCGTCAGCCCCGCCCTGGCTCGGCCTCCGATACATAATCTGTCCATCGTTTGGCCAATCGATCAACGGGATCGCGCGGTCAGCGGCCTTCCCTGTAGCGCCATCGATCCGTCCCGGGATATCGCCTTCGGGATAGAGCGACATCAATCGGTCCAGCGAAGTTTGAGCGACCTTTATCCAATTGCGTTTGTCAGCAATCCCTTGCGATTTCAATAATTCGTAGGATCGAATGTACCAGTACAGCTCCTCGCCTAAGGGACCCATGTCGAGGGTTCCCAACTGTCCGTACGCACCGAACTCGTGCTCCGGGCATCCTGGACACCGAAGCGGATGTTGATCCAATGGGCTCGGTACGCCGGCGCCGTCGCTGGGATAAAAAGCCTGATAGATAATGCCGAGCGGAGATACCCCGTGGTCTGCAAACAGATCGAGGGTATCCATTCCCACTCGCAAAGAGCTCGCATCTCGTGTTGCTACGTAATTCTCAAAAGCAGCATACGATGCCCTCCCCAGCATGCCGGACCAGGAGAAGCCCGTATAGCCCCTGAAGCCGGCGAAATGATGAAAGTACTGCATGGGTACGAACGGATGCGCTTCAAAATCGAAATCGTCGGGCAGTTCCCATCGTGCGATATACCAGATGCGGTAGGTTCTCCCACCCTGCTTCACCTCCTGCATCAGCGTGTAGGGATCCAGAAGGCTCTTAACCCGTATCCGATAATCGTCGCCGAGCGAGCGGGGAGGATTCGTCGGGGACAAGGGGTACGTGGTCTGCCATGCAGCCCGCAAGACCTGCCCGTATCCCTGCTTGCCATTTGGTACGTCCGGCAGTCGTGCCTTTTCGCTGTGATACAGAAAGAAGCTCCTGGAGACCCGAAAGCCTCGGTGAACGGTGAACTCTCCCCTCTGATCGAAATTCGCAGCGCCGAGTTGCAGAGAAGGAGGCATAAGATAAACGGCCTCGAACCTGCCTTCAGCCGTCGTCTGCAGGCGGACGCTCACCTTCGCATCGGCCGCGTTCTTCTGCGGAGCCACCCACCCGCCAAATACGTGCTTAGCATCTTCGATGGAATATCCTCCTGGGATCGTACTTGCGTCTTCCGGAAAATCCTCGCCCAGATAATGGCTCGCCATTCCGATCGGGTTTCCGTTGTAGAGCAAGCCGGGAATGACATAGTAGTTACAGGTCCTGGTACTGACTGGCAATTCGATCGCCAAACCCAGCGCTACGCCCGGCAGACCGGGGCCATTGTAGGTCCAGGTCACGTCTAATCTGTCGATCGATGGATTTACTCTCGTCCGCCTCATAGACCAGCGAAACTGCCCCGCATCTCCGGCCACAAAGTCTTCACTGTATCGATTCGGTCCATCCTGACCGCCGGATACCGTCGCGACTCTTACTGCGGGCACCGGCGATCTCAACTGTTCGAAATCGAAGTTGTGCAGCTTATCTTCCGCTTCCGAGACACGGCGTCCGTTGCGATCGACCTGCCTGATATCGTCGACAACGATGAAGCCGAACTGCCGGTCCGGGTCCAGAACATCGGTGTGCAACCAGGGCTCAGCCGAATCGTCGTCTCGCACCTCAAGATACGCTCGAGCTCCGACAAACTGAGAGACGTCCCATTGCTTCCGTTCCAGATGGAGGTTATTGTCGCCCGCGGATGAGCGCACCTGCTCAAAGGTTCCGTTCCGCTCGACGAAAAGATTCAACGACGTCCGCTTTGCATCCTTGCCTCCCCCGATCAGGAAATCGATCACATCTCCGCGGATGACAAACACCTCGGACCTCAGTACTCCGGTAAACGTGCCCAATCCTCGTCGATCTGAGCTTGCGTAGTGGCGTCCATGAAATCCGGTCACACGCCGTATCCCCTGGACATCCTCTGGAGCAGGGCCATCAGCAAAGGCATTTCCAGAAACTACCGCCTCGGAGGTTGGGATCCCAGGAATCGGCTGTTCGGGAGCATGGATCGTCCTCCAGCCTGCATAGGGCGATCCCTCCAACTGCAGAAAGGGACGCACTTGCAGGGCACTGTCCCCAATGCGGAAAATGCTGGATTGCGGACCTCCAGGAAAAGGCCGCGTATCGGGCGAATGCGCCAATCCGCAGCTGCATGCCGTTGAGAAGACCATGAGGAGGGCCGTGGCAGATGCGCTCCAGCAGGGCATCTTCCGCATTCCCAAACGCCCCAGGTATCCGCCACCGGGCTTCAAAAGGTCCAGGGTCTTCGGCAGCAATCTCTCTTGCATCTCTTGTCTCCGGTAAAGGCAGGGGTGGCTGATCAGCGATATATTACGGATTCTGATGAAGCAATCAATCCACGCGACGTCAATAATACCCAATCAATGAAGTCTTTATCCATTGAGGCTTCTTCTCGGGGGTCAGGTGGGGACTGGCGGCAGATCGCTATTAGACGGTGCGCGAAGGGGAGGGCGCGGTGGAGTCGGAGGCGCCGGCGCACCCAGTGATCAGAGAACCGTAATCAGTGATGGGCCATCTCGCGGTCGTGCGGCTTACTTCGTGGCGGCTGCTTTCGTGGTATCGCAGGCGACGCAGAGGACGCCGGTGATGCCCTTGTCCTGAGTGATCGTGAAGATGCGATCGACGGCGGGGAGGTGGACGGATTCGATGGCGCCGCCGGGCCAGTGAATCACGAGCTTGTCGACAGCGGTGGCTGCGCCGAGTCCGAAGTGGACGCGCTGGTCGTTCGAAGAAAGATAGCTGCCCCCGCTGAGGACGTCGCCGCGTTGGCGGATGCCTCCGGCGGTGAGGTAGACGGCGGCTCCAATGGCGTCGCGCGGGCCCTTCGGCCCCCCGACGAGTTTGAGCCCGACCCAGTGATTGTGGTCGGGGTTGACGTTGCGGAGCAGGATGGCGTGGCCGGAGAGCGGGTTGATGACGACATCGATCTTGCCGTTGTTGAAGAGGTCGCCGAAGGCTGCGCCGCGTGAGGGAGCGACGATGGCGAGCCCGGTATTTTCGACGGGCGGGACCAGGGTGAAGTGTTTGCCGGCGTCATTGTGGAAGAGCAGAGGGCGCTCGGCGAAGGTGGTCCCCCAGTCGTAGCGATCGACGGCCTGGTAGACGTGGCCATTGACCACGAAGAGATCTTTCCAGCCGTCGTTGTCGTAGTCGATGAATGCATCGCCCCAGCCGAGGAAGGGGATGGTGTCCTGAGCGACGCCCATGCGATAGCTGACGTCGGTGAAGTTGGCGTCACCGTCGTTATGAAAGAGGACGTCGTAATCGTCGGAGAAGTCGGTGACAAAGAGACTGTTCCAGCCGGTGTTGTCGTAGTCGCCGACGGCGAGGCCCATGGCGGCGACTTCGCGGCCATCCTGATTGAGGGCGAAGCCGGAAGCATAGCTGTCGTCGGTGAAGGTTCCGTTGCCATTGTTGATATAGAGGTAATTGGGAGTGGAATCATCGGCGACGGCGAGATCGACTTTGCCATCGTTATTCAGGTCGACAAAGACGCTGGAGAAGCCGTAGTAGCCGGAGGGATCGCTGACTCCCGCTTTGACACTGACGTCGGTGAAGGTTCCGTTGCCGTTGTTGTGGAAGAGGTGGTCGGGTTCGCCGGGAAGGCCGCGGGGACCGCACATGACGGGCTCGCCGCGGAAGGCGCAGGTCGAGGTAGAGGCGGAGGCGGATCCGGGTAAGGGGGGATGGGCCATGTCGTAATGGATGTAGCCGGGGACAAAGAGGTCGAGGAGGCCGTCGCCGTCATAGTCGCCGAAGGTGGCGCCGGTGGACCAGTTGCCGAGGGTGACGCCGGCTTGTTCGGCGACGTCGGTGAAGGTGCCATCGTGGTTGTTGCGGTAAAGGCGGTTTTTGCCGTAGTTCGTGACGTAGAGGTCGGGCCAGCCGTCGTTGTTGTAGTCGCCGACGGCGCAGCCGAATCCCCAGCGGTCGTTGGTGACGCCGGCCTGTTCGGCGACGTCGGTGAAGGTGCCGTCGTGGTTGTTGCGGAAGAGAGCGGCGTGGGGGGGAGTGACTTTGCCGGAGACGGCGTCGTAGGTGGATCCGTTGACGAGGTAGATGTCGAGCCAGCCGTCGTTGTTGTAGTCGAGAAGGCAGACGCCGGATCCGTTGACGTCGATGATGTACTTCTGTTCGGGCGAACCCATGACGTGGGTCCAGGAGGCGAGGCCGGACTTTTCAGAATCGTCGAGGAAGACGACGGGGCCGGACTGGACGAAGCCGCCGGCGGTGATGGGGCGATGTTCGCTGTCGTAAATGGCGGCGTGAGCCCCGCCGGTGGAACTGCCGCCCGAGGCCATGGGCTGCTGGCTTTGCTGCAGGGCCGAGACGGCGAAAGGAAGAACAGCGGCCAACGAGACAGCAGCGACGAGGCCACGGATTTTGAGCAACTGCAGTCTCCTTCGCGGTGAGGATAGCAGAAGTGCATCCTGTCCCGGACGCGGCCAGGGTGCGGTCACGTCGTCGATTGCGCGGGGAGCGACCCGAGCGGAGGGCTTTTGCGAGGACTTATTCGGTTTCCGCGCTGAACCACAGGGTCGAGGGCTTCGTGGGGTCGGTCGCGGTTGTTGTCACTCGCACTTTCGCAACGCCGGCCGGCAATGTCAGAGTGGTATCGCGAAGGAGCCCGAACCCCTTCAGCGTTTGATTGAGAAGCACGGCGGTTCGACCATTCTGCTGGATCGCGGTTACGGAGAATCGGGTGAGGGCATCCAGCTGCGGAACCAGAGTGTAGATGAGATGAAGCCTGGTGGCCGCTTTCAAGTGCACATTCCACTCCGCTGAAAGGGGGGCACCAGGCTTGTCGGGATGCATGACGATGCCGCGAGCCTGATGGGCGCTGTCAGGGGTTACGGTGAGGGTTGCTCCATAAGAGACGAATGCACCGTGCGGCGACTGGTAGCCGGAATACAGCTTGCTGAAGTTTGTTTCCAGGCCCGCACAATCCTTCCAGGTGAATAGCTGCTTCGCATCCGACACCGTGGCCTGCTGCAGGTTGAATATGGATACGGGAAAATCTCCAAAGGGGTCCCGGGTGCGCTCCGCGTAGGAAGGCAGTGGGGGAAATGGCGCGTGCGGCTCCATCTGATACCAATACGCGACGGAGCGGAGGAGATCGCGCCGCTTCACGAAGCCGCGGACGGTTTGATCCTTCAGGCCGCCCAGGCCTTCCATGGTGATACGGAAATCCTTCTGAAATTTGATCGGGTCCATGATGTTCCAGCGATACATGGTCCACTGGGCGCCTCGGGTTCCACCGACATCCTCCAGCCTTACTCCTTGTTTCAGGGGCACGCCGGAGTAGAGAGTGCTTCTGACCTGCGGAAAGCCGTAGCTGAAGAGGAAGTAATCTTCGAGGCCGGTGCCGGAAATGGTCGGGAACGTCGTATCGCCGTCGATAAACATCTGAACTTCGCCCTCGCCAAACCAGACATCGTCGGTCTGTGAGACCTCGAGGACCGTACCGACGTACTCTCCCCGGCCCCTGACACCGTCGAGGATCACGTACGGATTCTGCGTGGCCCAGGAGCCCTGACGGTACTGAGCGTGGAAATAGGCGGCATTCGCGGGGACCGGGCCAAGCGTGTAGGTGATCTGATAGGCCAATAAGGGCTCATCGCGATCTGAGTCGTTGGTGATGGTGATCCGGGCATGCCTGCGAAAGGGCATCGGCCAGAAGCTGTTGAGCGCAGAGCTGGGATTATCGACGATGGGCAGTGAATTCACCGGAGCGAAGATGTCATGTCCGATGGCAAAGAAATCGGTCAGCGGCACCTCAACCGACGGCGAGGTTTCTCCATCCCAGTAGATACGCAGAACGTCGCCACTGCCGTGATAGAGAAACCCGGAATCGTCGGGCACGATCCACATGTGCTGGATGATGCCCGGGCCGTCGACATCCATCAGGGTCACGGTCTGATGCGCTTTGGGCGCGAGAAACGGATGCTTCTTCCATCCCGCCGCCTCCGGAGAACTGAGGTGATAGGGATCGCCGGGAAGCAGAGGCTGGGTGGTGGCCATGCCCTTCGCTCCGGTTGGGTTCTCCGCGGATATCGAGCGGGTTTCGCCCGGCGTAAGGACGGGCAGGGAACCAAGACCGGGATTGATGGCGCCGTAGGGTTCGTTCGCGGAACCGGACTGAGGATCTTGGGCGCCGGGGCTCTGCGCGACTGCGACCGGCAGGCTCAGGAGGGTGGCGAGAAGAACGCAGGACGTGAGTTTCATAGAGGTTCGTCTAAGCGTGGGAGCCGCGGAATGCAGTGAGCCCGTGCTGGCTCCGGCTACTGCCGGCCGGTGTCTGCCAACAGCAGCGAGAACCGTCTCAGGGAATCAATGTGGCGTAGTATAGCAAAATACGTCACAAGAACTCTCCAAACGCCATTCCTTTCCGTCCAGCGATGAACAAGAACGCAGCGGGCGTGGCGAGATTGGCGACTCGGCAGGGGAATACCCGATGCAACTGCGCGTGCTCTTTGTTCGTACGATCTTCACGTGCCTGACGCCGTTACTCTGCTGTGTCCCCGGAGCGTGCGCCCAGGTGGAGCGTGCGCTGGCGCCTGCGCCGCCGATGGGGTGGAACAGCTGGGACTCCTTCGCGCTGAGCGTGAGGGAACCAGAGGTGCGAGCCAACGCGGAGTGGATGGCGGCCCACCTCAAGGATTACGGCTGGCAGTATGTGGTGATCGATGAGGGGTGGTACCTGCAGAATCCGGAGAGCGGCGGCAAGCCGTCGTGGGTGTACACGCTGGGGCCGAATGGGCGATACCTGCCTGCGCCGAATCGGTTTCCCTCTGCGCGGGAGGGTGAGGGGTTTAAGCCGCTGGCGGACTACGTTCATTCGCTGGGACTGAAGTTTGGGATACATATCATCCGGGGGATTCCGCGCGAGGCGGTGAAGGAGAATTTGCCGATCGAGGGATCGGCATTTCACGCGGCCGAAGCTGCGGACAAGTCCGACGTGTGCTATTGGCAGTCGGAGGCGAACGCGACGCAGCCGGCAAAGAAGTATTACTGGAACTTCGACAACTATGGAGTGGCGGATTCGGCTGCTGGCCAGGCGTACTACGATTCCCTGGCGAGGCTGTATGCGAGCTGGGGCGTAGATTTCATCAAGGTGGACTGCATCTCCAGCCCCTACCACGCGGAGCAGATCCGGATGATCCGTCTTGCCCTCAACAGGAGCGGGCGGCCGATCGTACTGAGCCTGTCTCCGGGGCCGACTCCGATTGGTGAGGCGCGTGAGGTTCGGCGGTACGCGCAGATGTGGCGAATCGCCAACGACCTGTGGGATGTGTGGGCGCGGCAACCGCTGTCATCCGGAGTGGAGAACCTGTTCGACGCGGCGGCAAAGTGGGCTCCGTATGTCGAGACCGGACACTGGGCCGACGCGGACATGCTGCCGGTGGGATATCTCGGTCCGCATCCGTCGACGGGGAAGCCGCGGCAGAGCGCGCTGACGCACGATGAGCAGCGGTCGATGATGACGCTGTGGGCGATGCTGCGCTCTCCCCTGATGATTGGCGGCGATCTTCCACGGAGCGACGCGTGGACAACGTCGCTGCTGACGAACGCCGACGTGATTGCGGTTGACCAGCATTCGAGCGCAGGGCACCCGGTGATTTCGACTCCCGACACCGTGATCTGGATCGCCAACGGTGCAAGGCCGGGCGAACAATACGTCGCGGTCTTCAACATGGGAGAGGCGCGGCGCACGATTCGATACGAGTGGAACGATGTCCATATGGCCAGCGGCGCTTATCAGCTGAGCGACCTCTGGAACCACGCGAGCGACGGAGTGGCGCGGCGGCTGGACGTAACGCTGGCGGCGCATGCCTGCGCTCTGTATCGGGCGGTTGCGGCCGGCGCAATGCGGTGAGGCAGGAAGACCTGGCCGGCGGTTGGATCAATCCGGCTGGATCTTAAGCTTCGAGCGCAGCTTCCACGCGATGCAGCGATCCGTCTGCGAAGACGGGAACGATGTTGCCCGCGAGCGAGCGGCCATCCACGGTGAGATGGCGCACGCCCTGGCCGAGGCGGTGCGGATTAGTGACGGCGATCTGATATTTCGCGTTTCTGAATTCACGGGTGACGGAGAAACCGGGCCATGCGGCGGGAATGCGCGGATCCACCAGTAACCCGTCGAGGACGGGGCGCACGCCGAGGATGTAATAGGCGTAGCTGCGCCACATCCAGTTGGTGCCTTCACCCAGGTTCCACTGATACTCGGCTCGGCCGGCCATGGGATGATCGGGGCCGTTGACGTTCTCCGAGTAGACGTAAGGCTCGCGGACAAAGCGGAGGATATCTTTGCTCTGCTCGGAGACGCAGCTTTTTTTGTACATATCGAAGGCGAGGTCGGGAAGGCCGGCGAGACAGGCTGCGATGATGGCCCAGCCGGCGGGGCGGAAATAGATGTTGGCGTTGCGCCAGCCCGGAGCATAGGCGGACTGGATGCCGATTTGCCGATCGAAGTGGGTATAGGCGGGGCTAAGAAGCATGGGCCCGTACGGGCTGACGAGATATTTGCCGACCGACTCCATGCACTGCCGTGCGCGCTCACCTTCGGCGACGCCGCTGATGACGGCCAGGGACTGTGTGTTGAGGTAAATCCGTCCTTCCTTGTCCTGGGAGCAGCCGATGGGGCGGAGCGCCGGGCCGCCGTCGGCAAAGGCGCGCACGTACCATTCGCCGTCCCACGCATAGCGATTGCACGCGTCCCTGATATGGCGATAGGTGTCCATCCACTCGGATGCCTCCTGAGTGCGGCCGCAGCGCGCGGCGACGGCGGCACATTCGCGGAGGTGGTAGCAAAGTTCCATCGCCATCATGACGCTCTCAGCCTTGCCTTCCTGGCTGGGGCCGTTGAGCTCATCGTTCCAGTCGCCGATGCCAATGCAGAGGCGGGGCAGACCGCGCGGGCTCAGGCCCTGGACGGCGTATTTGAGTGCGTTGGCGATGTGTTCGAAGACGGTTCCGCTGCCTCCGTCGAGCCATGGGACGCTGTGATCGAGGAACGAAAGGTCGCCTGATTCGACCACATAGGCGGCGAGGGGCCAGATGTTGTCGGTCTCGTGAGAGTGGGGATACTGGAACGGCCCGCGGACTTTGGCGGGAGGCCAGGGCCGGTGGAGATCAGAGGCGGCCATCAGGGGAGCCTCGTCGTACATTTTGCCGAGCGTGGTGTCGTGATACTGCAGGCTCATGAACTGGAGGGCCGCGTCGCGCAGGATAGAAAGGTCGTGAGGCTGGGCCATGACCTCGGTGAGGGCTCCGCCGGAGGTTTCGGAGAGTAAGCCGTAGCTCCAGAAACCAAGGCCCATGCGGCTGGTGGTGCTGCTGCGCAGCATGTTATTGCGCCATTGATACCCTGCCCAGACGTTGATCGTGCGATCGATTTCCTGCTCTGGAGTGGAGACGCGGATGGTTTGGTCTTGAAAATTGCGCCAGAAAGTCCTGACGGCGGCGAGATCCTGCTGAGCCGATGCAACGCTCGCGTGGCGGCGGACCATACCGGGAATCGATGCTTCGTCTCGCGCCATGCCGGTGACGACGGCGATGGTGCGGGGAGCGGTTCCCTCGAGGCGAAGACGGTGATGGAGGGCGCCCCAGGGGAATTCATTGTCGGACCAAAGCTGATGGTTGCCGCACTCGCCCAGTTCAACCTGAAGAGGGTTGTGGCGAGTGCGGGCGACGCCGAGAAAATTCTGCTTCACGCACTCAAAGCTGGTGGGCTGCAGGCTGCTGGCCATGAATCCGGTGTACGGCCATGGTCCCGCAGTGGCGGCGAGGCTTAGCCAGATGGGCTGCTGCGCGTAGAGGACTCCGTCGCGGCAGCTGACTTTCTTGTACAGATTGAACTGGCTGCCGCCCGTATAGGCATCGCCGCCACCACCGTGGCCTTTGAATAAGAGCAGCTTGTTGCGATCGCCCAGGTTCCATTCGACGGTGGTGAACAGATCGATCTCGCGCGCAGCGGGTTGCGCGGACTGCACAGTGATGAGCCAGACCACCAGGTTCGCGGTGCGTGGCACGAACCAGGTGACTTCCGCGGTCAGGCCCAGCGCCGATGTGGCGATCGTCGTGTAGCCAAGGCCGTGGCGGCACTGCCACGGGGCACCCGGGGCGGGATCGTTCACAGTGAAATATTCGCCGGAAGCGCGGTCGCGCAGGTACACGATCCCGGATGTTTCCTGGGGGTTGGTGAGGCCGTTACAGCTGCGGTCGAGCAGAGCGCATTCAACGTGGCCGCGGTGGGTGATCCATGTGAGGAAGGTGTCATTGGCCAGAAGGTTCATCCATGGGGCGGGGGTGTCGGGGCGAAGAATGACGCATTCCTGGCCGTCTCGCGACCAGGTGAAGTACTGGCCGGCGTGTGGAAGGAATTCAGGCGACGTGGCGGCTTCCGGCGGGGTGCTGGGTTCGGAAATGACACTCTGGGCGAGTGTGGGAAGCGGTGCACAGGTGGCCGAGAGCAGACGAACGAAATTGCGTCGGGAAATCTCCTGAGTCATAGCCCTCCATTGCGCGTCGGCGGACGTACGGGGAACTATACCATGCGAGCGTTCCTAGACGACATTTTCAGAATGATGGTGACGCAGATAGGCTCAAATTCGATAATAAGCGTCAATGATGATTCATAATTCTCCATTTCCTCGTCTTTTGAAAGCCGTAAATGTGGTCTGACCGGCGCGTGATGATCCTGGAAATCCGAGTTCATGGGTCGAGAGTGCTGCGTTGTCGGTATATATCTTGCTGATTTATCAAAGTTTAATCCATTTAGTTCCCCTTGAGTCCATGAATTGCACAATGATGCATTATTTTTGCATTGACAGTCACAATTGTGGTGGGTATAGTCGCTGAGCTGAATCGGTCCCCAGGGTTGTTTGAGATCAAAACATTCCTAAGGAGCGCACAATGCAACGACTTGGCGCCCGGATTTGTGCAGTGTTTGTCGTTTTCGCCGGTCTCGTAATCCCGTCTGCGCAAGCTCAGTTGGCCACAGGAGATATCAACGGAACCGTGCACGAGAGCTCCGGAGCAGTAATCGAGGGAGCGACGGTCACTCTGACGAACGATCAGACGGGTACGGCTCGTACCGTCCAGACGAACCACGACGGAATTTACGTGTTTCCCTCGGTGCTGCCCGGCACGTACGACCTCTCGGTGGGGAAGACGGGATATGGAACGGTAAAGAAACTGGGAATCCCGTTGACGGTGGGGTCGTCGATCAGCTCCGACTTCACTCTGGGGCCAGCAACCGTTCAGTCGACGGTGGTGGTGCAGGCTGCAGCGACGACTCTGGACACGCAAACCGCGGGGCTGAGCACTGAACTCTCGGAGACGGAGATCGTAGATGAGCCGACCAACGGCCGGAATTTCACCTCCCTGCTGGTGACGGTGCCTGGCGCCAGCCCGATCAACGAGGGGCAGAGCGCGGGCGGGTGGTCGAGTCAGCCGACGGGGGCGTTCACGTATCCGGCGTTCAGCGGCCAGAACAATTACAGTACCCTGTTTTTCATCGATGGTGTCAACAACTACGGCGGAATCTATGCCGGCGACAACATCAATCCAATCATCGACGACATTGCTGAAATCGATGTCTTACACCACACGGACAACGCGGCCAGCGGCCAGGTTCTGGGCGCGACGGTGAACGTCGTCACCAAAGGGGGAACCAACAACCTGCACGGCGCCGCGTGGGAATATATCAGGAACGACGCGCTGGACTCGAAGGGCCCGCATGTCACGACTCCAAAGACACCTCTTCATCAGAATCAGTTCGGCTTCAACGTGGGCGCCCCTCTCGTGCTGCCTTTCTACAACGGCCGCAACAGGACCTTTCTGTTTGGAAGTATGGAACGATTCCAGGAAGACACGGCGAACCTGCTCTACTATCTCGTGCCGACACCGGCGCAGTTGAGTGGCGATTTCAGCAGTCTGCTGACGCAAAGTATTCCGGTGCAGCTGTATAACCCGTTTACGACGCGACCGGATCCGAACAATCCGGGCCAGTATCTGCGAGACCCGGTTCCGGGAAACCAGATGCAAAGTCTTGTGGATCCCAAAGCCGCAGCGCTCGCTGCCATGGAATACCCCGCTCCTGTCCAGACCCCCTATGCGTCCAACGTCGCTAACGGTGTCGATACTTCTCCGGACATCCACGATCAGGCTTTATACACGTTCAGAGTCGATGAGACCCTCGACAAAGCCGACAGCATGTTTGTCCGGTTTACGAAAGTCCGCACCCTGACGGAATCCAGTGCAGGTATAGTAGGAGCGCGCATCCAGCAGGATCCCTTCGGGTACAACGCGGGGCTGAACTATCAACATGAGTTTGGAAGCAGAGGCTTACTGCACGCCCTGGTTGGACGCAACTTCCTAAGCCAAAAAGATTTCGCGCATGACAGCCGGGTCAATTCGGCCGAGATGGGTCAGTACTTCAACCCATCGTTTGTGTGTGGGTTCACTTCCCCGGCTACGCCCGGCTATGGACCGCAGGGATGCATACTCCCAGGCCTTGGAATTCCGGATTACCCGTCGGGCAGTGTGACCGACGAAGACAGCGTCAATGGTGTCTCCAATGACTGGCAATTCGGAGGCGATGTCTCCTGGGTGCTGGGCGCTCATCAGATTAAAGGCGGAGTCACCTTCTCAACGGCGGGACAAACGGAACAAGCGATTGGCGGAGCTGTTTTCAACTACTCGGCTGTGCAGACAGCAAATCTGGAAAGCGAAGCCGGAACCGGCTATGGCTTTGCGTCCTATCTCATGGGACTGCCGAATCAGGCGGTACATACCGGGTCGGATACAACCGCACTTCCGGGAACGTGGGTCGATGGCGGGTACGTACAGGACACCTGGAAGGTGAGCGACCATTTCACCGTAAATCTCGGCCTGCGCTATGACGTGGGGAAGTTCGGCCACACCGACGAGGACGGGACGCTGAGCGCGACCGGAAATTTTAGTATGAGGACAGGAGATTACACGCTTCAGGTCAACCCTGGGCCGTGTAGCACAACAAAGGCCGCCCCCTGCATCCCGGGAGGCACGCTGCCTCCGCATGTCGATGTCACCACGCAGCCAAACGGCACTATCTGGCATACGCAATTCAAGAATGTTCAGCCTCGCATTGGGCTCACATACCAAATTACTCCGAAGCTTGTGGGACACGTTGGATATGGACGAATGGTTGATGTATGGTCCAATGTTATCCAGCATGAGGTAAATATCGTGGGTGGGTGGCCCTCCGTTACCAGCTGGTCATCGACACCGAATCAGGTGCAGGTGACGGATCTGGCCGAGAATGTCGTGCCGGCAACAACGGTACCCGGGCCGAATCCGTACGGACAGCTTGGGTGGTACGTCGATCCTCAGGGAAAAACACCATATTCCGATCAGTGGAACCTCGGCCTGCAGGCCCAGGTGACGCCGAGTACGGTAATCACTGCGGACTACGTGGGTTCGCATGACGGCAATCTGGCGCTGGGAACATTTAACAATGTGGGAACCACACCTGGATCGCTGGGGTCGGACAGGCCTTATCCCTATATGGTGCCAACGTTCTATACGGAATTCGAGGGCCGCAGCAGTTATAACGCGCTGCAACTGACGGCGAACCATCGTATCGCGCAGGGGTTGACGTTCCTGGTGTCCTACACGTGGTCAAAGGATCTGAACATCGGAGCCGATGGTGACTTCTTACAGGGTTACAATCTGCGTAATCCGTACAATCCGGATGCGGACAAGGGACCGGCGGGCAACAACGTGCCGCAGAACCTATCCGTGAGCGGCGTGTATCAACCGCCGTTTCATGTGAGCAACCGGCTGGCGAATGGGCTGATTCACGGCTGGGTTTTCAGCGGCATTGCATCGGCATACTCGGGGCAGCCCTATACGGTAACTCTGGGTGTGGATAATGCAGAGATCGGCACGTCGCTGCCTGAAGATCGCCCGAATGTGGTGGGCAATGCACATCTCAGCCATCCAATCCACAATCCGGATGGCTCGGTGACGTGGTTCAATGTCCAGGCGTTTGTCGCGCCGCCGCCACTTTCTCATGGCGATGAGGGAAGGAATGCCTATCGCGGCGACGACGCGCTGAATTTCGACGCGTCGCTGTCGCGCGACCTGTCGATATGGGAAGACAGGTTCAAGCTACAGCTGCGCATCGACGGCTTCAACGTAGGGAACTTCTACCAATATGGTCTGCCGGACTCGACCTATGCGACGCCAAACTTCGGAATAGCCCTGCCGTCAGGCAATCGAGTGCTGCAGGGCTCGATGAAATTCCTGTTCTGAGGGGCGCGGGCGGCGGGGACCGCTTGTAAGGAGCTGTTGCAGAGAGCAGAATGGGCCGTATGCGGATCGCTTGGGGGCTGTGTTTCCTCGTCTTTTGCAGTGTGGCAGTACGAGCTGGCGCGGCCGCAGCGACACCTGAAAGCGAGTGCCGGAGCGCGCTGAGCGGGCCGCAGGCGGAGGGACTGCTGCGTAGCGTGGCAGCGCATCCCACGGCACCCAGCTATGACGCGCTTGGCGCACTCTACGCCAGTGCGCGCCAGTTCGCGTGCGCGATTTCCGCATTCCAGTCCGCATTGAAGATCGATCCCGGGTCGAGGGAAGCGAAATACGATCTGGCGCTGGCGCTTCGTCTGGACGGCAAGCTGCAGCAGGCAGAGGCGGAGTTAGGTGACCTGGTTCGCGCTGATCCCGATTTCGCGATGGGGCATGAAGCAAGAGCTGAGATGCTGGCTGAGGAGAAGCGGTATGCGCAAGCGCGCGAAGAGTTCGAGACGGCGCTCCGCCTGGATAATCGGCTGAGTGCGGCATCGATCGGGCTGGTGCAGCTGTGCCTTAGCCAGAACGAACCGCAGGCTGCAGCGTACTGGGCTACGCAGGCGCTGGCGCTGAATCCGGATGCGGAGCCGGCCTACAACCTGAAACTACAGCTGGGAATCGCGCAGGGCGAGGCGAGTAAGTTCGACGATGCCGAGAAGACGCTGCAGGCGTTAGCGGAGCAATACCCCGAACGAGCGGATCCGCACCTGAACCTCGCTATTGTGGACGTGCACCTGCAGCTTTATTCCGAGGCCATCGGGGAATTCAGCAAGGTTCTGGAGCTCGATCCTGGCAACGATGTGGCCCGGCTGGCTCTGGCGCAGGCGGATCTGCTGGCGAACCGCCCGGACGATGCTCTGAAGTATGCGCTGGAGTACACGGGGCGCCTGGAGACGAATCCGGAAGGCTTTTCCGCCCTCGCTCGCGCCTACAGGGCCCTGAATCGGTGTACGGATGCCGAGGAGGCTTATAAGAAGGACCTGGCCCTCAGAGCCGGCAGTTATGACGATCTGTTCGGGCTGGGGATGTGCGAGCTGGAAACGGGCGAGAAAGAGAAAGCGCTCGACAATTTCCGAGCCGCGGAGCGGGTCGATGCGACGAAGCCGGAGGTGCACTATCAGATATTCAGGCTGCTGGTGACGAATAAGTCGGAGGGCGGTCAGACAGAGGCCCAGCGGGAGCTGGCTACTTTTAAGCAGCTGACGGCCCAGGATCAGGAGTCGGCGCGGGATCAGCTGCTGGGCTCGGAGGCGAACGCGAGTTTCGATCAGGGCAGCCCGCAGAAAGCCGCCGAACTGTATCGCAGCGTGCTCCAGGCGAACCCCCGCGACGCCAACACGCACTACAACCTATCCCTTGCTCTGGCGCAGATGGGAGACCGGGAAGGGGAGCTGAAAGAGCTGCAAGCTGCGATTGCTCTGGATCCGTCGATGACGAAGGCGTACAACCGGCTGGGGCTTTATGAGATGCAGGAGGGCCGCAGCGCTGAAGCGGTGAAGGATTTTCAGACGGTGATCGACCGCGATCCCGCGTCCAGCGATGCAAAGATCAATCTGGCGACGGTTTACGGACAGACGGGGCGGACCGCCGATGCCGAGAGCCTGCTCAGGGAAGTGACGGAGGCTGCGCCGGACTCCTATGCGGCGCAACTGAACCTGGGGTTAGTGCTGGCGGGAGAAGGGAAATGGCACGAGGCGCTGATTCCGCTGCAGGCGGCGGCGCGACTGCAGCCCGCGAATCCGCGGCCGCTGAGCCTTGTGGGGATTATCTACGGAAAAATGGGAGATTCGGCGCAGTCCATCAGTTATCTGAAGGAGGCGCTTGCCTTAAGTCCTGACTCCGCGGAAGCTCACCTGAACCTGGGTATCGCGCTGGCCGATGGATACGATTTACCTGGAGCGGCGCAGCAGTTTGCCATGGCCGAGAAGCTGGCCCCAACAGCGGCCATCGTTCACTATAACGTGGGGCGCGTGGCGTTTGACCAGGGAGATCAGGCGAAAGCTCGAGTTGAGTTAGAGCAGGCGACAAAGCTGGAACCGAACTATCCAGGAGCGCTGCAGTTACTGGCGCAGATCGATCTGCATGAGAACCAGGCGGCAAGCGCAGTTAGGCGGCTGAGAGAGGTTCTCCTGCTGCAGCCGCACAACGGGGACGCGGAGTATCTGCTGGGTCGAGCGCTGGCGGATCTGGGAAGGCGGGATGAAGCGGTTGCAGAATGGGAGCAGGCACTCAACGACAGCCGGGGCGATCCGCGGATCTACTGGGCGCTGGCGCATGAGCTGCCGGCAACAGATCCGCGCCGCGGCGAGTACATGGCACGGCTGAAGGCTGCGCAGGGCGGGCAGCAGAATGCAGACCGGGCGAAGACGATGGCCAACATCGGCATCGCCGATGCCGCGGCGCATGAGTGGGCGGAAGCGGTGGAGAAGATGCAGCAGGCGATCCAGATCTGCGGGAGCTGCCCTGTCGAGGCGAGTCTTGAACAGAACCTGGGGCTGATCTATGCAGAAGAAGGAGAACTGCGGAAGGCGGAGCAGGCTCTGAGTCGCTCGGTCGCGATTGACGCGACGACACCCGATGCGGCGCAGGAGCTGGCGACGGTGAAGAACCTGGAGAAGCAGACCGGAGCGCATCCGGAGCCGGAGAGGTAAGTCTGGGCCGGATCAGGCGCTGATCTCAATGGGCAGCCGCTGCAGGTCGGCGGCGGAGACGTGGCGTGGCGCGGCTCCGTTGATGACGAGGTCATAATGGCCGGGATCGAGGCCGGCCACGCAAAGTTCGAGATTGTAACTGCTGCCGAAGGGGTAGGGCAGCTCGGCCAGTTGATTGCGAAAGGTGAGGTTCAGAGTGCGTCCTGAGACGCTGAAGTTCTGCACCGCGACTCCGTCGATGCCGATGGCGACCTGATGGGGGACATTAATATAGATACCGCCGAATTTGCGCAACAAGGTGGCTGCACCGGCGAGCGCGCCGCCTTCGCCCCAGTCGAATCCGGAGCGCAGGGGAACCTGGGGCAGGCCTTCGTGGTCGATATTCTCCGGCTCGAGGCCCAGAGGATACCTTGGGAAATTGAAGACCTGATTGCGGACGTTGCGGGGATGATCGATGGCCGCGAAGGCGGAGCGCATGGCGGCCACGGCGCGCTCGAAGAGGTCCTGGCGATTGGTGAGCTCTGCTAACTCGGCAAAGCTTTCGGCGAAGGACGAGGAACGCATGTCGAGCCACTCGGCATCGGAGTTCTGGCTGCGGAAACCGCCGTAGGCATAGGCGGTATTGATGAAGTGCGGGTGCCACGAGGCCTGATAAAAGAGGCTGTAATCGGCGACGGCTTCCGCGGCGTCCCGGGCGCTCGGATCGCCGCCGGCACCGGCGAGGGCGGTGAGACCCTGGATGGCCCACATCATCGAGGTGGTGCACTGTGGATACTGGCCGGTGCGCTGGTCAAAGACGTTTTCCGGCTTGGCGGCGCAGGAGTAGAAGGTTTCGAAGTCGGCCCATCGCTGCATGGGAAGAACCTCACGGACCAGGAACGCAGCCATACGGTTGGCGCCATCGAGATATCTGCGATCGCCGGTGGCACGGTAGAGCTCGGCAAGGACCCAGATGTGGACGCCGCCCTCGGCATTGAATTCCATCACGCGGTTCGTGGCCAGTTCGGGCGAGAACCAGGCGGGCATGCATCCATTGGGGCGCACATGGCTGAGGAGGAACTCTCCATAGCGAGCGGCAAAGGGCAGGATGCGGGGGTTGTCCTCGCAGAGGCGGCGATAGCGAAGCAGGTGGGCGCAGGTGAGGCTGGCGGCTGAGGTCTGGCACCAGTCGCTGTTGAAGTCCCAGAACCTCGGGCAGGCTGAGGGTTCCCACTTATCGGGGAAGGTCCAGTCGGGATTGAAGCTGTCGCCGAATTTCCAGTAGCAGCCCACCCAGCGTTTCTCGTTGTAGCGGAAGACGGCGGGGAAGATGCCGTGGTTCTGGGGCGCTTCCAAAGCGAGTGCGACCATTTTGCGCGCCTTGTCGATGAGACTCCGGTCACCCTGCGTCCCCCACCAATACATTCCCACGGCGTCGCGCGCATTGTTCCACCAGGCGGAGAACTGAATGTCGTAGTACCACTGCGCAGGGGTGGCGCGAATGCCTCCGACAGAAGCGCCGTTAAGGTCGAATTCGAGCCAGGTGGGGAGAGGCCCGGAGAGCGCGGGCTGATACGGCTCCTGCTTCGCGTAGCGCTGGGTGTCTTCGGTGGTGTCGCCGTGATATGCGAAGGCCGCGGGATAACAGACACGCGCGTATTCGGCCAGAGGCATGGTTTGCGGGCGAGGACGCTGCAGCCAGGCGGAACCATAGCGCTGCCAGATGTACCGGCTGACCGGCTGAAAACCGCGGGCGGGCGGCAAGTCGGAGCGGAGCATGAGGTCGAACCCGTAGCGAACGCGGTTCGACGACAGGCCGCGGACCATCGCACCGTCGCGATTCTCGTGCCGCCAGTAGACATGCTGCTCGGTCACGTAGTCGGCAAGGCCGAAGGAGACGACGGGGTTGAGCGATGCGCCGGGATGCAACTCGAGGTCGAGGATCGCGGGGAAAGAGATACGGCTGGGATCGACGGGAACGCGGAAACCGCGTGGGCCATCGATGGGCCTGGCGCCCGCGGCAAAGACGACCTCGCTGTTGAGCAGGTCGAGATCGGGCAGCAGAGCTGCGAGAAAGCGCTGCTGCTGCATGAAGGCGGCGGGGGAGTTGAAAATGCGGTCTCCGATGACGTCGTCGGGGGCGCGCTTCATGGCCGGAACGTGGGTAAAATCGGGAGCACCTGCGGGCAGGAATGTGAAGCTGGAAAGAAGGTACTCGATCTCGGGATGGTCGCCTGCGAAGTCACAGGTAACTTCGATATGAAACCACGGCTCGCCGCGCCGGAGAGATACACGTTGTTCGACGCGATGCGGGCCGATGGCGCCGGAAAGTGCAACGGCTGCCTCGGAATCGGTGCGGTTGACGATGGAGACGCGGTCGAGGCCGTTTGATGCGAAGAGGCGGAACTGCTGCGCGGTGGGTTGATCGCGGTAGAGCGGAGCGGTCATCTGGCCGGGGAATTGTGCGGGCCGGAAGTCACGAAGGAGCGGCTGCCACCCGGCGACGGTGGAGACGAGGTAGAGCTGCTCGAATCCGTGATCCGCTGGCTGGAAACGAGCGCAGACGACGCCATTTTCGATCTGGATTGACTTTCCCAGGCGAGTGGTTCGCACGGGAGAATCGGCCGGGGTTGCAACAGGTAATGTTAGGAATGCGGAGACGTCTCGGCCTGCAGACAGCGTGGTCGACCCAACCATGCCGCCCAGGAGCTTCAGGACGCTTCTGCGACTGAACCAGGACATTCCGTTTCCGATTTTGCACTGCGCGGCGGATGACGAACGAAAGCGATAAGAGCACGGTCTATCGTGGATTGTCAAGAACTATAATGAGCGATTATGGGCGATATAATTCACAGCGTGCGCTGGAACGACAACCAGGACCGTGGCGTGACCATTGATCGTACTCCGGCACGTCGAGCCTCAGAATCGCGGCCTACGTGGCATCGCCCGCGGATAGACTGGTGATCCGAGACCATCCGCATGCCTCTGAATCGACGCGAACTCATCTCGGGCACCGCCGCGGCGGCTGGTGGAATTGCGATCCGCAGGTTCGCCTCCGCCCCTTCGGTCTTCGCTGCGGCGTCGCCGGCCGAACTCGCTGCCGATCCGCGCCGCCCGCGATACCATTTGTTGCCCCCCGCCAACTGGATGAATGATCCCAACGGCCCTATCTTCCGGAACGGGCAGTACCACATGTTCTACCAGTACAACCCGAACGGCGCGTATTGGGGAGACATGCATTGGGGCCACGCCGTCAGCCCGGACATGGTTCACTGGCGCCATCTCCCCGTCGCGCTCGCTCCCACCCCCGGCGGCCCCGACGCCGGCGGATGTTTCTCCGGGTCGGCGCTGGCCGATGGCGATCAGGTCGCCGTTCTTTACACCGGCGTCGTCCGGGCGCCCGAAAGCGAAGCCACGTCGCGCAACGGCGTCCACAGCCTGCGCGAATCGCAGTGCCTCGCCATCGGCACGGGAAAAGATCTCACCACGTGGACCAAAGTTCCGGCACCGGTGATCGCCGCTCCGCCTGCGGGGCTCGACGTGACCGGCTTCCGCGATCCCGCGCCATGGCGCCACGGCGATGCCTGGTATCTGGCGGTCGGCTCCGGCATTCGCGGCCAGGGCGGAGCCGTTCTGCTCTATCGATCCACCGACCTGCACCACTGGGAGTATCTCCACCTGCTCGCTCACGGTTCGGTCGCCGGGCAGGCCGCGTCGGATTCGGTTGCTGCCGGAGACATGTGGGAGTGTCCCGATTTCTTCCCGCTCGGCCGGAAGCATGTCCTGATCCACTCCACCCAGGGTAAAGCTTTCTGGCAGTCGGGAGAGTTCGACCCCGTTGCGCTGGTCTTCCACGCCGAGCGCGGCGGCATTCTCGATTACGGGGCGTATTACGCACCCAAGTCGCAGCTCGATGGCTCCGGCAATCGCATCCTCTGGGGATGGATTCTGGAGACTCGACCGGAAGCCGAATATCGCGCTGCCGGCTGGGCAGGCGTGATGTCGCTGCCGCGTCTCCTCACTCTCGACGAAAATGGCGATCTGCAGATCGAGCCGGCGCGTCAGGTCGAAAGCCTGCGCGGCAAACACCAGCGCCTGCGCCTTAGCGGCAGCGACGATGCGGACCGCCGCAGCCTCGCGCGCATGCTGGTGGAAGATGGCTGCGGCGAAATTCTCTGCTCCTTCTATCGCGGAGCAGACCCGCTGGAGCTTGCGCTGGTCGCGCCGCAGGCAGGCGGACCTCCGTGGCTCACCTGCCGCTACGATCCTTCGCGCCCCGGCGAGATTCTCATCGACGGCCAGCCCATCGCGCTCGGCGGCGACGCAAATCGTCCGGCGGAGTTGAGGATTTACCTCGATGGCTCGGTGATCGAGTGCTTCGTGAATCGGCGCGGCGCCGTCACCCGGCGCTTCTACGCGCCTGGGGCATCCGCGCCGGCCATCGCGGTTCGCATCGCCGGATCGCTCGTGAACCTGGCGGATTTATCCATGTGGGAGCTCTCACCCATCTAGGCGGACTGACCCACCTGCGTGCAGGCATAGATCATGTCGTCTGAGCGGTGGGCGTACTTCTCAATGAAGGTGTCCCGGAGCGAGATCTTTCCATTCCTGGCGATCGCCGGTATGGCGCAGACGCGCTTGCCGTCGGCCAGACGGACACGTAAGAGAAGAGCAACCTTGCTGTTGGCCATCTTGCGAAAGCTCCCTAAGAGGAAATACCGCAGGGATCGCGCGCGCCTGAATTTTGTTAGCCAACGGCGTTAGCCGGCGAATTCATCGCCAGCCAACGCTGTGATTGATCGCCAGCATCAGGCGATCGCCCCCTTGCCTAAGGAGGACATAGGGCGACTCCTGCTATCAAGTCGAACGCTGCGTGTTGCGCTGCCATGCCGCAGCCCAGATCGCTTCCCGCGGTGTGGCGGCGGATACATATTCCGCGGGCGCTCCAGACCTTTGCATATGCTCGAGACAGAGCGTTTCCGGCCGATCTGCTGCGTGTTGTTACCGTGCAGGACTGATGCTCGTGCAAAGCGCGGTTCGCCACAATCAGGTGAATACCTGATTCTGGCCAAACAGATCACGGCATCTGCGCGTTTCCGGTTGGGATGGGAGAAGATGGACAGCGCGCGTAACCGGTGGCATTTTATCGACTCGGCAGAGCGCCGAGTATCTGTGCAGGGGGTCGGCAGCCGAGTCTGGTTCAATACCTTCACGGGCCTTTTGGAACAACCTGCACCGCGATTCTACGGTTGAACCCTGCTGCGGATTCGTTTTGGTCTTTCGAATCGTGGCAGTGACTTGGCCATTGCGCTTGCTGCAGACGATTCTCCCGCACGGAGAGCTCGGGCAGACGACGCACGCAACCTGCGATACCAAAGGGCAAGTGGGGGCAGCGAGGTCGGCTCGTCGGTATTGTCCTTCTTTGCGGGACCTGGGGTCCGTAGGGCCGCCGCGCGCAGCAGAAAATCGGAGGCGGCTGCGCGATCGCCGCCGACGAAGACGGCCAGCAGCGCCACGCGCAGATCGGCATCCAGGTCGCCCGTGGGTCCGCCTTCGATCAGGTCACTCCAACCGCTATTCAGGCGCCGCCGCCCAGCCGCCGTGATTCGATGCTCGGTGCGGCCACGTGGACCCGGCTTGCCCTGCAACGCCAGCCCGCTCTGAACCAGCCTGCGCAGAGCAGGAATCGTCGCTCCCGGAGACAAGCCTGCGTCGATCTGCATTCGGTAGGGCGTGGAGACGCCATCGGCGACCAGCGCAAGAACAAAGAGGTCGAGGTCGCTCCGCCGCCGCTTGTCACCAGTCGCAGACATGTCCGCTCCAGTATAGGGGGCGGCGGGAGCTGCTTAAGGCCGGACTTTACGGCCGATGTCGTCGAGCATGGAGCGCTGTGCCGGCCGGTCCCCGGGCAGGCAATACTCCAGCCAGTTCAGCAGCCAGTGAAAATACGCATCACAATCGTTGATGTCGAGGTTCTCCGGCCTCAACCTCTCCAGCGCGGTTGCTGGGACCTCCGCCGGCGGCTCACCGCCTCGACAGTCATGGGCCAGCCAGGCATGGATTCGAGGAGCGATCTGATTCCACTCCGCCCTCCGCAGGTCTTCATTCCAAATCCATCTCCGCCCGGCCTTCAGCATGCGTTCGAGATACCGCGGTGACTTCCAGTCGTAGGACCGGACCACGGTCGCGCGCGGCCGCGCACGCAGACTACAGCGGTCCGGGTCCAGATGGGCAAGCGCCCTCCGGTCGCGACGAATATTCGCTTCGCTAACCTTCAGTTCGCGGGCGAGCGCCCGATGCGCCTTGCCCTGGTTCTTCGGAAGCGCCACGATCGCGCGGCGCTTCCGGACTGATCGACTGATCGGTCATCTCTGACAGGTTTGCAGGTACAGTCGGCATCGCTTCCTCCGCAGCGACTCTGCGCGCACACAGGGTGAGCGATTTCAATCTTTGTCTGCTATTGCAACGTGACCACGACCGTGGTCGAAGTGGTGATCTGCGTGTTGGCGGAATCGGTCCCTGTCACGGTAAAGGTGTAATTGCCCGCCGTGGTTGCTGGAGTGGTTTGGCCTCCACCACCACCGCCGCCACTGTTTCCGCCACCGCCGCAACCGACGGTCCCGAAGGCCAGGGTCGCTAGCAACAGAGCAAACATCGAGGCCCAGCGGCGTCGACGAGCGGGGATGCCGAACAGCAGAGCCGCTGCCAACGTGGCTCCTCCGCCGCCCAGCCAGCGCAAAGGCGCTCCGAATGGATGCAACCGTGCGGTGGTGCTCGCCGCCGTGGTTTGCACGGTAAGCGTTGCGGTGCCATTGCCGCCGGACGCCAGGATGACGCTGGTGGGGCTCATGCTGCAGGTGGGCAGGCTCTGCGCACCATTCGGGGATGACGTGAGAGCGCAGGTGAGGTTCAATGTGCCGGAGTACGTAGTGCCGGCGGAGAAGGTAACCGTCGAAGCAGCGCTGCCGCCGGGCGAGATCGGGGATGGCGTCTGTCCCGTGGACACCACCGGGGATACGGTGACAGTGGCTGTGCCGTTGGCAACGGCGTAGGTGACGTCGCCGGAATATTCGGCGGTAAGAGTGTTGCTGCCGGCACTCAGCGTTCCTGCGGGCACGTTGAACGTGGCGTCTCCGCTGGAGAGGGTTTGCTGGCTGCTCCACGTGCCAATGCTGAGGGTCGCCGATCCGGTTGGGATGGGTTGGCCGCTGGTGCCGCTCACTGCGACGGTGACGCTCACGGTCTGGGCATTGGTCACATTCGTAAAGCTGGGCGTGACCGATACCGTCGCGGCGGCTTTACCAACGGGTGCCGCGACTGACACTGTGGAGGATTGCGTCGCTGTCGTGTAGGTCCCCGAACTGGCAGAATCCGGAGCATACGTCGCCGTCAGCGTGTCGCTGCCGACGGGAAGCGTGCCCGCGGCAATGCTGAACGTGGCAGATCCCGCAGCCAGGGTTTGCTGGACGCTATAGCTGCCGCTGGCCAAAGTAACGGCGCCTGTGGGCACGGGGTTGCCGGCGCCGCCACTGACGACAACCGTCACACTGAGAGACTGCGCGGTGGTGATGCTCGATGCCGCGGGCGTGACGGTCACCGTCGGCGTGAGGAGACCGATGGTGTACGCCGCTGCCGCAATGGGGCTGTTGGCATATCCGGCTACAGCAGCCATTGCCTTCAGCGTTTCCGACTGGCCCACCGCAACCGCTGAGCTGTAGACATTGGAACGGACCGTCGGCGTACTTCCATCCGTCGTGTAGTAGATGGTGGCGCCCTGGGTTGCGTCAGAGATCTCGACCGACTGCGCCGAGGCATAGTGTCCTGGGGCCACACTGAAGGCGGGCGTCGCTACCGCACTGGAGAACGTCACCTTGCGGATGCGGTACGCGCATTGGTCCGCAATATATAAGTTCCCCGCCGGGTCGAAGGCCATCCCCTGCGGTCCGCAGAAGTTCGTCAGCGTCGCCGAGCTGCCGTCTCCACTGTATCCGTAGTAAGGCAATCCGGCGAAATTCGTCAGGCTGGTCCCTCCGGCGGGTAACTCGCGCACGACACCGTAATTGGAAATGTAGAGATCGCCTGCCCCATCCACGGCCAAAGCAGACGGAGTAACCTCGGCCCGGGTCGCGGGTAACCCGTCACCACTCGATCCGGTGTCACCATTACCCGCAATCGTGGAAATGATCCCCGTCGCCGCCGCCACCTTGCGCACACGGGAGTCGCCGTTGTCGGCGATATACAGGTTTCCCAGCGCGTCGAGCGCCACGTCGAGCGGCACGTTCAGCACAGCCGAGGTCGCTGGTCCGCCGTCACCCTCCGATGACCCGGCTGAAGTGCCTCCCCCCGCGACCGTTGAAATGATTCCTGTGCCGGCGTTCACCATGCGGATGCGTCCGAGACCTGCATCGGCGATATACAGATTTCCTGCGGAGTCGAAGGCCAGGCCCTCGGGATATTGGAACTCCGCCGAGGTGGCTGGTCCGCCGTCGCCGATGGCCGTGCTGGTGTACGAGCCCGCGTAGGTGCTAATGATGCCGGTCGCTGCGTTCACCACCCGCACGACTCGGTTCCCGCTGTCGGCGATATAAAGGTTCCCGGCCTGGTCCAGGGCAACATAGATCGGGCCGTTCAGTTGAGCCGAAGTCGCCAGGCCACCGTCGCCGCTGTACCCTGCCGACCGGAGAGTGCCGGCGAACACCGTGGCCGTGCCAGTTGCCGCGGCTACCTGCCAGACCACCTCATTTGTCAAATCGGCGATGTAGACATTACCGGCGGTGTCCACGGTGACATCGGTCGGATTGCTCAGCGCTGTCTGGGGCGCCGGTTGCCCCGCGGCAGCAAGCAGGTTCGTTCCGTTACCCGCCACTGTCGAAACAACGGCAGGAGGTGGCGCACCGATGGTGTATGCAGCGGTCGCCACCGCACTTGGCAAATACCCAGGCGCTGCTGCGACCGCCTTCAGCGTCACCGAATCATTGACGTCGATTGGCCCCTGGTAGCCCGCACCGCCCGTGCTCGGCGTCGGTCCGCCGAGCGTCACGTAGATCTCTGCTCCCGGCGTGGCATCCGCAAGGCTTACGGTCTGCGCTCCCGCGTAGGATCCTCCCTGGACGCTGAAGGTCGGTGTCGCCGTGGGCGCGGGCGGCGGCTGCATTGCGGGTGTTACTTCGCGCACGCGGCCCGCGATATCCGCGATATACAGATTGCCGGCAGTGTCGACGGAAACCCCAAACGGATCGCACAGCGCCGCGTCTGCGGCGGGGCCGCCGTCGCCTCCCTGTCCGTAGCAGAAGGTGCCATCGCCGGCCAGCGTCGCGATATCTCCGGTGCTCGCACTGACATCCCGAACGACATAATTCCCCAAATCGGCAATGTATAGATTGCCCGCACTATCGACGGCCACATCCGTCGGGAAATTCAACGTCGCACTTGTGGCCGCACCCCCGTCTCCGGTGTATCCGCTCTGTGGAAAGGCGTTATAATTTCCCGCCACGGTCGAAATGTTCCCCGTCGTGGCATTCACTTCGCGGATCACTTCGTGCAGCGAGTCTGCGATGTACAGATTCCCCCTGCTGTCCGCCGCCAGCCCATGAGGATCCGACAGGGTCGCGCTGGTCGCCGGGCCTCCGTCGCCAATGCTGCCGGTAACAACGGGTCCTCCACCGGCATAGGTGGTGATCGTTCCCGTGGCAGCGGCCACTTTGCGGACGCGATTGACGCCCTGGTCGGATACGTACAGATTGCCCGCGGTATCCAGCGCGACTGCGGCAGGAACGTCGATCCCCGCGCTGGTGGCCGGACCGTTATCGCCGCTTTCCGTACAGGTTCCGTTGCCGGCCACGGTTGTGATGATGCCAGTAGCCGCCGCCACCATGCGCACCACGCAATTGCCGGAATCTGCGATGTACAGGTTGCCCGAGGCGTCAAGAGCCACGCTCAGCGGGGATTGCAGTTGGGCGCTGGTGGCCGGGCCACCGTCGCCGCTGTACCCGCTTATTCCCGTACCGGCCACCGTTGTAATCACGTCGGTGGCCGCCGCGACTTTGCGCACAACATTATTGTCTTCGTCCGCGATATACAGGTTTCCCTGGCTGTCCTCAGCTACGCCGACTGGAATGTTCAGCAGAGCAAAGGTCGCCGGACCGCCATCGCCACCGAACCCGAAGCCCTCCGTACCCGCGACGGTATAGATAAACGGCGTTGCCGAGGAACTGATCAGATACTGCGCTGATGTTGGCGAGCTCAGCGAATACCCGGTCGCAATCGCAACCGCAGACACAACCTCAGAGGAGGAAATCGTGATCTGTCCGGTGTACTGCGTCGAATATTGTCCGGGCGTGGAGCCGTTGGTCGTGTAATAGGTGGTCGCGCCTGCCAGCGCATCGCTGATTGTCAGCATCTGGGCACCCGGATAAGTTCCCGCTGCCAGCGACAATGTCGGCGCCGGCGCCGCTGGAAGGTTCAGAAAGTAGGTCGCTGAAAGCTGATTCGTGCCCGTATAACCGGTTTCCCAAGCGTAGTACTGGATGAACTCAGTGCCGCCCGTCGTCAGCGCAATCGGACCCGTGTACGCGACAAAGCCATTCGTGTTCACTATGCCGGACGCACTGTAATAAATGGTTGCGCCCGGCGTTGCATCCGTAATCGTGATGGTCTGTTCGGTCGTGTAGGTTCCTGGAGCTGGGCTTATCTGCGGCGTCGCGAGGGATGGCGTCAGCGCGGTGGTGCCTGAGACACTGCCGCCGAAATTACTGTCCCCCGGGTACCTGGCCTCCACCTGCTGCGTCCCCGGGCCTGGCGGATTGATGCCGCTCGCCGTGGCCGTCGCCTCGATAAACTGCGGAACCAGCAGCTGAGCCGTGCCGTCATAAAAGCTCGACGATGCGATATCCGTGAGGCCGTCGTTGTTGAAATCGCCCAGAACGGTATTGGAACAGCACGGAAGTCCGGCCGATCCCGTTGGCATCTGGCTGAATGTTCCATCTCCGTTGCCCAGAAGGATATTCAGCGTTGTGCCGCTGGTCTGCGCGCCAACAAGAAGATCGGGGACCCCGTCTCCGTTGAAATCTCCCACTGCGACCTGATTCGCCCAGTCCTCGACTGGTATCGGGCTTCCGGGCGCCTGGCTGAACGTCCCGTCTCCGTTGCCCAGCAGAACGGCGAGAGAATCCGGGTTTCCGTATATGGGAACGGCCAAATCCAATTTGCCGTCTCCATTGAAGTCGCCCGTCGCCAGCGTGATCGGCGAACCGGCGCTAATCGAACTCGTCGTAACCGAAGCTCCCTGGGTGAACGTGCCATCGCCATTACCGAGATAGATTGAAACCGAATCACCCGACAAAGCCAGCGCAGCCAGGTCGGGAATCCCGTCTCCGTTGAAGTCGCCCACCACCATGGAACTGAAGTTGGCTTCAGAGATTGAAGAGGAACTGATTGGAACCTCTGTGAACGAACCGTCTCCGTTGCCCAGCAGAACCACCAGGTAATAACCGCCGGCCAAAGCCAGATCCGGGATGCCATCCCCGTTGAAGTCCGCCGCGACCACCGGATAACTTCCATAATTCGTGGCAATCGGGCTGCCGGGCGCCACTCGAAACGTCCCGTCCCCGTTACCCAGCAGGACCGTAATCAATCCGTTCGTCTCGTCCGAAAGCAGAATGTCGGGGATCCCGTCTCCATTGAAGTCCTGCACCAGCACCGGGGTTCCCGTTACCGTGATCGAACTCGCCGGTGCGGCCGTAAAATTGCCCGTTCCGTCCCCGAGCAATACGCTGAGCGTTTCGTTGTCGTTCGTCGCCAGCGCGAGGTCGAGATTTCCGTCCCCGTTGAAGTCCCCGGCCACAATCCCGGCAGGTTCGTTCCCCGCCTGCGCGTTGCTCGCATTCACCAGCGTCGGCCCCAGCGTCGCGCTCCCCAGCGTCGCGCTGGTCAGCAAGGCATTGCCGCTGGTGATGTCGATCAGGGAAATCTGGCCCGTGGGCCCGGGCCCTGCCGTTGCCGAACTGCTCACCGTCGCGGTCAGCGTGTAATTTCCGGTCGTCCCTGCCTGTGCGATTGTCGTTGTGGTAGGGTACTTCCCCGTTACTGTCAGCGCCGGCGCTCCGGAAGCGCTGCCTGAGTACGTGTTCGTGCCGAGAAACACTGCCTTATAGCTCCGGCTCCCGATGCCCGGACGAACCTTCAGAGTCGCCGTCCCGGCGCTCGTCAGCTGCGCCATGCCAACTATGTGGATATCCGTGCAGTACTTCGCCGAGGCGTCGCAGAAATCCACCTGCCCGGTAGTCACAGCCGTCGTTCCTGCCGTTACCGATGCGGTTAGCGTCACAACCGTGCCCGCGTCGATCGTCGTGACCGCTCCACCGCCCGCGGTTACGGTCAGAGTCGTGGAGGTTGTCGTCTTTGTCTGGGCAGCGGCCGCAGTTCCCCCGATGGTCAGCACCAGGCAGGTCGCGGCAAGCAACGCCAGAGCGCGCCGGCTCACTGCAATCCATGACGAAAGACGGAGGGAAAGAGAGCAGAACGAAAACCCGAGGGCAGGCATCACCGTATGCGAACTCCAGAGCAGAAAAGGTGGCCCGAACCGATGTGTTTGTTCTTCGTGCGACAAACTGCGGCTCACGGAGAAATCCGGAGAGTTGCATCCGCGGCAAGCCTCCGAATCAGCGTTTATCCGGGAAACGCCAGAAGTCTAACATGCAGGAAAATGCGCGCAACAGAAAAAAGATGGTTGCATCCGCGTTTCGATGCCGGCTGGAAAGGGGATGTCGGGTGCAGGTTAGCAATAGCCTTTGACTCCCAGGCCGGCAATGCCTGGTTGCGCTCTGGTCAAAGGTTACGTGCGCTTGTCGTGATCGCCGGCCCACGGCAAAAGCGATTGAATCAATGGAGGCGTGCCACTCCACCTGGAGTAAGGTGGAAGCGACTCAGCACAAGAACGGTGAGGGAAGGGGTAATTGAATCTGGTCGTCACGCGATTGGGTATCCAGACGGATCCCGCGTCACCGCGTGTCGGGGGTTTCCTCCGAGGCACAGTTGACTCCTTGCCGGATATAGTCGAATAATTAGTCGACTATGTCTACGATCGAGAACTCCTACGATCACTGCCAGCAGGTCCTGATGGATCGGCTGGCTGAGTCCGCCCCTGGGCGCATTCAGATTCTGACCGGACCCCGGCAGGTAGGCAAGACCACGCTGCTCCTGGCAATCGCGGAACAGTTCGGCCATCAGGCGGTCTACGCGGCGGGAGACGATCCGGACGCTGCACTTCCGGGCTTCTGGGAAAGGTGCTGGGCGGACGTGGAATCTCGAGCGGCCCATGGAAAGGCAATCCTGCTCCTCGACGAGATCCATCATCTCGCTGACTGGGCTGCGAAACTGAAAGGCTATTGGGATCGGGTTCGCCGCAAGCATATACCGATCCATATCGTCGCAACCGGCTCTTCAGCCCTGCGTGTTTCAGCCGGGTCCCGTGAGAGTCTGGCCGGACGTTTCGAGCGACTGACCCTGAGCCACTGGCCGGCAGTTTCCCTGGCTGGAATCTTTCACCTTGCTCCTCGCGAGGCTGCACTCAGCGTTGTTCGGTTTGGATCGTATCCCGGAGCGGTCGAACTGGAGAGAGATCCATTGCGCTGGCGGGCCTACCTGCGCGACTCCATCATCGAGCCTGCCATCGGGCGCGACGTGCTGGCGCTGGGCGCCGTGCGCCGTCCGGCGCTGCTCCGCCAGGTATTCGCAATTGCCACCGGCTCGCCGGCGCAGATCGTATCTCTTCAAAAGATTCAGGGGCTGCTGCAGGACAGCGGAGCGCTGGAGACCATCACGCATTATCTGGCTCTGCTCCAGGATGCGTATCTGGTCGCAGCCATAGAGAAGTACTCCACGTCGGTGCACAGGCGCCGTTCGTCTCCTCCGAAGCTCGTCACGCTGAACAACGGTCTCGTTTCTGCCATGCATCCCGATGGAGCTCCCGACCGCACGCGGGAGCCCGAGCGTTTCGGCCGCTGGGTCGAGAATGCGTGTCTGGGATTTGCCATCAATCAGGGGCAGCACGTCACCTACTGGCGTGAAGAGCCACTGGAACTTGACGCGGTGTTCCAGGGAAGCTGGGGAAAGTGGGCGGTCGAGGTGAAGACGAGCAGGTTCGGTGGTCAGGATCTTCGCGGATTGCTGGAATTCAACAAACGCAATCCCGCATTCACTCCTCTTGTGATCACCGCACCGGGCGATGAGGACGCCGCCCTGCGACACGGAATTCGCGGCCTCAGTTGGGAGGATTTCCTCATTTACGGTCCCGACGGAAACCAGTCGTAGTGGAGTGTCCGGATCTCCCCGATCCGGCCGTTCCGAAAGGTGTGAGTCGAGGAATAACGGCGGGCTCGGAGGACCAACCACCCCTTAGACGAACTTCTGGAGTCGTGCTTGATGAAATACCCGGCTAGGTGCTGGCGTCGCCGTAAACCTTTGACAGCGGCTCCTTCCGATGTCAGGCTTCTCCGAAGCCTCTTCTGCTGAAACGCAGAGTCAAACATCGCCACAGTTCCGAGAAGACTGGTCATTTCTCAAGATGACGACGCAGGGTGCCGGTAAATGTCAGGATGGTCAATGGAGTAATGATCCAACCTAAGGCAGCATACACGGCTTGCCAGATCCGCCAACCGGTTCTCTCTGGTTTAATCGAACAAGCATCCTCCTGGTGCAGGTTCAGTACAGGCAGAAACACATCGATCGCGTACAAAGCGGGTACGATCTTATCGCCGCATGCCACCGTCTTTCCTATGGTCTTCGTGTTATCCCCTGAATCGACTAGCAGAACAGCCAGCTTTCCGTGGAATTCGGAAACCTCCGTCTCTGGGTGCGATGAACTTACAATAAGTACATCGCCAAGCCTCGGAAAGCGTGACCACCCATGGTCCGCAATTCTTGCTGCCGCTATACCGATTGCTATACACGCCAATTCCTCATCCCGGACTCCAAGCATTCGGAAGGTTCTCCAGATCAGACGGTGGCGCTCGGATGAAGCTGCGTAGAGCCTCCGGAGATCAGCTTCGCTGTAGGTTTCGACGGCGAGTTTCGGCTTAGATTTCAACTTTCTGTGCATCACCCAAGGCAATGACCGCAGTTGAGGCCTGCCTTCATTGCTCCACTCATCACGCCGGTCGCCGCGTCGTCATCGTCGCTTCGGCTCGGGTTTAGGCCGCAGTACCTCAGAAAACAGCGAACGTACCCGTAACGACTGGATCGAGTGCTTTTTGAGTTTCCCTGGAGTTCCAGGAAGCGATCGAAAGCGATCACGTCGTCTTCATCCAACTCGACCGGCTTGTGCTTGCCGCGCTGTTCGAGCAGCTTCACGAACTCCGTGGTTACGTAGGTGTATGCGTAGATACTGTCGGATGAGCTATGAGCATGCCTGTCAATGAAGCCGCCTCGCAGTGTAGCCAAAGGCTCCAGGAAGCGATTTCTGCGCTCGTCTGCTGTCGTGGGAGGCCGGACAGTCGGTGCCGCAGGTACCGCCGGGACCGTAGGGAGAACTGAAACCGGCTCCGCAGCTTTACCTTCTGAGGTTTCCTTCCTGGTGCGAAGCTCAACCTCCAGTCGGAGCTTGGCCGTTTCAGCGATGTCAAGGTCGGTGCCGACTTGGCGGTGCGCAAGGCGTCCTGCCTCGCGGTACCGGGGGGCATAGACCCCCTCTGGATGGCGCTCCGGCTTGCCGTTGACGAGTGCCGTGAGCGGTAAGACCTTACCGTTCCGTGCGCTCGCCGCTGGGGCGTAGGTCCGCGTCCCATCTTTGAGACGGATTCGCAGAAGCAGAGCCACTTTGCTGTTGGCCATTGCTGCAAGACCCCCTGAGAGCTAATACCGCTGGGTCTTGGCAAACCTGAGTATCGTTAGCCAACTGCGTTAGCCAGCGGACTCATCGCCAGTTAACGCTCTGATTGCAGGGAGCTTGCTGCGAGATTGGTGCCGAAGAAGGGACTCGAACCCCCACACCCTTGCGGGTACATGGACCTGAACCATGCGCGTCTGCCAATTCCGCCACTTCGGCACGGGAGACTCCGGCGCGGGCGCGCCGTCGTTGGGCAGCAACCCTTAGTCTCGCAAAGACATCCACCCCTGTCAAACACCCGCGCGCTGCGCCTCGACGCGCTATTCTGTCACAGAAGCACCTGCTGCTCATGAACGCGACCCCCCACCCCCGCCCCATTCCCGAGGAGCAGGCCAAAGAGATTCGCCGTCTCTCCCACGATCTCTCCAACGCCCTCGAAATCGTGCTCCAAACCAGCTTCCTGCTGGGCACCGTCCCGCTCGGCGACGACGCCCAGAAGTGGCGCGCCATGCTCGACAAAGGCGTGCAGCAGGCGGCTGAAATCAACACCAGGCTCCGCGACTACATCCGCGGCCACAGCTAGCGCCGCCGGCCACCGGCGCCGTCGCGATGGTTTGCGCCGTAGCCTCGTGCTGCCCGTCGGTGCGATAATAGAACTGTCACAGGGGATCCATCCCTTCAACCATGGGGGCGTCACGGTTTCGACGGGATCGCTTGCGGCAGAGAGGCATGCCGGGGGCTGGGCACCCGTAATCGCCTGGAAAACCATAATTGCCAACACCAATCAGCTGGCATACGCAGCCTAATTAGTTAGACTGCCGTCCTCCGCGGTTTCGCCTGTGGGCCGCGAAAGGACGTCGCACAGCAGGCTGGCCGTCGTCCCTCGGTCCGTGGGCCGCCGGCGAGATCATCGGACTAGCTTCCGGCGTTTCTTGTCCGTTCTGATCGCCGAAAGCGAATCCTCCCGAACGCGACTGAGCATGGAGTCTCTCGGCTGACAACGATTTCGGACGCGGGTTCGACTCCCGCCGCCTCCACCAAAACCAAGTTACTTATTTTCATATATTTATACTGTGCAAAACAGCATAGATCGCTAAGCTGTACCAAGACTGTACCAACCGAGTTTTCGTGCCAGCTTGACGGCATTATGCTGTCCGTCTGCACCCGCCATTCACCCCGATTGCGCGAAGAAGGACGATTCCACCTATCGCCCGGCCGCTGTCCCAAGTGGCTCGACGGCACTCTGCCGGTCGTAGCCGGGCTTCCGCGTCTCAGCCAAAACCAAGTCGTGGGAGCAAGCGGAACTCCTTGCGCGCAAATACGAGAACTCTGCTCTCAGCGGAGAGGACCTGACGCCGGCAAAGATGCCGACCGTCAAGGAAGCGGTCGGCATCTTCCTCGCTGATCCTGGGACGCGCGGTCTCGCTCCGGCTACTCTGCAAAAGCTGCACGGCATCTTCCAGGTCCAACTCGTCGGGTTCGCTGAAGAATCAGGCGTCACCTTTCTGCGAGGATTCAATCCCCGCAACCTTACCGAATGGCGGCAAAACATCTGCTTGTAGGCGCAATAGCATAGGGTTCATCACACCAGGACGTGGCAATGCTCCCCCGACAGATGCCTTTAATAGCAGATGTCGCTATGAAAGAAAAACTCAATATGTTTTAATAGCTAAACGAGCTATCAAAACATGGCCAGGCACCTCAAAGCCCGTAGCCACTTTGTGAGCTCCACCCTCTCCGGCGAGAGAGTTCGGGCCTTTGTTCCTGCGCCGCTCCCACCCGGCCCGCAGGAACTGGATCTGAGTTCGTTACAGGCCCTCCTTGCTGAAGCAAACCAGGCTGTGGGGCGGCTGGACGGCATGACCTCCGCCCTCCCCGACCTCAAACTGTTCCTCGATTCCTACGTTCGTAAGGAGGCTGTTCTCTCTTCGCAGATTGAGGGAACACAATCTTCTCTCTCAGATTTGCTGCTATACGAGAACGCAGAGACGCCCGGCGTCCCTCTGGAGGATGTGCGAGAGGTCTCGAACTATGTGGCGGCCCTGAATCATGGTCTGAAACGCATGCGGAACGGCTTTCCTCTCTCCCTGCGTCTCATCCGCGAAATCCACGAGGTCCTCCTGGCGAAGGGGCGCGGCAGCCACGCACAGCCGGGGCAATTCAGAAGAAGCCAGAACTGGATTGGAGGCAGCAGGCCTGGTAATGCGGCGTATGTGCCTCCGCCACCCGAATATGTGATGGAGTGCATGGGACAGCTTGAGATGTTCCTGCATCAGGAGGCACCCTCTCTCCCCCTGTTAATCAGAACTGGCCTTGTCCATGCGCAGTTTGAGTCCATCCACCCCTTCCTTGATGGAAATGGCAGGGTTGGCAGACTGCTCATTACCTTCATGCTCTGTGCCGAAAACGTGCTGCGTGAGCCCGTCCTCTACCTCAGCCTGTTTTTCAAGAAGCATCTCCGACTCTACTATGACCGGCTCAACGGGACACGAGAAAATGAAGGCTGGACGGAATGGCTCGACTTTTTCCTGCAGGGAGTGAGGGATACTGCAAATCAGGCGGCACGGATGGCCGGCAAAATTGACAAGCTCTTCCAGGCGGACAAGGAAAAGATCGAACGCTTCGGGCGTGGAGCGGCTTCTGCCCTGTTGGTATACAGATATGCCCAGGTCAACCCGCTGTTCTCAATCAGGAATGCCGCTCGCGAGGCAAAGGTAAGCTTCCCGACTGCTTCCGCCGCGGTGACCCGTATGACCGAAGCAGGAATTTTGCGGGAGTCGAGCGGTAAACGCAGAGACCGCCTTTTCCTTTACGAACGGTATCTGGATCTTCTCAATCAAGATTCCTGATACATCGCAACGATAATGGCCGAAAGACCATTCACCGACAAGAAAGCGCAGGACGACAGGATTGCAGAGTAGCTGGACCACAGATGAAACATTCGATCTCAAGCCACCAGCGTTTCAGAAGCATGATTCAGTGATCGAGCTGTCAGGACTTTGGGGATTCAGTCAGAAGACCACCAGGCGCCTCTTTGCCGACGAGCCGGGAATAATCAAAATTGCTCACGAGGAAACCCGGCAGAAAAGGGGCTATACCTCTGTCAGGATTCCCGAGTATGCCGCAAAACGAGTTCATCACCGCCTCCAGGGAGTCGAGCGATTTCAGTCTCAAGTCGCTCGCGGTCCCACGCAGATTGAGCGTTAGAGCGTCGTGCGCTCTTTTTGGCAGGCTAAAATTAGCCAAAGGACAATCGAGATCCCAACGATGCTCACAGGCAGGCCTCCCACCCGGCGGCATGGGCGAAGTAAAGGTGAACCAGAGCGCCTCGAAGATTAATTGGAGAATCAACAGGTCTTCCACCGCACATTGCGGGAAAATGGACGTCACGGTACGACAGCAAATCTGTGCGCGATTGCTTTCAGATATTCCTGTTTTGGAGCACCGTCCATGACATCGCTCTCTCCGTTCCGTCGTCGGGTCCGCCCGGATCCTGCTGTGTCCCAGCCCCGTCATCTCGTCGAACCGGTGACGCCCGGAAGTGTTGTCAGGGAGCGCATCGTCCCCATCGGGGCTCAACGCGGTCAGGCGGCCGTCGAAGAAGGTTCAGGGACGCTGACTGACAGAATCCTGACCTTCCTCGACAAGCGCAGCGCCTGACACAACGAAGCGCGACAGGACGAAGATAGTTTCGGATTTTCAGGCTCGCGGTTGCCGCAGTTCGGTTCGGCAGGAGTTCTACCGCCCGAGTCTCGATTCCCGAATCGTCATCGCAAAGCGCTTGTCGATGCGCTGCGCACCTTCCGGCTCCCGCGACTTCCCGTTTGCCGTGAAAAAGATCGAGACCTCCGGGTCGCTGGTAATCGCGTGCATCTGCGTCGTCAGCGCTGAAGCGAAAATATCTCCCTCGCCGATCTGCACATAGTCGCCGGCAGCCTCGCGTGCCGTGAGCGCCTGCACAATCGCTCCCGCCCCGCTCGCATGGCGACAGGGTCCCGTCATCTCCGCGACGATTGCCTGAATTACCCGATGCTGCTCGGCCGCGTCCAACTCGGCAGCGACGGGCACAGGGGGTGGCGGGGCAGCAGCCGATTCCCCGCCGGATGGCGACACGCCGCCCTGCATCGCGCCGTAGCTGGCCGCTCCGAAGATCTGCGTATTGCCGCCGTGGCCCAGCAGAAACGCAAACGTGCCCAGTCCCGCCAGCGCCAGAGCCGCGCCGAAAACGAACGACCCTGGCCGCGGCGCTTCGTCCTCCAGCAGATAAAAGGATGGAACTCCCGGCGCTCTCGGCACTGAAATCGCCGCCACCGCAGCCGCTCGACGATGTTCCTGCGGCATCGACCGTACCAGGTCCAGCAGCACATCGAGCCACAGCCGCACTCTGGCGCGAAAACCCCGGCCGTCGCGCAGCCGATCGCGAAAGACCTGCCTCGCCTCGTCGCCATAGGCGGCGCGAAAGCGTGCCGGATAAAGCCGCAGCAGAAGGGCATAGAGTTTCTCAGACATAATCCCCCCTGAAGATCCTCCGGGCCCGCGCCACCCGCAGCACGCCGGCCATCCGCTCCGCTTCCTCGCGCGCTATCTTATGCCCGGCTGCCGTCAACCGGTAATAGCGTCGCCGCTCGTTATGGATCGCCGACTCGTCGCGCGCATCGATTTCTTCGATCAGTCCCTCTTCAAGCAGATTCTGCAGCGAGCTGTAGAGCGTGCCAGGGCCAAGACGCACGCGTCCGCCGCTCTGCTCCTCCACCTGCCGCATGATGGCGTAGCCGTGCAGCCTCTCGCCGGCCAGCGCCAGCAGGATCTGAAACGCGGCTGACGGCAACGGGTCCAGTTTGCGTTTGGGCATTGAAATCTCTCGATAGTCGATATATCGATAAACGACTCTACCGCAGATTCCTCACGCTACGCAATGCATGGAAGAACCGGCCGACGTCGAGGTCGACCAGTCCGCGACCGTCCTCACCTATTTTTGCAGGGTGCGAATGTACATCACCAGCTCGTGGATCTGCCCGTCGCTCAGCTGGCTGCCGTAGGCAGGCATTTTGGCCTTGCCGTTTTTGATTGCGGCAAACATCTGTTCGCTGGTCAGCTTCACCATGTCCGGCGCCTTGAAGGGAATCGCGCCCATCGCCCTGCCCGCGCCCGTTTCGGCTTTTCCGTCCGCGCCATGACACATAGCGCATTTCGTCTTGTACAAATCAGCGCCGCTCTGCGCCAGCGCAGGGACCGCCAGGGAAGCGGTCAGCAGACTCAGTACTCCGATTCTCACAGAACGATGCACGATTCTCCTCCTCAGTGATTTCAACGCTTACTGAACTTATCGCTCGCGCGGATCGCTGGACGCGTGGGCGAGCATGAAGACCAGCACCACCCCGCCGAGCATCACCGCCTCTTCCACATCCACCGAAACGCGATGCAGGTGATCGAACCCCTCATGCCGCGGATCCGTCTTCGGCACATTATCAATCGCTCCTCCCGCCGCAATCCGGAAGGTCTCCATGCGCGGGATGATCCAGTACTGGGAGAACGCGGTCAGCCCGATCATGGCCAGCGTTACCACGATCCCCGCCAGCGCGCTGCCGCGGTACACGCTCGTCAGCCGCCCGATGGCCAGCAGGATCACGATCAGCACTCCGCAGAACAGCCCTTCGTGATGGAGGACGCGCAGGCAGGTCGCGACGATCGTTCCCGCCGTATGCGTATCCGCAATATTGCTGAAGGCTGCCGAGGCGGCGACCGGAAAGAAGAAAAGCCCGCCCAGCCAGACAACCAGCGCCAGCCAGACGATACTGCGCAGGAGCGTTTTCATGGCGCATACAGGGTACAGGGTTCAGGCTCGCGCGTGCAGGAAAAACGAGGCCGAATGAATACCCGGGGCGGTTTGGGAAATCGCCTCTTTCGTTTGGGCTGCAGGTCTTACCGCTGCGGCGTGCCGTAGACGCTCGGCCGCCCAATCAGCCGCTCGATCCGCTTCGAAATCGGCGGGTGCGTCGAGAACAGGTTGGCAAAGCTCTGCCGGCCCAGCAGCGGCTCCACGATGAACAGGTGCGCCGTCGATGGCGTGCCCGGCATCGGCATCCGCTTCGAGTAGGCGTCCAGCTTCTCCAGCGCGCTGGCCAGCGCATACGGATTCCCCGTGATGTGCGCGCCCGTCGCGTCCGCCTCATACTCCCGCGTCCGCGAGATCCAGAGCTGAATCAGCATGGCTGCGACCGGCGCCAGAATCAGCAGCATCAGCCCGCTCAGCGCGCCGCCGCGGCGGTCGCGTCCGCCGCCGCCGAATCCGCCAAAGATCTCCGCCCACCACGTCATGCGCGCCAGCAGCATGATCGCGCCGGCCACGGTGGCCGCAATCGAACTGGTCAGGATGTCCCGGTTGCGCACGTGTCCCAGCTCGTGCGCCAGCACCCCCTCCAGTTCGTCGTCGTTCAGCAGTTGCAAAATGCCGTGCGTTACCGCGACCGAGGCATGCTTCGGATTTCGTCCCGTCGCGAACGCGTTCGGCGCTTCCGTCGGGATCACATAGATCTTCGGCATGGGCAGCCCCAACCGTCCCGTCATCCGCTCCACCACTTCGTACGCCCGGGGAAGCTGTTCCCGTGTCACCGGCTGGGCGTTGTACATGCGCAGGGCCAGCTTGTCCGAATAGAAGTAGCTGAAAAAATTCATTCCCGCGGCGATCACAAAGGCGATGATCATGCCGCCTTCGCCCCAGTGGCTCCCGATCAGAACCAGGAGCAGAGTCAACGCTGTCAGCAGAAATGCGGTCTTGAGGGTATTCATGCAGGCCTCCTCGCTGAGGCTGTACTTTCTATCATTTCACAAAGAGATACGGGCGGCGCGAGGGTGTTGTTCTGCCTTAGACGTCTTGACTACGCATCCCGTTATCCGCAAATCCGAAGGGTTTCTCGCATCAGATATGAATTTCCAGAGAAACGGCGTTCGGTCGGCCTGCAAAACTCGCTAACTAATTGATTTTGCTAAAGCTGGAATGGAATGACAATTGCTCTAGTGCCAACATTCATATTTCCCGCCCTCCCTTAAGGTACATGGAAGCCGCCAGAGTCTCCGGTCCAGTGGAGCGGCAAACGAAATCCTAAGGCCCCTACCCCTGGGGTTGTTCCGGCAGTTGTTGAGCATCCACGGCAGTTCGCTATCTTTACGCAAGACTTTTATGGAGGAGCTGTAATGACACAACTGAGGTTGCGGTGGTTCTTCGCATCAGTAGTGGCTCTGGGTTGCGTCCTGTGCGGCGCAAACCACGCCTGGGCGCAATCTACGAACTCCGGTACCGTCATCGGCACGGTTACTGACCCGAGTGGAGCAGTGATCTCCGGCGCGGCAGTGACTCTTACGGGCCCGGGGTTGACGCTGAAGACGGCGACAAATGGGAGCGGCCAGTACCTGATCCAGGCGGTTCCGCCAGGCACCTATTCCTTAACCGTCGTCAAGTCGGGTTTTGCAACGACGAAGACTGCAAACGTGGTTGTCACCGTCGGCATGCAGGCCACGGTCAACCTGAAGCTGACCGTAGGTGCGTCGCAGGAAACGGTCGAGGTTCAGGTCAGCGGCGAGGATTTGCAAACCCTGAACTCCACCATCGGCCAGACCGTCGACGCGGAGGCGATTCAGGCACTGCCCAGCCTGCAACATGACGCCAATACCTTTGCGACTCTGCAGCCGGGCGTCAGCCCGAACGGCAGCGTGGCCGGGACCTACAACGACAACAATACCTTCCTGCTGGATGGCGGCAATAACACCAGCGACATGGACGGCAGCAACGCCGTTTACAATGCCGGCTTTGCGTCTGACCCCACCGGCGCTGCCTCGAATAGCGGCATGTTGTACGGGCCTCCCTCGGGCGTCATGCCAGCACCACAGGACAGCGTTCAGGAGTTCACCGTGAACAGCGCTAACCAGACGGCGGACTTCGACAACTCGTCTGGCTCGCAGGTGGAACTGGTGACGCCGCGCGGCACCAACCACTGGCACGGTGGCGCCTACGAGTACTACCTGGACAACGGATTCGATGCCAACTCCTGGGACAACAACGTCAACGGCATTCCTCTGACGCAGTACCACTACAGCCGTTTCGGCGCCAAGGCCGGCGGTTTTATTCTGCCCAACAAGTGGGGCGGTCGGACCTATTTCTTTGGGTTCTTTGAGGGATACCGCTATCCCCAGTCGACCACTGTCTCCAGAATCGTCCCCTCCGCGAGCCTGCTGGCGGGCAACGTGGTCCTGGGCGGCAAGACGTATTCACTCGCCAGCATCGATCCTCGCGGCATCGGCATGAACCCGGACGTCTACCAGATGTGGGACAAGTATGAGCCGGCTGGCAACGTGAACCCCACAGCGGGCGGCTCCGCCTCCTGCGGAACACTCTCGGGCGATTACTGCGACGGCTACAACGAGGTCGCCTTCAGCGCGAACATGTCCCTGCCGTTGACGAGCAACGATATGGTGTATCGCATCGACCACGACTTCAGCTCGAAATGGCACTGGTTCGCCAGCTATCGATACTTCAAGCTGACCCAGGCGGTCGACGATCAGTACGACATCGGCGGCTTCTTCTCCGGCGATACCAAGGGGACTCCTGCTTCTACGGCCAGCCGCCCGTACCAGCCGCAGTACCTTGTCACCGGCCTGACCACCAACATCACAACGAATACCACCAACGACTTCCATTACAACTTTGAACGCAATTTCTGGCAGTGGGGCACGGATAATGCACCCCCGCAGGTTGCCGGGTTGGGCGGAGCGATGGAAGCGATGGGAGAGGGTGGCGGCAGCGCCGATGTCCTCCTCCCATTCAACGTGAATACGCAGGCCATCCGCACCCGCTTCTGGGACGGACATGACAATTTCCTCAGCGACAACGTCTCCATGCTGAAGGGCAACCATCTGCTCCAGTTTGGCGGCCAGTACCAGCGCAACTGGGATTACCATGAGCGCAGCGACAACGGCGGCGGCATCAACTTCACCCCGACGTACCAGTTGGGCGCATCCAGCGGCAGCTATGGTTCCGGCGACGTCAACCTCGCCGACCTCACTGGAAACCCACTGGGGTCGCTCACGGCCTCCGCGGCGGCGGATGACGGCCGCGTGATCTCGGCAGCTCTCGGCATGGTCTCTGAGTCCCAGGTGGCGTACACCCGAAGCGGCGCCAATCTCGCGTTGAATCCGCCGCTCACGCACGCCTTCGATCAGGACACGATCCCGTTCTACAACGCCTACATCAGCGACACCTGGCACATGAGGCCGTCGTTCACCCTGACTTACGGATTGGGCTACACCATCGAGATGCCTCCCACGGAAGCGCAAGGGAAGCAGACGGTTCTGGTGGATAGCGCCGATGAGCCGATCATCACCACCGACTACATTAAGCAACGCGAAGCGGCTGCGGAGCAGGGCAACGTATACAACCCCGAGCTCGGCTTTTCCCTGGTGGGGAACGTAGGCAGCGGACACAAGTATCCGTATAACCCCTTTTACGGTTCCTTCAGCCCGCGCGTGGCTTTCGCCTGGAATCCGGGATTTTCCAAAGCAACGGTCATCCGCGGCGGTTACGGGCGCATCTACGGCCGTCTGAACGGCGTGGACCTGGTGCTGGTTCCGCTGCTTGGTGTCGGCCTCATTCAGGCGGTTCAGTGCCCTCAGGTTATGGCCAGCGGCACCTGCGGCGGGAGTCCGACGGCCATGACGGCGTTCCGCGTCGGCGTCGACGGAACCTCCGCGCCACTGCCGGCGGCTGCTCCCACGCTGCCGCAGCCGGCCTACCCCGGATATAATCTCGTTGCCGGATCGGCCAGCGAGGCGATGGATCCTCAGTTCCGACCGAACGATGTCGATTCCTTCGACTTCAGCATCCAGCGTCAGATCGGGCAAAAGTCGCTGCTGGAGGCCGGTTATATCGGCCGTCTCATCCACCACGAATACCAGCCCGTCAACCTCAACGCCGTTCCGTACATGATGTCTGTAGGCGGCCAGCAGTTCCAGAAGGCCTACGCGCAGCTGGAAACCTACCTGGGTTGCACGAAGTCCGCTCTCGCCTGCGGGGCCTCGGTTCCCACTGCCGCGGCAGCTTATGCGACCTTCGTCAATTCCATGGCTGCTCAGCCGTTCTTTGAGGCGTCTCTGGCAGGCACCGGTTATTGCACCGGGGATGTAAGCGGAACCGGTACCCCGTACGCCAACTGTACAGCTGCGGTGCTCGACAAAGAATTGAGCAACCTGACGCAACAGGGCGTTTGGAGCATGTGGTCCGATCTGGACAACGGCAACGGCGGGGTGAACCCGGGCTTCAAATTCCCGCGGACGATGATGAACACTCCGATTCTGAGTTCTTCCACGTATGGCTCAGGTGGGCAGTCGAGCAGCGGCATCGCCGAGAATGCCAGCATCGGTTGGGGGAACTACAATGCCGGCTTTCTCAGCTTCAAAACCACGAACTGGCACAACCTGACCACTCAGAGCAACTTTACCTGGAGCAAGGCGCTGGGCACGGGCAGCGCGGCGCAGGCCACCAGCGAATACACCGTGGACGATCCCTTCGACGTCGGCAAGATGTATGGCGAGCAGGAGTTCGATCAGAGGCTCGTCTTCAACACCTACGTCATCGCCACCGAACCGTGGTTCAAGGGCCAGAACGGCCTGCTGGGCCGTGCGGCGGGTGGATGGAGCTTCGCTCCCCTCTTCACCGCCGGATCGGGCGGCCCGGTCAACTGCGAACCGCCTTACGGTGGCGGCAGCGAGTCGCAGGCCTTTGGCGAAGCCGACGGCATCAACTACGGCAGTAACGAGCAGTGCGTCTTTACCAGCAAATACACGGGCGGTCACTCGGCTCACTTTGGTGTGACCGGCGACGCAACAACGGGCGTTGGTACAGCTACGGCGGCCACTGCGGTCAACATGTTCTCGAACCCGCTGGCGGTGTTTAGCCAGGTCCGCGCACCCATGCTGGGGATCGACACCAAGAACCCCGGCACAGGACCGATCATGGGCCAGGGTTACTGGAACCTGGACGGTCAGATAAGGAAGAACTTCAAGATCACGGAATCCGCGAACTTCGAGTTCTCCTTCATCGCGACCAACATGCTGAATCACCGCGTCTTCGATTCTCCATTCCTCGACCTGGGCTATTCTCAGGCGTGGGGCGTGCTGAACACGCAACAGAACAGTCCGCGCCAGATGGAGTTCGGAGGTCGTGTCAGCTTCTAACCATTCGCTCCGGGGCCGGCAGCTTTGCGCTTCCGGCCCCGGAAAACCCAAACCTGGCAAAGGCGGAGGCTCACTCCTCCGCCTTTGTTTTTGCCGGTGGAATCACCTCAACCCCTGCGCGGTGAGCCACCTGTGCGCCGGGCCTGACTGGTTTTCGGGACAGGCTTCTACTCGTAC
>JBATVK010000094.1:0-1570 GCA_049671725.1 Acidobacteriaceae bacterium
AAGCGGGCGAGCGGGTGGTGGCGCTGGAGGCCGCGCAGGCGGTGGAGGTGCTGGGCGCGAACACGATTGCCGAGATGATGGAACTGGACGGGGCGATGCGGCTCCAAAAAGCGCGCGCGCTGATGGCTGAGGGAGTGAGCATCTTCCAGCCGGAAACGGTGAGGATCGACGCGGGCGTCGAGGTGGGAGCGGACACGGTGATCGAGCCGTTCGTGCAACTGCTGGGGGCGACGCGGGTGGGCAGCGAATGCCGGATCCGATCCTATGCGGTGCTGGAGAACACGACGCTGGGGGACCGGGTGGAAATCCTGCACTCGTGCGTGATTGAAGATGCGGCGATCGAGAAAGGCGCGCGGCTGGGGCCGATGGCGCACCTGCGGCCGGGGTGCCATATCGGCGAGAACGTGCACATCGGGAATTTTGTGGAAGCGAAGAAGACACGCATGGGCGCGGGGTCGAAGGCGAATCACCTGACGTATCTGGGCGATGCCCAGGTGGGCAGCGGGACGAATATCGGGGCGGGAACCATCACCTGCAACTACGACGGGGTGAACAAATACCCGACGGTGATCGGGGACCGGGTGTTTGTAGGGAGCGACTCGGCTCTGGTGGCGCCGTTGGCGATCGGGGACGGCGCGTACATCGGGGCCGGCTCGGTGATCACCGACGATGTGCCGGCCGACGCGCTGGCGCTGGGCCGGGCGCGGCAGGTGAACAAGGCGCACTGGGCGAAGAACCGGCGGGCGCAGCAGGAGTCGCGCAAGAAGGGAAGCACGAAAAAGTAAGCGGGAGACGGGGCGGGGGGATGCCGCTCAGGCGGCCTGTTCGCCATCCTGACGCATCAGTGCGAGCTCGGCGCGGAGACGCAGGCGAGCGGCAATGGCGGTGCGGAAGATTTCCGCATTGGTTTTTTGCAGCAGCTCGGCGACGCGAGAGGCCGGATAACCCTCGACATCCATCAGCAGAAAGACGAGGCGCTCCAGAGCGGGCAGGCAGCGCAGAGCTTCTTCCAGATCGGTGCGGAGGATATTGCGGCCGCAGGCCAGATCGCCGCCGGGAGGAATGGGCAACCGCTCATCGGCGAGGGATACGCGCTCGGCGAGCTGCTCGACGAGTGCGCCATCGACGATGGCCTGGTCGGGCTCTTCGGCGGCGTGAAAGGCGCGAACGAAGGTGTCCTGGAGGATATCCTCGGCCTCGATCTCGCTGCCGGTCATATAGAAGGATACGGAAAAGACGCGATGGCGGTGGCTGTCGTAGACATCGCGCTGGCGGTCTTCGAGCCTGCGCGGAGCCTGCTGACGCGCCGAGATCCGAGCGAAGCGTTTATCGATGTCGAACAGCATGGGGTCGCCACGTCTCCTGGGAGAGAATCCGGCAAGAGGAAGCTTACCACAACGTAATGCGGTGGATGCAACGATGTTGAGAGTAAAAAATCGGGACGAAATGCCGCAGCCCGGGAGCTTTCGATTGGGCAGCAGCTATTGATTCAGAAAGAACGGGCAGGGTTGCCAGGCGGCAGGAATAGTGTGCTCGGTTGGGAGAGATCCAGGGTAGGATAGATCGGGAA
>JBATVK010000095.1:0-98084 GCA_049671725.1 Acidobacteriaceae bacterium
TCCGCCAGGATTTCAATTCCGAAGGCCGGCAGCGGGCGTTATACCCCGTCAACGATCCCGGCCAGTTACCCATCCGTCCATTGCGGCGACCGAATGGCGAATGGTTGCGGTTACAGATCCAATTGCCCGAATCGAAGATGTGGCTGCGCTGCTGGGAAGTGTCGGTTGGCCGCACCAAGCTCTATCTGCTGGATACCAACGATTTCGCCAACAGCGCGGCGCATCGGGGAATTACCAGCGAGCTTTATGGCGGCGACGCGGAGATGCGCCTGAAGCAGGAGATCGTGCTGGGCATCGGCGGATGGCGATTGCTGCGGGCACTGGGCTTGCAACCTGAGGTTTGCCATCTGAATGAAGGTCACGCGGCCTTCGCCACCCTGGAAAGGGCACGATTCTACATGGAGGACCATCAGAAGCCGTTTGATCTTGCCATGACTATTACGCGGGCCGGGAATGTCTTCACCACGCATACCGCAGTCTCTGCGGGATTCGATCGCTTCGGCCCCGAACTCATACGTAAGTATCTAAGTCATTATGCGCAGGACGAACTCGCGATTCCGATCGAAGATTTGCTCGCTATGGGGCGGCAAAATCGCGGCGATGCTTCGGAAGCCTTCAACATGGCCTGGCTCGCTGTCCGTAGCAGCGGCCAGATCAACGGCGTAAGCAAGCTCCATGGACAAGTGAGCCGGCATATCTTTCAGCCACTCTTCCCGCGATGGCCGGAAACGGAGGTTCCTATAGGCTCCGTCACCAATGGCATTCATGTTCCCACCTGGGACTCGGTGGCTGCGGATGCACTCTGGACCACAGCTTGCGGCACGAAGCGCTGGCGGGGAGACCGCGCCGTCGAAGATGACATCCGCAGATTATCGGACGTACAGTTATGGGAAATGCGTTCCGCAGGACGGAAGACCTTAGTCGATCGCATTCGCAAGCGGTACGCGCATCAGCTCGCCTCGGAAGGTCGCCCACCATCGGACGCCGGCGCCGTATTCGATGAAAAGACACTGACACTGGGATTTGCGCGCCGTTTTGCCACCTATAAGCGCCCAAATCTTCTCCTTCACGATCCAGACCGTCTGATTCGCCTACTCTCCAATCCGCTGCGGCCGGCGCAGCTGGTCCTCGCCGGAAAGGCTCACCCGCAGGATTTACCCGGCCAGGCACTGATCCAGCAGTGGAATGACTTCATCCGGCGGCCGGAAGTCCACGACCGAGTCGTCTTTCTCAGCGATTACGACATGCTGCTGACGCAGGAGCTGGTTCAGGGTGTCGACCTGTGGATCAACACACCGCGGCGACCGTGGGAGGCCTGCGGAACCAGCGGCATGAAGGCTCTGGTCAACGGCGGTCTGAATCTTTCGGAGCTGGACGGCTGGTGGGCGGAAGCATATTCACCCGAGGTTGGCTGGGCCATCGGCGACGGCAAGGAGCACGGCGAAGATCCCGCATGGGATGCGACGGAAGCCGACTCCCTTTATTCCCTGCTGGAGCGTGGGGTAATCCCGGAGTTTTATGAGCGAAATGAAAGCGGATTGCCCACAAAGTGGCTGGGGCGAATCCGCGAAAGCATGGCCCTGCTCACGCCGGAATTCTCAGCCAGCCGTGCTATCCGCGAATACACAGAGGATCACTATCTGCCTGCCGCTTCCGGTTACCGAGAACGTGGAGGCGGAGAGAACATGGTCGGCAACAGCGTGATCCAGTGGCAGAAGAGAATCGCCCAGCACTGGAGTTCCGTGCACTTCGGAAGCGTCAGCGTGAGGACGCACGATGGACACCATTTTTCCCGAGTTGAGGTTTTTCCGGGCAATCTCGCCCCGAATGAACTGACAGTCGAACTCTACGCGGAGCCAGACGAGAAAAGTGTGTCAGCCGTCATTGAGGTCATGACAGCATGCACGACCTGCGCGGATACAAAAGGCATTCTCGTGTATCTAGCGGAGACATCGAGAAGCCGCCTTGCCAGCGATTACACCCCACGCATCATCCCGCACCATCCGAAGGCATCGGTGCCGCTCGAAGCTCCTCAGGTCCTGTGGCAACGGTGACGCATGGGACGCAGGAGTCCCTACCTCCGTTTATTGACTACATGTATCAAGGATCTATGAACCAGTTAGCCGAAGAAAGGACGGAATGCTGAACACTTCCAGCAGTATGGCGGCTAAGACCGCAGAACTCACCGACTCCACCGTTCCCTGGCTGGAAACGCAAGCCGAAGTCACATCCTGCCGCTATCAGTTTGCCAGACTGAATACCCTCACGCTCGGCATCGCCACAAACTCCAATCGTTTCCTGATCGCGTTCACTTACTATGCCCACGCGAGGACCTTCAGCAGTGAGTTCATCTCTCCCGTCGCCATGGAACAGGGTAAGGGCTTTCCGGTCTTTTACAACCCACTGAATCCACAGGAAAACAGGCAGTCCGAATCCGAATCCGCCGGGTCTGGCCTGACGGGCGGAACACCGCTCTTTGCTCTGGGCATTGCCGCCTCCCTTGTCATTTCACTCCTGTACCTCGCCATGATACATGGCTGCAATTAATCGGCAGTCGCGGAGAGCAACTGCGCGGGCCGGAGATCTACGTCGATAAAGCTTGAGCGGGTAAGGACTCGCGGTTGAATGGAGGTGAAAGATGGATCTGCGCCGGACCCCCCCAGGTGTCACGATACTGCCGCGAAGGAGGAACATCCCTCCAATCCGTATCCGATCGGCCCAACTCTTACTTCTGAGGGAACGAACTTCAGCGTCTTTTCAGCCAGCGCCACTCGCATGGAGATCGTCCTCTTTGACCATGCCGATGCGCCGCAACCCGCCCGGGTCATTCCGCTTGATCCCAATCACGATCGCACTTCTCACTATTGGCACACGTTCGTACCCGGAATCGGGACAGGACAGCTTTACGGCTTCCGCCCTGACGGCCCCAACGACCCGGCGAACGGGCAGCGCTTTGACGGTCAGAAGGTTCTGCTTGACCCTTATGGCAAGAGTGTCTCCGTTGGTCAGCACTATAGTCGATCGGCTGCCTCGAAGCCAGGAGACAACGCTGCGACATCCATGAAAAGTGTGCTGGCCGACTTAAGCACCTTCGACTGGGAGGGAGATCAACCACCCTATCGACCGTTTCGCAGGAGCGTCATCTATGAAATGCACGTCGGCGGGTTCACGCATCACCCCGGTTCGGGGGTCGCTCTGGCCAAGCGTGGTACCTATCTCGGGGTGATCGAAAAGATTCCCTATCTTCAGGACCTTGGCGTCACGGCGGTCGAGCTTTTGCCTGTCTATCAGTTCGATGTCGGCGATGCTCCCCCAGGAGTCAGCAATTACTGGGGATATGACCCCGTCTCCTTCTTTGCCCCGCATCTGGCTTACAGCGCCTCGAAACATCCTCTCGCATGTCTGGATGAGTTTCGAACAATGGTGAAAGAACTGCATCGTGCCGGAATTGAAGTGATTCTGGACGTTGTGTACAACCACACAGCCGAAGGGGACGAACATGGTCCGACGCTCTGCTTCCGGGGGCTCGAGAACAGCTTCTACTACATGCTGAACAAAGATGATGCAGCCACCTATGCAAACTATACCGGGGCCGGCAACACTCTCAAGGCCAACCATTCGGTGGTAAAAAGGCTCATTCTCGACAGCCTGCGGTATTGGGTTTCGGAAATGCACGTCGATGGTTTCCGTTTCGATCTGGCCTCTGTTTTCTCCCGAAGCGAATCGGGCGCGCCGATGGTGAATCCTCCTGTCGTTTGGGAGATAGATTCCGATCCTGTTCTGTCAGGCGTTAAGTTGATTGCCGAAGCGTGGGACGCAGGCGGTCTGTATCAGGTTGGCAGCTTCGGACAAGACAAGTGGAAAGAATGGAACGGGCAATTTCGCGATGACATTCGCAGTTTTGTGAAAGGCGACCAGAATACTGTTTCGAAGCTGCGCGAGCGTCTTACTGGGAGTCTCGACCTGTACGGAGAAGGAGAGCGCCCGGCAGGGCAGAGCATCAACTTCGTCACATGCCATGACGGCTTCACCCTGAACGATCTTGTCTCATTCGATCACAAGCATAACGAGGCGAACCATGAGCTGAACAGCGATGGAACGAACGCCAATCTTAGCTGGAACTGCGGCACCGAGGGGCCGTCCAGCGATGCAGCGGTTGAGCAATTGCGAGTGCGGCAGATAAGGAATTTCTTTGCTCTAACGCTGCTGTCGGTAGGAACGCCGATGCTGCTGATGGGCGACGAGGCGCGACGAACTCAGCAGGGAAACAACAACGCATACTGCCAGGACAACGAACTCAGCTGGTTCGATTGGAACCTTTGCGCCGCCGATGCAGGTCTGCTGCGATTCGTGCGGAACATGATTCGCATTCGTCTCAACTTCAATCAGGAGGTGGAAGGGATCCAGATCTCCCTTGAAGACTATCTCAGAACGTCCCGAATCGAATGGCATGGAATTGAACCCGGGAAGCCTGACTGGGGGATAACTTCTCACAGTATCGCCTTTACGGTACATAACATCGCAGTTAACCAGCTGCGCTACATTGCAATCAACGCTTATTGGCGCCCACTGAACTTTGAACTTCCACCTGTTGCAGGTAAGCCGGATGCGGCGTGGCTTCGCCTCATCGACACTTCTCTGCCGTCGCCGCAGGACGTGGCTGAAGAGGGGGTGGTCGTACCTGTGAATGGACCAAACTACACGGTCAATCCGCGGTCCATCGTCATGCTGCATTGTGATGACGCGCATTTGGACCAGGGTGCGAAAGTCAGCTGATTCCGGTTTCAGGGAAAACGCCTGGTCGAACGTCGTGTTTCCCGGAGGCCAGAATGAGCAGTGGAAGGGTTCTTTTCGGAACTTGCTAAGGCCGGAGTTTGTGGCTCTGGTTGATCCATCCGCCTCTGTGAAAACGGTGATGAACCATGGTATGGGCCAGCGCAAGAAGAACAACAATCAGCACGACAATCCAAATGAATGTCGCAATGCCTGGCCTGAACGGTCCTCGTCCTGGACTGGAGGACTGATTCGAATCAATCCTCATCATCCTCTCCCTCGTGAATCGCCAGGAAGTGAATAGCGAAGACACGCACCCTGAAGCATGGCCCGCCAGGCGGACATCATACTTTTGCCCCCGGCGGATCCACTTCTCCACCCGGTGGCAGTACGTCCGGCAGATCCAGACGCGCGACACCGATCCGATTATCGGCCATCCCGTAGTAGACATCGAAGCGGTCCGGCAAGCCGAGGTCGTCGCGACGATCGATGCCCGTGGGAAACACAACGTTAGCGATCGTTCCGTGACATTCCGCCGGCAGTTCGGGTTTCAGTACCGGCTGCTGCGAGCGAAAACGGATCACCTGTGGATGCTGTTCTGACAGCACCATGACTCCCGCGGAGTAGCACAGTTGATGTGCCGCGTTGTTCGGGTGTGCCAGGTCGCTTACCCCATGATAAAGAATCAGCCACCCATGCCGGGTGAGGACAGGTGGAGTTCCCGCGCCGATCTTGAGGCGCTCCCACGGAGATACCGGAGTGGCGAGGCGGTGGTGCGAGGTGAACCGACCGAGACGTTCCGGATTCTGCCCCTCCAGCGCGGGACAACAATAGGAAATCCAGATGCTCTCGCGATCGATATCCACGATGCGGGGCAATGTAGCGCAGGCGGTTTCCTCGGGCCGAGTGCCGGAGAAGAGGGGCCGGTGGAGCATGGCCAGTTCCGGATGCCCGGAGGGGTTGGGAATGGCGACGGGAAAGAAGCTGGCGTCTTTGTCGTCCTCATCGCCGAGTTCGACGCCGCGCCACTGGGCAAAGGTGACCAGTCCCATGCGCTCCCAATAGAAGAGATCCCTGGACTGAGCGAGCGCGATCCGCGGCCCATTGGGCGAATTTGCCGTGTAGGTCATGATGTATCGCTCGAGCGGCTGCACAAAGGTGACGCGCGCGTCTTCGCAGCCGCCGCCTCCATCAGGGCGCCGTTCGTAGTCGGCCTCCGGTTCCAGCGCGATGCCGAGCCTCTCCACGCCCATCGGCTCACCTTCTTCGTTGAAGCGCACGCGCGCAATGCCGATGCGCGAGTAGTTTCCCTTCGCCACCAGCCGCGGGAAAAGATAGAGCCTGCCGTCCGGGCCGCGCGCGGCTGCCGGATTCAAAACGCCCTCCACCTCTTGAGGATTTCCGGGCTCCGGCTCCATCACCATTCGAATGCGCTGCAGCTTAAGCTCGCTCATGGATTCCCACCTGCAGGTCCGCCTGTTTCTCGTCGCCCAAACAAGCCAGGATGGCTTCGATCACTCGTTTCGTATCCTCGGGCCCGCGCACCGGAATAGAGATCACGCCTGCCTGTTCCGCCGGATAGTCATTCCCCCCCATAAACAAGGCATCCCCGATGTAGATCATCTCTTTCATTGAAATGCCGAGGACGTCGCGCAGCTTGCCGATCCCGTAGGCCTTATCGATGCCTGGCTTCGTGACATCGATGGAGGTCGCTCCACCGAGCCGAACGGAAAAGCCGGGAATCATCGGATCGAGAATCGCTTTGACCTTCTTCCGCTTTGCAAAATCCGGGTCCCACCCTTCCTTTTCTGCCAGCGGCGCCTGCTGACCTAATGCGGACAGTGTTATCTGGCTGCCCCGGTCCTCGATGACCTCTCCCCAAACCTTCTCGACCTTGAATCCTGATACCTCGAATGCCTTTTTCAGCGAACTGACGATCTTCTCCTTCTCATCCGCGGTGAAATCCTCGGAGTAAAGCTTCTTCCACTCGCCTGTATACCGATAGAACTTCGTTCCACAGGTGGGAAGGATGGACAGGTTCGGCAAGCATGCGTCGTGAGGGAGATGGGAGAGCAGCTGTTCCTCGAACTGCGGCCACGCGCCTCCGGAGATCACAGCCACCCTGACGATTCCGAGAAGATCGCCCAGCAGCGCCGTCATTTCTTCGTCGAGAGAGGACTTACTCCTGGCGAGTGTTCCGTCCAGATCGAAAACGATGAGCTTCTTCATTCACTCTCCATATGCACCGCCTGGTCCGCGAGTCAGTTTGCGATGCCAGCGTCATCCAGTCGGGCAGGCAATTTCCAACAGGTCCACTGCATTGCCGGGCCGAAAATGACAAACTCCGACAACCGCCGGCAACATCCATACTTCGCCTTTGCTAACAACATAGGTCGCGCCGTCGTGCTCGATCTGCCCGGTGCCACCGACGCAAACCAGCACACGCGGGACATGGGAAGCGCCAACGGAAAACAGCAACGGGCTGCGCAGCCGCCATAGCCGAAACGCTTCGCAGTCAAAGAGCAGTTCCCGCTCCGGGGATGCTGCGTCCACTTTTGGTTTCACCAGTCCCGCGGCGCCGTCTGCAAAGTCAATGCAGGCGAGCGCCTGGTCCACCTGGAGCGCTCGCGGCTTGCCGGTCTTCGCGTCGATATGGCCCCAGTCATACAGGCGAAACGTCGTGTCGCTGTTCTGCTGAATTTCAAAGACAACGACATCGCCACCCAGCGCGTGCACCGTCCCGGCGGGGATGAAGACGCCGTCGCCGGGCTTCGGCATGAAGGATGCGAGATTGCCCGCTAGAGTTCCATCAGTGATCGACTGCCGGAGAATTTCGGGCGTGGCGCCCGGCTTGAGCCCGGCGTAGATGCGACTGTCTTTCCCCGCGTCGATCACCACCCAGGCCTCCGTCTTCGCCGTTTCGCCCTCCGGCAAAGGTCGATCAGGAGGGAATCCAGGATGGACCTGAACCGAGAGCATTTCATGGGCATCGAGGAACTTGAGCAGCAGGGGAAATCGCTGGAAGCGATGCGCCAGGCTGCCCATCAATGGCTCCTGAAACTGGTCCATCAGGTGTCCGATGCTGCGGCCTGCGAGCGGTCCACTGGCCACCTTACTGGCGTAGTTATCGCGGTCGCTGAGCACCCAGGCTTCGCCGATCGGACCATTCGGCATCGGCGCGCCAAACAAGTCCGCTAATCTGCGGCCGCCCCACAGCCGGTACTGATAGATCGGCTCAAATCGCAACGGGTATAGAACGGTTTGTCCCACGGTTGCGCCTCGTTCTGTAATCGTTCAGCGGAAGTGGCTGGCCCCGATCCCTCCAGGCGACAATCGATGAACTTCCTACTGCCCGACCGGGACTGTCGCGTGATGACGCCTGCCTGGCACAAGCGACAAGTCGACACTCGTTATGTAGACGAACAAGGCCGCGGCGATGAAGAATACCGCGACCCAGAGGCGCCAGTCCCGATGTGCGCGCATCCAGTACGGGCGGGCTTGCTGAGCGTGGCTTTCATGTGGTCCTTCCTCATGGTGCGTGTGAGTCTGTCCCGGATCTGTCATGCGGGCTGCAATTCGTCTTCGGGCGCGGACACGGCGCTACTGTGGCCGTTGCGCGCGGCCTGCGCCTTGATTGCATTTTCCTGACCAATCCCCATGGTCAGCGCGGTCATTCCGGCAAGGCCTCCCAACTGCATGGTCTCGATGGCGGAACTGGGAACGATGACGATGGTCGAGTTTTGCTTCAGTCCTTCGTAGAGCATGTTCATACCGCGCAAATGGAAAGCAATGGGATCGTTGGCATAAGTTCTCGCGGCTTCAACAAACTTTTCTGCCACCTGGCGTTCCGAATCGCCGAGGATGACGCGAGCCTGACGTTCCCTCTCTGCCTGAGCCTGCATCGACATGGCATTCTCCAGTGCCGGCGGAATCAATACATCCTTCACCTCCACCGAGATCAAGTTGATGCCCCAGGGCTCGGTGCGCTCGTCGATAATCGTCCGCAGTACGCTGCTGATCTTGTCCCGGCCTTCCAGCATTTCCGAGAGCATGGTCTTGCCGATCACGTCGCGCAACGCCGTTTGCGATGCCCAGCTGATGGCGCTCTGGTAATCGGCCACGTCGAGAGCCGCTTTTTTCGGATCGATGATCTTCCAGAACAGGACTGCGTCCACATCAACCGGAACCGTGTCCTTTGTCAGTGTTTTTTCCGCTTTGAACGAGCTGGTAAGAACGCGCGTGTCGATCCAGTAGGGAATGTTTTCGATCAGCGGGATGATAAAGAAGAGCCCCGGCCCCTCAAGTGATCGGAACTTGCCGAGGCGCAGAACAACGGCCTTGCTCCACTGGTCCGCAACCTGAACTGCAGAAGAAACGATGAAGGCGAGAATGATCGCGGCACAGAAAATCCCAATACCGGCCGCGTTGTCCGCCGCCAGATGTGCGAAATATGCGCCTGCAGCGCCAAAGCCGGCGACCACAACGAATACAAGTGCGGAAAGCGAACTGCTCCTTTTCATTTCAATGACCTCTCATCCCCTGCTGCAATCGACCGGATTCCGTTATTCGGTTCGAGCGAAGTTGCAGATTGTGTTCCGGGCGAACGTTCCTGTTCGCGGCATCGAGCAGAATCGGCCAGGCTGCCCGTCCAGCGAGAGCCGCTCCGCGCTTTGAGGTCTATTGCCGCGGATTGTCTTCACCTATCCGGAGCTTGCCCCTGCGCTTCGTCGTCACGCGGCCGACGACTTTAGTGTTTCATCCGCTGGGTTCGCGCACTGTGCAATTGTGCTCAGCCGCAGTTGTTCCGGGAATTGTGCAATTGGATACAGCCAGGAGGACCGTCGCGAGGAGCAATCAAGTCTTCGAGTCCTGAAGGACCCAGTATGTAGACGGCGATTCAGGTGGTAAATCATGGCCGCCGAACATTACTGGACTTCCACCGCCGAATACAGCTGCAAAGCCTGCCCGGAGCGATTGCCGACCGCCCGAGTTACCTTTCCAAGCGAGCCAGCCTGTCCACATGCACGGCGATCATAAGATCCTCCTGGGCAGGAGCGACGAATACAGCCGTCTTCGATTCGGATGCGCTGATCCGGCGGACACCGGGTTCTTTTCCCTCATTCGCAGAAGAGCTAATCGAGATCCCGAGGCTCAGAAGATTGCCTAGAATTTCAGCGCGCGACATTTCATCATGCTCCCCGACACCGCCCGTAAAAGCGATCGCATCCAGTCCGCCCAGAAGCCAGCAGAATCCACCAATCGCCCTGGTCACGCTGCGCGTGAATATCTTCAGCGCCAGGGCGGCCTGTTCGTCGCCTTTGGCCGCTGCCTGCCTCAGTGCCTTCACGTCCCCCGCCATTCCCGCCAGCGCCGACATCCCGGATTCGCGATTCAGGATCGTCTCCACCGCCGAAAGTCCCTTGCGGCCTTCATCCTTCTGCTGCCTCAGGAGATACAGAATCAGCCCGGGATCGAGATCGCCGGGCCGCGTTTCCATGACGACTCCGCCGGTCGGGGTCAACCCCATCGTCGTGTCCACCGAGTATCCATCGAGCAACGCCGTGACGCTGCATCCGCCACCCAGGTGCGCGATCACCATCCGCTTAGGGAATTCAAGGCTCTCAGCGTCAGCCTGGATACGTATCTGGCGCACGATCGACTCGCAGCTCAGTCCATGAAATCCGTAGCGGCGAACACCTTTGTCGCGATATCTGCGAGGCACCGGATAAGTTGTTGCCTCCTCCGGCATCGTTTGGTGAAAGACTGTGTCGAAACAAGCGAAGTGAGGGACATGCGGAAATCGCGCCATCGCTTCACGGATTACTGCGATCGCCTCCGGATCGTGCAGCGGCGCGAATTTCACGGCCTCTTCAATATCACTAAGAACGGCAGCCGTGATCCTCTGATGGCGATCCAACTTTGCGCCCGGATGCACGACTCGATAGCCGACCGCGTCGATCGCGGGCATCTGCGGCTCGGAAACTGCATGCAGGACCAGACGAATCGCTTCCTCAGGGGTGGCAGCCTTCACGCCGGATTGCCCGCCGCTGACGCTCTTTCCATCCCCATCCCGAAGATCAAGCCTGGCGCTTGGCTCGCCGATGTTGCTCACCTGACCGTCGAAGCGGCAGAGAGGCTCAGCAACGCCACTTCCGGGACTCGAGTCGAAGATCGAAAACTTGATGGACGAGGATCCACTATTTACGACCAGTATGTGCATGACACCGTCCTGTTAGAGCTTAGCCCGTCGACGTTTCAGCTGTTTCTCGCGAGACTGCTTGACTCTCTCTTTTGCTGCCGGGGTCTGGCTGGGAATCCTGACCTGGCCCGAGGCGGATCCCGCTTGAGATCAACTTTGTACCAGCCAGTCCCCGGATAACAGGTTCGACGCTGTGCAGGAAACGATGACCTGCCACGACCTGCTGAGCGCAAGGAAGGGGCCTGTGTATACCTTCAGTTCCTGGGAATAACCACGAATGGGCCCATATCCCCCTGGCCCCCGCTCCACTGTGCGGGGCGCCGCGATTCAGACGTCGATCCCCACGCCGGAAGCGGCAACTCCGGCATTGGCTTCGCCTGAAACAGCCTCTTGCACTGCCTCGCCGTCCACCGCGCCCATCGCCGCGACTTCTTTCGCCGCGCGCTGTCGGTCGAGATCCCCGTCCCCGCGTACATCTGCCGGTACAGCTTCGACAGAAAAATGAATGCGATCCGTGAGCTCACATTGGGGCAGCACGCCGACCGCTCCCATATGGCGCTCCAGTTGTAAAACCGGTCCCATACCTGCTGCGTCCGTTCGCGAATCTCATCCGAGCTCATGGTCGGGTGCGGCGTAAACATCTTCGGCCGCACCTCCGGCGGAATCAGCCAGTACCGGGTAATCGGCACATCGCCCACCATGGTGGGAGCGAGCGACTGTTGCTTTTCCCATTTGCCAAAATCCACCGTGCCTGGAAACGGAGTCATCATCACGAACTGGGCAAAGGTTACGCCCGCCTTCATGGCCATGGCGACGGTGGCGTCGAACGTCGCGGGCGTGTCAGTGGGGAGACCAAAGATGAACGAGCCGAGCACGTGAACGCCGTGCTGTTTGAAAGTCTGCAGTTGCTTTGCAAGCGCTTCGCCGGAATAGTTCCAGTCCTTGAATACGGCTTTGAGGCCTTCGGGCGTGACGGCTTCCACGCCAACGAGCGCGCCCTTGATATTGGCGCGGCGCATGGCGTCGAGGTAGTCGCCGTCCTCGCCGGCTTCCATGGTGATCTGGGTGAAGAAGACCATGTCCTTGGGGAGTTTGGCGAGCTCTTCCATCAGGTGGAGGCGATCGGCGCGGATGGCGGTGAGCTCTTCAACTTTGGCGAGGTTGTTCTGCTCACGGGCGAGGCGGAGGTCGGTGAGAGTGACGGGGTAGAAATTGTCGTCGGCGAGAGCGATAAAGCGGAAGCCGATGCGGCGGAGGCTAATGATTTCGTCGATCACGCTCTGGAAGCGCCGTTGCCGCGGCTGCTGTCCGTCGGTGCGCCAAACGCTGCAAAAGGAGCAGTGCTTGGGACAGCCGCGAATCGTCTGCACGGAGGCCCACATGTACTTTGCCGGATTTATCAGATCCCAGCGGGCGGGCAGGAAGTCGGTGCCGGCGATGCGTCCGCCTTCGTAGATCCTGCCGGGGTTCCCGGCGAGGCAGTCGGCGACGACGCGGCTCCAGACGAGGTCGCCGTCGCCTTTGACCACGGCGTGGGCCTGGCCCTGCTCGAGCGCTTCTTCAGGAAAGAGGGTGGCATGAATGCCGCCGTAGACGACCCACGCGCCGCGCTCCCGCGCCATGCGCCCCACCTGGTATCCGCGCAGCGCATTGCCGGTATGCACGCTGATGCCGACAATATCTCCCCGTCTGATGCTTTCCGGCTCAATCTGCTCCAGCGACTCATCGACGAGGATGGGATCTCCCGCTGATTCCGGCGTGGCTGCCGCAAGGACGAACAGCCAGCGGGGCGTAATGACGGCCGTGCCAAAGGAATTGTCGCTGGGATTCACCAGATGAATACTCATTGCGCGCTATCCTTTCCTCGTGCGAGTGCCAGAGGCCTTGAGAGCAGTAGGCAAACCCATCGGCTTCCTTCGAAGATGCCTTCCAGATAGTCTGGATTCTCCAGATCGGCGACGAGTTGGCCTATGCCTCGTAGCCGGAAGCAAAATGAATCTCCCGGTCGGGCGTGCCTCATGTTCAACGGCCATGTTCTCAACTAGACTTCAATTCAGGAGCTGGCTATGGTGGACTTCTGGCGTACAAATCGGCGTACGCGGTGCTGGTTCACCTTCGCGCTCGCGGGGGTAGCATTCTGCGTTTTCGCCTGGAGTGTCCAGTACAGGTTTTCCCCATGTGCTTCCTCCCGCCCTGTGCCTCATCGATTTCTCGATGCCAGGTTCCTCACCAGTGAGCAGCAAGCGACGGCAGACGATAATCCGCTTCTAAGACGTTCGAAAACTTCCACCCGGGCTATTTACGGACGGCTTACCAGCGCCTTCTCATCGTTCTTAACGGCACCGAACCTTCTGAACCCGCCGGCGTCAGGTCAAAGTCGACGCAAAGAGAACCATTCGTGGTCCTTGTGTCGCCACGCCAGTTTTAACACCTTCTTCTTTCGGCCACCTCCCGCTCTCCTCTAGCCTTTCGTCAAACGTGAAACGCCGAAGCATCCGATTGGAGATTAACGAACGGTTGCCTCAGGGTATCCGGGACAAGGCCATATCTGCGGAAGGGAGCATTTCAGATGGCTAAGGTAAAAAGGGCGACATTCGACACGGCTGCCTTCCTGGTTACCGTGGGTCTGGGACGAAAAATTGTGCAATTGCATCCGAAGGAGGCCTTTTTTTACCAGGGAGGTCCTGCCGACCACATCTTCTATCTTCAGAATGGACGCGCAAAACTTACTGTTGTCTCGAAGAGGGGCAAAGAAGCCACCATCGCGATCCTTTCTCCGGGTGATTTCGTGGGGGAGGAATCGCTCGCAGCAGTGGCCGGGCTGCGTCTGGCAACGGCCACGGCAATCACTGCCTGCGCGGCAATCAGAATCGAGCGGGGCGAAATGATTCGCGTGATGCACGAGGAACATACGCTCTCCGATCTCTTTCTGGGGTTTCTGCTGGACCGCAGTATGCGAGTCCAGGCAGACCATGTAGATCAGCTTTTCAACTCCAGCGAGAAGCGATTGGCACGCATTCTCCTGTTGATGGCGCAATTTGGTAAGCCGGGTCACCCGGAATCGCTGATTCCGCGGGTAACACATGAAACACTGGCGGAAATGGTCGGCACCACTCGGTCTCGCGTCAGCTTCTTCATGAATCGCTTTCGCAGACTCGGTTTCATTGATTACAACGGCGGAATCCACGTTTACAAATCTCTGCTCAATGTGGTTCTGCTCGATCCTCCCCCTGAGCGGAATGGAGTAGGAGACCAGTAAATGCCCGCTGATCAAAGCCTCCCATATTCCAAATAACCCGGATGAGCAAAATTGACCAGTTCAGAGATTTTCGCGGCGGGATGCTTTGTTCTCGGGCGGATATAGGCAGGCGGCTGTCGAGGGGGCAAACTGGCCGACTTTTATCCTGGTACCTATCATGCGGCAAATCGACTGCAATCAGGATCGGGGTTCAGTCTTCGGGGCGCAGGCTGCGGAGGACGTATAGACTGGGCCGAAAGCCGGTCGTAGCTGAGCAAGTTTGACCTGAATCTAGATTTGCAAAATGGGATACTTGAGATCCGGGCTGCATTTGGAACGCTCGGGAAAGGCACGCGGTACCCATGGCCATATCGAGGACCATAACGCCTGCTCCCACAACAGATCGATTGCGAGCCGCTCCGAGGATTCTGCTGGTGGATGACAATGACGTCCTCCGTGAAGCTCTTACTGAATTTCTTGAACTCAGTGGATTTGACGTCGCGGTGGCCTCGAATGTAAATGATGCTCTCAAGCTCATCGGCGCTCAAACCTTCGATGTGCTCCTGAGCGACCTGCAAATGCCCGCGCCTGGCGATGGGCTCACTGTGGTAAGTGCCATGCGCCACTCCAACCCCAGGGCGGTGACGTTGATCTTCAGTGGGTTTCCGGAGATGAAAGCGGCGGCGCAGGCGATCCTGCGGCAGACCGATGAGGTTCTGACCAAACCAATGTCCCCTGCTCTGCTGGTCGAAACCATCAGGATGCGAATCAAAGAAGGCACGCCTCCGGTGCATCCGCCAAAGGAAAGCGTCGCCGATATCCTGGAGCGGCAAACGCAGACCACGATGGCAGACTGGCTTGCTCGTGTCGATGCCGAGCCGCAGGTCATCACCGTGCCCTTGACCGCCGCTGAGCGGTGCGCTCACCTTCCGGAATTGTTCCGCAACCTGGTGACTCGTCTCCGCAACCCTCTTCCATTGGGCACGCGCGCCCTGATCTCTCGGGCGTCGGGGGAACACGGTGCACTACGGCGTGAGCAAGGTTATACAGCTGCGATGATGGTTGAAGAATCGCGGATGCTGCAGGTCTCGATCTTTCAGACGTTGCAGGAGAACCTGCACAAGGTCGACTTCAGCGTGCTGCTCGTGGATATCATGGCGATCGCCGATGAGGTGGACTCCCAGCTGGCTCAGGCCATGGCAAGTTATATCGCTGAGGTAAAGAACGACGCAAAGCCTGTCGAAGCATGAGTCAGGGGACGCTCCCCTGAGTCAGGTGGTAACCGCCGGGCAATGTGATGGGTGACTATCGCCTTTGCAGGTTTTCCAATCATGGTCGAGCCGGGAAACGGCGCGAGCACCAAGCGGAGTCACACCTCGCCAGGTGCGTTGAAGGGATTGGAACGCGCTTTGAGTCTTAGGCAGTTTCGCTGTAGACAGGTATTTGATGTGACTGGTCCTCCATTCCGGAAGGCCGGCGAGCATCACGATTGAAAGAGGACCTGACCCTAAATTTGAAATCAGCTTCTGACGGCGCCCCCGCATTCTCCTGCAAAACTTCCCTGAACACTCTCCGAACGCGACAGCCCTGCGGGCCGGACCAGATCCTCAGGGTCCTCGGCGAAAGGGCGGGTCTTCCGTCCTCGTCGGAATCTACCTGATACCTGCAGGAGCAGGTCGGGCAAAGCCAAAAGAACTCTACACGGAACTCCCCTGCACCCCCACTTTCCCATGCGTACACCGACCCTTGTCTGAGATAGCGCAACTCCTCACTGCACTCTGGATTGAAGCAACGCCCTATCACGGCGTTCCCCTTCCTGACATGATCTGTAATTCGCCAGTGAGCCCTTTTCCGTACACAATCTGCAATGTTGGACCGCGGGACAACAGCCGATGCTTCAACCTGGAGGCCGCCGAATCGAGGCACCCTTCACTCGCTCCTCAGAGGAACCGAAGCAAAGCCGCCCTTTCCGGGCAGAAGTCGCTGTCAACAAATGCTAGGCGGCGGGCCGGCCTGTGCACTGTGCAATATTGACCAGAATCGCCGCCATATTTTGTCGGATAGTGGTGGTCAGCCTGATGGCTGGGGGGGGACTTTCTGCGAAACAGAGGCCTCCCCCGCCTGGTCTTGAGCAACGGCGGAATGAGAGCGCCTGCTCCAGAATCAGGCTTTCAGAATGTCAGAGACTGCTCCATTTCGAAAACTCAGGGGGGAGTTTGGCGGGCCGTGCAAGACCGGGCCACCTGCGACGATCTGATTGTTTCCGTCGAGCGGAGGACGAACAATGAATCCGATGGCTGTTGAGGAAATGACCCCCGAGCAAAAGGACGCACGTGAAGCTGCCCGCCGCAGGCTTCCGCCCAGGGTAACCCACTACGTAACACGAGTTCTATTCGCCGTGATCGGGCTCGCGATTCTTTTGACGGTGCTGCTCGGCCTGGTCCAGAAGTGGCTGTGGATGCGGCAACTCGACTACCAAGGGATATTCTGGACCCTTTTGTCTGTCAAGTGGGGAATGTTCGGCGTCGCCTTGGTCTGCGGGTTTCTATATCTGTGGCTGAATCTTCGCATCGCAGCCAGGAACATCCGCGGTTCGCAAGGTGACAGGCACTTCAGCAGAGGTGTTAGCGCGACAGCGGATGCGGACAGAATACCTGCGATTGTTCTGAGCCCCAGGCTGATAGTCCTGGGCATAAGCGTGGCTATTTTATTCGTGTCTCTGATATTTGCGCTGAGCGTCTCCTCGCAGTGGGACACGTATCTGCGCTTTCATTACGGCGGATCGTTCGGGGTGCCCGATCCGCTCTTCGGGATCGACCTCGGCTTCTACTTCTTCCGTCTCCCATTCTACGAACTACTGCAGGATAGCCTCGTCTTTCTGACGCTGGCTGCGCTTGCCGTACTCGGTGTCTGTCTTCTGCCCGAAGTACGGCCACTTAGCGAGGGGAAGATCGCGCTACGTGACAATACCGTTCGGCATCTGGTGGTGCTGCTCTTCATCCTTGCCGCCACGTTCGGCTGGGGCTTTTATCTGGACCACTTCGAACTCGTCTATTCGACACTCGGCGTCGTATACGGCGCCGGCTATACGACTGCTCACGTCACCAGGATCGCTCTCTGGGTTATGGTCGGCGCCTCGGTGCTGGCATGCGCGCTTCTCGTATACGCCCTCTTTCGGCGACCACGGGTGAAGCTGCTGGCTGGGGGCTTTGGCCTCTATGCTGCCCTGTATGTTGTGGGAGTTATGATTGCGCCTTATCTTTTTCAGGCGTTCGTGGTGCGTCCAAGTGAATTGAGGCTTGAAACACCGTACCTGAAGGACTACATAGCATCTACTCGCAGCGCATATGATCTCGATGCAATTCAGGAGACCGCATATCCGTCTCTTACAGATTTAACTCCGGAAGTGCTGGCCAGGAATCAGGACACAATCCAGAACATTCGCCTCTGGGATTCCAGGCCGCTCCTTCAGACCTATCAGCAAACTCAGGCGATTCGCCTCTACTATGACTTCTATAACGTGGATGTCGACCGCTACCATCTGGCGGACGGGTATCACCAGGTGATGCTTGCGTCCCGCGAACTGGCTCCTGAATTACCCGCACAGGCGCAAACCTGGGTCAACCAGAACCTGGAATTCACGCACGGCTATGGGCTGGTCATGAACTTTGTGTCGAGGACGATCGGCGGAGGGTTTCCCGAATATCTCATTAAGAATATCCCCCCTGAATCTCAGTATGCCGGCCTGAGCATCTCTCAGCCCGCCATCTATTACGGAGAAGTGGCGCCGGGATACAAGATTGTTGCGACCGGCATCAAGGAATTCGACTATCCCAAGGGCAACAATAACGTGTACACGAGCTACCAGGGCGCGGGCGGAATTCCGCTCGACAGTCTTGGGAAGAGACTTTTGTTTGCCTGGACACAAAAGGACGTCAATATTCTGCTCACGTCCTATCTTCAACCGCAGAGCAAAATCCAGATTTGGAGGAGCGTCCAGGAGCGAGTGTCCCAAATCGCGCCCTTTCTTCTCCTCGACAAGGATCCATATGCCGTAGTGAGCGACGGGAAGCTCTATTGGATCCAGGATGCATACACGGTCTCGGATCGGTACCCCTATTCGCGGCCGCAGGCGACCGGATCTGTTGCGGGGATCAATTACATTCGCAATTCTGTCAAGATCGTCGTGAACATGTACGACGGATCGGTATCGTTCTACATTATGGATCCGAAGGATCCCGTTCTCGCCGTCTACCGGCGTGCATTCCCGGGTGTTTTCAAGGATCTGAGCGAGCTTTCAGCCGGCTTAAAGAGTCATCTGCGATATCCGGAGGATCTCTTCGCCATCCAGGCGGCGCAATACTCAACCTTTCATATGACCGACCCGCAGGTCTTCTACAACCGGGAGGATCTCTGGGTGGCCCCCGAGGAAAAATACAACGGCACCGTTGCCGCCATGGAACCCTACTACATACTGATGAAACTTCCGGGGAGCGAACGGCTCGAGTATCTCATCATGACTCCTTTTACGCCGCAGAACAGGGATAACATGATCGCCTGGCTGGCCGCGCGATGCGATTTCCCGGGCTATGGAAAGATGTTGTTTTACGAACTCCCGAAGGAGAAGCTGATTTACGGACCAAATCAAATCAGCGCCATGATCGATCAGAGCACGACGATCTCTCAGCAACTCACGCTTTGGGATCAAAAAGGATCTAACGTTATCCGGGGGAAGCTCATCGTGATTCCGATCGAGAATTCCTTTCTCTATGTGGTTCCGCTCTATCTGAAGGCTGAAGGGGCGAACTTCCCTCAGTTGAAGCGCGTGATTGTGGCAACGGGAGACAGAGTCGTCATGGAACCTACGCTGGACGGGGCGCTGAGCGATCTGTTCGAGAACACATCGGCTTCGGCGCAACAGAACGGGACGCAAACGCCCACACTTCTGCCGAAAGCGACACTGGATCAGGCCCGGGCTCAACTGGCCGCAGCTCAAAAGGCAATTGATTCGCTTAAGACCCTGCTTGCGAATCCCGCTCGATAACTCGACGCGAGGGGATTGTGGCAATTGATGCGCACGTGATCGGCACTTTGAAGAGGAGCGTTGCTAGTGGCGCAGTTTCGCGGAAACAGAAATGCATTCGGGGCACCGGGATATGAACCTCATTGGACTGGCGCTGCGAAGGACGGAGTCGGTACCGCGTATTCAATGGGAGGGCGTGTCTGGTTCACCATCGGACGTGGCATTCTTACAGAGATTTACTACCCGACGGTCGACCGGCCCCAGCTGCGCGATCTGGAATTTCTCTTTTCCGATGGTAACGGACTGTTCCTTGAGGAAAAGCAGGACCTGGATTACCAGGTCGAACGTATGTCTCCTTCTCAGGGATATCGAATCCGCCGACACGATTCGGAAGGACGTTTCGCCTTCGTGAAGGAAATCATTGCGGCATCAACGCGCCCCTGCGTGCTGATGCACACAAAGCTGGAAGGAAACCCTGACTTCCTGAAAAAGCTAAAGGTCTACGTCCTGTGCGCTCCCCATCTGGAGGTTGGAGGAGAAGGCAACAACGCCTTCGTGGTTGAAGTGTCGGGGCGCCAGTTGCTGGTAGCTGGGAAGCAGGACCGCTGGATCGTGGTCGGCGCAACCTGTGGCTTTTCGAGACTGTCGTGTGGCTACGTCGGACAAAGCGACGGGTACACCGACTTGGTGAAGAACCGCAAAATGAACTTTCAATTCGATCAGGCGAAGAACGGCAACGTGGCTCTTACCGGAGAACTTGACCTCTCCGAGACTCAGGAGTTCACCATCGGCGTCGCCTTCGGTGAGACTCTTGCCAGCGCTACATCGTGCTTGTTTCAAAGCCTGGGTGTTGCATACGAAGAACAACGCAAACTCTTCATGCATCAGTGGGAGATGGCCGCGAAAGACAGCCAAGCGCTCAGGAAATCCAGTGGAGACAGCGGGCGGCTTTGTGAATCGAGCCACAACCTGTTGCTGACTCACGAGGACAAGTTGTACCAGGGTGCCTTCGTCGCGTCGCTCACGATTCCCTGGGGAGAGGCGCGCAACGACAGCGAAGGTAAAGGCGGCTATCACCTGGTATGGACCAGGGACATGGTGGAAAGCGCCATGGGGTTGCTCGCGGCGGGCGAAACCCATGCGCCTTTGCGCGCTCTGATCTATCTGGCCGCGCGGCAGGAAGAAGACGGCAGCTTTCCACAGAACTTCTGGGTGAATGGCAAGGCCTTCTGGAAAGGAATGCAGCTGGATGAAGTTGCATTCCCCGTGTTGCTTGCCTGGCGCCTCCATCAACTCCAGCTCATGGATCAGTTCGACCCCGGCACGATGGTGAACCGAGCCGTCGGCTTTTTGCTGCACAGCGGTCCTGTAACAGGCGAGGAACGATGGGAAGAAGGCAGCGGATATTCACCGTCCACCCTTGCCGCGATCATATCGGCATTTATCTGCGCGGCCGGTTTCGCCCAAGTGGAGCAGAATAAGGAATTGGCGGTCTTTTTGAGAAGCTACGCCGACTTCCTTCGATCCCATCTTGAGGAGTGGACCGTTGCGACCGAGGGATTGTTTGTTAATGGAAATTCTCGGTGCTTTGTCCGCCTGAATCCAGCCGCGCCCGGGGAGACCGCGAGTGCAGGAGCGGTGAACAAATCCGAGCTTCACCTGACCAGCCAGCCCCCAGGCGCTCCGCAGTCGTATCCGGCTCGCGACATCGTTGATGCGGGCTTTCTACAACTCGTCCGATACGGAATACTTTCCGCTGACGATCCATTGGTCATTGACAGCCTGCGGGCGGTGGATGCGATTCTCAAAACGGATACGCCTGCCGGTCCCTGCTGGCACAGGTACAACCACGACGGCTATGGCCAGCAACCAGGCGGCGGTCCTTATCTGCAGTGGGGTCAGGGCCGAGCGTGGCCCCTGCTTACCGGCGAGCGTGGACATTATGAACTTGCCGCTGGTCATGACTGCCGCCCCTTTCTGCATGCCATGGAGCAGTTCTCGAACTCTACCTGCCTGTTGCCCGAACAAATCTGGGATGAAGCGGATATTCCGGAAGCACGTCTGCATCGTGGCGGCCCGACCGGCTCCGCGAATCCCCTGTTGTGGGCGCATTCCGAATATCTGCGACTGCTTCGCTCGTGTGACGACGGCAAGGTGTTCGACCTGATTCCGGAAGTTGCCGCTCGATACCGGGATAGCAAGGAAGACAGCAAAGTGGAGTTCTGGCTGCCGAAGCACCCCATTCGTCAGGCGAGGAAAGACCACACGCTTCGTATCTGTGCGCCGGAGGCGTTCCGCCTTCGCTGGACGGTCGACGACTGGAAGACATGGCGGGATAGCGACTCACACGCGACCGGTGTCGGCGGGGAGTATTTCGACGTGGGTCCGGACGACTTCCACTCGCAACTGGACTTCACGTTCTTTTGGCCGGCCCGGGGGGCAGACGGCGGACAGTGGGAAGGCCGGAATCATCAGGTGCATGCACGGTAGGAAACGAATGCAGGATTCTAATGGAGAAAAATCGGTCCGGATCCGCAACGCAGATTCGGGAGCGGGATTCTCCATGGTCATTGAGTTCCCGCGACAGAGAGCCCGCGCCAGGCGGGATCACAGGTGAGCACGACTGGAATGGGAGCGCTTCCGCGGAGAGGAGTGAGAGTGCCGAAAGATGAGGCCAGTCCGGACGGGAAACGTTTTGTCTATCTGGCCACGGCCATCTCTGCGCTGGGTGGCATGCTTTTTGGATACGACATCGGTGTCATCTCCGGAGCCATTCTGTTTATCAAAAAGGCGCTCTCTCTTTCCGCGGGCTTGGAGGAGATCGTCGTCAGCTCGGTCCTGGTGGGATCGCTGGCGGGTGCGGCCGCGGGAGGAATGCTCGCCGATCGCCTTGGGCGCCGCAAGCTATTGATCGTTACCGCGATTGTTTTCGGCCTGGGTGCGGTCGGGGCGGCTGTGGCGCCCGGCACGGCATGGCTGATTGCCGCCCGGGTCGTTGCCGGCATCGCCATTGGCGTCGCCTCATTTGTCGCGCCGCTTTACATCTCCGAGATTGCCCCGGTTGCCATCCGCGGAAAGCTGGTTTCGATCAACCAGGTGGCCCTCACCAGCGGCATCGTAGTTTCCTACCTGGTTGACTACGCCTTTGCCGGCTCGCAGGCATGGCGCTGGATGTTTGCTATGGCGGTGATTCCCGCCGCCGCATTTGGAATTGGATTGATATTCATTCCCGACAGCCCGCGGTGGCTGGCCGGCAGTGGGCACGCCGATCGGGCACGAGCTGTCCTCAAACGTATTCGCCCGCCGGATCAGGTGGAGAGCGAACTCCGCGACATTCAGCATAGTGTGGAGCAGCAAAAGGGGAGCTGGTCGGAACTGTTCAGTCCCCTCCTGCGCTCAGCGATGATCGTGGGCATCGGGCTTGCCATTGCGCAGCAATTGACCGGCATCAACACGGTGATCTACTACGCCCCAACCATTTTCAAGTTCGCCGGCTTTTCTTCCTCGTCGGTGGCGATTCTGGCCAGCGTTGGCCTTGGAGTCATCAACGTTGCGTTTACCGTAGTGGCCATGCAATTGATCGACCGGGTCGGGCGACGGCCGCTCCTGCTGATCAGCCTGGCAGGAATGACACTGGGCCTGGCGGCATTGGGACTGGCGTTTTCGCTTCCGCAATTGTCTGGCAGCCTCGGAGGGGTCGCGGTTGCCAGTCTCATGCTCTACGTCGGTTCCTTTGCTGTGGGACTGGGTCCGGTCTTCTGGCTGGTGCTCTCAGAGATATACCCGTTGCGCATCCGGGGCCGCGCCATGAGCCTTGGGACAATCGCGAACTGGGGCGCCAACCTGGTCGTCGCAGTTTCGTTCCTGACGCTCACGCACGTCATGGGCAAGGCTTCCACTTTCTGGCTGTATGGGGTCGTCAGCATCGGAGCGTGGCTCTTTGCGTTTTTCCTTGTGCCGGAGACCAGGGGCAAGACTCTTGAACAGATCGAGGCTTACATGCGAGCGGGAAAACATCCGCGCGCATTATGAAGCCATGCCTAAACTGGCGGGATTGAGTCTGCGAGAACTGGTCCGCGCCGTCTGGCGAGGCGCGGAGAGCAACAGGGTCGTGAGTCGCGCGGCCGAACTGGCCTTCTGGTTCCTTCTGGGCTTTTTCCCTATGCTTTTGTCCGTAACCAGCATGGTTTCCATGACCAGCCTGGCTCCCGGTTCCCAGGGCACCCTGATGCAGTACGTCGGAGAAGTTCTACCCTCCACCGCTACCAGTCTCGTACGGCACGTACTGGCGCAGACCACCGGCGGTGGAAGAGCCTGGTTTTCCTTGCTCTTCGCCCTGTGGGCCTCCTCCTCGGCGACGGCCGGACTGATCGAGACTCTGAACACTGTTTACGACCTGAAGGAAAGCCGTCCCTGGTGGAAGTACCGCCTGATTGCCGTAGCCCTGGCAGTTGCCATGGGGGTGCTGCTTACCAGTGCATTAATCACTGTGATGTATGGTCCGGTAATCCTGCATAAGATCGCGCCCGGTTCGGCTCCCCTTTACGTTTGGAGGATTGCACAGTGGCCGGCCGCCGCCGTTCTGCTTATTGTCGCTCTCCTTTGCCTATACCGCTTTGCCCCGAACATTCGGGAGCAAAAATGGAAATGGCTGGTTCCTGGGAGCATAGTCGCGGCGGTAATCTGGGTGGCGGTTTCCGTTCTGTTCAAGCTCTATGTCCATCACTTTGGTCATTTTGGGCTGCTTTACGGCTCGCTCGGCACACTGATCATCCTGATGTTCTGGTTCTATCTGAGCGGCATCGCGATTCTGGTTGGCGGAGAACTCAATGCCGTTCTGGAACACTCTGCCAAACAGCACGCAATGGGCGGCGCGAAGAGGCGCGACGGGAGCCTCCCAGACCGGTAAACTCGCTTATGGATGAGAGCCGTATCTGCCCGGTCCGGGCAGCGAGGTCCTTGCTGCGGAGCTGATCGATGACGCCCGGTTCGACGATTGAGTTTCTGGTCTGGCTGCTGATTGCGGCGTCCGTCATCGCGGTGATTGCCGCACGCCTGCGAGTTCCTTACACCGTAGCTCTGGTTGTCGGGGGACTGGTTCTCGGATCGTTTCATCTGCCCGTATTGCAAAGTCTCTTCGCCCATTCTCCTGACTGGCTGACACCGGACATCAGTCTGGTCATTTTCTTGCCGCCCCTCCTGTTTGAAGGAAGCCTGAAAATCCAGTTGCGCCAGCTGCGGGAAAGTCTCGTTCCGATCTGTCTGCTGGCGACCCTGGGTGTATTGGCAGCAACACTTATCTCCGGCTTCGCGCTGCATTGGGTGCTGGGTATTCCCGTGCTCGTCGCATTGGTTTTCGGGGCGATTGTGGCTGCGACGGATCCTATCTCGGTACTCGCAATTTTCAAAGATATGACTGTAGACAAAAGGCTCACGATGATCGTGGAAGGGGAGAGCCTCTTTAACGACGGAACAGCGGTCGTGCTGTACGGAATCCTCGTCGCAGCTATAGCCAATTCACATGCGGGCATATTGAGCGGCATTCGCGATTTTGTCGTCAACGTTGCGGGCGGCGCCGTCGTAGGTTCGGTATTGGGCTTCGTCTTAAGCAGGCTGACGCAGAAAATCGACGACCAGGGGGTTGAGATCACCCTCACCACGATCCTGGCATATGGTTCCTACCTGCTTGCGCAGTCGCTGCATTTGTCGGGAGTCATCGCTGTGGTTGCAGCAGGTCTCATGATCGGCAATTTCGGCATGCGCGCCGGGATGAGCTGGCGCACGCGCATTGCTCTCTGGTCGTTCTGGGAATATGCGTCATTTCTTATCAATTCCATTTTGTTTCTGCTCATTGGGCTTCAAGTGCGCGTTGACGATTTGCTTCACATGTGGCGGGCATCGCTTCTCGCAATTGCGGCGGTTCTCGTCGGACGCGTCCTCACCGTTTACGGCATTGTGCCGGTCAGCAACTTGTTCTCCACCAGGATTCCCCTCCGATGGCAACACGTCATGGTATGGGGAGGGATGCGGGGAGCTCTTGCCCTGGCGCTGGCTCTGAGCATCGGGAAGCACTTCCCTTATCGGGATCAGCTATTGCCCCTCACCTTCGGAGTGGTTGCATTCACGATTGTGGTTCAGGGCATTACAATGAAACCGCTAATTCGCCTGCTCGGGGTTGCGAAGAACACCGACGACGACTATTCGCGCGCGCGTGTCCGCCAGGTTGCAATCGCATCTGCCATTTCAGAATTGGAGTCCATGGCAGCGAGACAATTGATTTCTCATCAGGTATACACCCAACTGCGCGAGGAACTCGATGCCAGGCTGGACAATGTCAACACAACCATCGATTCCGTTCTCGGCGACAATTTGGGCCGGCTTTCCGAGGAGTTTCAGATAGCACGGACACGGATGAGCGGCGCGGAGAAGGGCGCGATCGAGCAAGCGATGCACGACGGTTGGGTGTCAGCTGAGACCGCGTCCCGGATGATCGAAGAAGCTGACCGCATTCCGAAGAAGGAAGCGTCGGTGCCCGATAGGATTCCATCCGCCGGAAACAGCTAAATAACGCGGCCCTTATCTTTGACTTCAAGGAAAAACAGATCATCAGATAATCCGGTTTGGCTACGCCAAATAGACTTCTGCGTCAACTATTTCTTTGCGGCCGGTGCTCTCGCCTGGGCTCTGGCGGGTTGTGCGCCCATGGCAGTGACAGTCCGCGCCGAATTTGTCACCGGCAAGTTGCCCACCACATTCTGATCCGTTATCACATAGTTGCTGTACTGAATCGTCAATTTAGCGATTCCCCCAAAGCGAATTCTGGAGATGCTGTGGTTGTTTGCAGGGAGCCAGAAATCACTCAGTTTCCCGTATACGCGCTTGAATTCAGTGCTCCTCACCCGGAAGGAAGGGGCCTTCGCCGGCTCTCCTTCTACCCGAATTACGGCAAAGTCCCCTGCATCGACCCAGATTCGCCCGTGGTATAGAAATTCGCCTCTTCTCTTTGGCTTCACGCGCAGCACATACACTGAACCCACAGGGGCGCTGTGGTATCCGGCGAGTGTAAATTCGTAGTTATTCTCGTCGAGAGCTGCCCGCTTCCTGGCGTCTGTGCCGAGCACCTTTTGCTCGACCTTCAGGAGCTTTTTGAACACCTTACTAATGATCAAGCTGGAACCCGTGACCGAATGCACCGCGAATGTTTCCGTTCCTGGCGACTGGTAGGTTGCGTCGACGACCATGCTCGCGTCGCGGGTACCGAAAAACCCGTGATATTCCAGATGATAGGCTTCAGTTACCCTGTACCCACGCAGCGCCGCAAACCGTTCCCGGTTCATCGAAACCATATTTTTCACTACCTGCTCAGTAGTAAGTGGGCCATTCGCAGCCGCAGGTGGGACCGCAGTTTGTTGTGCTCCTGCGGGCTGGCCTTCTCCTGCCAAGACTAAAAGCAGAAGAATCGGCAAGATACATGAAGACACCAGCCCCGCCGCTTTCGAAGGCCGTATTCCCCCAACTGATTCATGTGCCGTCATAGCGCGCCTTCATCGTGCTCGATGTCTCATGGCAGCTCATTCGGTTCGCGAAGTGCGGGATAAATGAGCAGCGACTTCATGGTTCACCTCCGGTCGAGGCATTGCTGGCGAACATTTGCAATGGGGCGGGGAGCTGGTTTGCGGCCGCGTGAAGAGGAGTCACCGTGGAGGCCGGTTGCATGCGATGTGAGCAGGCTCGTACGAATTCCCGGATATAGGAATGTGCCGCCTGGCTCCACACCATTTGGCGCGCGTACGAGTAGGCGTGCCTGCGCATCGTCTCGCGTACCGCATCGTTGTCCAGAAGTTCAATCGCCGCCGCTGCGATGGCATCCGAATTTTGAAAGGGAATCAGCGCTCCGCGGCCCTCGCTTAGAAGCTCGGCGGCATGCCAGTACGGTGTCGAGATGATCGCCTTGCCTGCGCCCAGTGCATAAGCAAGGGTTCCGGATACAGCTTGCGCCTCGTGGCGATACGGTGTGATATAGATGTCGGCTGAACCCACCAGCGCAGCCATTTCCTGCGGGCTGAAGAACCGATTATGGAAGATTACGTTTTCCCGAACTCCCAGTTTTGCTGCTAGGTCCTGCAATTGAAATCGATAGCGGTCGCCCTCACGGCTCTGCACATGGGGGTGGGTTGCGCCTGCGATGATGTAGACAACGTTGCTGTGTCTCGACAAGATGCGCGGCAGCGCCCGAATCGCATATTCCAGCCCTTTGTTCGGCGACAACAAACCAAACGTGAGTAAGACCTTCCTCCCCTGGACTGAAGAGCAACGTTTATAGGACTCCGGTTCCTCAAAAGGCAGGTCCGGGATGCCGTGCGGGATCAGGCAGATTTTGTGGGCAGGAACTTTGAAGACATCCTTCAGAAAGCGAGAAGAGTGCTCGCTCATGACAATCAGTCGTTCCGAACGTGCGGCGATCTCCTGCATAACAACGAGTTGGTCGACATTCGGCTCACGAAGAACCGTATGCAGAGTTGTCACCACTGGTCTATTGAGCTGTTGCAACAGGCGCAGGATATGACTCCCGGCCTTGCCGCCAAAGATTCCATACTCGTGCTGCAGGCCCACAACGTCGACAGCGCTGGAATTGAGAAAATCGGCAGCTGCCGGATAGGACGAGAGGTCGCCCTCGGCGATCTGGAATCGCACCCGCGCGGGGTAGCTGTACGGCGACGATGAATCATTCATGGCTACTACAGAAATTCCGGCGGCTCCATATTCGACAGCCAGCGCGTTGCACAAATCGGTGGTGAACGTGGCGATTCCGCATTGTCGGGGAAGGTGATTGCCGATGATCGCTACCCGCACCGGAGCGGACAGCCTAAGGATGTCCTCGAAGGAGGCAACTGCTTTCTTTTCAAACATCAGAGGGCGCCCTGCATATCCCGTGAGGGTGTCTGATTGTGAGCTGGCCGAGAGTTCAGGCTCGCGCATTGCAGTCTCCTTATCGTGTGGTTCGACTGGATTGGGCCCACGCCGACCGCGCCGGCGTTCACAGGCTGACTCTGGCTTGAAGCAGCGGTCTACCGACCCCGTGTGCCATCGTCCGCATATGCGGCTTCATCCACCTGTCGCGAGCGATCCCGTCATTGTCGGACCAGACGGTTCCTCACAATTTCGATCTTCGAACAGCACGCTTCCGGAATCTGAGCAAAACAGCGCACTTTTGATCCCCGCGAGTTCACGCGACTGGTTGGCTCGACCTTCCGCGCGCCGTCAGGGGACGGGCGCGATGCGCGACCCTGTTCCGTGAGATGGTGCGCTTTGTGTGCAGAATTGAACAGCACCAGAGCCTGCAGGATGGGACAGTTAACGGAAGCCGAGCCCACCCCAGGATTGTGACCCCGCCAAGCCCGCCCAGTCCCGTCGAGACTCCAGCCGCACAGCCTTCGCTGTCGGCTTCCAGCATGCGGCTGCTGCCATGGCTCATCGCGGTCGCGTTTTTCATGGAGTCGCTGGATACGACGATTCTCAATACCGCAGTGCCGACGATTGCGGCCGCACTTCACGTCGCTCCACTCAGCATGAAGTCTGTCCTGGCAAGTTATACCCTGAGCCTCGCAGTTTTCATTCCCATCAGTGGCTGGATGGCGGACCGGTTCGGAACGCGCAGGGTGTTCGCCTCTGCCATCGGCATCTTTACGCTGGGATCGTTCCTCTGCGGTATCTCGAGCAACATCCATGTGCTGGTCGCGTGCCGCATTCTGCAGGGCTGCGGCGGAGCCATGATGGTGCCTGTCGGGCGACTCACCATGGTGCGGACCTTCGCCAAGTCCGAACTTGTCCGCGCCATGAGCTTCGTCGCCATCCCCAGTTTGATTGGCCCCATGCTGGGTCCGATCGCCGGCGGCCTGATCGTCGGTTACCTTCACTGGAGGCTGATATTCTTCGTGAATATCCCAATTGGGCTTGCCGGTCTCTATATGGTCTACCGGCATCTGCCTGACTACCGCGAAGAACACACCCGTTCCCTGGATCTAACCGGGCTGATCCTTTTCGGATCCGGCGTCGCACTCCTCTCCTGGGTGCTGGAAGTGTTTGGCGAACATACGCTGAATGGATGGGAGATATTGGGAACTCTGACGGTCTCCATCCTGCTCCTGACGGGCTACGGATTTCACGCGACCAGAGCCCTGTATCCACTGCTTCGTCTTACTCTATTTCGCATTCGTACGTTTCGTTCTTCGGTCAGCGGCAGCTTTGTGACTCGTCTCGGCATTGGCGGCATTCCCTTCCTCTTTCCGCTCCTTTATCAGGTGGGTCTCGGCTTCTCGCCTATTCAGTCGGGCCTGCTGATGATGCCGCAGGCCATCGCTGCCATGAGCCTGAAGATGACGATTCCACCCATTCTGGCGCGGTTCGGGTACCGTGCGGTACTGATTTCCAACACGCTGATTATTGGCCTCTTCATTCTGCTTTTCGCGAGCATCGGGAAGCGGACCCCGGTCTGGCTGATTGTGGCCGAGGTGTTTTGCTACGGGTTCTTCACGTCGCTGCAATATACGAGCATGAATACCCTTACCTATGCCGACATCACGGAAGAACAGGCGAGCAGCGCAAGCTCTATTGCCAGCACGATGCAACAGATGGCCATCACCTTCGGGATCGCCTCGGCGTCGCTGGTAACGGTCTTCTTTCTTCCCGATCACTATCGTTCCAATCCGCAGCAGTTCATTCAGGGCATTCACAAGGCGTTCTTTGTCCTTGGAGGGATGACCCTGCTTTCAACCACTGTTTTCAGCGAGTTGAAGAAAAGAGACGGAGCCACGGTGAGCCAGGGACAATTGCACACCGGGTGGACCCCGCGGGTGCGCGGCGCAGCCCGCGGAGCGTCCGTCTAAACGTCACAAAGCAGCCAGAGCGGCGCTCCAACGCAAAGCGGCGGAGCTGGTATGCTCCGCCGCTTGCGTTCGGTGTGCTTGCCTGGTTCGACAGTTACCGGTTACTGGTGTCCCCCATGGGATCCACCGCCACCGTGAGATGCGCTGGCATGCGCTGCTGTAGCGTGAGGAGCGGCATGAGACGCATTGCCACGTGTTGCTGTGGCGCGGGCGCGGGGAGTTGCATGAGATGCGTTGCGACGTATTGTCGTAGCGCGGGCGCGGGGAGCAGCATGAGATGCGCTGCGACGCGCCGCTGTGGCGCGCGGAGCAGCATGGGATGCGTTACCACGCGCTGCCGTGGCATGTGAACCACGGCTGGCATATGCACGATTGGCCGCGGCACCGCCTCCACCGTTGTATCGTCCTCCTTCACCACGACTGAAGCGATGGCTGCCCCAGCCGTGGCTGTAGCCCCAGCCGGCCCATGGGCCCATGCCCAGGAAGATGCCGTTGTAGAAATATCCCGGTCCGTAAAAGCCCATTGGCGCGCACTCGTATGGGGCATAGTCGTAATAGCCATAGGAGCAGACCGGCTGGACACCGACGTCGATGACAACCTGCGCTTTGCCCGTTGGCATCAGGGCCAGAGGCGCAAGCAATGCTGTAGTACAAAGCAGAGTGGTGAATCCGCGCATGGATGACCCCCTTAAGGTGTCTGCGGTCCGTAGAGTTACGTGGGATGCTGCGTTGCGGTAAAGAAAGCTCCGGCAGCAGTCACCATAAGGGGGTTCGAGTTCACTCGTGAACTCCTCCGAACCTGAATTCGGAGCGATCGTCACGCTACCCTTACATTATTGACTTTAGCGACCGGGACCGGCTGCGTCTGAGCAATAAGAACCGGAATGTCGATTTTGCGATTCCGGTTGCGGGCAATTCGACCCTCGGCCGGTCCGATGGTGCGCTTTTGCCACCAATTCCATCCCGAAGGCGTGGGAGCTGGCGCCGCGGTTCACTGCGTAACCCTGCGATGCTGCCATCCGCAGGCCATCGTGGCGATGCCCAATCCGGCCCATTCGAACTTCGGGGCGGCTGACGAGCTTCAATGGGCGCCGACGTCACGGGTTACCGATATATGCGATGTCCAATAAACCGCTGAAATGAATCAAGAACAAGGTGTCATCCCCAACGGAGTTGAAGGACCTGTACTCCTTCACTCCACCGCCGTGGAAACTAAAAGCCGCGCGGGATTTCGCTTCTGCTCCTGTCCTGCTATCAAAAGTGCCGCTCAGGAAACAAATGAGATTGGGCGTTTCGTAGTTCCCAATGGACGATAGGGTTAGCAAGCTGCTGGGCTGCGACTGGAATTGCCTGACCCTTCATCCCCTGGCTCTGTCTGGCAAGACTTCGTGGAACAGCGACAGCCCGGTCCTCACCACGACTCAGTTTCTGCACCTTAACGTCCCACGCAAGGCCGAGCGCTCGGAGGACCCAGATTCCGTACCAATTGGCGTCGATTTCGTACCAGGTCAGGCCATGACGGGACGCTTGCGGATGGGCGTGATGATTATTGTGCCAGCCTTCACCAAAAGTCAGCAGTGCCACCCAAAAACTGTTCTTTGACGTATCGCCGGTGGGGAACCTCTGCGTTCCCCACATATGGGTGGCAGAATTTACCAGCCAGGTGGAGTGGAGGCCGATGACGGTGCGGAAGAAGATGCCCCACAACAGAAATGGCCATCCACCGACCACCAGAAGGAGTACACCGAGCAGGGTAATAGGAATCCAGTGCCATCGGCTGATCCACACGTGGAACTTATCTTTGCGAAGATCCGGAACATAGCGCAGAAGATCTGCCGCATTATTGTGCATCGTCTGGCCGGTCAGTATCCAGCCCATGTGAGCCCACAGGCCGCCATCCCGCGGAGAGTGCGGGTCGCCCTCTTTATCCGTGTTCTGGTGATGCATGCGATGCGTTGCCACCCAGAAAATAGGACCACCTTCCAAAGCGAGCGTGCCGCACACGGTCAGAACATATTCCACCCATTTCGGAGTCTTAAAGCCGCGATGCGTAAGAAGCCGGTGGTATCCAATGCCGATGCCGAGGCTCCCGGCGACCCACCACAAAACCATCGCGAGGAGGAACGCCTTCCAGCTGAACAGGAATATGGCAGCCACAGCTCCAATGTGAAACGCCACCATGACGGAAGCCGTAAGCCACACGACGGGTTGCGTAAACGTCTTGTCACCATTGAAGAGCCGTGTCAGTTGCATATTACCGCTACCCCTTGTCTATCTGATGGTGACAAGATCGCGATGGCATCAGGCCGAGCAGTAATGTTTATGTAACGACACCGACGCATTACGCGGTGCGATCTGTCGCGGTATGTTATGGCGGAGCCCAAATGGCGCGCCATGCCGTTCGAGCCGTCCAGTTCCGGCTGATTAAGGCAAGTCGGCGCTCACATGCCAGTGATTGTGCGAGAAACAAAACGACGAATCTGGTCAATTCTGCACAGCGTTTCCGCCATAGCGTTATTTAGACTTCAGACGGAATCAAGTCGGCGCTGCACGTGAGTGCCTTTGGCCGGAGAGTTTTCAGTGCTACCCGAGGCGCCTCCTGCGGTATGGAGACTCCAGGATCCTGGTCTCTCATGGGTTACTCGGGACAGATACGCAGCCGCCATGTCGTGAGTCGTGCGAACGCGGGATTGTACCTGACCAACGGATCAGGCCATCTCTCAGCTATGACAGTTTTCAGACAAGGCAACACGATGAACAGCCCCGCAGGGGCATGTTCTAACCAAGAGGGTAAATATTATGTTGAAGCGTTTCCTGATCTTCTCAACACTCGTTCTGGTTTCGTCCCAAATCGCAATCGCCTCCGACCATGAGGACGACATCGCTCGCACCCACAAGGCGGCGCAGGTCTTCAAAGAGATTATGAATACGCCCGATCAGGGCATACCCCACGATCTGCTGGACTCGGCGAAGTGCATTGCCATCATTCCAGGAGATAAGAAGTTTGCCTTTATATTCGGAGGCAACTACGGGCGCGGAGTAGCAACCTGTCGCACCGCGCATGGATGGAGTGCTCCGATGTTTATCGCCATCGACGGGGGGAGTGTCGGATACCAGATCGGCGGTTCGTCAACGGACCTCGTCATGCTCTTTATGAACAGCCATGCATTGCATAGCCTTCTCAGCGACAAATTCAAGCTGGGGGCGGACGCCTCTGTAGCAGCAGGTCCCGTCGGCCGAAGCGCCGCTGCGGGTACTGATCTGAAGCTGAACGCGGAGATTCTGTCCTACTCGCGAAGCAAAGGCGTATTCGCGGGAGTCAGCCTCGCCGGCGCCGTGGTTCAGACAGACAAGAGCGGAGACGAAGCTTTCTATGGGGCCGATGTCGACAGACATGAGATCCTGGATGGAAAAACTCCGGTTCCGGCTTCGGCAAGAGGCCTCATACGAGAGCTACATGGGTACACATCGAGAGTCAGCGGCATGTAGCTGGATTTTCCTGTGGTCGCCTCCTGCCGTGGCTACGTTGAACACGGCGGGAAGAACCAAACGAAAGCTGCCAGCCTGCCTGCGATCGAGCCGAACGCGGGCGGGAAGCGACTTGGATGCGACAGGAGTCTTCGTGGCCGTGCCTGATCTCGACCCGGCGCCGGTCCGGTGCTTCCGCGCATCCGCCGTCGATTTGGAAAGACTAGCGGACCGACTTCAGCGGTGCCATGTCCGAACCGTGGTCATGGAATCGACTGGGGTGGACTGAGTTCCGCTGTTTCGGATTTTGCAAAAGCGCAAAATTGAGGTGCGGTTTGGTCATTCGGCGAATTGTCGAAGCCGGGCATTTTCCGGGTACCAGATGAGGACCACTTGGAATGCGGCGATGGCTCGGAAGTCGTCACAACCTTCTACGAAAGTCACTGATAATACAGAGTTTGTTTTGTCGGTGCTGGCCCGGCCCGATTCCTCTTCGAGAAGCTCTGCGCGCCCCGGTCTTCAGGGAAAGAGAAAGCTGCACATCAGTAGAAGTGCCGCGCGTCGGTCGTCCGGGTCAATGTTTTTCCTTTTGAGTGCCATCCGGGGACCAGTTACCGTGCATTTTGCGTATTCTGCGATGTGTTCCGATGCACTTCGCAATGCTGGATTGCGCTCCAGCGGCGGTTTAATGGCGAACTTTCACGGCGATAACACGGGTTCAAATCCCGTCGGGGACGCCAAATCGAACCAACAACTTAGCGGAAACCCCTCAAAATCGTCGGGGACCAGTTAAGTCGCCATCGCGAGAGCTTCCTGGCGCGCTTCGGGCCGCACCATCTCCACGACCTCATGTCGGGAGGTAGACCTTATCCCTCAGTCCGTCGACTGTCCTCGCGGAGACTTTCCTGGGACGCATGGCTGCCTTCATTAGACTGTCGGCCGCCGCAGCATGGCTGCAGGGGGCAGGCCCATCCAATTGAACATGGTCATGGCAGGGCACCAGTTGGTGAACCCTGACTGCAGCAGGTTAAGTCCGACAAAAACCGTGAGCCACAGCCAGTAAGCGGAAACCCAGCGGGCCAGCGCAACGGAGACAAGAACCACAACGCCAGCCAGCAAACGAACTGCACGATCCACGGTCATAAGACCACCTCCCGTTGCTTGTGAGGAGCGTGTTTTCCGGTTTGCGACTTGCCGCCGTTCAGCATGTAATAAAGCACCGGCACGGCAGGCCACGAAAGGAAGGTTGAGGCGATTCCCCCCGCGATAAGCGAGAGACCAAGGCCCTGAAAAATTGGGTCGGCGAGGATGACGCTGGCGCCGACGATGACACCCGCGGCGGTGAGCAAAACCGGCCGCAGCCGCACCGCGCCGGCATCGATCACCGCCTCCGCCAGAGGCATGCCTTCGCGACGGCGCAACTCGATGAAGTCCACAACCAAAATGGAGTTGCGCACAATGATGCCCGCGCCGGCGATGAAGCCGATCATCGACGTCGCCGTAAAGAATGCGCCCAGCATAGCGTGTGCCGGCAGAATGCCGACCAGCGTCAGCGGAATGGGGATCATGATAGCCAGCGGAACAGTAAATGACCGGAACCATCCCACCACCAGCACGTAGATCAGCAGGAGCACGGCGGCGAAAGCGATGCCCAGGTCGCGGAAGACTTCAATCGTGATCTGCCATTCCCCATCCCACTTCATGGAGTAGAAATCGCTTGAATCCGGCTGCACGGAGTTGCAAATCGCGAGCTGGGCGCCATCCGGCAGGGCAACCTTATGGATCCCTCGATTCATTTTCAGGATGGCGTAGACCGGGCTTTCCTCGCTGCCTGCTACGTCGCCGGTGACGTAGACCACGCGTTTCAGATTCTTGTGGTAGATGTCCGGTGCGAGAGTCGTGTGTTCCACATCGACCAGTTCGCGCAGCGATACCATGCTGCCGCCGACGCCACGCAGGCGAATGCTATCGAGACCCTGCTCGGAGGAGCGTTCAGGCAGATCCAGTTCGACCAGAGCGGGGACCGCCTCACGTGAATCGGGCACATGCAGCAGCCCGGCCGGCGAGCCCGAAGTGGCCAGCGCCAGGGTTTGCGCCACTTCCGACACCGGAATCCCGTGCAGTGCGGCCTTCGCCTCATCGACACGGAAGTTCAGCTGTGGCTGTGGATCCTGCATATACCAGTCGGTGTCCACCACACCCGGAGTCTCTTCGAAAATCCTCTTCAGCTTGCGGGCAACTCCGACCTGACCGTCGAGGCTGGGCCCGTAGACCTCCGCCACCAGAGTTTGCAGTACCGGCGGTCCGGGGGGGACCTCCGCAATCTGAATGCGTGCGCCATAGGCGGCAGCGATGTGGTCGAGATCCGGGCGCAGCCGCCGCGCGATCGCATGGCTCTGCGCGCTGCGCTCGTCGGCCGGCAGCAGGTTTACCTGGATGTCCGCCTGGTTGGGCTGGCGCCGGAGGTAATAGTGGCGGACGAGCCCGTTGAAGTTGAAGGGACTGGAATTGCCGGCGTAGATCTGGCAATTCTCCACCTCGGGCTGGCGGCTTAGGTTGTCGCCCAGTGCCTGGGCCACGCGCATTGTTTCTTCGAGCGGCGTGCCGTCGGGCATATTGACGATCACCTGGAACTCGCGCTTGTTGTCGAATGGCAGCATCTTCACCAAAACCGCCTTCATCGGAACCAGGGCACACGCCGCGAGGAGCAGCAGAATCACGACGCCCAGAAACATCCAGCGATTGCGGGCGCTGTCGATGAGTTGGTGCATCACGCGGCGGTAGAAGCGGGTGAGCCAGCCTTCCCTTTCCGGCGTGAGCGTATGCGCGCCGGCCAGATGCTTGCGGCCCAGCAGCCGCATGGCCGCCCACGGCGAGACTACAAAGGCCACCACCAGCGAAAAGAGCATGGCCATGGAGGCGCCGACCGGGATGGGCCGCATGTAGGGGCCCATCAGCCCGCGTACGAAAGCCATGGGCAGGATGGCCGCGATGACGGTGAGGGTGGCAAGAATGGTCGGGTTGCCCACTTCCGCCACGGCATCTGCGGCGATTTCCCTGAGCGTGCGGCCGTGGTTGATGGGCATGCGAAAATGCCGAACCATGTTTTCGACCACCACGATGGCGTCGTCGACCAGAATGCCGATGCTGAAAATCAAAGCGAACAGGGTCACGCGATTCAGCGTGTAGCCCAGCAGGTAAAAGATCACCATGGTCAACGCGAGTGTGACCGGAATCGCCAGCAGCACCACGCCCGACTCACGCCACCCCAGGAACAGGGCGATCAGAATCGTCACCGAAATCGTCGCCAGAAGCAGATGCTTGAGGAGTGTGTCCGACTTCTCCTTCGCCGTTGCGCCGTAGTTGCGCGTCGTCGTGATATTCACATCCTCCGGCAGCCGCACGCCCTTCATCTCCTGGACCCGCGCCAAAACCTCATTGGCAATGTCGGCAGCGTTCGTGCCCTTCCGCTTGGCAACGCTGATGGTAACTGCTGGGTAATCCTGTGCCGGCGTACCGTGGGCGCTCACCCGCGTGGTGCCGAAGAGAACGTAACTGTCCGGTTCGGCAGGACCATCGACGATGCTTGCGGCCACATCGCGCAGATAGACAGGCTCGCCGTTGGCTACCCCCGGCACGGCCCCTCCCACATCCTGCGCGTCGCGGAAAAGATTGCCCGCATCGACGCGAATCTCCTGGTTACCCTTGGCAAACTCTCCGGCCTGGGTGCGCGCGTTAGCTGCCTGCAGGCGATGGACCACTTCTTCCGGCGACATGCTGAAAGCCGCCAGTTTCGCACTGTCGAGAACCACGCGCAGCTCGCGTGGCTGGCCGCCGATGACACTGGTCTCCGACACGTCGGGTATCTGCCGGATCGTGTTCTGGACTTCGTCGGCCATCTGGCGAAGCTGATATCCGTTGTAGTTTTCGCCCCACAGCGTCAGGGCGAGGATGGGCACGTCATCGATCGAGCGCGCTTTGATCGTCGGCTGCGATGCGCCAGGAGGCAGCACGTCGGGGTTGGAGTAGAGTTTGCTGTAGACCTTCACCAGCGCGTCTTCTTCCGGCGTACCGACTTTGAAGCGCACGATGACGAGGCTTTGTCCCGGGCTTGAAATCGAGTAGACGTACTCTACGCCGGGAACCTCGTGCATCAGGGCCTCAATGGGATTGGTGACCCGCTCCTCGACTTCGCCGGGCGTCGCGCCCCGCATGGCCGTCATCACATCCAGCATTGGCACCAGGATCTGCGGGTCTTCCTCGCGGGGAATGGCAGCGACCGCGAAGATGCCGAGCGCCAGCGAAGCCAGCACAAACAGCGGCGTCAGTTTCGAGTCGATGAAGGCACGAACCACGCTCCCCGCAATGCCTTGCGATGTCGGCCCGGCCGGACTCTGTTTCATGGCTGTGCCTCGATGCGGACTCCTGCCAGGTCGCGATCTCCGGGATCGTTCACCAGCTTTTCGCCGGCAGCCACTCCGGAAAGAATCTCCACCTGACTGCCCTGCCGGTTGCCCAGGGTCACATAACGGAGCTGCGCCACGCTGTTTGCGTCGAGCGCGTAAACGCAGGCCAGCGATCCGCGCATCGCCACCGCCGACTGCGGCGCCAGAATCGTCGGCTTTGTTCCGCCAACGATACCGGCTGTCGCATACATGCCGGCGCGCAGATTCTTCACCGCGGCAAGATCGAGTTTGACGAGGAAGCTGCGGCTGGTCGGATCGGCGGCGGGAACAATTTCGACTACCGTTCCCTTCAGGTTCGCCGCGTCGATCCCGACCACGCTTACCGGGAGCTTCATCCCCACATGAATCGATCCGATCAGGGACTCATCGACGGCCGTGTAGACCTGCAGCGAACCGTTACGATCGATCCGGAGCACTGGCGTTCCCGGCGCCGCCAGCGTGCCAGGGTCAGCCATCCGCGCTGTCACAATGCCGGCAAACGGAGCGCGCAGCGCCATGTAGCCCAGCTGCGTGCGTGCCCCCGCCACCGCCGCTTTGGCCTGTTCGCTCTGCGCCGCGTAGGCGGCCACCTGCAACTGCGCCGCCTCGGAGCGCTTCTTCACCTCGTCGAATTCCTGCGGGCTGACGCTCTTCTGCTCCTGCAGCATCTGATACCGCGCGAGCGTCTCCGCCGCCAGCGACGCCTGGGTCTGCGCCGCCATCTGCTCCTTTTGGGCAGCGGTTTCGCCGGCGGTCGCCTGCTCGAGCGCCGACTGCATCGCGGCATCGTCCAGCTTCACCAGCAATTGTCCTGCCCGGACCCGGTCGCCCGCCTGCACCAGCACCTGGCGGATATGCCCTGCAATCTGCGGAGAGATGAGAGCGGTTTCCTTCGCGTGCACCGTTCCTGTGGTCTGGATCATCTGCGGCATCTGTGCGGAGACAATCTCGACCACGGCCGCCCGCACCGCGGGGGGCGTCGCAGGAACGGGGTTGCCGCTGTGAGAACAGCCCAGCAACAGCACCGGGGGCAGAACCAGACACAACGACAAAGCATGTTTCATTGCAGGGTCTCCGCGGACTCGGGTGTGAGTTGGCCGGTGGCATACAGCAGCCCGGCATAAGCAACAGTGTTTCCATAAGCCGCGCGCCAATAGTCGTTCCGGCTTTGCCGCTGCGCATCTTCGGCGCGCAGCAGATCGGTCATCGTGGCGAGCCCGGCCTCATAGCGGTTGCGCAGGATGCGCAGGCTTTCGGTGGACTGCTCCATCGCAGCTCGCGCCGTTGCCACCATGCGCTCGGTAGTCTGGTGCTCGGTGAAGGCCCGGCTCACCGCCAGCCGAATCTGCTGCTCCCGGAAGCGTTCCTGCGCAGCCGCCTTCTGCTGCGCTGCTCTTGCATCCTCGAGGCGCGCCCGCTTGCCCAGCGGCAGAATGTCCAGATTCAGCTGCGCTCCGGCAACCCAGTTGTTGCCTCCGTCTCCCGCAAAGGTCTGCCGATCCATCTCCCAGTCGCCGTAGGCGCTCACCTGGGGAAGGAAGTCGGAGCGCGCAGCCTTCACCGCCTGTTCCTGCGCGGCCGTCTGCTGCGCCAGCGCCTGGAGATCCGGCCTCGCCTTGACGGCCGTGGCAATGTCTTGCGCCAGGTTACCGTCGGGATAGATTTTCGCTTCCATAGGCTTCAGCTCGGGATGAACATCCATGGCGCTTCCCATCGCTGCCTCGATCTCTGCCCAGGCAGTCTCCACAGCGCCCCGCGCGGCGATCGTCTCCTGCTGCCGTTCCGACAAATTGACCTGCGCTCCCAGAAAATCTGAATCAGTCGCCAGACCCGCCTTCACGCGGGTCTCCGCATCGTGCAGCAGAGCTTCCGCCGTCTCTTGCTCGTGGTGCGCCACCTCCAGCTGCCGCTGCGCGTACAACTCTCTCTGGTAGGCTTCCACTACCTCGAAAACGACGCCCTGGTCGACGGCTCCGGTCATCGAGGTTGCGCTCTCGGCGCGCAGGGTGGCTGCGTGAATCTGGTTCTGCGTTTCAAACCAGTTGAAGAGCATCCACTGCCCACTGACGCGAGTGGCGAAGTTACCCGTGGGCGTCGGTCGATTCAGCGAATCCAAGGAGAAGTCGCTCTGCGCGAACCGCTGCTGGCGCAGCCTGGTGCCAAACACGTAGACCGGATCGTTGCCGCGGGAAAGATCCTCAGTGAAGTCAAGCCGCGGCAGCAGCTCGGTACGCGCCATCGCGGCGCCGGCATCAGCCGCTGCCACATCGGCCTGGGCCGCCGCCGCCTGCGGATTCTGACCCAGCGCCCGCTCAATCGCCTCGCGCAGCGTCAGCGACGGCGCCTGTGCTGCTGCAGCCGTCAACACCAGCCCTGGCAGCCATCCCACGAACCAGTATTTCCAGCGATACCTGCTCATTCCAGCACGTCCTCGTCCCTCCGACTGCGGACACACGCGTCGGAGTCCGCGCCAAAGCGCGGAACTCCTGCCGGACGCAGCGGCCGTTTCGGATGTCTCTAATCCCCTAAACGACGCAACGACAGCTGGCGTTACAGATTTTGAGCAGAATTCTTCAGGCGGAGCCGGAAAACGTCATGAATTCGAGCGTTCCTCTCCCCTGGGCCATATCTCCGCGATCTCATCCGAGGCAGCCGCGGGTAGTGGTATCAAACGAATGTGCCGATAACCAGATCGATGCGGCTCCCGATCGAATCCTGCCAACGGGCCGCGATTCCCGGGGTGATGCTGTGGCAAAGAAAAACAGCCGGTGGTCTTCGAGAAATACGCTTGGGAAAGAAAGCCCGCACGCTGTGGACCGCGCAGTGGAAATCGCTGATGGCGCGCCCAGGGCATTCAGCTACAAAAAGGAACTGCGGCGGTTACAGACTGAGCTGGTGAAACTGCAGGAATGGATCCGGCACGAAGGGTTGAAGGTGGTGGTGCTGTTCGAAGGTCGCGATGCGGCCGGCAAGGGAGGCGCGATCAAACGCATAACAGAAACTCTGAATCCGCGCATCTGTCGGGTGGTCGCGCTGGGAACGCCCACGGAGCGCGAGAAGACGCAGTGGTATTTCCAGCGGTATGTGGCCTGTCTTCCCGCGGCCGGGGAGATGGTCTTGTTCGATCGCAGCTGGTACAACCGCGCCGGAGTGGAGCAGGTGATGGGCTTCTGCAGCGAGGAGCAGTATGGGGAGTTCATGCACAGCTGTCCGGAGTTCGAGAGGATGCTGATTCGGTCGGGCATCGTACTGATCAAGTACTGGTTCTCAGTGAGCGATGAGGAGCAGGAGCGGCGTTTCCGGGAGCGGATCGAGAACCCCACCAAGCGCTGGAAGATCAGCGCCATGGATCTGGAGTCGCGGCGGCACTGGGCCGACTACTCCCGTGCCAAAGACGACATGTTCGCTATAACCGACACGCGCCAGGCGCCGTGGTTTGTGGTGGATGCGGAAAACAAGAAGCGCGCCCGCTTGAACGTGATCCACCATCTGCTGAGCCGCATCGAATATCGCGAACTGAAGCCGGAGAAGCTGGAGTTGCCGGCCCTGGAAAGGGGAAAGTACAAGCGGCCTCCGATTCAGGAACAGAATTTCATCCCGGCAGTGTACCGGTAAGCTCTGAATTCGTAGCCTTCGCCACATCTCAAAAACGAAGCCCAACACCGTAACCGACCCCGCTTCGTGACGAGGTCCTTATTGCGGCGAACTGGCCTTCACGCTCTCATCCGAGAGGACCGCAGGAAATTCTCGGGGAATTTACAGACGTGTAAAACAAGCTCTCACTTCGGTTTGTTATTCGATGATTCGTCGGGCTTTCGGACCTTCCCGGGCGGCTGTGTGAATCCCCAGCATCAGGTTGTTCTCCTGCAGCCGATCCTCAGAACATTCCCCAGCTTCCCCCGGGGAGAGCCCCGCCCGATTCGGAGGATCCCTGATGCAAAAGCACCTTGCTACATCACTTTCCTTCCTGCTGGTCGCCGGCCAGCTCGCTGTTCCCGCCGCAACCCAGGCGCAGGCTGATTTCGCCAGCACTGCCACACCTGTCAAACATGTCGTGGTGATCTTCGGGGAGAATATCTCCTTCGATCACTATTGGGGCACCTATCCCTACGCTCTCAATCCTGCCGGAGAGCCCCGGTTCGTCGCCGCTCCCGGAACCCCCGGCGTCAACGGACTCACCTCCGCTCTGTTGACCGACAACCCGAATTACCTGAACTCGGCCAACACGACTGGCGCCTCTAATCCCTTCCGCCTTGACCGCTCCCAGGCGGCAACCGCCGATCAGGACCACAACTACACCCCGGAACAGGAAGCCTTCCATGCCGGCCTGATGGATTCCTTCCCTGAATACACCGGCACCCCGGGTCCCCCGCCGAATGGTTACGCGACCACGGGACTGGTCATGGGATATTACGACGGCAACACCGTCACGGCACTGTGGAACTACGCCCAGCATTACGCCCTCGACGACAACGCCTACGGCAGCACCTTTGGGCCGTCGACGGTCGGCGCGATCAATCTGGTCTCGGGCCAGACCAATGGCGTTTCCGACCAGATCAACGCCGCCAGCAAGGTAGTCAGTGACGGCAACGGCGGACTTACGGATATCGGCGATGCCGATCCAATCGGAGATGTGTGCTCGACTACCACGGGTGCGCAGATCCACATGAGCGGCACGAACATCGGGGACCTGCTCGATGCGGCCGGCATCACCTGGGGCTGGTTTGAAGGTGGATTCGATCTGGCGTTGAAGAATTCCAACGGCACTACCGGGTGCGCCCGCTCCACCACCTCGGCGGTTACGGGTGTCACCGAGACCGACTACATTCCCCACCACGAGCCCTTCCAGTATTACGACTCAACGGAGAATCTGCAGCACGTGCGGCCCTCGTCGGTCCAGGCCATCGGACACGACGACGGCATGGTTCACCACCAGTACGACATCAACGACTTCTACGCAGCCGTGAAGGCCGGCAACATGCCCGCGGTCAGCTTCCTCAAGGCTCCCGGCTATGAGGACGCTCACGCCGGCTATTCTGACCCGCTCGACGAGCAGACTTTCGTTGTCGACGTCATCAACTTCCTCATGACCACGCCGGACTGGTCCTCCACTGCAGTCTTTATCAACTACGACGACTCAGACGGCTGGTACGATCATCAACTCGGCGAAATCGTCAACCAGTCCACCACCGCGGATGACATGCTCACCGGCGATGGCCAGTGCGGCAATGGAACCGATACCGCTCTGCCCGGACCCAGCGGCGCCCAGCACGCTCAGGGGCGCTGCGGTTACGGACCGCGCATTCCGCTCATGCTCATCTCCCCCTGGGCGAAGGCCAATTATGTCGACCACACCCTCACCGATCAGTCCTCGATCATCCGCTTCATCGAAGACAACTGGCTCCACGGGCAGCGCATCGGCGACGGCTCTTTTGACGCCATTGCCGGCTCCGTGAACAGCATGTTCGACTTCAGCCACAGGGACATGCGCGCGCCTTACCTGCTCAATCCCACCACGGGCGAGCCGATGGGTCTCCGCACCTCCTGGTAATCTCAACCCTCGTCCGGCTCTTCGCGTCGAATCGTGAAGGGCCGGGAACTTCTTTCGTCTTGAGTTTCAGGCCAAAATAGGAAGGAATGTCCACTCGTTTCCCTTCGTCTCGCCGCGATTTTCTGCGCAACGCCGGCATTGCCCTTGCCGGACTCCAGCTCAGCCCCCATACCGTCTCCGAGGTGCGCGAGCAGCCGGCGCTCGATCCCTCCGCGCTCCCGGCTTTTGTCGATCCGCTGCCACTGCCGCCGCTCCTTCAACCCTCCGGCCGCCGTCCCCATCCGCACCATTCCGGCGAGACGATTCCCTGGTACCGCATCGCGGTTCGTGAGCGCCAGGTAAAAATCCACCGCGATCTCCCGCCCACCCGCATGTGGTGCTTCGGCGACAGCTTTCCCGGCCCGACCATCGAAACCCGCAGTGGGCAGTCGATGATCGTCGACTGGGAAAACCAGCTACCCGCCCACCATTTCCTTCCCATCGACCACACCCTCGACGGCGCCGGCCCCGGCGTACCCGAAGTCCGCGCCGTGGCGCATCTCCACGGCGGCCGCACACCTCCAGACAGCGACGGCTATCCGGAGAACTGGATCGTTCCCGGCCAAACGCAGACCTGCTTCTATCCCTCCGTGCAGGATGCGGCGCTGCTCTTCTACCACGACCACTCCATGGGCATTAACCGCCTCAATATCTATGCGGGAATGCAGGGGCTCTTCATCGTCCGCGATGCGCGCGAAGACGATCTCCATCTTCCCTCCGGTCAATATGAGCTTCCGCTGATGATCGCAGACCGCCTGCTCACGAGGGATGGCCAGCTCCTCTACCCGGTCTCGCCCGATCCTGCCAGGCCGTGGGTCCCCGAGGTCTTCGGCAACGCCATCCTGACCAACGGCATGCTGCTTCCGTACCACAACGTCGAGCCGCACCGCTACCGCCTCCGCCTCATGAACGGCTCCAATGCCCGCTTCTACCGTTTCGAATTGTCGAACCGCGCTCCCTTCCAGGTGATCGCCAATGATCAGGCTCTTCTGCCGGCGCCGGTTCTGGCGCGTCGGCTCCCTCTGGCCCCCGCCGAACGCGCCGATATCGTCGTCGACTTTGCGCCCTTCGCCGGCTCGAACGTTCAATTAGTCAGCGATTCGTTCCCGGTGCTGCAGTTCCGCGTCGCAAGAACCGGCACGCCCGACTTGAGCCGGGTCCCGCCCGTACTCAACAGATCCTTTGCCCGACTGCGCGAGTCAGACGCAGTCCGCAGTCGGCGCCTCACTCTCGATGAGCGCCTGGATAAGGTTCAGCAGTCGGTCGGAATGCTCCTCAACAACACGCCCTGGAGCGCTCCTGTCACGGAAAAGCCAGTGATTGGCACCACAGAGATCTGGGAACTGGTCAATCTCACCGAAGACGCACACCCTATCCACCTGCATCTCGTACACTTCCAGATTCTCGATCGCCGCCCAATAGACCCCTTCGATTACATGAAGAAGGGCATCCTGCGATTCACCGGCCCCGCCCAGCCGCCGGAGCCTCTGGAATCCGGCTGGAAAGACACCGCGCGCGCCGACCCTGGCATGATCACCCGCATCATCGTGCCCTTTGAAGGCTATGCCGGGCGCTACGTCTGGCATTGTCACATTCTTGAGCACGAGGACAACGAGATGATGCGCCCCTACGAGGTCCTGCCGTCATAACGCCGCTCCGGTAGCGGCGTAGCCTGAGTCCAGTGATGCAATTCTGGATCTCGCGGTCGTCTCACCGCCCTGACGGATTTGCCGGCGGCTGTCCCCTGCTGGCCGGAGGAGTAATACCATTCATCCGCAGGTACTCGACCATCTGTCCATAATGGTCCGAAGCGTGAGCCAGGCTGAACGTCGCCAGCGCCAGCCGCGTGTTCATGAATGCGATTGGAGGCTTCGCCAGCAGGGTTAGTGCATTCTCCGCAGTGATCGTCGCAAATGCCTTGTGCCCCAGCGCGAACGAGTCTTTCAGATACTGCAGAATCTGCGCTTTCGTCTGAATGTCCTCGGGGCCGTTCGTCGCGCCCGCAAGGGTCACGCCGGCAGGCGGATCCTGGCCGAGAATCGCGCTGTAGAACACGAGATTCGCTGTCGCCACATGCTTGACTTCCAGTGCGAAGGTCCGCACTCCCTGAAAGTCGCTGCCTCGCGGCGCAAACGAGTACTTATCCTCCGGCATCGCTTCAGCCGCCGGCACAAATTGGTGCTCCAGCACGTTCAACTGCGTTTCCAGCACCGATGCGATGGTTTGCGTCTCCGGGGTTGGCGCCGGCTTCGTCTGTTGTGCCCGAGCGGCGATACAGAACAGGCAAAAACTCACCCCGATCATTGCATCTACTGTTCGCCATTTCATGCCGAACCCCCAAACGACTGAAAAGCATGCCCTCGAAATCCGCAACCAGAGCCTCGAAATTTCGCCGCTCACTGCGCCTTGTCGGATGGATCCTTCACCCGTGTATCGGTCGCGATCCAGTTCACTTCCCACGTCCGGCCGCCGTCCTCTGAGAATGCCTGCTCGAACCGGCACGATTCCGCATTCACATGCGTGAGAATTTGCCGGACCAAGACGTTTCTGCCGTTGATCGGTTCCATGTCATAGAACTCTCCGCGGCCGTCGTGAAACTCGCCAATGGTTGGCACGCCGAATGTGCCCGTTTTGCTGTTCGCGAAATTAAGGCTCCACTGCCAGGATTCCGGATTGTAAAGACGGAGATTCAGAGCCTCAATATGTCCCGAAGGACTGTCCGCTTCAAGCACCACCATGTTGGCGCGGCCACCCCAGATCCTGTGAACGACGCTGGTGCCGCTGAACTCCACCCAGGTGTCGGAACCGCTCAACGGATGCAGCAGGAGCCTGAGCTGCGTCTTCCACGTTCCAATCTCAAAATCGAAATCATGCTGACCATCCCGCAGCGCGGGCGGCCCGGCCACTGCGGCCGAAGCTTCCTGGGCCCATGTCTGAATGCATGCCAGGACCGGAATCAGAGCTGCCAGAAGACCGATCTTCAGAACACGCAGCGATCGGAGCGTCGTGGCACTCGTCGCCGCGATGCCGAACTTCTCTGCCTTCGACCCCTTCATCGCCCGGCCCTCCGTCCGGCAAAGTGTGCTCAGGCTCCAGCATCGCGTGGCTCAACACGCTTTCCAAGCTCCACTTTGCAAACTAGCGCCGATACCACTTGAGAGAAGGCCACCGGCAGCGTAACCTCGACCATGGCGATGCATGCACACCGCTGCGCGCCTCGATCGAAACGTCCAAAAGCGATGTGGGGGGAGTGACGCGCGGTATCTTATTTCTTCCCGCGCTTCATGTCTTCCATCAGAATGATCGCCTCGGCGATCTCCCGGATCGGCCGCCGCTTCTGCCGGCTCTGCTTCTGCAGCATCAGGTACGCGCTCTCCTCGTCAATCCCGAGCTCGCGCTGCAGGATGCCCTTGGCCCGCTCCATCACCTTGCGCGTCTCCAGTTGCTCGGCCAGTTGCGACTTCTCGTACTCGATGCGGGCCAGCTCCACCTCCGCCCCCACCAAATAGCCGATCATCGTAATCAGCCGAATCTCGCGCCTGGAGTGCTGATGCTGCTCGCGATGCTGCACGTTGATCGCGCCCACCAGCTTGCCCCGGCATAGAATCGGCACCGCCAGGAAGGCCTCGAAGCGATCTTCCGGAAGGCTGCCGAAGACCGCGAAGCGCGGATCGGCCCACGCGCGCGACGCAATCGCGACCGTCTGCCGGTGCTCCGCCACCCAGCCCGTGACCCCCTGGCCCATCTCCACCACCAGCCGGTCCACCACGTCCTCGTGCGGATTCTTCGAGGCCCGCAGCACCAGCTTCTCCTGATCGAGCACATACAGAAAGCACGAATCGCAGCGCACCGCCGCGGTAACCATCTCGATCACGCGCTCCAGAACCTCGTGGAACGGATCGGCCGCGGCCATCCGGCTGCTGATCTCGTGCAGCAGGTCGATGTCGCTCGTCTCTTCGCGGCCCGCTGCGTCGCTCAAGCTCCCGCTCCTCAGGAATCTCCGGACGCGCCTGGTTGTGCGGGTACGCTGTTCGCCGGAGGATTCTCTGACTGTAGCCTACCTTGTTCGCCCTCGCTCCGCATGCCTGCCGTTCACGGCCCTTTCGCAGCCGACGGCACCGCGGCCGCGGGTGGCAGCACCGGCGCCGGGCTCTCCGCTGTCAAATATTGCACGATCAGCGAGATCCTCCGATTCGAAGGATCCAGCGGATTCGACGGCACCCTCAGCTTTTGATCCGCATACCCCCGCACCTCCGACACCTGATCCTTCCTCAACCCCGAGTCCTGCATCACCCGCCGCGCTGCGTTGGCCCGGTCCGACGAAAGCTCCCAGTTCCCGTACCCTCCAGGCATCGAATAAGGCTGCGCATCCGTGTGCCCCTCGATCGCGACTCGGTTGGGAAGGCCGCCCAGCTGCCCCGCCAGCATCACCAGCAGCTCTTTCCCGTTCGCATTCAGCGTCGCGCTCCCGGTATTGAAGAAGGTCCCGTCCTTCGTCTCCAGCAGTTCAATGCGCAACCCCTCCGGCGTGATCGTGATCTGAATCTGGTTCTGCAGCGCCTTCAGATCGTTCATCTTCCGGATCGATTCCTCGATCTTCTTCTTCAGATCCGGAATGTTGTTCTCCGTGATCGCCAGGTTGTCACTTGACCCCGTCTGGTCCGTACCCGTGTCCGTCGCCTTCCCCCGCGGATCGTTGAAGTAGCCCGCGACCGCCTGGCGGACCTTCTGGCTGGTGTTCATCAGCCACAGGACGATGAACAGCGACATCATCGCCGTCACAAAGTCCGCGTACGCCACCTTCCACGCGCCGCCATGGTGACCGCCGTGTCCCGACCTCTTCTTAATCACGATGATCGGCTTGTTTTGCGGGGGGCTCATGCCGATGCCGCCGCCTCTGCCGGAGCGGCATGGGCCCGGCACGCCTCTTCCACCTCGGAAAACGAGGGCCGCACATGGGAAGGTATCGCCCGCCGCCCCACCTCCACCGCGACTACCGGCGGCTGGCCGCGAATGAAAGCCAGCATCAGCACCCGCAGTACATACAGAAATGCATGTTCTTCGGTGCTGGCCTTCGCCATATTCTGACTTACCGGCCCCACCAGCCCGTAGCAAAGCAGAATGCCGAGAAAGGTCCCCACCAGCGCCGCCGCGACCTTGCGACCGATCTCTTCCGCGGGTCCACCCAGCGCGCCCATGGTGATCACCACTCCCAGCACCGCGGCAACAATCCCCAGCCCCGGCAGCGAATCCGCCATGGTGGCCAGGGAAGTCACCGGCTCTTCGCTGCTCTGATGCTGTACCTCCATGTCCAGGTCCATCATCTGATCCATGTCGAAGGCCTCCACTCCCCCGGTGATCACCATGCGCAGCGTGTCGCACACGAAATCGCGCGCGTGATGGTCATGGATAAAATCCGGATATGCGTTCAGAATCGGGCTCTCTTCCGGCTTCTCCACGTCCAGTTCGATGGTGAGCATGCCTCCGCGCCGCGCTTTTTGCAGCAGCTCGTACATCATCTTCAGCGTATTCAGATAGCGGTCCTTGCCGAACTTCGATTTCCCGGTAAAGACGCTCAGCGCGCCCGCGCCGATCTTCTTCAGGATGCGCAACGGGTTCGCAATCAGCAGCGTGCCGCTTCCCGCCCCGGCGATAATCAGCAGCTCCGCCGGCTGCAGCAGCACCGCCAGATGCCCGTGCTCCATCAGGTAGCCCGCGAGCACAGCGCCAAACACCACGATGATGCCAATAATTGCAAACATGCTTCTCTTCAGAAGTCCGGCCCGCAACGCCGCGCTGGTCGGCGCCCGCGCCCTCACTCCCGCAGACTTCTGTTCCCCTCATCGGCGGATTCCCAGGCGGCTTCAATGCGCCACCTCGCCTCCTGGCCTGAGCCTGGTTACACTTCCGGTATGGCGCTCGTATTCACCACGTCCTACATCCAGGATTCCGTTGCCCTCTTTGCTTACTACAAGAAGCTTGCCGAGCGAGCCATGGCGCAGATCTCCGACGAGCAGTTGTTCGCAGCCATCGACTCGGAGGCGAACTCCATCGCCATCCTCGTCAAACACATGGCCGGCAACATGCGCTCGCGCTGGACAGATTTCCTCACCACCGACGGCGAAAAGCTCACCCGTCATCGCGATTCCGAATTCGAGCAGCCGCCGGCATCCCGCGCCGAACTTCTCGCTTTGTGGGAATCCGGCTGGGCCTGCCTTTTCTCCGCGCTTCAACCGCTCACTGACGCCGATCTTTCCCGCACTGTGACCATCCGCGGCGAAGCCCATTCCGTCATGCAGGCTATCAACCGCCAGATGGCGCATTATCCTCACCACATCGGGCAGATTGTCCTGCTCGCGAAACATTTTGCCGGCGAGAGCTGGCAAACACTGAGCGTGCCCCGTGGCCGGTCGGCCGAATTCAACCGCCGTGTCGCCGTGGGCGAAGCCAGTCAACGATAAGGACGAATCCGGCCATGCGTCAGGCGATGCCCGTCTCGCCGGACGCGCCGTCCCCGGGAGGTGGACAATTCCCGGTGTCGCGCGCCCTCAGGTTTCCCGCAGCGGGAACCGAGCCAGCACTTCGTAGCGCGAACCGTCCGGCTCGGGGAAGGACTCGAAAAGCTGAAACTCCTCGGCGAGGAATTCCGCGGGCAGCGCCGGGCGATTCTGCTCCATCGCTCCCCGCAGCTTTGCCAAAGACTTTCCTCCGTCGCGCCCTTTGCTGCGCGCGAGGGTGATGTGCGGATGATACGGGCGCAGCTCAGGCGCAAAGCCGCACGGCCGTGTCGCTGCCAGAACGCGTTGCTGCAGCGCGAGCAGCTCCGGCGTCAGGCCGACGCCGGCATGGAAAATCCCAGCCCTCGCAAAAATTCCCAGCCCTTCGATCCGTACCGGAACCCTTCGGCCGCTGATCTCCCTCAGCCGCGCGGTCACGCAGGCTGCCTGCTCCTCGCTGGCCTGGCCCAGAAACTGCAGGGTCACATGCCGGTTCTCCGGACGCGACCAGCGCAGATCCACGCCGGCAAATCGCTCGCACACATGGTCCAGCGCCGCACTCGTCGCTTCCGCGCTCAGCCCGATTCCCACAAACAGCCGCATCGCCGACCAGAATATCGCGCCCTCAGGCCAGCCGATCGCCGCCCCGCTGTTGCCGAGCGTAAGCTGCTCCGTCCAACCCTGAGATATCCGGGTCCAGCCGATCCTTGGCTGGATTGATCTGGCGGCACGAAAGGAACCAGGGGATTGTGATCCGGTTCTAAGCTACGTCGGAACGGCGGTCGTCCTGTGCGCCGTTCCAGTTCGGTAACCACAGCCCGCGGCGCCGGGTCACGGGCAGCTGTTGGCTGCCGAAAGCGACCTGATATTCTCCGTCGGGCAGGTCCGCAGGAGCATCGAGTACCTGGACGCGCGAGTACACATATTGGAACGCCCCCAGCCCGCTCTCTGAACGGAGCGTTTCTTGCCAGGCGAGCAGCACGCAGGCGGATTCACGCTCCATTCCCCGTAACCAGCCCCGTAATCGAACCACTGAGCGCATCGTACCCCCGAATGTCGGGCGATTGCGTATCCGATGGCGCCAAAGCCGGTCTGGATGCATCGCTTAGGAAATATTTCTGCAGCGGGGCGCGATCACGGATTCTCAGACCGGGTACGACGGTTTGCGGGCAAGCTCCAATCGGCCTCCTTTTCGCCCCGCCATAGTGAATACTGGACGGGGTTTCATTTCGAAGCTGCGGAAAGCAGGGATCGTTGCGGATCGACAGGAAGCTAAGCATTGCGCTGGCGGCGGGAATGATCTGGGCAGGCGGGCTGCGGGCAATCGGCCAGCAGAAGGCCTTGCCCGCTTCCATTGAGATTGGCTCGGGCTGGCAGTTGCAGGATGTGGCGAAGGTTCCGCAGGCCGCCTCAGTCGTCTCCCAGCCCGGCTACCTGCCCGCGGGGTGGTATCGGGCGACAGTTCCCGGTACAGTCCTCACCAGCCTTGTCGACGATGGAGTTTATCCCGATCCGCTCTACGGCGAGAACGACAACCTCATCCCCGAAAGCCTCAACAAGGCCGACTACTGGTATCGAACCACCTTCACGGTGCCCGCCGCTTACGCCCACCGCCAGGTCTTTCTGCACTTTGACGGCATCAACTACGCCGCGACCGTGTGGGTCAACGGCACCGAAGTCGGCTCGACCACCGGCGCATTCATCCGCAGTCAGTTCGACATCACCAGGCTGGTGCGTCCAGGCCAGACGGCCGCGCTTGCGGTGCGTGTTTCTCCCCAGCCGCATCCCGGCGTGCCCCACGATCACACCATCGCCGACGGCGTCGGCAAGAACGGCGGCATCACCGCCATCGACGGTCCCACCTTTCTCTGTACCATCGGCTGGGACTGGCTCGATGCCGTGCGTGACCGCGACACCGGGATCTGGCAAAAAGTCTGGATTTCGGCAGAGGGTCCGGTCCTGATCGAGAACCCACTGGTCACCACCGATCTTCCCCTTCCCAGCACCGCATCAGCGGATGTGACCGTCCAGACAACCCTCGACAACACTTCCGACAAGGAACAAAAGGGCGAAGTCATCGGGGACTTTGGCGACGTGAAGTTCTCGCGCCGGATCGTTCTCGCGCCGCACTCGACTCAGTTGATCACCTTCGATCCGAAGACCACCCCGGCGCTGCACGTCCTCAACCCCAGGCTCTGGTGGCCCAACGGCTACGGCCCGCAGAATTTGTATACGTTGCAGTTACGTTTTGTCGGCCACGGGCGCGGTTCCGACCGGCAGGATACGACTTTCGGCATCCGCAAAATCACCTACGGCGGCATGGATGCGCTCACCATCTCCGTCAACGGCGTCAAAATCTTCATTCGCGGCGGCGACTGGGGCCTGGACGAAGCCATGAAACGCCTGCCTCGCGCCCGCCTCGATGCGCAGATTCACCTCCACGCCCTCGCCAACCTGAACATGATCCGCAACTGGGTCGGCCAGAGCACCAGCGAGGATTTCTACGACCTCTGCGACCAGTACGGCATCCTCGTCTGGGATGAATTCTTCCAGCCCAACCCCGCCGACGGCCCCAATCCCGACAACCTGACCGTCTATCTCGCCAACGTCCGCGACAAAATCCTGCGCTTCCGCAATCACCCTTCCATTGCGCTCTGGTGCGCGCGCAACGAGGGTTACCCGCCACCGGAGATCAATGCGGTGCTCGAGAAGATGATCCCCGAGCTCGACCCCACCCGCCTCTACCAGCCCAGTTCCACGGCGGGTCGAGGCGTCATGTCCGGGGGACCCTACGACTGGCGCGAACCGGCGGCTTTCTACGTGCCCGACGCCCCCTTCAAAACCGAAACCGGCAGCATGTCCGTCCCCACCCTCGAGTCCATCCACGCCATGATGCCGCGCAGGGACTGGGAGACCATCGACAATGACTGGGCCATGCACGATTTCGCCAAAGGTGCGCAGCACGGCGACGTCTATCCCTCCATCCTCGCCGGCCGCTACGGCCGCGTCGCCAACCTCGCCGACTTCGCCCGCAAAGCGCAATTGATGAACTACGAGGCCTTCCGCGCCATGTATGAGGGGCGCAACGCCCGCCTCTTCGCGCCCGATACCGCCGTGATTACCTGGATGAGCAATCCGGCCCAGAATAGTTTCGTCTGGCAGCTTTACGCGCACGATCTGGAGCCAAATGCCTCCTTCTTCGCCGTTAAATCCGCGGGCGAGCTGATCCACATCCAGATGAACGAAGCCAACGGTCGCCTGGAGGTCATCAATAATTTACCAGCGCCCATCGCCGGCGACACGGCGCACGTGACCATCTGGACGTTCAAGTCAGGCGGCTCACCCGGCGAGCTGGAGGCGTCGCTCCAGCAGGAAATCCCTGTCAACGGGGCGCCCGATACCGCCATCGACCTCGGCCCCACGCCACTGCCCGACAGTTTATCGGCAGTCTATTTCGTCGAACTGCAGCTCGCTGACGCGCAGGGCAACGTCGTCTCGCGCAATCTCTACTGGAAACCCAATCCCTCGCAGGGCCAAGACCTCACGCCCCTCAATCAATTGCCCACCGTGAACCTCCAGGGTTCCATCGCGCGCCACGATGAAAACGGCCGCCTCCGCCTCACCGTCACCCTCACTAATCCCACCCGCACCATGGCGCTGATGGCACACCTGCAACTGCGCCAGAAGATCAGCAACGCCCGTGTGCTCCCTGTTTTCTACTCGGGCAATTATGTTTCGCTTGCGCCCGGCGAGAGCCGCACCATCAATATTGATGCCGCTGAAACCGACCTCAACGGCGACACTCCGGTGGTGATGGTCGACGGATGGAACGTCGAGGTCGCTCCGATCGCAAATCCCGACTGCGCGCTCGAATCCAACGTTGAAGCTCAGGTGAGCCACTGGCCCGCCACCGGTTTGCCCATGATTCTGGCCGGCCTCAAGTAGCGGTCTCAGGCCGGAGCCGCGTTGGCTTCTCTATCAGGCCTTCGGCCTTCGCGGACGCTAGTAGACTGAAAGCTGTCGGAGAGGTGGCCGAGTGGTTGATGGCTCCGGTCTTGAAAACCGGCATACCCGAAAGGGTATCGGGGGTTCGAATCCCTCCCTCTCCGCCAGGATATTTGCCCTGGAATATGGCGTCCACGCGCCTGTCCGCCCTCTGGTGGAGGCTGCGAGGCCGCGAACCAGTGCGATCAGGGTCTTAACTGTGCCAGAGCTTGCCAGAGTTCAGTGTCCCGGGATATGAAATCCTGCGGTAGTCTGTTTACCCCGCGACATCACCCTACAGCGTAATCTGTTTTTGCTCCTGTACATTGAACCTGGGCTGCGACAGAGATTGCAGCGCGAAGCATAGAGGAATAACACCCCGATTGGCGAGCGTACCTCGGGAATTAAGAAAGCTGCCTTTCCACCGGGGAATCCCGCGCCACTCCGGATTTCCAAGTCATCAGGCGCAGATGCCGGGCTGAAACCGAGTCATGGCCGGTGTAGTGCACCGCCAGGGCCATCATCGACCAGAGCAGGGGCTGATTGATGTCCGGAAGGCCACAACACATGTCGATGACTGCCGCGATCACGGCCCACCTCACCCAGAGCTTTCCCGGCTGGACGGCTTTTGCCACCCGGAATGCGAGGACGCCCAGTAGGATTGTTCCGGATATTCCAACCGTGCTCAGCAGGGATGCAATCAAGCTCGAGGGGCGGTTGCTGCCAAGACCAGCGCCGAGCCAATGCGTGGCGGACGCTACGTGGATCGCATACAAATCGGCCGTAACCCGGCTAATGAAGGATTCCGATCCGGCCTTCTCGGTCGTCTGTGCGCTGAACACGGCCTGTAACGACGTGAACACCACGATGACCGGAATCAAAGACATTCCGATTATCTTCAGAACCCGCCGGGGACGAATATACCAGGGAAAACGGAATGGCGGGTTTCCCATGACGATGAACGCGGCAATGAGCGCCACCGCAATTATCGACGAACTGGATCTGGTGATGCCAAGAGCCGCAATGGCCAAAATGAGTTTCCCGAGCGAGCGCGACTGGCAGTAAAACTGGTAGAAGTAAGCTCCGAAAAAGATCGTAAGCGCCAGGCCAGCGCCGGAGGGTTCGGTGAAGGTTCCTGCAAGACGGGCCGACGCGTCGCCACCCGTGAGCGCAGCCATCGAGTATCCCGGGTTGTTCTGGATCAGAGAGTATGGGAAGGGAAGGTGCAGCAACTGAAACGCAAACTGGACAAAGAGCACACCAACCAGAAAATAGAACGTGAAGTCAAAGAACCGGTCAACGTATCGATTCTCTTTCTCCTGCGATGCGCCCACCAGGACCAGCGCATTCAGGATGAGGAAACACGACTGAACGACGTTGCTGAAGCCGAGGGCGAGAGGCACCCGATATAGAAGCCCCTCGTCTATGCTCATGGTGGGCGAATACACGGGGAGCCCCGCAAACAGGATCGGGCACACGAATGCGGTTGTGACCGCTACGCATACAAAGAGGAGAAGAATGCCGGCGCCAGGGAATAGAAATTTTCTCCGCGACTTCAGATGCCGGTATTGCGAGAAGATGAACAGGCATGCGACGAAGTAATAGGGTTGCAGGCCACTGGAGCCCAGGTTGAGCGCGCTGGACGCCTCGAAAATCGATGTGAAGATAAGAAAGCCGAAGAGCCGCCCTCCGCCACGCCAGTAACACCAGCCGGCGCCAAGCAGCAGCAGAATCCCGAGAACCGTTGGCATCAGGGCCTCGCAAAGCGCGGCGCGCGCACTACATCGAGAATCCTTCCCAGGTGGCTTTGTGCTTCAGGAAGTAAACCCTGGGACTGAACTTGCCGGATATAAGAGCGACAGCATAATACAACTCGTAGAAGAGCAGCACCGGAAGGGAACGCAGAAGTCCAAGATGGCGGCGCAGGAAATAGACCCTGTTCCGCGTACCGTAGCGGATACTGAACAGGGACTCTTCGCCCCCGGTAAGCCGACCTACTTTATGCAGAAGCAGGGCGTCGGGCAGGTACAGCAGCTTCACTCCTGCCTCGCCGGCGCGGAACATGAAATCGACGTCATCGTAATACACAAAGTAGCGTTCATCCATGAAACCAACTCTGTCGAAGACATCCCTGCGCAGCAGGACGCAGCAGGTCGGCGCATAGCTGATCAGGTGTGGCTTGTTGCATTGTCCACGGTCGATCTGACCGACGGCGTTATGTGCTGGTCGATAACCAAGAAAGCGTTGAAAATGACCGCCAGCGGCCCAAAAGCGCTGCGGCTCGTCGAAATACATGATCTTTGGACAGACCATGTCGACTTTAAACGTTTCCAGTCCCTTCGCGAGCAGGTCAATCAGGCGATCATTGAACTCTGTGTCGTTGTTAATCAGCAGAACCAAAGAACACCCATCTTGCAGGGCGCGCTCAATTCCACGGTTGTTGCCCGCGGCAACTCCCAGATTTTCCGCGTTTGCAATGACTCTGAGTCGATCATCCTGCCACTGCGAAAGGAGACTCCGGGTGCCATCGGCAGAAGCGTTATCCACCACATACAGCAGGAAGTCTGAGCAGGTCTGATTGGCCATGCTATGTAAGAATCCAGGCAGCACCTCGTCACTGTTGTAAGTAACAGTGACAACTCCGATCAGCCCCCGATCAGCCATGCATGAGCCCCAGCGTACGCATCTCCGCAAGCGATTGCTCGTAGGCGGCGGCTCCCACGCTTTCACCGCCCGCCCATACCAGGAACTTGTTCATACCTTCCGCGAAAGGCATCGCGGGAACAAATCCGAGCACTGAACGCAGTTTCTCGACGCTGGCGCAATTGTGGCGGATATCGCCCTCGCGGAAGGCCCCGGTTATCCGGACTTCGGAACGGCTCGAGAAGAAGTCCACGATCAGTCGGACGACCTCGGCGACCGTAGTGGGAGTACCGGATCCGACGTTCAGCGCGACCGGCCTCTGAGGAGGAGCATGAATACAACGAACCGTGGCTTCCACGACATCGTCCACGTAAACGAAATCCCGGCTTTCCCTGCCGTCCTCAAAGATGTAGAGGGGCTTGTGAACGCGTGCCCGACTGGAGAAGATAGCCAGTATTCCAGTGTAGGGGTTCCTGAGTGACTGGCCTGGCCCGTACACATTCTGATATCTGAGGGCAAAACCGTTCATGCCGAGCGCCGACGCGAACATGAGGAACAGTTGCTCCTGCACCTGCTTGGTGAGACCGTAGACGGATGATGGCTGGAAAGGGGCTTCCTCCGGCGTCGGCACCAGCGTCGTAGAAGTCCCGCAGCGAGGGCATTTCGGCTCAAAGTCGCCCGCTTCCATAGCTTTCGTGGTACGAGCAGCCGGAAACACCAGACCATGAGCAGGGCAATTGGCGGCACCTTCCCCATACACTGCGCGAGAAGAAGCTACGACTATATTCTCTATGCCATACTTCCCGGTAACCAGCATTTCCATCAGGCCGGAACTCGCTCCGATGTTCACATCGCTATAGTGCCTCACCTGATACATCGACTGGCCGGTCCCGGTCTCAGCCGCCAGGTGTACGAGCACGCGCTGGCCGGCCAGCGCTCGGGCGCAAAGGTCCGGATCGCGCACGTCGCCGCGGAAGAGTCGTACGGAGTCGCGAAGAGCCGGCGGAAGCTCGCCGTGATCGCCGTGAATCTGAGGGCTGAAGTTGTCGAGGATCGACACCTCGCAGCCATCGACCAGCAGTCGGCGCGCCAGTCGGGAGCCGATGAACCCGGCTCCTCCGGTAATCAATACGCACTCTCCCATCTGGGCTCCTATGTGAAATCTGCGCGTATTCGAAGCCATTCTCCCGATTGAGGAGAGTACTCCCGGATCAGGCGAGCAGGAACACCGCCAATCATAGAGTAAGCGGGGAACGATCTTGTCACCACGGAGTTCGCGCCCACGATGCACCAGTCTCCCAGTGTCACACCGGACATGACCGCGACGCGGTATCCCAGAAAGCAATTGCGGCCAATGATTACGGGGCCCTTGATGCTGAGCGGCTGCGCCATGATTGGTCCTGCAGCAGGGTTAAATCCGTGGTTCAAGTCGGTGATATACACATGTTCGCTAAGCACGCTGCCACTGCCGATCTCGATCCCGCGGGCCGCAACGACGTAGGCGTGTCTACCGATGTAGACCCCATCTCCGATGGAGACAGTTCCACGCAACGGAATCTGTGCGTAGCTCTCAAGCGCATGTATCAGACTATGCGGCAATATGGTAGAACGCGCACCAATGGAAATTCGCCGACGCCCCGAGAGCGACGCGGGTCGAAAGACGACCGAATCAGGACCCAAGGCAACCAGGCCTAACGGACGACGAAGGTAGACCATGGCCCTGCCGCGCCGGATGAACCTCCTCAGGGGTGGTGGAATTGTGCCGAGCATCAGCGTTGCCCCCGGTGAAGCAGCTGGAGAATCTCGGGTGTGTACAGTTCCAGGTAGCCGCTGAGAAACTTGCTCATAGATGAGATTCCGTTCTCCGATAGGTCCGTACCGTCGAAAACAGGACGATTACCGATGCAGCACAGGATACGAATAAGGACAACATAATGAAGTTCCGGTTGAGCGCCTTGAACCGCATCGCGGCCAGGAATGCGATCGCAGCAGGGATTCCGCACAACAGGGGAACGATGAACCCTTTCTGGAAGAAGTGTGCCCGGGTCGTGGCGACGCATCTTCCTGTTCGGGGCAAATTGTAAAGGATGTGGGCCATGACCCCAACCACCGCACCAAACATCGTGCCCCATGCGACGCCCACCGCACCGTACCTCATGCCGAAGAAGATACTCGTCGCCAGATTACTCAGACCTTCGACAAGAGGGCTGACGATAACCAGCCGCTGCTGTCCCGTTGCGACGAGAATGCTGGCATAGGGTACGCAAGTCAGCCGGACCATATTTGCTGCCACGAGTATCGCAAGAATTCGCCCCCCCGACTTAGCGAATTGTGATCCGATCCAGAGGCCCATGATCGGATGTGCCAGAACAATCAGCGGCAATCCTGACAGGAGTAGAAAGAGCACTCCGATTTTGGTCGTCCGGACCAGCAGCTGGCCGAGTGCTGCAGGGTTCTCCCGAGCGTGCAGGGCCGCTGCATGCGGCATGATGACCCCGAAAATCGAAGTCTGGATACCCGCCAAAAATGCGATCAGCGTCACTGATACAGAGTATGGAGCCACCGCGCTGAACTGGAACCGCCCGACCAGCAGTACGTCGAAACCGCTCACCAGAAGCATCGAGAAGGACCACACCGTTAGGCTTGCACAGTAGCCGAACAGTTCGCGGATGATGGAGCGGCTGATCAGTTCGGGCCGGAAGCGGACATTGGGAGCGGCCCGGCGCACCATGATGAACTGAGCGCCGTAGGAACAGAGATTGGTGCCACCCAAAATGCAGGCCATGATTGTCAGCGACTGCCCGGTGACGGCAGCTGTGATAAGTCCTGCGGCCGCAACCAGCTTTCCGGATCCTATGGCGATCGCGGGGATTTCGTATCGCTGGATTCCGGCGGCAACACCGCTCCAGGCCGAAGCGGGAAGACTCACAGCCCCGGCAAATCCAACAATCACCATCGTCCAGCGGAGCGGCCCCAGCAGCGCAGGGGGAACCGCCGGGAAAATGCGGTGGGAAGCAATGGCAATGCCAAGTACCACCAGAACGCCCAGCACCGCCGCGAGAGAGAGTCCTGCTACCGCCGCACTGAAGACAGCATCGCGGGTCTTCTCATCCTTCTTTTCCGCGGCAAAGGCCACGTACCTTCCGACAGCAGTCTGCAACCCGAAATCGAGATAGCCAAGATATGCGGCTGCCTGCAACGCAAGGACCCAGACAGCGTAGGACGAAGCAGGCATATGCCGGATCAGGATCGGCGGAAGAAGCATCGCCGTGACCGCCGCTGCACCTCCCCGACAGAGATTTGCGAAGGCATTTTTCGCCAGACGCCAATTCAACTTCGCTTCTCCCAGTCATCAATCTCGAAGGTGGGGACCACTGCTCCCAGTTTAGCCGTTTCCCCGGGGCTTGCGACCCGAGTTGGCGCTCTTTCGGACAGGGCCGGAGGAGGGCGGGCTGATCACGCAGCAGCGCCAAGGCTATCGCTTCCGATCTCAGGCCATCCTGGCCAGTTCCCCGGATAGAACCGACCAGGTCTGCAGAGCGCAACGCGCCCAAGTGTATTCTCTGGCTTTCTCAAGCTGAACCGCAGGACCCAGCCGTTTTCCGCGCAGCACCGAAACGATACTGCTGCATATATCCTGCACTGAAGATGGGTCGCAGTAGACCGCGGCTTCTCCGAAGACCTCGGGCAGGGACGCCGCACGCGCAACGATCACCGGGCAGCCGACAGTCAGCGCCTCGAGTGGAGGGAGCCCAAATCCCTCGTACAGGGATGGGAAGACGAAGCAAGCCGCATTTTCATACAGGCTTCTCAACTCCCCGTCCGTGACAGTTCCCAACTGCCGAACGCTGGCCCCAGGGGCTCCGTGCCTGGCGAAGACTGCAGGATTGGCCCCGCCGGCAAGCGCCATCCACACTCCTGGCTCCTCAATCCGTTCAAACGCCGTTTCCAGCGCAGCAATGTTCTTGTTGGGGTTTCTGGACGCAACGGCAAGAATATAGGGCTCCGGTGGAAGGTTGAGTCTCGAAAAAACTCCACGGTCCGGCGGCTCTCTGAGGATGTGCTCACCGGAAAGCGGCGTTACCGAGATGCGCGTCGATTCCAGCGGCAGAAAGCGAATCAGTTCCCGCTTTGCGAACTCCGACCCCGTAATAACATGCAAAGCAGATCGAGCCAGGACCCGCTCAAGCGTCTTGTAATACGTGCGGTAGGCTGCGGAATAAGCGTGAGGCGTGCTGAACGGTGCTGCGTCCTGGATGGTGATGACATTCCGATTGTGCAGCACCGGAGCACCGCCGCTGGGAGTGAAGAGCAGCTGGCCTCTCGAGAACAAAGGAAGTTCCAGTTGCTCCCAGAGATGTCCGGTGAGACGGCCGACAGTCCGCATCTCCAGCGATTTCCACTGGGGGCGATGTATGATGTTGTTGGGTGCAAGCACAACCATCCGTGTGGGTGGCAGCCTGCCCGTACTGAACAGGGCATCCAGCGCCGCCAAAAGTTCGTGCGCATATCTTTGAACTCCCGTAATCGGCTGAGACAGAAATCGTCCGTTGACAAATACGGATGGCCTCGCCGTTTCGGTGCTCCCCATCAGGCCGACGCTGCCTCGCCGGAAGCTCTGTCCCCGTCCATATACGGCGTCATGCCCATCGCTGGATTGTACACTGGGCCAACCGCTTGGCATTCGAGATGCTGAGGCTGCTACATATCGGTAAGTTCTATCCTCCGCAACGCGGCGGCATCGAGACACACGTTCGCGACCTGGCTACACGGCAGACAAAATTGGCGCAGGTTAACGTTGTAGTTTCGAGCAGCACCACACGCAGTTCCCGTGAACTGACCGAGGGGGTATGGGTAACTCGAGTTGGCCGGCTGGGGACGCTGGCTTCGATGCCGATTTGCCCCGGGCTGATTGCTGCCATCCGTGCTTGTCCAGCGGATCTCATCCATCTGCACACGCCCAACCCCGGGGCAGCCCTCGCGCTCCTTCTGAGCGGCCACCATGGCAAGGTCGTCGTCACGCACCACGCGGATACGCTGGGTAGAAAGGTGCTCCGGGCGCTGGCGCATCCCTTCGAGCGCGAGGTCATGGACCGGGCTTCTGCAATCATCACTACTTCGCTACGATATCTGGATTCATCTGAGGAGCTACGACCGTATCGTGAAAAGTGTCATGTCATTCCGCTCGGCATCGACCTCGCGAACAATGAGGGTTTCAACGGAGACGGCCCGAATGATTCAGAGCGCCGGCAACTCGTGTCAGTTGGGCGTCTTGTGCCATACAAGGGATTTGACGTGTTGATTCGCGCCATGGAGAAGGTGGATGCGCGACTGACGCTCATCGGAACCGGACCTGAAGAAGCGAGATTGCGCAAAATGATCGTCAAGCAGGGCCTGCCGGACAGGGTGGAATTATTGGGCCGCGTCAAGGATCTCGGACCCTATCTGCGCAAGGCATCTGTCTTTGTCCTGCCTTCCATTACCAGGGCGGAGGCGTTTGGACTGGTGCAGTTGGAGGCGATGGCGGCCGGTCTTCCCGTGATCAATACGTGGCTCGATTCAGGAGTACCCGAGATTTCCGTCGATGGCGAAACAGGCATGACCGTCGAGCCCGGGGACCCCGACGCAATGGCCGACGCAATCGAATTCCTTCTGAGTAACGATGAAGTCCGCAGGAGATTGGCCGCTGCCGCCAGAAAGAAGGTGCGCGAAGAGTTCACCGCCGACCTGATGGCGCAGCGGACGCTTGAGGTGTACGCGTCTGTTCTCGGCGGATTTTGAATCGCCTGCGGCAACGTTTTGACGCACGTGAAAAATTCTGTAACAGACTCCGAAACGATCGGCTTGCTGAAGCCGGATATTCCGGGCGAACGCTGGATCGGTCTCGCGCTGCTCAGACAAAACAGCAGAATCAGGTGCGGCTACCGCCCAGGTAATCACCGACCGGGCGCCAGGTTAGCAGCCAGATGGATCCGGACAGGAATGCCCGATGTGTCACATACATTGTTGACCTGATTCAGGATGGGCAATCCCGAAATTGAAATTCTCTCGAACGACAAGGGGGCGGTGCCATGCGAAACCTGAAGCCGGCCATGTCTTCCCTGCACGACGCACAGGAACACTCTTCCCTCACGCTCCAGCCTGCTTTCGACGAATTGAACTGCGAATGCTCTCTATCTTCGCACGTGTCTCGGCATCCTCATTGAACCTCTTCCAGCTCTCCGCCGCCAGCGCCACAAGTATCCCGAGGAACAGCCCCACCACCGCACTGCCCACGATGATCAGCGCGCGCGGCGGAAACGATTTGCGGTCCGGCGGAATGGCCGGATCCACCACCTGAATGATCGCGCCTTCCTTCGCCTCGTCGAGCTTAGCGATCTCATACTGACGCGCCAATATATCAAACACCGTCTCGTAATATTTCACATCGCGCAGTCGACGCACGTATTCCAGTCCCGCCTCCGGAACTTTCCCCTTCGGCACAATCAGCGACGTGGGGCTCTGCTCGGAGCCGCCCAGCTTCGCCAGCTGCGACTGCAGGCTCGCCAGCTCCTGTTGCGCTTCCATCAGCTCCGCATTCTGCCCCGTCGCAAACGTGCTCATCCCCTGGATCTCCACCTGCTTGGCCGCGATCTGCGCGCGCAGCATCGCCGCCGACTCGATCAGCGCACGCGCCTGCGCATCCAGCTGGATCAGCCCCGTCGTCTCTTCAGTCTTCTTCAAGGCAACTTCCGCGTCGGCGAGGTTGTCTTTCGCCTGTTCCAGTTGCTGCTGGAAGAACAGGCGCCGCTGCGATGCTTCGGTGATGGCCAGATGCTCCGAAAGCAGCCGAAACTGTGCGACGTACCCGTTGGCCAGTTCCGCCGCCCGCTGCGGATTGCGATCTTCCACGGAAATATGGATCAGGCCGTCCTTTTCGCTTCCATCCACGTCCGTGTAATGCTCGAATTTCTTCCGCGCTTCGGAGAGATATCGCTTGTGGTACTCGTGCATCAGGCCGTAGTCCTTCACCATCGCGTCTTCGACGGTACGGCTCTTCAGCAGGGCGACGTACATGTCGTTGGGGTTCTTGAGGCCCAGGCTCGGTGCGGCCAGCTCAGCCAGCGAGCCGAGATTGCCCATCTGCGATGCCAGCTCTGTGGCGATGGAGTTGCTGTGTTGCGGCGGCAGCAGCAGCACCTTCGCGGTATATTCCGTCGGCAGCAAAAAAACGATGATCGTGGCCAGCACGGTGCATACCGCGGTGACGCGCAGCACTAAGCCGCCGCGGCTTGTCAGCACTACAAGCAAATCGAGCAGACTGACCTCCCGCTCCTGTGCGGCAGGCACGGACGCATACTCCGCCCCCGAACCATTCCGCCCTGACAAGCGCTCCTCCGCAGGCAAGCTCTCTGCAGCTGCAGCGATCCGGCCGTACTGTGGAGGTTCAGAGGTGGGCATATCCATTACTGAATGACGGTGAGAGCTGCGGCCCCAAGCGCGAATTGCGAGAATAGCTGCGACCAGCCCATGATGCCAATCATCGGCGAGGGCCGGAAGACTTTCTCCGGAACCACAATGGTATCTCCCGGATTCATGCGCAGGCTCAGAAAGTCATTACCCCACAGGTTGTTCGCCGCCTCGCGGCTCACCACCGAACCATCCGCGCGAATGATGAACATGTGCTTGCGGTCGGCATCGCGGTTCGGGCCTCCCGCAAGGTGCAGATACGCTCCCGCCGGCAGTCCTGCCTGGTACAGGAAGGAATTCTGATCGTAGACGGCGCCCACCACATTAATGCTCGCCGGCACAGGCGGCACCACGAACTTGTCCCCGTTCTGCAGTTGGATGTCGGGCAGCACCGCCAGTCCTCGACTTCCGGAGTTGAACTGGAGAACGATGCGTCCCGTCGCCCGCATGGCGCGCAGCCGGGCGATCAGGTCCTGCTCGCTGCCCTGCGCCGCGCCGGCGCCAGAAAGCGCTTGTGGCGCCATGGTCGCCGAAGAGGCCAGTGCCAGTACTCCCCGCTGCATCTCCAGCTGCAGTTGCTGCACATATTCATCCATCCGCTGCTGCTGCAGGATGCGCGTCGATTCGCGCGTAAACTGCGATCCGTAAAGGTATGCGTTCGGCGTAAAGCCACCGGCGCGCTGGACCAGTTCGCGCAGCGTTTCGCCGGAGTGAACGGTATAGACTCCCGCGTGAACGAACTCACCCTCCAGGCGAACAAACTTCGTCTCCTGCGCAATCGGCACCCGGATGTCCGCCTGCGAGAAGATGGTGATCACATCGCCCGGCTCCAGCGCCAGATCCTGCGACGCATCGTGGTCCAGCACCAGCCGTCCCAGGTCGAAGGGGATCAGCGTCGTCTTCAGCGTCTTCGCGTCAAGCCGCTCGATCACCGCATAATCCCAGTCGATATCCGGCGCGATGGGGCCGACTTCCGTACGCGTCGCGGCAACAGCGGCCGATGGGCTCGCGTTGTAGCCGGCGGCCAGCGATGCGTTGCTGGCCCGCTGCGATGCGGGAACGGCGGATTCGTTGCCGGTTTCCGTCGCTTCGGAAGACGCCGTTCCATTCTGTGCGGCCATCACCGTCGCGCCGACGTTCTGGTCCGTAAGGTATTGGTCCTCCTGCATGGCGGCATTGCCGGTCGCCCCTCTCCCCGCCGCCGTCCCCGTCGCCGCCCCATTTGGCGTCGCCTGCGCATTTCCTGACGCGTGCTGGCTGAGGAACGCTCCGCGCGGCAAATCCACCGGCCCGGACGGCTGGCGAAGATCGCGGAAGTTCTCCAGCGGCTCGAACTCCGGCCCCGGCAGCCCCAGCTGCGACCGCTTCCACCAGTAGTTGCGTGTCACCAGCGACGCTCTGTCCGGGATGAGATCGCTGAGGCGCATGCCCTCGTGCCAGGCAAAGCGGCCCGGGTTCGCAATGTTGCCGCGCAGCGTTATCGTATTTTGGTACATCGGAACGATCGGGTAGATGTGGATCAGGTCGCCATCGGCGAGCCTGGTCGCGAGCCCCGCGGGATCCCACGACACCTCCATCGAATAGCGGTCCCGGTGATCGTCGATGCGTTCGATGGAAACTCGCGTTTCGGCCGCCACAGCGGTGGCACCGCCCGCATCGGCAATCGCTTCGGCCAGCGACTCGCCCGCCTGCAACTCATAAATGGCCGGATTGCGAATGCTCCCGGTCAGCGCAACCTGCGGCCCTACCGGCGGAATGAAAATAACGTCGCCCGGCTCAAGCGGCGCGTCTTTCGACTTGTCTCCGTGGATCAGCAGAGCATACAGGTCGAAGACCGTGACCACATTTCCACCGCGGCGCAGCTCAATGTGGCGCAGCGAGCCCGCCGACGACGGCCCGCCGCTGGCAAAGACGGCATCCACCAGCGTGCTTAGTGAGCTGACCGTGTAAACCCCCGGCCGCCGCGCCTCTCCTGATACGTACACCTGGATCGCTCGAATCTGCCCAATGTCCGCGGTGAGATCGAAATTCCGGTAAACGCGCCCTATGGCAGCCCGCAGGTGCGCGTCCAGCGCCGAATAAGGAATACCCGCAACGTGGACCTCGCCCACCTGCGGCAGGTAAATCTCCCCGGTTCGGTCCACACGCACGTTGGCACTGAAATTCACCTGCCCCCACACACGGATGCGCAATTCGTCCCCCGGACCGATCACGTAATCCGGTGGAACCGGGGCCAGATTCAGCGGCGAAAATGTCGATGGCACCTGCCGGAAAAGGTTGGCGCCGAAGATCGGCAGCACCTGCCCGGTGGTCGAGGCAACAAACTTCTGGAATTCGGTCAGCGGTTCCGGCGGCAGCGTCACCGGCAGTTGCTGTTCCATCGTCGGACGTTCGCCCCGTCCCAGATCGGAATAGCTGGCGAAGTGCGGCTGCCCGATTCCGGTTTGCATTCCAGACATTCCTGGCATCATCAGGCCCTGACCAGGCGCCTGTATCGAGCACAGGGAGGAATCGGCCAGCAAAGGATCGGAGCAGTCCGCCGCCGGCGATTGCTGCTGCTGTTGCTGTTCCCCGGGGGACCCCGTGAGGCTCCCCGGAAGTTGGGCACCGGCCCGCGGCGCCAAGCCGAGCGAAGAGATCAGCAGCAAAATTGCAAACGATCGCGTCATACGCAGAAGAGCGAAGAAAGAACCAAAATCAGTGGGCAATCCTCCTGATTCTATGGGAAGTATTGATTCCCGGTCCAGCCCGAACCCGTTGCATGGGTTTATCAAATGTTAACGAAAGGAGTAAGCAATCCACTTACCATTCAGGTCATCATTGAAAATCAGGTCAATTTTCCCGGCAGTTTCGCCACATCTGCTTTTCGCATCCTATCTGTATCATCGATGGGTTATACTATTTCCAATCTTAAGCGCGTATCTAAGTAGCAACTTATTTAACAAGATCGGCAGATCCAGCGCGATCTCCCTGTCTAAACAGCAGACCATAATCCTCTTATTCGTGGTGATAGCTGGATGAGTTCGCTTTCTTTCGACAATGTCTTCCCGCCGGATCCCGATGACTCTTCGGGACCGCCCTCCAGTCTCACAACCGCGCAGGCCCTTCGCCGTGTCAGTGCGTGGAACACCGCTCTCCCGCTTGTTGCTGTCAAAGAACGCACTGTGAGCGACGCCAGTCGCTGGGCCAGGTCCCGGCGCCGCCGCATCGTGGAGTTCGTGGTGGCTGCCGCGGCGCTCGTTTTTTTGATGCCGTTCATGGTCATCGTGGCTGCCCTCATCTGGCTGGATTCCGGCGGCCCCGTTCTCTTCCGCCAAAAGCGCATGGGGGGGCACGGCCGCGAGTTCACCCTCTGCAAGTTCCGGTCCATGCGCGTGGAACGCGACTGCCGCTCCTGCGTCACCGTGAGCGGCGACGCGCGTATTACCCGGGTTGGAACCTTCCTGCGCCGGTACAAACTGGACGAACTGCCCCAGTTCTGGAACGTGCTTCGGGGCGACATGGGCCTGGTGGGACCGCGCCCCAAGCTGCCCCACCACGAGGCGCTCCATATGACCTACCGGCCCGGTCTCACCGGCGTTGCCACCCTGGCGTTTCGCAACGAGGAGGGGTTTCTCTCCGGAATCCCCGCCGATGAGCTCGAGGCGTTCTATGAAATGTTCGTCAAACCCGCCAAGGCCCGGCTCGATTTCGATTACATGCGCAGGGCGACCTTCCTGAGCGATATGGCCGTCCTTGGGCAGACGCTGACCTCCTGCGTCTGTTCCCCTCCGCAATCGGTCACGCTGGCCGCGGAGGTCGTGGCCCGATATGCCGCGGAGTGGAACGGCGCCAGAATGAGCTGAATCGCGGAAAACTTCTCCGCCCTGCCACGCTCAGACCACAGAATCCAAGCGCCACCAAAGAGCTGGATTAGAACGAAAGGAAGATGGCTTCGCTCTCCACGGTCAGTTCCACGCCCGCCGATCGAGCTGCCTCCTGCAACGCTGCATCCAGCATCTGCACCGGATCCGGGCCAACCTCCAGCCGCCGCATCAGCCCTTCGCCTTTCCTGCCACCGGCGGACAGCGTGATCTTCAACCCGCGCCGTTTGCATTTCACTGGCGTGCCGTCTTCGAGCTTGGTGTTCATTGGCTTCAGGAACGCGTCGACGTAATGCACGCCGATGCCGGACTTGTCGTCGCTATGTTCCGGCAGCTTCTCGAGCGCCGCCGCATTCACATCGCAAAGCCTAACTTTCACGCTGAACCCCCGCCGGCTGCATTTCCCTGGCCGCGAGACACGCGTCCATTGTCTTGCGGAACGCGCGAATGTGCTCCGGCGTGCTGCCGCAGCAGGCGCCGACGATGTTCGCCCCCGCTTTGAGCAGAGCCGGCAGCCCCTGCACCATCTGCTCCGGCGTCTCGTCGTAGATCACCTTCATATTCTCCAGCCGCGGCTGTCCGGCATTGGGCTGCACCATCACCGGCAGACTGGTCACGCTCCTGTATCGCTGTACGGCAGCCAGCGCCCGCGTCATGTCCATCCGGGTTCCGCAGTTCAGGGCCACGATATGCGCCCCCTGCTTCTCCATGAACTCAGCCGCCCGCTCCGGCTCGATGCCCATCATGGTGCGGAACGTTGACCCGTCCAGAGTCACATCGTAGGCCATGGAGCCGATAATGCACGGCGCACCCGCAGCCTGTGCCGCCCGAATGCCCAGCAGCAGTTCCTCCAGCGACGTCTGCGTTTCGACGATGACGGCGTCGGCGCCCGCCTGCACCAAAGCCGCCGCCTGCTCCTCGAACGCGCTGCGCACCTGCTCCTTCGTAAACTCGCCGAACGGCTCCAGCAATCCGCCGAACGGGCCGATGTCCCCAATGACGTAACCGTCACGGTCACCAAAGGCCTCGCGCGCGATGCGCACTCCCGCCTGGTTAACGGCCTTCACATGTTCGCTTTCGCCATGCCGCGTGAGCATAATCCGCGATCCGCCAAACGTGTTCGTCAGCAGGCAGTCCGAACCAGCCTCAACATATCTCCGCTGGATGCCGAGCACGCGCTCCGGATGGGTCAGGTTCCAGGCCTCGCCGCAATTGCCCTGCTCCAACCCGGCCAGCATGAGCTGTGTGCCCATGGCGCCGTCGCCCAGCAGCGGACGGTCGAGTACGGCGTGATGCAGAAGTTTCTTCATCTGAGCTCCTCGTTTCGCTCCTTTTGCGCCAGTGCGTAGTGGATTGTTTCCAGCACCAGCGCCCATTTGCGGTTGCGCGCCGCGGCGTCGCAGAAGCATCCCGCCGCGCATGGCTCCGTACGCCACTGCAGCACCGCATTCAGCGGCTCGCCGTTAAGCGGCTTTTCCCTGCCGATGCTCCCCATCAGCCCTTCGGCGTCCGCCAGAAACTGGCACATGAACCTGTGTCCTGTGTCCCGCGCAGCCGGCACGCAACGCTGCTCGCGAATCGGATAGCCTTCCGCCCGCGGGCCCAGCGTCACGTGATAATCGAATGCCAGCGCGCGCCCCATGTTCGTGCAGGTCGTGCCGTCGTAGCGGAACAGAACATCGATCGAACCATCGGCATGAGCGTTCATCAACAGCCGTTCCGCTGCCCAGCGCTCCAGCGCCTTCCGGCTCGTGCTGTAGCGCGCATCGGCATCCAGCGCCGCCTGCGTCGGCAGCGGCTCCCGCGTCGAGCGAGGCGCTCGGCGATACGGTGCGCGCCGGTACTGGCATGGCCCGAACGAGCAGCTCTCGCACGGCACCAGGCTCGTCAGCCGCTGCAAACGCTCCGTGTGCCGCGTCAGCCCAAACACCGCCAGCTGCGACTTTCGCGGCCGCAGCATCCCTGAATCCAGAGCCTCAATCTCCGCCGGCAGCCCCTGGCCGCGCGTGCGCCGCATCAGATCCAGCAATCGCGGCTGCTCCGCCACATCCCACTCCGGATATCCCGGGCTGGCATGCGGCAGCACTGCCATGCCCTGCTGCTCGGCCCAGTCGCACAGCCGCGCGCCCAGCGCCGTCATCTGGTGTTCGACCACCGCCGAACCGTAAATCTCCAGGAAGAAATATTCGTCCGGCTTCTCTTCCGCCCACCGGCGCTGCGCCTCGTCTTCCGCTTCCCTGCCCGCGCCTGCCGCGGCCAGAATCATGCTGTGCGCGCCCGCCTCATTCAGCGTCTGCTGCAGCCGCGGGCTTGTGAACGCCGCGCCATCGATGCAGATCGCGTCACCCTCCTGCGAAAAGCTCTCCGCCTGCCGCGCGTACAACCACGGCCGCCCGTGCTGCGCATACCATCCACGTGCCCAATCCGCCAGTTCGCGTGCTCGCCCTTCCAGCACATAACCGCGCGGGTATCCCAGCAGCCGCGCGTACTCTTCCGGCGCCACGGGGACATCGCCTGTCGTCTCCGCCAGCTCCAGCGCTTCGCCTACTGCGCGCATGGCAACGCCTCCACCGGCTTGAACTGGCAGCCTTCCACAAAGAAATCGAAGAAGCGCGCATGTGTCTCCAGCCGGCAATGTTCCACGCGCTTCACCAGTTCTTCCAGCTCCGCTCGTTTCGTCCGCGACAGCAGCGCCATCGTCGCGCCCTCAATCGCGATATTCCCCGCCTGCACCATCTTCCCTGACGCCATCCTCGGCACCAGTCCAATCCGCTGCGACGCCTCCACGTCCAGATGCCGCCCAAACCCTCCTGCCAGATAAAACACATCGATATCGTCGAAGTCGATCCCGTAGGTGCTGAACACCACATGCAGCCCGGCGACGTTCGCGCCCTTTGCCTGGGCCAGCTCGTTCACATCGCTCTCCAGCAGATAAACATCCCCGCCCCTGTCGCCGCCGCGCCGCAGCGTCACACGCCGCTCGCCGTCCTCGAAGCGCCCCATCGCATTCATCCGCCCCGTGCGCAGCAGCTCACTCAATGTGTCGATGAGCCCGGACCCGCAAATCCCCTGCGGCCGCGCGTCTCCGATCACGCCCAGCCGAAAACTCCCGTCCTCCGCAATCGCGACGTCCTCAATCGCCCCGTCCAGCGCCGGCATGCCGCACGCGATCGCTCCGCCTTCAAATGCCGGACCCGCCGGACACGAGGCTGCCAGAATCCGATGCCGGTTCCCCACGATCAGCTCCGTGTTCGTGCCGATATCCATGATCGCGACCAGCCGTTCCTCGTGCGCCAGATCCACCGCCAGCATGCACGCCGCGGCGTCCGCGCCCACGTGTCCGCTGATGACCGGCGCGCCATACACCCGCGCTTTCGGATGAATCGGCAGCAGACTCCGCAGCCCCGTCTGCACCAGGCTCGTCGTCGTCCGCTTGCCCTCCGCCATCTCGATCTCCGTCAGCGATCGGTACGGCGTCTGCCCAATCGAATACACGCTCTGCCGGAAGAACAGATCCCGCATCGTCGAGTTCCCGACGACCACCATCTCGTAAATCGTCTTCGGATCGATGGGAAACCTCTCAATCGCGTGCGTCAGATACCCCGCCAGCGTGCGCAGCAGCAGCCGTCCCGGATGCTCCGTGTCGTACGCGATCCGCGACATCACCTCCGCCCCGCCAAAACGCTGCGGATTCTCGAGCGACGTATCCGCGATCAGCTCTCCCGTCTCCAGGTTCAGCAGCCGCAGCACCACGGTCGTCGTGCCCAGGTCCATCGCCAGCCCGCAAATCGGGCCTGTCGAGCGCTCCACCTCCAGGCCGTCGATCAGAATCCGATCCCCGTCGCGCGTCACCGCCGGATCCAGCGGCATCGCGCCATCGCTCCCCGGCAGCCCCAGCGCCTGTCGCTCGATGCGCATCTGGCCGCGCCGCATGGTGTGGCAGCGCACCTGTCCCGCATCGGCCACCACTCGCGTCTGGCACGACAGCCGGAACTTCCCCTTCAGATGCCGCTCCGCCTCGGTCAGCGGCGACAGCGCATCCAGACCCTCCACCACCTCCACCATGCACTCGCGGCACTTGCCCTGCCTGCGGCACGACGTCGGCACCTCGACGCCCAGGGCCTCGGCATGCTCGAAGAGCGACAGCTCCCTCCGCGCCTCGATCGATTGTCCGTTGATGGTGAGCGTGACCGCCATGCTCGCCGCTTTACCAGCCCTTCGCTTCCAGCTCGGCCTTCAGCGCCTCCGCCACCGCGCGCGCCGAGCCCTCGCGCTCCTCTTCCTCGCTCCACTTCCACTGCGCCAGATAATCGTCCGCCGACTGCAGCCCGCGCTTCGCCGCCAGAAGATCGATCTGCTTCATAAAGCGTTCGTCCAGCTCCAGCGTAACGTCTTCCTCGTCGTCCTCCGCGCGAATCTGCGTCGGGATCTCCTGCCAGCAAAGAATCCTGTACCTCGTCACGCTCGCTCCGCCGTCCGTGCCTGCTCCGCCAGCCGCAGAAACAGATCCACCGCCGCCGAAGCGTTCGCGCCGTAGCCGTCTGCTCCAATTTCATCGGCAAACATCTGGCTGATGGGCGCGCCCCCCACCGCCATCCTGATGTGCGTCAGCCCCGCCGCCTGGAATCCATCGATCACCGTCTTCATGTACATCATGGTCGTGGTCAGCAGCGCGCTCATCCCGATAATCGTCGGCTTGCACTTCTCCGCCGCCGCCATGAACTTCTCCACGCTCTGATCCACACCGATGTCATGCAGCTCGAAGCCCGCGCCTTCGGCCATCATCCCCACGAGATTCTTCCCGATGTCGTGCAGATCGCCGCGCACGGTCCCCATCAGCAGCACGCCCTTCGGCTTCGCGTTGCTCTCCTTGCTGGTCAGCAGCGGCTTCAGCACCGCCATCCCCGCCTTCATCGCGCGCGCCGCAATCAGCACCTCCGGCACGTACAGCACGTTGTGCTTGAAGTCCTCGCCCACCACGCTCATGCCCGCAATCAGCCCCTCGTTCAGCACTTCCTGCGCGCTCCGCCCCTCGGCCAGCGCTTCTTTGGTCAGGCGCTCGACCTCGGCCGCGTTGCCTTCGTACAGGAACTGGTTCATCAGCGCATAATCGGGCATCCATGCACTCCGTCAGCGACTGCTCGCAAGCGCGCCGGCGCGCTTGTTGTTGTACTCGTTGAGAGCCTCCAGCATCGCCAGAATGTTCTCCCTGGGCATTCCCGGGCTGGTGCCGCCGCCCACCGACAAGATAATCCCCTCGCCGCCCGCTCCTTCGAGCACTTCCAGCGTCTCGTCCTTCACCTCTTCCGGTGTCCCGCGCACCCCAATCTCCAACGGATTCACGTTCCCCATCAGGCACATGCGGTCGCCCACCCGCCGCTTCACCTCCGTGATGTGCTTCTGCTTGCCCCAGTTCAGCACGTGGAAGCCCGCGTCCGGCAGATGATCGAGGCACGCGTCCACTTCCGCGTCGTTGTGGTAGACCTTCACCCAATCCTTCGGGAATGCGTCGCAGATCCGCTTCAGATACGGGTGGGCAAACTCCAGGTAATGCTCCTCGTTGATAAACCCCACAATGTCGTCGAGGATGAAGATACTCTCCACCGTGTCGCCCATGACCTTCTGCTGCGCCTTCAGCCAGTCGATGATCACTCGCGTGCACAAATCGATGAGCCGGTGCGCTCCCTCCGGATTCTCGACCAGGTCGATCATGAAGTTCGTCGTCCCGCGCACAAATCCCGCCGTGCACAGCGGCCCGCGCGACGTCGCCATAGGCAGGATGTACCCCGCATCCAGGATCCGCTGCTTCGCCATTCCGATCCGGTGCAGCGTCAGCGCCGCAAACCCGTCTGCTTCCACCTCGTACTCCGGAAACTGATCGATATCCTCCAGGCGATACAGGGTGTGGTACTCGCTCGGCGTGTTGTCCTGCCAGAACTTGATCTTCGCGCCCAGCACCGACGGCTCCGCCGCCATCCCGTACTCCATCCACCACGACGGAACGAAGATGATCTCCGGAAACTCCCGCATAATCTTCAGATTCGACTGAAACCACAGCTCCGGATCGAGAAAATAGTCCAGGTGTTTGATGCCCAGGTAGCCGGGGATCCACGGACTGTCCACGATCAGCGCCATGGGAATCCTGTCCATCTTTTCGCGGCGAGCCGCCCGCTTAAATGTTTCCCATTGTTCGGGGAGCATATTTTCCTTTCCCGCGTCCTTCCGCGAGAACAATTCCAGCCTTTTTTGCCCATACCGGCCGGGGATGCCGGCTCTTCCCGGAGGATATTGTTGTACCACAAAACAAATCCAAAAGGAGGCCTGTCGCAGGGTCTGTTCCCTCCAGTGTAAGAGAACCGCGGCTGCTATTGCCGGCCGTCGAAACGTTGACCGGCTCGCGCGCGAATTCCTGAATCCCACAGATCGGGCCCCGTCGAAACCATCGCTGCGCCGTGCTCACCTCAATATCGTCGCATCGTTCAAGTGTTACAATCCGTAACGTTTAGGGAACGTTCCCCGGTCCCCCTCCGTAGATTCATCTGTCCCTGCACCGGCATCCCTGGCTTCGAGGCAGCCCCCTCATGCGCGACTTTCTCTCCGACCTCCGCTATGCCCTCCGCATGCTCATCGCCAATCCGGCCTTCTCTCTCACCGCCATCGCCGCTCTCGCCCTCGGCATCGGAGCCAACACTGCCATCTTTACCGTCGTCGATAACGTCCTGCTGAAGCCGCTCACCTACCCCGAGCCGGACCGCATGGTGCAGTTCATGAACACTTTTCCTGATGGCCAGGGCCCCGGCGCTTCTCCGGTCAACTTCAACACCTGGCGCGCTCAGACCTCCGTCTTCGAGGACGTCGCCGCCTACGACTTCGGCGGCCCGGGCTTCAATCTCACCGGAACCGTCCCGGAGCAGGTCCACGGCATTCACGTCAGCGAAGCGTATTTCCGGCTCTTCGGCGCGCCCGTCATCCTCGGCCGCACCTTCACGCCCCTGGAAGACTCCCCCAACGGCGGGCACGTTGTCGTCATCAGCTACGGCTTCTGGCAGCGCAAATTCGGAGGCAATCCGCACGTCGTCGGGACCAGGGTTTCCCTCAGCAACGAGCCCTACACCATCGTTGGCGTCCTTGGAAAATCCTTCGTTACCGATCCCGCCTCCGATCTCTGGGTTCCCTTCCAGATCGATCCCAACAGCACCAATCTCGGCCACTACTTCCTCGTCGCCGGCCGCCTGAAGCCCGGCGTCACCCTCGCCCAGGCGAATGCCCAGCTCAAACTTGCCGCCAACCAATACCGCCGTCTGCACCCGGACGACCTCGGGCCCAAAGACAGCTTCGGCGTCGAACTTCTCCGCGACTCCGTTGTGGCGGGCGCACGAAAATCCCTCCTGATCCTCCTCGGAGCCGTGAGCTTCGTTCTCCTCATCGCGTGCGCCAACGTCGCCAACCTGCTCCTCGTCCGAGCCACCGGCCGCAAGCGCGAGTTCGCCATCCGCGCCGCCATGGGAGCGGGGCGCCTTCGCATCGTCCGCCAGCTTTTGACGGAGAGTATCGTGCTCTCCCTTGTCGGCGGCATTCTCGGACTCATTCTCGGATTCGCCGGAGTCCGCGCGCTGCTCGCCATCAGTCCTGCCGGTCTGCCTCGCATCGGCGAACATGGTGCGGCCATCGGCATTGACTGGCGCGTCCTTGCCTTCACCCTCGGCATTTCCGTGCTCACCGGCATCCTCTTTGGCCTTTTCCCGGCCATCGGCGTCACCCGCACCGACCTCAATTCCACCCTCAAGGAAAGCAGCAATCGCTCCGGCACCGGACTCCGCCACAACAAAGCCCGCTCCCTGCTCGTCATCTCGGAAGTCTCCCTCGCCCTCGTCCTCCTCATCGGAGCAGCGCTCCTCATCCGCACCTTCCTGGCACTGCGCGACGTTAACCCCGGCTTCGATCCGCGCCACGTCCTCACCCTCGAAATGTCCCTCACCGGCGATCAGTTCAAAAAGACCGCCGGCGTCGCCCAGATTTCTCACGATGGCCGGGAGCGCCTCAACGTCATCCCCGGCGTCGAGGTCTCCGCCTTTACCTGCTGTCTGCCTCTCGAAGGTGGATACGGCCTGCCTTTCAACATCATCGGCCGCCCCACCGACGGCAAATCCCCGTATACCGGAGGCGCCGGCTGGATGAGCGCGTCCGCAGGCTACTTCTCGGTCTTCCACATCCCCATCCTGCGCGGCCGCGACTTCACCGAGCAGGACACCGGCTCGTCGCCCCTCGTCGTCCTCATTAACCAGGCCATGGCGAAAGAGTACTGGCCCAAAGGCGACCCCGTCGGCCAGCAACTCCTCATCGGCAAAGGCGTTGGCCCGCAATTTACCGAGGGCCCCCGCCAGATCATCGGCGTCGTCGGCGACATCCGCGACGGCGGCCTCAACGAAGATCCCCGTCCCCTCATGATCGTCCCCGTCTCTCAGGTTACCGACGGCATGACCGCTCTCAACTCCAACATCGGCCCCATGGTCTGGCTCGTCCGCACCCACGGCGACCCGCGGCAGTACATCTCCGCCGTCACCGAGCAGCTCCGCCAGGCCAGCGGCGGCTTTTCCGTCGCCCGCGTCCGTCCCATGACCGAGGTCGTGAGCCAGTCCACCGCCAGTCAGGACTTCAACATGCTCCTGCTCTCCATCTTCGGAGCCTCCGCTCTCATCCTCGCTGCGATCGGCATCTACGGCCTCATGGCCTACTCCGTCCAGCAGCGCACCCAGGAGATGGGCATTCGGATGGCTCTGGGCGCCGACCGCTCCCGTATCCGGAATCTCGTGGTCTGGCACGGCATGCGCCTTGCCCTCATCGGCGTCGTCATTGGCATCGGGGCTGCCTTCGGCCTCACACGCTTCATTGCCAGCTTCCTCTACGGCGTCAAATCATGGGACCCTCTCGCCTTCGCCGCCGTACCCGTCGTACTCTGCCTCGTCGCCCTGCTCGCGGTATGGATGCCCGCCGCACGCGCTTCCCGCCTCGATCCGCAGCAGGCTCTCCGGATCGAATGAGATTCCCCCTTGCTCGGCCGCCGGCGCGGATTGGAGGTTCGTGAACCGGGCAACGGCCGGAACAATGCGGGACCCAGCCACCGGCTCCTCCCCCAACTGCCTGTGTTAGTGTGAGGGAAGTCGTCCCGGATGTCTGTGCGTCCCGGCGCCCGGCGTCTACAGCGGTTGGAGGGTTGCTGTGCCCCCGAAGCCGCGCCACTCGAGTTGACGCGACCCGACGGGAGCGGCGACCTTGAATGTAAAGTCGGGGAGGGTCAACCTGCCCTGGAACCGCCGCATGTCTTTATCGCCCAACCTGGCAACGCCGCCCGCTCAGCCCCCATCCTCCCCTCCGCAATCGGACCAGTCCGGCCGCTGGCTGCATCGCGCCGATCTCTTCCTTCGCGTGATGGTCCGGCTCTACATCGGCCTGATCCTCTTTTTCCTGCCCTGGACCCACCTGTGGACCTTTAATCGCTTCTTCCTCTACTACGCGCCGGTTGCGCACATCGTGGAGAGTGGCGCCTGCCGGGGCGTGGTCTCCGGTCTGGGCCTGCTCAACCTCTGGATCGCCATCTCGGAAGCCATTCATTACAAAGAGAGCTGATCATGCCCCGCAAGCCGCCGTCGCCCCTCGCCAGCGCCTCCCTCGCCTACGAAAATGACGCCTTCCTCAACGGCCCGGATGGCCGCATCATCCGCATCCTCGCCGAGTACTCCGAACCCCTCGCGCGCTTCCGCCACGAGCGCATTCAGGACACCGTCGTCTTCTTCGGCTCCGCCCGCTTTCGCGCCCTCGACGAAGCCAGCCGCGAGCTGGAGCTGCTCGAAAACACCGGCTCCCGCCAGCCCGCTCCGGAGGAAGAACAGCCCGCCCGCGGCCCCGTGGAGGAAGAAACCAGCGAGCTGCGCCGCCGGCGCGCCGAAGCGGCCGTGGAGATGGCGCAATATTACGAGGACGCGCGCCGCCTCGCCTTCCTTCTCACCCAATGGGCCAAGGACCTCAAGTCCCGCCGCAATCGCTTCGTGGTCACCTCCGGAGGAGGGCCTGGCATCATGGAGGCCGCGAACCGCGGGGCCTGGGAAGCCGGCGGCAAGTCCATCGGCCTCAATATCAAGCTTCCCTTCGAGCAGATGCCCAATCGCTACATCACCCCGGCGCTCAACTTCGAGTTCCACTACTTCTTCATGCGCAAGTACTGGTTCGCGTATCTGGCCAAGGCACTGGTCGTCTTTCCCGGCGGCTTCGGAACCCTCGACGAAATGTTCGAGATCCTCACCCTCTCCCAGACACAGAAGCTCGCCAAGAAGATCACCATCGTCCTCTACGGCGCTTCCTACTGGGAAAAGGTCATCAATCTCGACATCCTCGTCGACAGGGGCGCCATCTCACCACGTGATCGCGATCTTTTTCAGATTGCGAACACGCCGGAGGAGGCCTTTGAGATTCTCCGCGACGGCCTTACGCGAAACCACCTCGAGCATGAGCCCGCCCAGGACGCCGAGGTGCCCGATATCGCCCAGACCCGGCGATAGGGACTACAGGGTTTACTCATGTGGGTACATCGCATGTTGTGAAGACTCCGGCTGCGACGGAACTGCTTTCCTCTACAGTGCTATTATTCTCAAATATTTACATGGAAACGGGTGCCCAGGATCATCCGTTGCCTTCGGGTGTACATTCCCGTATTTGACTGACGTTTTTTCGCCCCGTAATGCCCTATTCACGGTGCAATCGCAACAATGGACCCAGTTGGGAGCTCTCGGAGGGACCCCATGGCCGGACTGCGACGCATCTCGTACCTGTGGAAGGATGTAGACGCCGCTCGCAATTCTTCGACCGCCGTCTCGCTTCACAGCCACACCAATCAGTCGAAGGAAACCCTCGACTTTCTGGCGAACCTCGGCAATCAATATCCGCTGCTGCGCCCGATCCTGGCATTTTATGAGCGGCGCTCGCGCGAGATGTATGGCATTCCCCTCAACTACGCCGCGGCCTACTGGACACCACCCCTCACGCCGAAACTGGCTTTCGATCTGGAGAGCGGCCAGATCGAGAAGAAGCTGAACCTTCGCCCCCTCGTCTCCATCACAGACCACGACACCATTGCCGCGCCGATGCTGTTGCGGACCGTCGCCTCTGCCCGGCATATTCCGGTTTCCGTGGAGTGGAGCGCGCCCTACGGCGGCGATCAGGCTTTTCACCTCGGCATCCACAATCTGCCCAGCGACTCCGGCGCAGCGTGGATGAAGACCTTCGAGGAATACACCGCCGCTCCTGACGAAAAGCGGCTCACCGAGATTCTGGCTGCGCTGCACGAGCTGCCCAACGTGCTGATTGTCTTCAACCATCCCTGCTGGGATCTGTATCTGATCGGCAAGGACAAGGCAGCGCAGCGCGTACAGGACTTCCTCGCCGCGAATCACGAGTTCATGCACGTCCTGGAGCTGAACGGCCTGCGCCACTGGCGCGAGAATCGCGAAGTCATCCAACTGGCAAAGAAGTGGAACAAGCTGCTGATCTCGGGCGGCGACCGGCACGGCCGCGAGCCCAACGCGAACGTGAATCTCTCCAGCGCGTCGAGCTTCACCGAATTCGTGCAAGAGGTTCGCTACGAAGGACGCAGCCACATCCTCTTCATGCCGCAATACGCCCAGCCGTGGAAGCACCGCATCCTCCAGTCCACGCTCGACGCCATCCGCGACTACCCCGATTTCCCGCTGGGCTCGCGCTACTGGGACGAGCGGGTCTGGCACCCGGGAGCGGACGGGGTGATGCGCCCGGCCCGTGAGCTGTGGGCCAAAGGCTACGCTCCGGCCCTGTTGCATTCCGTCATCCGGGCGGTACGGCTGATGGGCACCAGCCCGGTTTCCGACAGCCTGCGCCTGGCATGGAGCGAATCCCGCGAGCTGCGCTTTGCCCTGGGTGAGGACGCGATCCGATGAGGCACCCTCACGGTGCGGGCAAAGGGTGCAATGGGCTGCGTTGACCCGCGTCGCCTATTTTCCCGACTCTTTTCATGAAGTGAACGGAGTGGCGCACACCTCGCGCCACTTCGAGGAGTTTGCGCGCCGCCGTAAGCTTCCCTTTCTTTGCGTGCGCGCGGGCGATCGCCGCGAGGCCTTCCGCGTCGACGACCATCTCACCACCCTGGAACTGCCGCGCGGCATGTTTTCGATCCCGCTGGACAAGGGCCTGCGCTTCGATCCCGCATGGATGCGGCATGTTCCGGCCATGGCGCGCGCTCTGCGCAGCTTTCGGCCGGACATTGTTCACATCACCGGCCCCAGCGAGCTGGGCATGCTGGGCGCGCTGCTGGCGTCGCACTACCGCGTGCCGCTGGCCGCCTCGTGGCACACCAACGTGCATGAATATGCGGCGATGCGATCGCGCTGGCTGTTCGATCGCCTCCCGCGGCCGCAGGCTGAGTCCGGAGCGAAGCGGATCGAAGAGCTGATGCTGGCCATGATCGCGTGGTTCTATCGGCACGCTCGGGTGCTCTTTGCGCCCAACCCGGACCTGTGCCGCCTGCTGGAAGCGCGCACCGGGCGGCCGTGCCATCTGATGCAGCGCGGCATCGACGCGCAGCTTTTTTCGCCGGCGCGCCGCGATCGCGATGCTTCAGACGGGGATTTTCTGCTCGGCTTTGTGGGCCGCATGAGCGTGGAAAAAAATATTGCGCTTCTGGCGCGCGTGCAGCAGGAGCTGGAAGCACAGGGCGTGCGCAACTTCCGCTTTCTTATCGTGGGCCAGGGCGGCGAGGAAGCGTGGCTGCGCGAGCATCTGCCGCGCGCCGAGTTTACCGGCGTGCTGCGCGGAGAAGCGCTGGCCCGCGCTTATGCCCGCATGGACGTCTTCGTCTTCCCCTCGCATACCGACACCTTCGGCAACGTGGTTCTGGAAGCGCTGGCGTCGGGAGTTCCCGCGGTGGTGACTCCGGATGGCGGCCCGAAGTCGCTCGTCCGCGATGGATGCAGCGGATTCGTCGCAGAGGACGGGGATTTTTCGGCGGCCATCCTGCGGATTGTCGGCGATCCGGCGCTGCACGGCCAGATGCGGGCCCATGCGCGGAACTATGCGCTTTCCGCCTCCTGGGACGCAGTCTTCGAGGGAGTTTACGAGGCTTATCTCCCGGTGCTGCATCCTGATTGAACTGAGGGACGGCTTACGATGCGGGCGGCGTGAAATCCAGGCCAGCCTGCTGCGCAGCCTGTTCGGTGGCGGGCACGTTGAGGTCGGAGAGCGGAATGCGTGGCTCGCGGCCGGTGGCGGCATCATCCATGACAACGACATCGGTGGGCGTAAGCACGTAGTTCCGGATGGCCTCGGTGTGGCCGTCTCTGAAGATCAGCGTCAACTGCGGCTCGCGCCCCAGAGGGGTGGATGACGCTGGTTGCGGCTCGTAAGGCGGAGGGGCGTAATCTCCGCGATAGCCTTCGCCGGGAGGAGCCGCGTAGTCATAGTCCGGCGGCGGCTGCTGGGCCTGATCGGATGGCTGAGCCTGCTGCGTCTGGCCGCCTTCGTCATCGCCATAGCCGGTGAAATCCGGATACCCCACGTCCCACGGCAGCAGCTCCCACGAATTGACGTATCCGTAGGGATAACCGTAGCCGCCATATCCATAGCCTCGATAGGGAGCGCGATAGCGGCCGCGACGGTCCCAGCCACGGCTGTTGCCGCCATACGCGGGACGATATGCCGAATATGCGCCGTAACGAGGAGCGGACCAGGTCATCCGCGGAGATGCGCGGAAGCCGCGCGAGGCATAGCCGGAGAAACCGCTGAAGGAGCGCGGAGCGGAGAATCCGCCGCGAAAGCCTCCGCCGGAAAAGCCGGAGAAACCGCCGACATGGCCGCCACCGGAGCGGCCTCCCCCGCCGTGCTGCGCGAAGGCTGCAGGAGCCAGGGTGAGCAGCAGACCAAGAGCCGCGACTGGAAATACCCGCCGCATGGTGACGATCCTACACCGACAAGACGCAGGAGGCGGGCAATTTGCTTCACAACGTCGGCACTTCGATCAAATCAGCTCGGTTCCCCACAGGTCGTGCAAGTGGATTACGCCCTCGATGCGTCCTCCAGCGTCGACGACGATGAGAGAGGTTATCTTCTGCTCTTCCATGGTGTGGAGGGCCCGCGCGGCCAGTTCCTCGCCCGAGATCGTCTTCGGATTGGGGTTCATCACATCGCCGGCGGTTTTGCGCAGGCCATCCGGGCCATCGCGCTCGAGCAGGCGGCGCAGATCGCCGTCGCTGACGATGCCGGCCAGGCGTCCTTCCTGCTCCACCGCGGTCATGCCGAGCTTCTTGCGCGACATCTCGTAGATCACGTCCTTCATGGGGGTGGCGATGGCCACGGAGGGGATCGCATCGCCGGCGTGCATGAGCTGGCGGACGGTGGCCAGCCTTTTTCCGAGTTTGCCGCCGGGGTGCAGGGCGGCGAAATCCTCCGCGCGAAATCCTTTGCGCAGGGAGACGGCGATGGCGAGAGCATCGCCAAGCGCCAGCATCGCGGTCGTGGAGGCGGTTGGCGCCAGGCCCAGACCGCAGGCTTCCGCCGGGACGGAGCAGTCGAGCGCGACGTCGCCGGCTTTCGCCAGGGTGGATTGCGTGTCGCAGACAAAAGCGATCAGGCCGTTCCCCAGGCGCTGGATGGTGGCCAGCAGCCGGAGAATCTCCTCGGTTTCGCCGCTGGCGGAGAGCGCGATGACCAGGTCGCCTTCGGTGATCATGCCGAGATCGCCGTGGACGGCCTCGGCGGGATGCAGGAACAGGGCCGGGCTGCCGGTGGAGCTGAGGGTCGCGGCGACCTTCTGCGCGACGATTCCACTCTTGCCCATGCCGGTGACCACGACGCGTCCGCGCGCCTGGCCGCAGCGCAGCACATGCTCGACGGCGCGCTCGAAATCGGCAGCCATGGGGCCGTCGAGGCGCTCCGCGAGGGCCAGCAGCGCGTCCGCTTCCATGCGCACCAGCCGCGAGGGTGTATGGGAATCCGTCATGCTCTGAAACACCTGATGCTATCACCAGCACGGCGCCGCGATGGGCGCACGGAGGCGGCCACCTCGCTAGAATAGGAAGGGAGAAGGCGGTAACGGTTTGCGGCGCAATCTTTTTGTTCTGGCAGCGATGGTGGTCGCAGTGGCCCTGATGATCGCGGCGGGGGTGGTGAACTTCGTTCATCGCCAGCGCGAGCAGCGTGCGCAGATGCAGGGAATGCAGATGCAACTGGTGCCGGCGGACGGATCCGGCAACCCGTCGGCGGATGAAATGGCTGCCGATGCCGATCCCTATTCGACGCCGCTGAACGGGACGCAGGCGTCCAACTTTACGCTTCAGGATCTGAGCGGCAAGGAAGTTTCGCTTTCGAGCTATAAGGGCAAGCCTTTGGTTGTCGATTTCTGGGCGACGTGGTGCGGACCGTGCCAGATCGAGATTCCGTGGCTGGAGAAATTGCAGGACCAGTATGCGAGCCAGGGATTGACGATCATCGGCATCTCCGCGGACGACCTGGACAAGGACGATCCGGCAAAGCTGTTCACGGAGAAGCGCGAGATCAGCGATTTCGCAACGAAGATGCACATCAATTATCCGGTCCTACTGGACGCCGACGCGATTGCCGATTCGTACGGGGGCGTGGATTCGCTGCCGACGACCTTCTTCATCGATCGCACAGGAAAGATCGTGGCTTCGACGGTGGGCCTGGCGTCGCGCGACGAGCTGCAGGCTGACATCCAGAAGGCGATCGGGGGATCTCACTCGTGAAGTCACTCGCTCTTGTTGGGTTTCTGGGATTGCTCCTTTCCGCTGGCCCCGGCGTGCAGGCTCAAAAGCTGCCGTGGCAGACCTCGGACACCGCGAGCGTCAACGGCGGGCAGATGGTTCGCTTTCTGTTTCCGCAGCAGGTGGTGATCGCGGCGGGCAAGCCACAGACGATCGAGATGCATTTCCGGATTGTCGGCGGCTTCCACATCAACTCGCATGTGCCGCTGCAGAAGAGCCTGATCCGCACCGAGCTGAACGCGCCCGATACGCCGGGAGTGAAAATCGTCGGCGTCGATTTCCCGCCGGGATCGTCCTATACGTTCCCCGCCGATCCATCGCAGAAGCTGAGCGTGTATACGGGCGAGCTGGTGGTGAGGATGCGCATCGTCGCCGAGCGCGGGAATCACCTGATTCAGGGATCGCTGCGATATCAGGCGTGCGATACGAATACATGCTTTCCTCCGCGGAACGTTCCAGCGGCCGTGGACGTGGTCGCGCAATAGGGTCATGGCGGGATGGAGTTTTCCGGGCCTGAACAGCTTGCGGAAAAAGTCAGATCGCGACGGAAGAACCATCCCTCAGGGGCTAAAGCCCGACGACTTTTCGGCCATTTACGGCACAACTGAAGCCGTGCCCCTTCAAGACAGTATTATTTTCGCAAGCTGTGGGGCTGTGCCCTGAACACAAGGCACAGGGGCTAAAGCCCGACGACTTTTCGGCCATTTACGGCACGACTGAAGTCGTGCCCTGATACAAAACCGAAGTGCGATTCCTTCAAGAACTTCGGGGACAGAACACTCAAGCCCCCTTATCAAACGGCGCGTTATCGGCACGGCTGAAGCCTTGCCCTGATACAAAGCCAGGGGACGATTCGTTCACAAACTTGTAAGACGGGACGATCTTGTGTGACGGGACCATAGCAACACTTGTAGGACTCCCTGGCGCCGGCAGAGGGACATCGGCGCGGCGGGAAATCAGCATCTGAAAAATCTGGCCAACACCTGAAAATTTCGGAGTGGACGATGCGTCTTTGGATTGTTCTGACTGCAACGGCTGCACTGGCAGCCTCGGTTCCCCACGCACGCGCGCAGGTTCCCGCGCAGGAAGAAGTGACGGTGGATGCGCACGCAGCGGGCACACCGTTTCCGCACTTCTGGGAGCAGATGTTCGGATCGGGACGCGCGCACCTGGCCATGCGCGCGGAGTATCAATCCGATATGCGGCTGGTGAAAAAGGTCACCGACTTCCGCTACGTGCGGTTCCACGCCATTCTGGACGATGAGAACGGCGTTTACAGCCAGGATGCCCAGGGCAATCCGGTATACGACTGGACTTACGTCGATCACATCTACGACGCGCTGCTCGCCAACGGCGTTCGGCCTTACGTGGAGATCAGCTTTATGCCGAAGGCGCTGGCGGCGCAGACGGATTATCAGGCGTTCTGGTACCGGCCGATTGTTTCGCCTCCGGCGGATTACGCGAAGTGGGACGCGCTGATCCGCGCGTTCGCGCAACATCTGATCGATCGCTACCGGATCGACGAGGTGGCGCAGTGGTACTTCGAAGTGTGGAACGAGCCGAACATCGACTTCTGGGCCGGCAATCCGAAAGAGCAGACGTATTTTGAGCTGTACGATCACACGGCGCGGGCGCTGAAGTCGGTGAGCCCGCGGCTGCGCGTGGGCGGGCCGGCGACGGCGCAGGCGGCGTGGGTGGGCGACCTGATCGCACACGCGACGCAGAAGCATGTGCCGCTGGATTTTGTCTCGACGCACGTTTACGGCAACGACACTGCGCAGAATGTGTTCCACGACAACCGGACGATTGCGCCGTATCAGATGGTGTGCGCGGCGGTGGACAAGGTACACGAGCAGATTCTGCATTCGGCGCGGCCGGAGATTCCGCTGATCTGGAGCGAGTTCAACGCGACGTACATGACGCAGCAGGCGGTGACGGATTCCATCTTTATGGGACCGTGGCTGGCGGACACCATCAGCAAATGCGACGGCAAGACGCGGATGATGTCGTACTGGAGCTTCTCGGATGTGTTCGAGGAGCAGGGCGTGAAGAAATCTCCTTTCTACGGCGGATATGGGATCGTGGCCGAGGACGGCATTCCGAAGCCGGCGTACGATGCGTTCGAGCTGCTGCACGAGCTGGGCGACGAGCGGCTGCCGGCGCCGGTGAATGAGGCGCTGGTGACGCGGCGCGCTAACGGGACACTGGTGATCGCAGCGTGGAACCTGGTGGATCCGGGCGACAGCGGCGGCGACAAGACCATCACGTTCGATCTGAAGGGCGTGAAGGACGGGACGTACGCGGAGATCCAGCGGGTGGACGCTCACCACGGCGACACGCTGGACGCGTGGAAGACGATGGGCAGCCCGAAGTATCCAACGCCGGAGCAGGTGGAGGCGCTGCGGAAGGTGGCGCAGCTGGGAGAGCCGGAGGGCGAGGAGATTCGGGGTCACGAGCTGACGGTGACGCTGCCGCCGATGGGGCTGGCGGTGATCCAGATCCGGTAAAGGGGGTACCCCCCTGGGTGGGGTGGTTCCGCAGATCAGTGGATCGGCGTGGGTTAGCGATGTTTACCGATTTGACATGGGGGGTCCAGGGTGGGGTTGGGCGCTGGACCTGGTTTGCAGCGGCGTCCCTCCGGGACTCGAATTTTCTCTTCGCGCTCTCCCAGCGCTGAAGCGCTGGGCTAATCCCCGTTGCGCCTACGGCGCGCGTCGTGGGGCGCGAACCGAGCTTTCTGCGCTGGGGCTGGCCTGTCCACGGTGCGGACGACCGCCCGGTTCGCGCAAGGGGAGCCCGGACGAGGGTGGGGCGAAGAATACGCCTCAGGGGCTGAAGCCCCAAAATTATTTTGCGCTTTTCGGCACGACTGAAGTCGTGCCCTGATACAAAGCCTTCATTCGTTACCCACCCTGTCGCTGACTGCGGCGACAAGGGTGGGGCACCCGGGGGTTTTGGGGTACCCGATGGTCGCGTGAGGTTCGCGGCTGAGTCGTCGATGGAGGCGTTGAGGTCGGTGGTGGTGGGAGTGGGTTCGGGTTCGGGGTGGAGGCGGAGGTATTCGTCGCGCTCGCGGGCGCAGCAGTCGCAGGCGCGCTGCCACTGGCCCTCGGCGGCGGGACCGGCACACCAGGATTCCGATCCGTACATGCAGGCGCGCTCGGCGAGGGGCGGGAGAGCGCCGCGGCGATCCGCGTCGAGGCGGAGGTGGAGCAACTTGTCGCGGTAGCCGTCGTCGAGGAGGACTTCTCCCGCGGCGCGCTGGCGGTCGATGCTGTCGAGGTCCTGCGGGGAGAGCCAGCCGGATTCAGGCATGTCGGCGGGCGTTTGCGGGAGGGGGCGGCCGAGGAGCTCGCACTGCTCCTCGTAACGATACTTGTCGAAGCTCCAGATATCGTGGAAGCGGGCGTGGGTGCGGATGTCCTCGACGGGACCGAGGAGACGGCCATCGGGGGACTCGAAGACTTCGGAGACGGGCTCGGGGAGGGTCTGCTGCTGCTGGGAGGGCTGGAGGCGCGGGGGACGAGGCAGGGTGTGGGTGATGATCTGGCAGGCGTAGAGGATTTTGCCGGCGCGGACGGGGTCGATGGATTTGGCGAGGAGGCCCTGAATGATCTGGGTGCCGAAGACCTGAAGGGATTCGAGGTCTTCAAGGAGCGGGATGGTGACGTTGCGGCCTCGGGGAAGGACGGGGTGGCCGTACTTCGCGTGGCGGACGCAGAGGTCCTGGCCACGGAGGGCGTTGGCCTTGCACTGGCATCCGGCAATGGTGAGGGAGCGGCAGCGAATGGAGCGCGGGCGGAGGATGGGATTGTCGGCGATGGCCTGCGACGCGGAAGACATGGCGGTCCTTTGGCGGTTAGGGGTTGGCGGTTAGAGATCAGCGTTCAGCTTTCAGCGTTCAGCGTTCAGCGTTCAGGGATCAGGGATCAGCGTTCGGCGATCAGGGATCAGCTTTCAGCGTTCAGCGTTCAGGGATCAGGGTTCAGCGTTCGGTGATCAGCGTTCAGGGATCAGCGTTCGGCGATCAGCGTTCGGGCGTTCAGCGTTCGGGCGGGGGCTGCCCTGTCGTTCTGAGATGGGTGGGGCTCCCGGCGTACAGCGGTTAGCGGTTAGCGGGTTAGGGGTTAGCGGGTTGCCGGTTGTGAAAGACGAGAGCGCACGGCTGGGGGCTTAAGGAAAGCCAAAGCAAAAGGAAAGCCCGCCGGAAAGGGCGGGCTTACTCTTTTTTTACTCTATAAGTTCAGGATATCAGTTCTGAAGAATTAGCCTGCCAAATAAGTTTGGTGTTTCGGGCGGAGAAGGTCTGTGGAATGAGCACGAGTTACTTTGGTGAGGGGGCTTGGGGCTTGACAGTTTTTTTGGGGGGGGCGGGAGCGCGGGTTTTCGCGAGCCGCAGAGCTGCCCGCGGGGGGTGGGACGGGGTTTGGGGTTGGCGGGTTGGCGGGTTGAGACTCGGGGCATCCAAGGCCGATTGGCGCGGCTTCCTGGTTGGTTTTTCCCTGTCTCCTGTTCTGTCTCATGTGCTGTGACCGCCGTCACTTCTTTTCTGGCGCGGCTCTGGCATTCTGAATCCGTTCTTCCCACCTCCGGGAAGGATTCGGGGGCTGCCTCTTCACACTGGGGAGTGGAATGTTGGCGGCCCCTTCTGTTTGTCCAGCAAAAAAATCTGCCGCAGTACGACTTTTCTCTTCAGGAAAGAGGACGGATCGCGGACCTTTGGCGGCTGCCGGGCCGGGGCGCGGGCCGCGTGGCGCTCGCACGGTTGGGGAAGTGTGGGCGGCGTTGCGGACACCGTGACCCAATGAGGAGAAGCAGGCCACCACGGAGCTTCCGCCGCCCATGGCCGGAGTCTCCGCGATAGCCTGCCTTCACTTTCCGTTCCGCAGCTCGCTGAGGACGATGGTCCAGGCTTCGGCTGCTTATTTCGCCTTCGCCAGGCCCTCGACGACTGCAGCAAGCTTATCGAGTATCTGGTTCCAGCCCTCGACCTGGCCGCTGTTTTTCGCGCTCTCCATGGGCTCATTTCCCATGAAGGTGAGTTTGGTCCGGCCGTTTCCGAGATCCTCAAAGAGGGTCACGTCGTACGCGCCCTCGATGGCCTCATGTTCTATTCCCAGCTCCGCAGGATCAATCCTGTTTCCCTTCGCGTCTGAAAAGTACATCAGGGAAACGATCTTTTCGTGCGGAATAATCTCGTGGTATTCAACCGCATTCCAGAACTCCTGCCCATCCGGCGCCTTCATGCAGCAGAGAAATTTTCCTCCGACGCGGAAATCCATGTCGCAAACGGGCGCCGTAAAGCCCTTTGGCCCCCACCACTGCATGATGTACTTCGGGTCTGTCCACGCCTTCCAAACTAACTCGCGTGGGGCATCGAACACTCTTGTAACGACCATCCGCTCAACTTCGCTCACCGTCTTATCCGTCATCTCCGACCCTCCTCTTTCTTCATTTGATTTACAACTGCTTCCAGTTTGTCGAAACTCTCTTCCCAGAACCGGCGATAGCTGATCGCCCAGTCGCTGACCTTTTTGATCGCCTCCGGCCTGAGCGTGCAGATACTCTCTCGTCCACGCTTCTTCTTGATCACAATTCGCGCGCGCACCAGATAAGCAATATGTTTTGAGATCATCTGCTGGGAGAGCGCAAACGGTTCCGTCAAGCCATGCACCGAGGCAGGGCCGCGGGAGAGCCTCTGAACCATCGCCCGGCGGGTTGGATCAGACAGAGCCGCAAATGTTGTGTCCAGGCAATCCACAACCGTATGGTAGTGGATTCGCGATGAAAGTCAACTGGTATTTTCGCGCGCCCGGTTTTCTGTCCCGTGATCTCCACTCCCTGTCATCGTGAGGCGCAGCGGATGGATCCCTGCCGAGCGCCGCTGCGGAGCCGGGGTCGGTTGCGTGGGTGGGAATCCGGATGGGAATTTGATTTTGTTTGCGGGGCCGGGGAGGTGAGGGGGGCGATCGCAGGGGCTAAAGCCCCTTCATTTTGGGCTCTATTCGGCACGACTGAAGTCGTGCCCTGATACAAGGCGCAGGGGCTGAAGCCCGACCGGTTGGGGGATCTTTTCGGCACGACTGAAGTCGTGCCCTGATACAAGGGCACACTCCGCAAGCTTCTTGTTTTCAATGATCTCGAGATTCCAATCGAGATTCTGTCTTTATTTTGTCTTGCCAATTCGAGAACGACGTCGGGAAGCTGCGATAGCAAACTTCCGGAAGGCCGCCAATGCGGAATTTGCGGCCGTGGTCGGAGCTGGTAGCATGAATCGCCGCCGAATCCGTTTGAAAGAGATTGGTCCATGTTGCGCGTGAAATGGTATCCAGCCCGAGCGATCTCCTTGATTGCTCTACTCTCCGCGTCCTTGGTTCTTGCTCAAGACAGAAATCGCGAACTTCCGCTGGTAATCACTGGAAAGATGCCACTCTATCCAATCGAGGCACGCGCTGCGCGAATTCAGGGAACGGTCAAAGTCAGGGTAAGGACCGACGGGGAGAGGGTCACTTCCGTCCAAGCCGTAAGCGGACCGCCGATGCTCGTCAAGTTCGTCAAGGAAAACGTCCTGACGTGGGAGTTCACCAGGCACAGGCCCACAACGTTTGAGACGACCTTTGAATACTTGCTCGAAGGACCTGATGAATGCTCGTATAGCAACGGCAAATCTGTTCTTGCTCTCCCGCTTGAAGTGCGTATAAGTGCACATGGTATTAAAACTTGTGATCCGAGTGCGAAAACCGGGTCAGGGCAATAGAACTCCGCAGTCGTGGCTGAAAAGTTTGAACTGTCCGAATCACCGCCTATACGGAAGTTTAGGAGCCGGGGCGGAAAAGCAACCGCAGATCCTTCCGTCTCGCTCTGCGAGCCGTCAGGATGACAATTCGTGAGATAGCCGTAGGCCGTTGCGCTCGGTGAGAGGCGGGAAAATTGTCTTTATTTGTCTTTCCAACCCGCGAATCCTGCAAATTTGGCAAATCCAGCAAATTGAGGAATCTGTAACTTACGTGTTTTCAATGGCTGCTTGAGTCGTGCCCTGATACAAGGCGCAGGGGCTGAAGCCTGGATTGTATCCGCCATTGCGGCAGGGTTGAAGGCGTTCCCTGCATCGAGGCGCAGGGGCTGAAGCCCGACCGGTTGGGGGATCTTTTCGGCACGACTGAAGTCGTGCCCTGATACAAGGCGCCTTATCGTAAGGGCCTTCTTGTCCTGGACTCCTGTATGCGCGCCAATATTTTGTCTTTATTTTGTCTTGATACCAACCAGCCAGCACGCAGGGAACTTGTAGCTTTATGGCGATACGTCAGATATCGCGGGAGGGGTCCTTCTCTCAAAAGGGGAAAAATCCAAAACCCCAGGCACAGACCAGCAGGGACCCGACTGCGGCCACAACCGCAATGCGCCACCTCCTGAGCAGGTTTCCAGCAGGAAAGAGAGACTGATATTCGCTATGCAGCCGGTGGGTTTTCGGCAGATACCACCCCAACTCTGCAAACTGTCGCTCCTTCGGCAAGATGGAATTAACTTTACCAACCATCTGAAGATGCACGACTGTTGAGGCGATTCCCGAGATCGATCCTCCAACCAATGCGAATACACCGACGATCAGGCGCGCCGACATTGCGAAGATTCTACGGCATTTTCAGGGTTACCGTGCCCTTGTCGCTTCTCGCCAGGGTCGCCGCTCCCTGTTGGTCGCGTCGACTCGATATCTCAGCTTCGGTTTACAGCAACCCTGAAAATGCTTTAGCGCGAGTTCTTTTCCGGAGCATCGGTTGGCGTATCGGCGAAAGCCAACCGCAGATCCTTCGTCGCTACGCTCCTCAGATGGGATGAAAAGGGGCGTACCTTCCTGGTACGTGCTCTGAGCACAGATATTCCATCCGAGGGAGGTACGCCATGAAGGTCCACGTAGGAGTAGATCTTCACCAGAGATTTTGTTACCTGACGGCGGTCGATGCAAGTGGGAAGTTGCTGCGGCAGGGGCAGGTTGTGAATCAGGCTGCAGCGTTGCAGCAGTGGCTGGGCAGTCTGGAGGGCCCGCGCCAGGTGGTGGTGGAGGCCAGCGGATTCTGGCCGGCGTTTCATCGCAGTGTGCACAGCCATGCCGAGCGGATGGTGATGGTGCATCCGCACCGAGTGAAGGCGATCGCCTCGGCGAAGCTGAAGAACGACCGGGTGGATTCCTCGACGCTGGCGCATCTGTCGCGCTGCGATTTGCTGCCCGAAGCGTGGATGGCTGACGAAGCGACCCGGCAGCTGCGGCTGCGGGTACGGCTGCGCATCAACCTGGGAAGACAGCGGGCGCGGGCGAAAAATCAGCTGCAGGCGGTGTTGCACCAGGAGGGGTTCATCAAGCCGGTGACGGATGTGTTTGGCAGGCGAGGCCGGGCGTGGCTGCAGTCGATCGAGCTGAGCGGGGCCGGACGCATGGTGGTGGAGACGTGGCTGCGCGAGGTGGATCGTCTGGACGCGGAGATCGCTGTGCAGACGCGGGAACTGGAGCGGCTGGCGGCCGGCGATGCGCGGGCGCGATGGCTGCAGACGGTGCCGGGGATCGGCGCTTATTCGGCGATGGTGGTGCTGGCGGAGATGGGAGACGTCGCGAGGTTCAGCAACAAGCAGGCGCTGGCCAGCTATGCGGGGCTGGTGCCGGTGGTGCGGGAGTCGGCGGGCAGGAAGAAGCGGGGCGGCATCACTCACCAGGGATCGAACACGCTGCGCTGGATCATGCTGCAGGTGGCGCAGGTAGCCTGTCGCTGCTCGCCGGCGGTGCGCACCTGGTACGCACAACTGCGCCGGCGCAAGCCCGCCCAGGTGGCCCGGATTGCGTTAGCGCGCAAGCTGCTCTGTGTTGCATGGGCGCTGCTGCGCCACGGTGTGTGTTTTGATGAGCAGGTTTTTGCCCGCAGCTAACCGCGGGACAGGCTCGAAGATGCGTACCAGGGAATATGCGAACGTTGCCGAGAAGAGCCCGGGTGAGCTCGTTCATCCTCTGTCCGGCGGTGAGAACCGCCAGGGCCTCCTCAGATGGAGCCGCCCGGGACTCGAACCTCCTTGTGTGCCACGAGCACGAATAGAAGTCTGTCCGCAACGCTACGCAGATTCCTCTGGACAGGTGCGGCTCTTTTCATAGAAGGATGACCTCCGTCAGCCTGTCGATCAGCCCGCTCTTCTGCGCCAGGGGAATGAAGTCGCCCGGCAGAACCGTCTCACGCCCCTCCGGCTTCCAGCGCGCCAGCACCTCGAACCCCGCCAGTTGCCCGGTCCGCAACTCCACCATCGGCTGAAAGACAGGGAAGAACTCACCCGAATCCAGCCCGCGGCGAATCTCGGCCTCGGCAAACGACATGCCGAACACTCTACGCCGGGTTGCCCCGCAAAGTCATTCCTCTAAAGCAGCACGGCCGCGCGGCGACAACCTCCCCGGCGCTACTGGCCGTCCATCGGGCTCGCGGTTAGCTCAACCTGGAAAACGTGGGTGCTGGTGGGGTCGTCGGAGGAGTAGACGATGGTCGGCGTGTTCATCGATAGAAGGACCACGGCCTCCCAGCGATTCGAGCGCACAATCGTCGATGCGGCGGCGGTAGGCGCGCCCTGATCGTCGGTTGGCAAGCTCGACATGTCGCCGGACAGGTCCATCGCCAACTTGCCGTTGACGAGCATGGCCTTCCGCGCGTTAACCTCAAAACCGATGCGATTGTCGTTACCCATCGTACCCCTCGGCGGCGAGATAAAATCTCGGGAATCTACGGTAACCGTCCACCCTTCAAACTCCCGCGCCACACCGATCGAGGTCTTGTAGCTGCGGCTGCTGACGATTTTCTTGCCGTCGCGGTCGATGACCCGGAAGACCAGATTGTAGAAGGTGGATGTTTCAGCCTTCGCGCCGGAGTCGTTGGATTGCGCGCGGGCAAACGAGGGCACGGCGCAGGCGAGAGCGAGGACCGCTGCTGCCGGAAGTAGTCTGCGAACGAACATGGGTGATTTCCTTTCAGGGTCTGGGTTCGGGGGGAGCGGTGTCGCTCTCCGGTGCATCGGGATTCTGATTCTTGTTCCAGTCTTTGGGGACCGCCTGGGCAGCATCCAGAGCAGCCAGGAAACCCGGCTGGCTAAGAGCAACGCGCAGGGCACGCTCCTGAGCGTCGGGCCGGACGAAGATCGGCAACGGCGTGCCGCTGGCGAGGCTTGCTTCGGTCTGTGCCGCGGCGCGACGGTGTCGGATCACCAGCGCGCGCACTGCTGCGGGGTGGGCGGTGGCGATCGCCGGCTGCTCCGCGGCGGGAGTGGGCGCGGGGACGGAAATCCTGGCGCGATCCTTCCTGCTGGCGGGCGCTGACGGGAAGAGCAGGAAAACGGTAATGGCCAGGGCTGCCGCCAGAGGTGCGAAGCTCCAGTAGAGGATCCGGGCGCGCTTGGCGGACTTAGCCCGCCGCAGCACGCGGTCTTCAAGGCCGTCAGGCGGCTCCGCAGAATCGACGAGCGCCTGGTCGAGCAGAGCGTCGAAATTGTCGGGTTCGTTCATCGTTTTCCTTCCGCAAGCGCGGTGTATTTTTCGCGCAGGAGCTGCCGCGCCCGCAGGACGCGGCTTCGAACCGTGGCGGCCGGAATGCCGAGGACTTCGCCGGCGCCGGCGGACGTCATTCCGTCGATGGCCGAGAGGACGAGCGCGCCGCGCAGATCGGCGGGCAATTGCGAGACCAGCCTGCGCAGAAGCTCCTGCTCCTGCTGGCCCATCGCACACTCTTCAGGGCTGGGCGCGAGAGCCGGCGCACTGAGGAATTCCTCTTCGGTAGCCGCGCTGAAGAGCCTTGCCGAGCGTGTCTGCCGCGACCTGGCCAGCCGCCAGGTGGTGCGGGCCAGGAACGCAGCTTCATCCTGCATACGGCGCCACGCTCCGGTGCGATAGAGGCGAAGAAAGACCTCCTGCACCACATCCTCAGCGTCGTGTGCCTGGCCGAGGGCGGCATAGGCTACCTGGAAGACAAAGCGTGAGCGTCGCTGGACCAGCGCGTCGAAACTCTCGCGGTCGGCAAGATCCTGCGAAAGGGTAAGAGCCATGTTGTCAGCCGCCCCGCTCATCGTTGCCTGTCCGTCACCATCACACACCAGGAGGGGCGATTCGGGAAGTCTGTTCAAAATAATCTGGAGCCCCGCGGACAGGACATCGTGGGCGATATCGAAACTTCCCACCCCGGCCGCGCCGCGAAAGCTTGAAGCATCGCTCAGAGGCCCTGCGAAAATCGACTCCGGCTATCTCTTGACAATCGATACTCTATAACATAGAGTACTCTGCATAAGCGTGGCTGGCCTCGCGAACCTGCCCGAAAAGGAGCATGGCATGACTGAAGAAATGGACGGCAACGATCTCGCCGAACGGGTGAAGTTAATTGAAAGCATGATGGCCGAGGGGCGGCGCGGAACCGAGAGCTGGGGCTGGACCTTCGTGCTGTGGGGCGTGGCCTATTACGTGGCCATGGCATGGGCGGCCTGGGGAAACAGCAATCTGGCCTGGCCGGTGACCATGAGCGCAGCCGGGGTTGTGACGGCAATCGTGGCCTCGCGCAAAGCCCGGAAGCAGCCCCGCACCACCATTGGCCGTGCCGTCGGCTCCGTATGGGCCGCGGTCGGAATCTCGATGTTTGTTCTGCTGCTGGCCCTTGGCATGAGCGGTTTTCTGGAGACCCGGGTGTTCATGGGAATTCTGGCCGCGATGCTGGCGACCGCAAACGCGGCCTCGGCCATGATCCTCAAATGGAAGGTGCAGGTCGGCTGCACGCTGATCTGGTGGGCCACGTGCTGGATCTGCGCGGACGGCACCCCCAGACAGGCGACCATCACTCTGCTGGCGGCAATCTTCCTCTGCCAGATTGTGTTTGGGGCCTATTCGATGGCGCTGGAGTCGCGGCGGCGCAGACAGGGCGAAGTGGTCCATGCCTGAGCTGCCGGAGTTGAATCCTGTGGTGCACGGGAAACTGCGCCTCGCCCTGCTTTCACTGCTCGCCGGGGTCGACGAGGCGGAGTTCACATGGCTGCGCGCCAGGACCGGCTCGACCGACGGGAACCTGGGCGCGCAACTCATGAAACTCGAACAGGCAGGTTACGTAACCGTGGAGAAGCAATTTGTTCTGCGCAAGCCGCAGACCCTCTACCGCATCACGGAGGCCGGCCGCGCGGCCCTCATCGAGTATGTGGCGGCACTGAAGGAATTGCTCGGCGCGGCGTTCGCCGGCCATCGATGAAGCGCTAACAGCGCACGGTTCCCGGAACTCATTCGGGCCTGTCGTCTGCGACTCACCACGTCGTCGTGTCGCCGGCACGAAGAAAGATGGGATAATCGCTTAGATTTCCTGCGAAAATCGACTCCATCCGCTTTATGCGCCGTTTTCTTTCCCTTCGCGATTTCGACTGGACGCTCCTGGCCTTTGTGATGATCCTTTCGGTCATCAGCGTCCTTGAGATTTATTCCGCGACGCTGCACACCAAATTCCACGGCTTCCAGCGTCTCCAGATTCTCTGGATCCTCGGCGGCCTGGCGGCCATGTTCGTCATGTCCGTCATCGATTACCACAAGCTCCTCAACGCCATTTACTGGATCTACGCTTTCTGCCTGCTCTCGCTGGTCGCCGTCCTCGCCGTCGGCACCCGCGTCATGGGCGGCAAGCGCTGGATCAAGCTGCCCGGCGGCGTCCACTTCCAGCCCTCCGAATGGGTCAAGCTGGTGCTCATCGTTCTGGTCGCGCGCTACTTTACCAATCTCTTCGGACGCGAGCTGACCTGGCCGGACATTTTCAAGGCGATCGGCTTCGTCGCCGTGCCCATGCTGCTGGTCCTCAAGCAGCCGGACCTTGGCACCGCGCTGACGTATGTGCCCGTGCTGCTGGCCGGGCTCTTTCTCGGCGGCATCGGCTGGAAAAAGGCGAGCATCCTCGTCCTCACCGCGCTCCTCGCCATGGGCGCCATCTGGAAAAGCGGTAAGGTCCTCAAGCCCTACCAAAAGGACCGCCTCACCAGCTTTATCAATCCGGACGCCGATCCCCGCGGCACCGGCTATCAGATCCTCCAGTCCAAGATCGCCGTCGGCGACGGAGGCGTTTTCGGCCGCGGAGCCAACCAGGGCACCCAGACCCAGGGCGATTTTCTCCCCATCCCCTATACCGATTTCATCTTTGCCGCTTTCAGCGAGGAGCACGGCTTTGTGGGCGCGATCCTGGTGCTCCTGCTATACTTCTTAATACTGATGCGTTTGATTCAAAACGCTCAGACAGCCGCAGACCTGCCAGGTTCGTTCCTGGTGATGGGCGTGGTGGCGGTGCTGGTCTTTCAGATTGCCGTCAACGTCGGAATGGTTCTGGGGCTGATGCCCGTAACCGGTATCCCTCTTCCGCTGATGAGCTACGGGGGATCCTCGGTGTTGTTCACGTTCCTGGCTCTGGGCATGGTAATGAATGTCCGGATGAGCCGATTCGTGAACTGACGCGGCAGCGCACAGATTTGAAACAATCGCCCGCAGGGCGGGCGCAGGTTTTTTCGAGTTTCACGAAGTACTAACCGGCCAGGTGGATGGAAACGGGCCGGGCAGGATCAGGAATGAGCGTGCTGAGACGGGTAACGGCCCCGCTGCGGAATGCAGCTGAAGCGGTCACAAACTCAATGCGCGCAGAGCAGTCTCCGGAAGACATGAATTTCCCCAGCAAACCATATTCGGCTCTCTCCCCTCACCTGGGGCGAGGCTCCGCATGGCCAGCGCACGCTCCCGGACCTCTGTCTTTGACCTCCTGATTCCCGCCCCGCATCCGTTCCGGTCCGCCGTGGCACATTGAGGCGGAATGGCAAAGGAAATTTGCATCTCCAGCACGCCGCACGAAACGCGGCTTGCAATTCTTGAAGACGATCAGCTCGCGGAAATCTACTACGAACGCGAGAACGAATACACCCTGGCCGGCTCCATCTACAAGGGCCGCGTCACCCGGGTTTTACCCGGCATGCAGTCCGCGTTTGTCGACCTCGGCCTGGAACGCGACGCTTTTCTCTACGTCACCGACTTCCTCGAAGAGCAGGAAGAGTCCGAGGAATTTGAAGGCAGCGAGGCCCCCGCGCGCAAAGGCCGCGAGCCCCGCGAAGGCCGTGAGCCTCGCGAATCCAGAGATTCCGCGGAAACGCGCGAATCCCGTCCCCGTGCCCAGGAGCCCGCGGGCGAGTTGCAGGCGGCCGACACTCCGGCGC
>JBATVK010000096.1:0-116059 GCA_049671725.1 Acidobacteriaceae bacterium
CCTCCGCCCTCGGCGCGGGCTCGGCCGTCCCATCCTTTGATCCCTATCTCACCTTCAAGGGATCGGTGGACCACACGCGCCTGCAGCAGCTCACCGTCTTCCAGGAGGGTGTGCCCGTACTCGAAAACAACACCATCCAGGCCTCCGGCAGCTTCAGCCAATCGTATCCGCTGGGAACCAACCTCTATATTCAGTACTCCGGCCAGCGCCTGACCAGCAACAGCCCCTACGACGTCGTCAATCCTGAACTCCAGGCTTACTACCTGGCTGAGATTACGCAGCCTCTCCTTTACGGTTTCGGCCTGGCCAGCAACGAGCGCTACATCCACATTGCGAAGCGCAACGTCAACATCACCAACTACGCCTTTGAAGCCCAGGTCATCGCGATCATCACCCAGGTGGAAGACATCTACTGGGATCTCGCGGATGCCTATCAGGACGAGCAGATCCAGGAGCGCAGCCTCGACTTTGCCAATCAGACGCTCTCGGACGACCAGAAACAGCTCGACCTCAAGGCCATCCCCGCGCTCCAGGTCATGCAGGATGAGACCGCCGTCGCCACCGCCGAAGGCAATCTAACCGTCGCCCGCGCCAGCCTCCGCCTTTACGAGCTGCAGCTCAAGAACGTCCTGACCAAAACCGACGACGCCACCATCGATGCCATGCCCGTCGTTCCTCTCGATCTGAAGGGCCAACCCGATCCCAATGCAGGCAAGCCCATCGACCAGCTCATCGCCGAGGCCGAAAAGAATCGCCCCGAGGTCCACATCTATCAGGAGCAGGCTGAGATTCAGAAAGCGAACCTGAAATCGGCCAACAACGTGCTGCTGCCCACGCTCGATATGTACGGCTTCTATCTGGGGGCCGGCATCGGCGGGACGAAGAACCCCTATTGCGATCTCGGCCCCACCGAGTGCGCCGAGACCTTACCCAGCGGCTTCGGCGGTATGTTCGACAACGAATTCAACTACTCTTCCCCGGAATACCAGGTCGGCATGACCCTGAATATCAACCTCCGCAACCGCGTCGCCAAAGCCACGCAGTTCCGCGCCGCCCTGCAGTACCGCCAGAGCCAGATCACGTACGAAGAGAACGCCAAGAATATCCGCTTCGATGTCCGCAACTCGCAGTTCGCGCTGCAGCAGGCTCAGGCCCGCGTGCAGGCCGCGCAGCAGGCCCGCGACCTCGCCCAGCGCACCTTCGACATCACCAAACAGGAGCAGCAGCTCGGCGCCAAATCCAGCTACGACGTCCTCGTCGCCGAGAACGCCCTCGCTACCGCTGAGGCCACCCTCGACGATGCCCAGGCAAAGTACGAGGAAGCCAAAGTCGACCTGGACCGAGCCACCGGCGAAACGCTTCAGCTCACCGGCGTCTCCATCGATGACGCCAAATCCGGCGTCGTGACCCACATGCCGTAGAATCTCCCACAACTGCGATGTCCACCGCCTCCCAACCCGTACTCGAAACCCCTCGCGAGCGGCTCGCTCCCTGCATTCTCATCGCCGACGACCAGCCTCACATTCTCGACGCCCTCGAGCTGCTCCTCGAGCCCGAAGGCTACCGCGTCGAAAAAGCCACCTCGCCCTATATGGTCCTCGACGCGCTCAAGTCCTCCAGCTTCGACGCGCTGCTTCTCGACCTGAATTACACCCGCGACACCACCTCCGGCCGCGAAGGCCTCGATCTCCTCTCGCAGATCCGCGGCCACGAGTCCCAGCTCCCCGTCATCGTCATGACCGCCTGGGCTAACGTCGAGCTGGCCGTCGAAGCCATGCACCGCGGCGCTTCCGATTTCATCCAGAAACCCTGGGATAACGCCCGCCTGCTCACCATCCTGCGCACCCAGATCGACCTCTACCACGCCGTGCGCCGCGCCCAGCGCCTCGAAGCCGAAAACCGCCTCCTGCGCGCCGCCAATCTCCCCGAGATGATCGCGACCGCATCCGTCATGCAGCCGGTCCTCGCCACCATCGCGCGCATCGGGCCTTCCGACGCCTCGGTCCTCATCACCGGCGAGCACGGCACCGGCAAGGAAGTCGTTGCGCAGACCCTCCACGCGCTCTCCTCGCGTGCCTCGCGCTCCATGGTCGCCGTCAACACCGGAGCCCTGCCCGAAGGCACCTTCGAATCCGAGCTCTTCGGCCACGTCAAAGGCGCGTTCACCGACGCCCGCTCCGAGCGCATCGGCCGCTTCGAGCTCGCTGAAGGCGGCACGCTCTTCCTCGACGAAATCGCCAACGTCCCCGCCCGCCAGCAGGCCAAGCTGCTGCGCGTCCTAGAAACCGGGGAGATGGAGCGCGTCGGCTCCTCGAAAACCCGCCGCGTCAACGTCCGTATCATCTCCGCCACCAACTCCGACCTCCACAAAGAGGTCGAAGAGGGACGCTTCCGCGCCGACCTGCTCTTCCGCCTCAACACTGTCGAAATCCATCTGCCCCCGCTGCGCGACCGCCGCGAAGACATCCCTCCCCTTGCCGCCCACTTCCTCGCCCGCTACTCCCAGCGCTACCGCAAGCCCGTTCAGGGCATCGACCCAGCCGCCATCCAGCTCATGCTCCACTACGCCTGGCCCGGCAACGTCCGCGAGCTCGACCACACCATCGAGCGCGCCGTGCTCATGTCCCGCGAAGACATCATCGAGGTCTCCGACCTCGGCCTCTCGCCCGCGCGCGTCTCCACCCAGGCGCTCGAGGAGATGTCCCTCGAATCCGTCGAGAGCATCCTCATCCGCAAAGCCCTCGCGCGCTGCAGCGGCAACGTGAGCCAGGCAGCGGAAGCCCTCGGCCTCAGCCGTGGCGCTCTCTACCGGCGCATGGAAAAATATGGAATCTGATCCAAAACAGTTGTCGGTGATCAGTGAACAGTGATCTGTAAACAAAGCAGGCGTGGACGCTCATCCTCGACTGCTGTCTACTGGTCACTGATCTCTGTTCCCTGATCGCTGATCTTCGTTCCATGCCCACCCGCCCGCGCTCTCGCAAGCCTCCCCCGAACACCTCCTTCGAGGCGCGCCTGCGCATCTACTGCACCCTGGTCGCCCTCGTGGTGCTCGGCCTGGTCACCGCCCTGCTCGCGCTGCTGCATGTCTCCGCCGGCCCCATGCTGGCCACGCTCATCATCCTGCTGCTGGTTCTGCTCCTCGTCTTCGCGGCCTTCATCGACAACGCCGTCCGCCCCATCCAGACCCTCGCCAACGTCGTCGCCGCACTTCGCGAAGAGGACTACTCCTTCCGCGCCCGTGGCGCTTCCCGCGCCGATGCCGTCGGCCAGCTCTCTCTCGAAATCAACGCCCTCGCCGACACCCTGCAGGCCCAGCGCCTCAGCGCCCTCGAAGCCGTCGCCCTCCTCCGCCGCGTCATCGCCGAAATGGACGCGCCCGTCCTCGCCTTCGACCAGGATTCTCGCCTGCGTCTTCTCAACCCCGCCGCCGAGCGCGTCTTCTCGCTGCAGCCCGTCCGCGATCTTGGCAAAACCGCGGCCGCTCTCGACCTCGGCAGCCTCCTCGACCAGCCCAGCCACTCCATCCTGCAGCTGGAGCCCCGCGCGCCCGCCGCGCGCCGCCCCGATCAGCCCGCTCGCTGGATGATCCGCCACGGCTCCTTCCGCCAGCGCGGCGTCCCCCACACTCTCGTCCTGCTTTCCGACGTCAGCGTCGCCCTGCGCGAAGAGGAGCGCCTCGCCTGGCGCCGGCTCATCCGCGTCATCGGCCACGAAATCTCCAACTCGCTCACCCCCATCAAATCCATCGCCGCCAGTCTCAGCTCGCGCCTGCAGCCGCAGGACGATGCTGCCGGTGCGCCCCTGCCGTCTCCCACATTCAGCCGCGATCTCAACCGCGGTCTCTCCGTCATCGAAAACCGCGCCGACTCCCTTAACCGATTCGTCCAGGCCTACCGTCAGCTCGCACAGCTCCCCGCTCCGGTTCTCAAGCACGTGGCGCTCGTGCCGCTCCTCGAGCGCGTCGTCTCCCTCGAGATCCGCCTCGACGTCCGCCTTCTCTCCGCGCCCGACGTCGATCTCCTCGCCGACCCCGATCAGATCGAGCAGCTGCTCATCAACCTTGTCCGCAACGCTGTCGAAGCCGCCATGTTTCCCCTCGATCTGGCCGAGCCGCCCACGCCCACTCCCTCCACAGAGACCGCGCCCGATGCAATCTCAGCCGGCAAACACAGCAGCCCCGGCGCCTGGACGGCCAGTCCTTCCTCGGTCTTTCAGCTCTCCCCGGAAGGCGACCTCACGCCGGCTGCTGTCACCGAGCCCGCTGACCGTCCCGCCGCACCGCCGCATTCCCCCGAAGTCACCATACGCGCCCTCGAAGAGGGCGATCTGGTCGCCATTCAGATCGAGGACAACGGACCCGGCCTCGCCAATCCCGAGAACCTCTTTGTCCCGCTCTACACCACGAAAAAATCCGGCTCCGGTGTCGGCCTCGCCTTAGCCCGCCAGATCGTCGAAGCCCACGGCGGCGCCATCACTCTTCGCAACCGCGCGGACGGCGCCGGCTGCATCGCCGAGGTCCGCATGCCCCGCGCTGAACGCGCTCGCCCGTGATCGTCCGCCTATAATCGAAGTCCTGATGGCGCACTCGATCAGCCGCGCTGCCAATCCGGCGCCGCTTCCCCTCTGGAAGCGCCTCATCAGCGACTCTCAGTTCAATCCTTACGCTCGGCGCACTTCCCTCTCGTCGTTGCCGCTGCGTGCTCGTCTCCTCATCGCAGCCTTCGGCTGGCTTCTTCTCCTCAGCTTTCTCTGGATCGCACTTTCCCACAGCGTCCCGCAATGGGTGCAGGCCGCCGGCTGGGCTCTCATGGCCGTATGGCTCCTCGTCACATCCTCTCTTCGCGTCCGCTTCTGGAAAAGCCGCCTCCGCCGCGAACTCCGGTGATCCGCGCCCCAGCCCCTCGTACCCCTTCCCTGAAAAATCTGAACACTCCGCTCTCCCTGTCCGTCTTAGCCCATGAGAGCCCGGGAGCTCGCAGGTTGCGACCCGACGACGAAGCCCAATTCGCAAGTCTGGTCGAGCGCCACTGGCGATTCGCCTGGAAAATCGCCTGGGCCATCCTGCGTAATCCCCAGGACGCGGAAGACGCCGCACAGGAGGCATTCCTCAAAATGCTGCGCTCGAAGACATGGCGGAATCTCAACGACGAGCGCGCCTTCATCGCCCGCGTCGTCTGGCGCACCGCGGTCGACCAGCACTCCGCCAGCCTCACCCGCACGCATCGCGATGCGGAGGCCGGCCCGAACGGCCTTTCTCCCGTCGAGCATCTGCCCAGCAGCGACCTCGGCCCGGAAGAGACTGTCCTCGCCGCAGACTGGGAATCCGCCATCCACCGCCTCATCGACGCTCTGCCCGAAGAGTTGCGCCAGCCCCTGGCGCTCTCCGCGGAACTGAACTCCCGCGAAATCGCCGCAACCATCGGCATCCCTGAAGGCACCGTGCGCACCCGCCTCATGCGCGCCCGCCAGATTCTCCGCGAAAAATTAGCGGCCATGGAGGAGCGCCACCATGCCCGGCGATAATCCCGATCCTCTCAACAGCTCCATCGAAGTCCGCATCGACGCCGCTCTGGGCAGCTACGCCGAGCCGCCCGCCGCCATCTCCGATCCGCGCACCGCCGCAGCCGCCATCCTCGACCGCGCGCACGTCACCCCCACCCGCCGTCCGTTCTGGATCTGGGCCATCCCCGCCGCCTGTCTGCTCGCGCTCGCCGTTGGCCTTCTCTGGTGGTTCCACGCTGCGCCTGCGCCCCGCATCGCGCGTGCCGTGGCTCCAGCGCCCGCCGGAACCGTCCCTCTCGCTTCGGCGCCCGCGCCCCACCGTCTGCCCGTCCGCATCGTGCGCCGGCAACATGCCCACCCAGCGCCGCTGCCCAAGCTCGATGTTTTCCCCACGCCTGCTCCACTCTCACCGCAGGAGCAGGCGCTGGTTGCCTTCGCCCGCACCGCGCCTCCTGCCGTCCAGCAGGCCGTCATCGACGATCAGCGCTCCTGGGACCAACCCCCCAACGTTGCCGGACTAAATATCAACCCGCCGGAAAACTCCGGCGCACCGAAAACCGAAATGGAAGCACCAAAAAAGGAGAATCGATGAAACGAACCATCATCCTCGCCGCCGCCCTGCTGCTCTTCGCCGCTCCTCTGCACCTGTGCGCTCAAAGCGCAACCCAGGCATCGCCGGCCACGCAAACCACCCAGCGCTTCTACCACCTGAAATTCGTTGTGGAAGAGCTTAGCGACGCCGGTGCCGTCACCAACTCCCGCGCTTATCAGGCGACCGTGACCACAGGTCCGAACGATCCCCCGCAGACCATCAAGACCGGTTCCAGGGTCCCGATTGCTACCGGCACCTACTCAGGCTCGGGCTCGGCTGTGCAGAACACCCAGTTTCAGTACATCGACCTCGGGATCGATATGGAGATTCAGCACGTGGCCGAAGTTGGCGACGGCCTCAAATTCCATCTCCACACCGAAGTCAGCAGCATGGCCAGATACTCTCAGATCGCGGGTGTCAATGAGCCCGTCATCCGCCAGAACGACTGGTCCTCCGATGTTCTGGTGCCCATCGGCAAGCCCACCGTCGTCTACTCCTCCGACGACCTGGACAGCAAAGGCAAAATGCAGGTCGAGGTCACGGCAACCCCGGTCGAGTGATCGGCCGGCTGCCCCACCCTTGTCGTCCCTCGCTGGGACGACAGGGTGGGCGCCGTCCCCTGATCCCTGATCCCTCATCACTGATCACTGTTTCCTGATCACTCTTCCCTGATCACTGATCCAAAAGTAGTGCTACTTTCGTGACCTTGCCTGGCGCACCCCCAGGGGCTACTGTTGTTGCCTGCTTTGGGCTTGCTGGCGGTGCCACAATGGCCAGGAACGCACCTCGCTTCAGCGACCTGATGATGGAGGCACATCGCGCCACAGTTGCGCTCGACGCCCTCACAGGTCGGGATAAGTCCAGGGCTGCAACCGCAGCCGTCACTCGCAGCAGACGCGTCTATTCAGAGCTTCTGGACTATCGACACACGGCCCGGATGACCCAATCGGAAGCGAACGCCCTGCAAATCGCTTCGGAACAGCTACGGGCACGTCTCCGTCTCTTCGGTGACGACCTCTGATTCCACCCATGGATGGACGCGCTGGTAACGGGACGTTGGCGCTCTTACCGCGCGAGATCGAACCTGCGAACCAGGATGCCCCACCCTTGTCGTCCCTCGTTTGGACAACACGGCGGGTTCACAACCTTAAGAGCGGGAAATCCCCGCATGAAGCAAGCCCGAGATCGGAGAAACCCGAGGGCGGCCTTAGGGAAGCCCTGACCAAGACCGTGTTTTGAAGGGGCAGGGCTTCGGCCGCGCCGTACATTGCTGCAAAACGAGCCCGACTTTAGCCGCTTGGGGGTGGCTTCGAGCTCGTCGAAGATTCCTGATAAGTTATAGATTCTCTAAATGATACAATTCTGGCGAATTAGGGTAGCAGAGAGGACGAATAATGAAATCGGCGGCAGGACTTGTAGCGGCAGTCACTATCGCGCTCTTGACCAGTTGCAACGGCTCCGGAGGAGGCACATCGGGCGGCATAACAACAGTCTCCGCTGCGACGACCTATTCCAACGCGAGCCTGTCGGGAACCTATGCGTTTTCCATCGGTGATCCTGTGCAAAGTTGGAGTTGGATCGGCACCTTTACGGCGGACGGGAACGGAAACATCACTTCTGGCTCTGCCACGTTCGCCTCAGCCACCAACGCCATTAGCGGCTGCACACTGGGCTTAACCGGAAGCTATTCGGTTCAGAGCGACGGAAGCGGATCTGCAAGCTGGACTTGGGCTCCGGGTGGCTCAAACCCTTGTACTTCATCTTCGATACCGTTCTATTGGGCATCATCGTGGCCAATAAGCCTTGAGGTTGCTCAACAAGGCGCATCCGTCGTGCTCGTCGTGACCCCGGTGAACGCAGACCGGCCCGCCTCTTACAGCTTTACGGCGATCAAGCAATAATTTTCTCGACGTTGACTGGGTAACTTGCGGGTGTCCGAAACCTACCCGATTTCGGCAGAGCCAGCAGGCCCGAAAACGGACCATGCGTTCCGGGCAGGAGCAACACAATGTCCAATACTCTATACGCGCTATGCCTAAGATCACTGAGATCGCCCATCGTTAGTTAACAGCGTCACTCCGCTTCAGGTCAGCGCCGCCGCCCAACGAGCCATTCCTGACGAAACCCTGGCCTACCCGGTTCTCATATAACTCGGCGGTGGGAGCGCGGGATCCGGATTCTTTTTGGATACTGCCGACGCAGTCTACCTAGTCGAAGCGCGAACCGCGCTCAGGCCCCGCTTTACCGAAATTAAGGAGAGATTTCCGCTAGCCCCGCCAAAAGCGGGGCTTTCCCCTTCCGGGCTGTCGGCCCCAAGCCTCCGATTCCGCCTAAGGTAGCCTTGCTTGCCGCCCCAAGTTCCGAACGAGGCGATTCGGCCGCCGCCCAAGTCCGGTCAGCAAAGAGCCGCAGTCTTCATATCAGAGTACGGCTTCAAACGGCCTCCCAGCCATTGCGCAGATCGCATTCCGCTAAGAAGTGATGCGTATCACTGATTTCGGCCATCGCCGGTTCGATACTTGAAGACCGTACCCGGGAGGTCTTTCCTTGATTCGTTTCTCTGCGCGCATATTCGGTCTCACCCTGTTCGGCTTACTCGGTTTGGCTGTTACCGTCCAACCTGCCATCGCTCAGCAGGATCAGCCCACGCATGTGGTCCATCGGCTGATTCCAGCCGGGGATACCTGTGCGACCTGCCACAAGGCGTTGTATGACCAATGGAAAGCCAGCCCGCATGCCGCCAACGGTGTCGAATGCACCGTGTGCCATGGCGAGACAACAGCAAAGGACTTCGCGGGCATGCCGGCGTTAAGCACATGCGAAACCTGTCACGCCGATCAGGTGGCGCAACTGAAGTCCGATTCATTCATGAAAGGCAAGACGTGTGTGAGCTGTCATCAGGCGCACACCTTCGTGGAGCACAAGAAGGCGGCTCCGGCAGGCGAGTGATCGCAGTTTCCCGGTGTGGCGTTCTCGAACTGCCGCCCGGCGCATCCGCGCTCACCGCGCTCGGAGACGTGTCATCGCATGCCTGGGGGAATGTACGTCCGGTTGCCCTGAGGACCAGCGATCACGGGCCCGAGGATTCCGCCAGGCACGCGGATGCGCCGCAAGCGCGTATGCCGCTCCGCACGCTGTACCCTGTCCTGTCCTGTCAATCCCTTACTTTCGTGTTGTCTTTCATTCCACATAGCTTCCACGCCAACAAAGCTGGCGGGGCATAGCGTCCAAACTGCTATACTGAAAACCTTCACTGCTCCTTTAGAATCAGCAAGTTGCTCATTCTGCAATGCGATGAATGAGCCAAATGTGCCAGATTTGCAGCGGGCGTGTACAGCGCGTGTACGCCGGCTGGTGCCCGCCCGGACCTACTTCCGTAGGTGAACGCAAAGTGCATTCGGGAGCGTCCGAGATTTGAATGTTCGCGCTGCAGACTTGACCTCCTCTTCCGCCCCGCGCCCGCGCGCAAGCTATTTTCGCCTGGTTGTTCCAGACTCAGACGGCCCCAACCACAATCTGGATTACCGAGCCGCCAACACTGAGACGCCCCGGTCAGTGGCAACCCTCGCGGACCCTTGTAGACCCTGATCTCCACGCACTCTGTGTGCTGGTTGTGTGCCGCAATTCGGACGCGAAGGCTCCGGGTGGATGGGGCCAGCCGACCTTCAGAAGCTGTTTCCTGCCACGGTGTACTATTGTGGTCAGAAGGCCCCCGCGCAGTTACGCAATTCCGGCGGAGTAAAGTTCTCCGACGGCCACTTTGCGCTGGCAAGCCTGGTTGACGCCGGCGGCTACTCCACGGGGGTTGCAGCAAGATACCAAGGTTACCTTATCACCGAGGTTCCCGTGAAAATCGAAGAGGAGCGCCTGCCTGCGGGCGCGTACGGCTTTGGGTTTGTCGAGGGCGGCGGGTTTGTGGTTACCGATCTTGGCGGCGCCGAGGTGTTCACGGTGCGCGCGGCCATGGACGAAGCGATGAAGCGGCCTCGTCCGCTGCAGGTGGCCGCCGATCCTGCCGGCGGCTTCCGGCTTTACGTCGGCCGCAGTTACGTGCACTTCAGCCGATAAACGATGGCGCTCGGTTTTCTTCCGAAAACTGGTACCTGCTGCGGGTTCGGGCAAGTGCGTGTGCGGAATTCGGTAATGGCTTGCTGCCTGATTTCTGCCTTGTTGCTCGCGTCTGCAACGGCCGTCGCGCTTCAGCCTTCCACTCCCCTTGCCAGTTACGGCCGGCAGGCCTGGGCCATGGAGAGCGGTCTACCGCAGAACTCCATTCAGGCCCTGCTGCAGACGCGCGACGGATTCCTGTGGCTGGGTACCGAGGCCGGGCTGGCGCGCTTTGACGGCAGCCGGTTCGAGGTCTTCGACCGCAACTCGCATCCGGGACTGCCGGGCAACGATATCCGCTGTCTGCTCCAAGCCAGCGACGGCGCGCTTTGGATCGGCACCAGCGAAGGCCTGGCGCGCTGGAAGCACGAGACCACTACGGCGTACACCACGCGGAACGGTCTGCCCGGCAACGTCATCCAGGCGCTGGCCGAGTCCGCGGACGGCGTTCTGTGGGTGTGGACTGATCTGGGCGCTGCGCAGCTCAAAGGAGATCGATTTGTCTCCCCGAAGAAGGGGAGCACTTTTCCTCGTGCTCCGGTTGTGTGGCAGGGCGGAAGCTATGGAAGCGCGGCATTCGCACTCCGTATGGCGGACGGCACTCGCGTCGAAGCCGGCAAGACTACGCTGCATCTGTCCCGCGACACGAACGGGCGGGAGCAAACGATCTCGCTGGCAACAGGAAAAGAGCTTCCGGGCAGCCGGATTCAGTCGCTTTTTGCGGACCGCGAGGGCGCGCTCTGGATCGGCACGAACGCCGGCCTGGTGCGGTGGGCGCAGGGAAGGCTGCAGCGCTTTCCGGTTACCGATGTTCTCGCTTCGGCCTCGATCCTGACGCTGCTCGAAGACCGCGAAGGCGATCTGTGGGCGGGAACGGAAAATGACGGGCTCCACGTTCTGCGCGATCAGCGCTTTCGCACCCTCGGCGCGCGCCAAGGCTTGTCTTCCGACGCGACCACCACCGTGGTGGAGGGCAGCGACGGCACCATCTGGGTGGGGACCCAGGAAGACGGCCTGAATGCTCTGCGCAGGAGCGGGAGCGCGATGCGAGCGGTGCGAAGCTGGTCGGTGAGCGATGGGCTGGCCAGCAACGTTGTGCTTTCCCTGGCCGCCGCGCCCACGGGCGACGTGTGGATTGGCACGCCGGACGGCCTCAACCGCATTCGCGCAGGCCGTGTGACGACTTTTACTTCGGCCGACGGCTTGCCTGATGATTTCATCCGCTCGCTGCTCGTCGACGAGGACGGATCGCTGTGGGTCGGCACACGGCGTGGCCTGGCGCACTGGATCGGCGCGGGAGGTTCTGCCGCGCAGATGGTTACCTACACCCAGGCAAACGGCCTGGGAAGCGACCTGGTGGGCGCGATGGCCCGCGATGCGCGAGGTAATTTGTGGGTGGCAACCCTGGCCGGCCTTTCCCGGCTGCATGGCGGCCGGATCGACAACTTCACCACGGTCGACGGGCTCTCCAGCAATGTGGTCACGGCGCTGCTGCCGCGAGCCGATGGAACCATGCTGATCGGAACGCAGGATCATGGCTGGGACGTGTGGAACGGGCATCGGTTTTCCGCGACGGCCACCAGCGGCCTCGATCGCACCACGATTCACGCCATTCTCGACGATGGCGAGGGGCACCTGTGGTTCGCCACCGACAACGGGATCGCCCGCTGCGACTACAGTGCGGCGAGCGGAATCAGCTCCGGCCGCGGGTGCGCGCACTGGATGGAGTTCGGAACCGCCGATGGCCTGCCCAGCCGGGAGACAGCCATCAACAGCCATCCCTCAGCCTGGAAGTCGCGCGACGGCCGCCTGTGGTTCGCCACGCCCAAGGGGCTGGTGGAGGTCAACCCCGGACAATTTCCCATCAACACGCTTCCCCCGCCCGTCGCGCTGGAGCGGTTTGCCGTGGATGACGTGGATGAGCCGCTCCAGGCTGGCGGCTTGCTGAAGATTGCCGCCGGCCACGTGCACTTCCAGTTCGAGTACGCGGGCCTGAGCTTCATCGCGCCGCAGAAGGTGCGCTATCGCTACATTCTCCAGGGCTTCGATCGCGCCTGGATCGACGCCGGCGCGCGCCGTACCGCCTACTATACGAACATCCCGCCGGGCCGCTATACCTTCCGGGTGCGGGCGGCGAACAACGACGGCATCTGGAACGTCCAGGGCGCGGTGCTCCAGTTCGAATTGCGGCCGCGTTTCTATCAGACGCTGTGGTTTTACGCGTTGCTGCTGGCAGCCGTGGCGGCCGCGATCGTGTTGCTGGTGAAGGGTCGGGTGCGTCTGGCGGAGCGTGAATTCACGGCGGTGCTGGGCGAACGCACCCGCATTGCGCGCGAGATTCACGACACGCTCGCCCAGGGCTATGCCGGCATCTCGGTGCAGCTTGAGGTTCTGGCGGTGCTGCTGCGCATGCGCAAGGTCGACGCCGCGGTCGAGCAACTGGACCAGACGCGCAGTTATGTGCGCGAGGGCCTGGATGACGCGCGGCAGTCGATCTGGGCGCTGCGCACGCACGATGGCGGGGAGACCACGCTCCCGGTCAGGCTGAGGCGCGTGGCGGAGTCGGCCGGCAAAGATGGCCTCGCCGTGGAGTTCAGATTGTTTGGAGCCTGCAGGCCTCTGCCGCCCGAAATGGAGCGCGAACTGCTGCGCGTCGCGCAGGAGGCAATGCATAATGTGAGGATGCATGCGGGAGCCAGCCACTTGTTTGTCCAGCTTGAGTACGGACCGGAGTTCATTGTGCTCGAAATAAAAGATGACGGTCGCGGAGGCGCGCCGCTCCCGGATGCCGGAGCGGCAGCGGGACATTTTGGCCTGACCGGAATGGAGGAGCGTGCGGCAGCGATTGGCGGAACTCTGGAAGTAACCAGTGAACCTGGCGCGGGAACAACCGTCCGGCTGAGCGCGCCATCTCCTGTCGAGCCACGCAGGAAATCAGGAGCCCAGTGAGCCCGGAAGCCATTCGGGTATTGGTGGTCGAGGACCACGCCGTGGTGCGCCAGGGGCTCGTGGCGCTGCTCAACGTGGTGGACGGCCTGGAGGTGGTGGGCGAAGCAGCCGATGGCATGGAGGCCATCGACCAGTTTCGCAGGCACCGGCCGGCCGTCACCCTCATCGACCTGCGCCTGCAGAAGATGAGCGGCGTCGAAGTCATCAGGCGGCTGCGCGCGGAGGAACCGCAGGCGCGGTTCATCGTGCTTACCACCTATGACGGCGATGAAGACATCTATCGTGCGTTGAAGGCAGGGGCCAAAGCATATTTGCTGAAAGGCATGACGACGAAGGATCTGGTGGCGGCGATCAGGACGGTTCATGAGGGCAAATCGCATATCCCGCAGGTCATTGCGGAGCGGCTGGCCGAGCGCATGAGCACGGAGGATCTGACCCACCGCGAGCTCGAAGTGCTCGAGCAGATCGTGCACGGCAAAAGCAATAAGGAGATCGGAACCGAACTGGATATCTCCGAAGCCACCGTGAAGACGCACGTCAACAGCCTTCTTGGCAAACTGGGCGTGACCGATCGAACCCAGGCGGCCACGGCGGCAATCCGGCGCGGCATCGTTCCGTTCGAGTCCCTGAGGAAGCAGCAGCCATGAAGACCCATACGATCGGCGCGGTCCTGTGCGCAGCCCTGCTGATATCTGTATCGCCGCTGGTCGCGGCACAGCGAACATCGTGGCGCCAGGCCACCGATGCCGAGCTCGCATCGGTACTGCCCTCACGGGCGCAGGTGGAGAGCGAGCGTATCGAGACCGAGATGCGCACGGCATCCGGCATCGTCAGCAACCGCGGCCAGTTCATCGCCGGTGTGGTCCTGCTCACCGCCGGCTACTCAGCCGATGGCAAGTACTCGCATTACCTCGTCGTGCAGGTGCCCATCCGGATGGGTGGGATTCTGCTCGAACCGGGCGATTATGCGTTTGGCTGGATCCGCGCCGGCGCTACGGACACGCTGCGCGTGCACGTTCATGTCGCGGCGACTGGCGTGTTGGTCGGGACCACAGAGGCGCATCGCATTGCCGGGTCGAGCCGCATTGTGAGCCTGCACATCTGGCCGCCGGACGAGAAGGCGATTATCCAGATCGGTAGATTTGCTATCCCTTACAAGTTCGTGAAGTGACGCTGCACCGAGCTGAACGAGTCAGGGCTGTTCGACTCACCCACTTCCACCGTCGCTTCATTCCTACCTCGTCCCACACGCCCTTTTCGACATCGTCTCTTGCCGTAACCGGTCTCCATCATTCCCGCGGGAGTGTGCACCCTTCTAGAAGTAGAACTTCCCCGCCAACTGAATGGCGCGGCCGGGCTGCGGGTCACCGCCTGCGTTGATCGGCTGATCGACAGAATCGATGACCCCGAAGACGGTGGGCCCGGCGCCAAAATTGCCACTGGGGTTTGCGAAGTTCGCGTGATTGAAAGCGTTATACGCTTCGAGACGTAACTGGATGTACCGCGGCGCTTGCGATTCGCCCACCGCGAAGTTTTTGTACACCTCGAAGTTCGAATAGTTAAATCCCGGGCCATGGAAGAAATTGCGCTTGACATTGCCAAACGTCCCGATGGGCTCCTGGGTGAAGGTCGCGGTATTGAACCAGTAGTGGCCAGGGTTTCTGGGATTCTCTGTGTGAATGTGGAAAGTCGAGGTATTCGGCACGTCGGGGCAATTTACGAAACTGAACTGATCACAATACAGCGAGTTAAAAACTCCTTCATCGTAGATGGTGATCGGAAAACCGGTTTGCAGTGCGGTGATCCCGGAAAAGTGCCAGCCATTCAGGGCAGAGCGCAGAAGTGCTGACCCTCGAAATGCGACGGGAATTTCATAGTTGTAAAGCGCTGCGAGCCGCTGACGGGCATCGTAGACGGAATCTCCATAACTCTGATTTTCGAAGCCGGGGACATAATTTGTCCCGTATCCGTTGGCCACCGAATCTTCGAGGCTGGAGGCGTTGTCCAGGGCATGGCTGTACGTATAGGCAAGAGAGAAGTAAAGGCCGTGAGAAGGAGCCTTCGCCAGCGAAACCTGGAGCGCGTTGTAGCTGGAGATGCCGCTGGTGTGCATCCCTCCGATCGACAGGTAGTACGGCACGCCGTTTGGAAGCACTCCCGGAATCTGCGACCCGGGAATCACGCCCGGCTGCAGCTTCTCGCCGGGGAAATAGAGTGATTGCGAGCCGATCAGTTGCAGGCACGTGAACGTTTGGCCGCCGATCATGATGGGCGCACCGGCGCCAGTGCCATTCAGGCAAGCGTCGTGGCCCTGCTGCGTGATGGGATCGCCTTCCCGGGCTCGGATCAGCTTCCTGCCCAGTGAACCGACATAGCCGACGGTTAGAACCATATTGCTCGGCAATGCACGCTGGATGTTCAGGTTGTAGTTATACGTATAGGGAACGTCGACATCAGACGTCAGGTTATCCATCTCCAGCGGATAAAGGGACATGAAGTTCACGTTCTGACCGGGCCTAGGTACGGAATAAGGAAAGGGATTGGCCGGGTAGGAAGCGCCTGGAGTATCGGCGATATCGGCAAACGGATTGGCAAAGCCTGGATTACCGCCGAGGCCGGCGGCACCGACGCTGTTCTCCGAGAACGGTGGATCGTTCGAATTGACCTGTGCACCTTCTCCCTGGACGCGGTTCCAGTAGAGGCCAAGACCTCCGCGCACGACAAAGGCGCGCTTTCCGGCAGGCCCAGTCAGCACGCCAAAGCCTCCCTCCGGAGACCACGCGAATCCGAGGCGCGGCGAGAAATGGTCCCAGTGACTTGTCGGACCCCCGTTCTTGTTGCAGCCAGGATCCCCCGGATACAACGTCCCCGGAGGTGCGCCGGAAAATACTTTGGACTGAGCGTCGGTGGCATACCAGCAGGTGACGCCTACACCGTCGTACTGAAGATTCGCGTATGGAGTTTCTACCTCATAGCCGAGTCCGTACGCCAGGGTGAGCGCGCTCGAAGCCTTCCAGTGATCCTGAGCGTAGGCATAGTACTGCGATGCGCGCACATCGACGAAAAAGCCGGAACCCTGGTTGTAAGTGGCTGGGATGCCCAGAAGAAAATCAGCGGCCGGATCGCCGGTGCTGTACGTAGCCGAGGCATTAAAATTGAACGCGCCGCTGTTGTCCGTATAGTAGGGGTTGCTGATGATAAACCGCTCCACGTTGACGCCGAATTTCAGATCGTGATTGCCGGCTACTTTGCTGAAGTTGTCGAAGAATGTATAGTTCTCATCCTTGCGTGGCTGTGGCCCGTTGGTGCTGAAGCCCAAGGCGAAATAGCCATTCACGTTGATGTAGGGCAGCGTCCCGGCGGCGGCGTCCTGCGGTACGATGTCAAAGCCAAAGGACGAGGGCGCGGCGAGCGTGGCAGCTGCTGGTTCCAGCTCCTTGTAATTGAAGCGAAAATAGCCGGTGCGCAATTCGTTCAGCGTCGTACTGTTGAAGACATGCGTCCACGACCCGCTGAAGATCTTCGTATGGGATGAATTATCTGCGGCAAACCCTGGCAGGGTGGCCCCGGTTCCGGTCGACTCTGTTGCTGGAAGGGGCAAGGTATTCGTCGCCGGGCTGGAATCGAAAATCACCGAGGCCCAGAGTGCATCCTTTGAAGTCACCTGGTCATCAATGCGGACGATGCCCTGATCGTCCGCGGAGGTGTTCGGGGCATTGAAGTTGAAGTAGCCGATTCCCGCATTGTTGTAGTTCGGCGCCGGAACATACTTGTTCAACAAATTGACTGCAATCGGATTGAAATTCGATTTAGGGATTTGCGCATCTGGGAAACAGACATTCCAGGGAGTACCGGCCGGACATGGACCACTCGGCCCGTTGAGTCCGCCTGGGAACGGAATCGGCTTGCTCGAAAACTGGGCTTCGTCGGCCGAGAAGTGGCCTCCCCGCTGATCGGCTGAGAAGACGGGCGTGATCTGGGTCTGCGCCGTGCGATTGCGAAGACCCTGATAAGCCAGGAAAAAGAATGTGCGATTTTTGATGATCGGCCCGCCCAGCGTGCCGCCAAAGACATTCTGATGGAACCCGGGGCGCGTCGCGGAGAAATAATTGCCATTGTTCAGAAACGTGTCGCGATAAAACTCGAATCCGTCGCCATGGAACTGATCGGTACCGCTCTTGAGCGCCTCATCGACGATGGCTCCCGAGTTGCGGCTGAATTCCGGATCGATCGTGCTGGAGATGACGTTGATCTCAGCGAGCGCATCGGGATTCACAGTAATGCCCGGCTGATTGAGCAGAAAGTCGTTGATGTCGGTCCCGTCCAGCAGGTAGGAGTTCTCCTGGGTCTGGCTGCCGTTGGTTGAGAACGTAGCTTCGCGGTCAGAAGCCTCTACCGTCCCCGGCGCCGTCTTTTGCAACTGCACCGCATCGCGCCCCAGAGTTGGAAGATCCTCGAGTTCCTGCGCCCCAATCACATCCTTGAGCTGAACGTCGGAGGACTCGACCTCGACCTCCTCCGAACTCACGCGGACAGTTTCTGACGATGACCCAATCCGGAGTCTGGCATCGACCTGTCGCGCGGAGCTCAGATCCAGGATGATGCCGCTGACGACGAAGCGCTGGAAGCCCGAATCTTCCACGGTAATGGAGTAGGGGCCACCAATATGAAGGTCCGGAAAGACAAAATTGCCCTTGCTGTCAGTTTGCTGGCTCACTGCAATGCCGGTGCTTGTGTTGAGAGCCGTTACACTCGCGTTGGCCAGCACAGCACCGTTAGGATCCGTCACAGTGCCGTGGACGGACGCGGTCGTCGCCTGGGCAAAGCTGCGAATGACGGGAAGAAGTGTGCACGCTGCCAGCAGCGTGCAAAATGTGGCGGATGAATGAAGAACTTTCACATAGCCTCCAAAAGGTCTGTGCCAGCCTTGTTTCCCTGTTCACAATCGCCAGGAGGCGGTCGCAGACGGAAAATCTGTCGCGGTTCGCAACGCGCATCCATGCCAACGAGCTCTGCGACCGATTTGCAGGCTCGAGGGAGTTGAAGTCATGGGGACCGACGTGGCACCTTGCGCAACTCTGGGGAGTCAGGATCCGTTACCTTCCGGTGGATCTCAAGGCAAGCTCGGCCACGTCAGAATGCAGAGTTGAATGCCGGGGCCAATCATCGAAGAAGTCCGTGTTTTTGTCATCGACCTTCCGATTGAATCCTCAGTCCACCAGCCGGTGGGCATGCTGGGCGACTCTCTCTGCATTCGAAATCAAAGGGATATCCATCCCAGGTTGTATTTCGGAGTCCGTCTTTTCGTTGGCGCGGAGACATCGGTTTTCCTGATAAGTTTCCTTGCTCTCCGCGGAAAGGGTTTCCGCCCTCCCGGAGGTGGCCTTGCCGGCACGCGGAGTCTGTTCCCACTTCTGTTGTTGCGTGGTCTCAAAGGAGAATTCTCCATGCCCCATATCTCTCTCCCCGAAGGTTTGCCTGGAATCCGTGGCGCGCTGGCGTTCCGCCCGGAAACCGCCTAGCCTCTCAACGAGCTGGCCGACATTCTCCTGTTCGGTCCTCATACGCTGACTCCTAGCCAGCGGGAGCTGATCGCCACCTACGTGTCACATCTCAATGACTGCCATTTTTGCCAAAGCATCCACGGCGCTATCGCCGCTGCGCATCTCGACGGCGATGAGGATCTGGTGCGGCGGGTGAAGGCGGACTTTCAGCACGCCAATATCTCCGACAAGACGAAAGCGCTGTTGGTGATCGCCAGCAAAGTGCAACGGGGCGGCAAGAATGTCACTTCTCAGGATGTGGAGCATGCCCGCAGCCTGGGCGCCACCGACTTTGAAATCCACGATACCGTCCTGATCGCCGCCGCGTTCTGCATGTACAACCGCTACGTCGATGGCCTGGGGACCACACAGCCCCACGATGAGGCCATGTATCGCGAGCGCGGGAAGATCGTGGCGTGCGAAGGATACATCCAGGGAAGCAAAGCGAATCTGCAGCCGACAGGCGCTACCCGCTGAGGAGAGAAGCATGCCGCACATCGCCCTGCCCGAAGATTTACCCGGCATCAGCGCCGGGTTCGCCTTTCGCCCGGAAACCGCGAAGCCCATGCGCGAGCTGGCGCACATCCTGCTGCATGGGCCCAACAGCCTGACGCCGGGCGAACGCGAACTGATTGCCACTTATGTCTCCGCACAAAACGACTGTTATTTCTGCCAGACCAGCCATGGAGAGGCTGCAGCCGCCCACCTGGGAAGCGCCGAAACTGTGACTCGTGTGAAAACGGACTTCGAGACTGCACCGGTCACCCCGAAGCTGAAGGCCCTGCTGGCGATTGCCGGCAAGGTGCAGCAGGGAGGAAAGCGCGTTCTTCCTGAAGACGTAGCTGGGGCCAGAGAGCAGGGCGCGACGGACAGAGAGATCCACGATACGGTGCTGATCGCTGCGGCGTTCTGCATGTACAACCGCTACGTGGATGGCCTCGGTACCTGGCAGCCGCGAGACGATCCGAGAGCCCACGTTTTCCTCGATCGACTTCCTCGATCGACCGCTCGACAAAGATGGCAACGCGATAGAAAACCATGAAGTCTGGAAAATGCGCTCTGTGGGATTCGACGGCACCATCGCGGCGGGTGGGGCAAGCATCGTCCGATACGGATTCCGCATTCCCGCGGATGTCAAGGGTCCCCTAGTCGTCACAGCGCAGGTGAAGTACCGGCATTTCCAGCAGCGCTACCTCAATACGGTTCTCGGTCCCGATCATCGGCGCTATCCCATCGTGGTGCTGGCAACGGGTACGGCCACTCTTGAGATTGGGGAGAATCGGCCTGCTCCGAAAGGAGAGAACGACCCAGACTGGTTGCGTTGGAACAATCTTGGCATCGCTTGCCTTGGCCCGACGGGTGACAGCGGATATGCTCCCGTACCCGGGGAGGAGCTTCAGCAGGCGACTGCCGCATTTTCGGAAGTGGTGAAACTGAGACCACGTTACGTTGACGGCTACACGAATCTGGCACTGACCTACATTCAGACAGGGAAATTCGACGCGGCGGAAGGCCAGTTGCGGCAGGCGCTCTCTCCAGACGCGAATAATGCGCGCGCCCTGTGCTACATGGCCCTTGTTGAGAAGCACGGCCGCCACTTTGATCGAGAGGTTGAGGATCTTCGGAAGGTGGCCAGTCAGTACCCGCGATCGCGGGACGCCCGGCGCGAATTGGGATTGGCATTTCTCGCTCAGGGCCGTGATCAGGAAGCGCTCGGCGAGTTCCAGGCGCTACAGCAGATCGTGCCTGACGACTTGACCGCTCACCAGGAGCTCGCATCGCTTTATCGCAAATTCGGAATGACTGCGAAAGCCACGGAAGAGGAAGCGGCATTCAACGCAGAGAAGCCGGACCCTGCGGCGCCCACGTACTCGTTCAACTTTCTTCGTGAACACCCGGAGATCGTCACCGAGAGCCTGCCCTGGCACGTGCACAGCGAGAAAGCGTCGCCCCCCGCCGGCCTCCACTGATTGCAACTCAGGTTGCAGGACGGATGTTCTCATGCAAGCGAGAATCCATCCTGGAGGGGTATGGGCTTGGGCTGCTACCCAGGATTCGCATAGAGGCGACTATGATTTTCGGATTCGGGAGAGATCTTCATGGGCAAATGGAGGCCAGTGGGAGCTCGTGCCTCAAGGGGTTGGTTGCCAACCTCGGGTCTCGATACGGAGATCCTGCGGGTGGAGGTTGCAAAGAATGGGCCTGAGCTCGTAGACCGTAGGCCGGATGGCGGCTGGCTCCGCGAGCTGTAAGCGGCCAGTGAGCGCCCAGGTGTATGGCCTGATGGGATTGCGGTATCGAGCTGCCGACACCAATCACGGCGACCGAATAAACTGCCGCGGGAGAAGCTGGTGCAGCACGAATCACGTCGCTCCGGGGCTGCAACGGCCATCCGAGGCACTCGCGGTGATGAACTAGGAGAAACACGCTACCCTTTGCGTCCGTGCGTAATCCCGGCTGCGAGAGGGGTTTAGAAACTCCAACCCCTGACCACGCGACTAATGTGGGCCTGATCCAACTCTTCAACCCACGGAGCATAGTGCTTTCGGACCATGTCCGTGTTGACATGGCCAAGCATCTTCGCCACCTCTTCCGGCCTTTGACCCGCGCGAAGCTGTCGTACGGCGAACGCATGCCGAAATTGCTTGCAGTTGGCTTGCTTACGTTTTGGCCTCCCCCGGTCATCCATGCTGGGCAGTTCGACCCACTTCACGTTGGCTGCTTTCAGTGATTGCCGGATCCGCAACGACCACCAGTTCCGATCGCTGACCAGCTTCAGCCGAGGGTCCCGGAATGGCATCGACGGCGGATTCTCAGGTAACGCCGAAACTGAACGAAGCACCTCCGCGACCTGGGCTGGCAGAGGAACCACTTCTTCCATGCGCGTCCTTCACGCGCTTGTAGCGGTAGACGCTGATGGTCCGACCATCAACGGAATAGTCGCGGATACGAGCCGGGTCGAACAGGACCGCATCCATTACGTCACAGCCTGTGTGCAGCAGGAGCAGAACGAACGTTAGGAGACGAGGATCATTCTCGCCGTGGCGCATCACCGATTCGACCTGCTCATCTGTATAGGGTCCCTGCACGTGATCACCACTCACTTTGACCGGTTTCACTATGGCCGCCACGTTCTCCGGGATGACCTTGTGCTCGTGCCAATAGCGGAACATCGAACGCACCATCACCCAGCGCTGACGCCTGGTGCTGAGAGACCGCTTCGTCCAGTGGCGGGAACTATACCAACTCCCCAGCTGGAGGCTGGTGATCTCCTGAATGTGGAGAATGCCCAATTCCTTCGCCCAGCTCTGCAGTTCTTTTGTGACGACCGAATACTGCTCATAGCTCCCTTCCTTGCCCAGATCCCGGGCGACACGGTCGAGCCACAGTTCGCAGGCGGCTTTGACGGCTACCAGCTTTGCTTCGTGCTTTTCGGTCACAGCGCGTGCCGCAGCGATCTCGGGGTCCATAGCGCGGAGGCGATCTGCAGCGATCTTCTGGGCCTCTGCTCAGCTCGGCGTATTCAAGCTGGTACGCTTCTTCTGCCCGTCACACGTCCGCACATAGAGCCATTTTGGGCAGGAGCAGGCGTTGTGGTCTCTAGCCTTACGATGGGGGCAGGACTGGAGATGACGGGTGTACGGTTTGACGCTGCCGTGAGCCGACCTGAGGACATTCACGTGTCGATGAGCCTTTCCTCTGAGTGCTCACACTGTGTACATGAAATCCGCGGTTGCGATTATGTTCAGTAGTTATGCATCTAGAATGCGGATTAAACTTATATACTGAAATTAAGGAGAGATTTCAGAAGAGCCCCGCCAAAAGCGGGGCTTTTCCTTTCCAGGTTGCTGCAGTCTCTTCATTGGGGCGTATGTGCGACAGGTTTATTTAGGTGCAAATATCCGCTGCAGAATCAAATACTTGAGGGAGAGGCCGATGATGTCAACCTGGTAAACAGTAGCAACCTTCTGGAAATCAGTTAGATAGACAGGTGCAGGGTGGGGAGCCCCCCGGTCGACTACGGATTGGTTGTCATCGTGGCCCGATGGCCGGTCGTGGTCGTCCAGAAGTCCGCCCACCGCTGGCTGATGCCGGTGACCCGGTCGATCAGCTCCTGGCTGGGCGTCCTGCCGTGCTCGACCACCAGCACCATGCCGGTGTTGAAGTGCTTCTGCGAGTGATCCACGTCGGGCTCGCGTGGCCCTTCGGCGGCGATCACATCCTGGACGGTCACTTTGGTTCGATCCGCCCTGAAGATTGGGTGCCCGTTCGAGTCGTGCCCGACCAGCTTCAGGTTTCTTAGGATGAAGAAGTCCGGAACCTCTGACGGCGCAATCAACCCCATCAGATATAAGTCGAGATAGGAGTAACCCGTGGCTGGAACATAGTAGTTATCGTCGAGCTGGGTGAACGTTCCGTCGAAGTTATCCTGCCAGACGCCACCGCCCATAATCGACGCTTCCGTCGGCCTCTGATACGGAAATGGCGCCCGCGCCTGCAGCCCCATCGCCCAGTGAACCGGGCCCAGCTGGATGGTCTCGCCGTTCACCTTCGCGGTGACGAATGCGGCCCAGCGATGGCCCATTTCGTGGCCGATCTGCGACATCGCGTAGTCGTACGGCGGAATCTTTCCGTTGAAGGTGCGCTCCGCGAGTTGATGCATATAGAAGGCGATGTTATGCGGGTCGTTGCCCGTCAGCCCCGCGGGCGGATACTCCTGCATCTGGTTCGCGCCCACATACACCGGCTGGATGAACTCCCACTGGAACCGGCCTTGGGTGCAGTAATCCGCGAGATTACCCTGCGGCGCGCCAATGCCTGTGACCTTGCCGCCCTCAGGACCGCCGCCCAGGGGACCGTCGCTGGAGGTGCCGGCCTCGGGATTGTCGATGCGGAAGTCGGAGTAATACGCCAGCATATCGAACTTGTCGCCGAGCGCCTTGATCACCGAACACGACAGGTCCTGCGCTCGAGTGGGCCGCAGGTAATGGAATGTCTCAAATACGACCGGGAACGGACCACTCTTCCTGGTCAGCGAGGAGAAATGCACTTCCGGACTCGCAACTCCGGCCAGCGTGAAGGAATGGGAGGGAATGCGGACAGCAGCCTGGTCGCCTGATCCCTGAACGGCGGCGCTGAGATAGACTCGGTCGCCGGCTTTGTAGCCTTCGGGCAGCGTTCCCTCAAACGAAAGCACATTGCCGTCGACGCCGACCTTCGGCGAAAGGCCGGCGCCAAAGGCTCGATAACGCGGGCCCATGCTGAACTCGCCGTAGTGGAACGCTCCGAATCCGCGAACGGTCCACACCGCGTCGGCATGGGCATCCTCCGTGCACGGGCCCTGCGGCGCAGTTTTGCTCAGGCAGATGCGGTAAGTAATGCCGGCGATCGCGGGATCCGTTTCCGCCAGCATCGGCCCGCGCGCTTCCAGCGCGACGCGCAGATAGAGGCCGTCGACGGCGCTGAGCCGGACCTGCCGGATGTCGAGGTTCGCAGCGGCCGAAGGATCGCCGGCAACGCTGATTGTCGCAATGTTTTTCTCGGCTCCGCCGCTGACGAGCGGATAGACGCCGACGACTGCGTCGCGCGCAGCAACATCGTCATAGGAGAGATCGATGGTTCCATCTTTGTGCAGAACCGCCTGGAAGCGATTCACCGTGGGCGTCCACGTCCAGTCCTGGATGCCGCCGTAAGGCTCGGACAGGCTCCAGGTCACAACAGCGCGGTCGTCGAGCTCCTTCCAGTAGCGTGTCCCGGTCATGCGCGGCTTGAAGAAGACGCTGATGGCCGGCACGGTGTTGATGAATTCAGGGCCGGCCTCGCGCAATTCCTCAAAGCGCTCGACCGCGAGCCCTCCGTCGCGGCCAACATGCATGCCGCGGCGCCCTCGTTCACCCTGGGAATTCGGCGTTTCGCCGAAAACGATCGAGCCGGTCACGCCCACAGAGAACGATTGCCACTCGTGGCCGGAAAACGGAAACGCGAAATTCTTCAATTCCACCTGCGGCTCAGTCAGCGCGGCGCCGAAGCTGGAATCCCAGACGAAAGGAATATTTTCGACGCGATACCCCGCGCCATCCGGCGTGAAACGCAGCGTGTGATGCGCCAGATTGAAGAGGTTGGCCTGGCCGAGCGCACCCGGATTGAGCGTGAGAACGATCAGTTTGCCGCGAACCGTCACCGATCCGATGGAGTGTCCCGGGCTACCGTCGTACTGCGCGGCGCCAGGCAGGGCGCAGAGCGCGATGAGGGCCAGAACAAAGTGGATCCGTGAGATCCGCGGCTTGCGGTGCATGCGTGCCATGATTCCTGCCTCCGAGATTCAGGCCCGGGTTGTCTTCCAGTAGACCGTGTAGCGCTGCTCCATCACCTGATACATCGGCTTCAGTTGCATGGCAGTGGACTGCCCGGTTGTCTCGAAGCGCAGTTCGTCGCCCGGTACGCGGCGCACCGCATCGCTGGCCTGCCCGGAGGCAGCGACGAGCGCGGGCATGGGGTAATTGTGGCGGTCGTCCCAGGGTCCATTGGGGCCGTAGATGCGGTTCTCGCTCAGCCCTTCGCGGCCCATCTCCGCGGCCAGCACCAGCGGGCCGTACATCACGGCCTGCACAGTGGGATCGTCGGGCGTGACGGAGACGTGGAGGGACATGGGCAGGCTCACCTCAACGGTGTCGCCATCGTGCCACGTACGGTCGATCGCCGCATAGGTTTCCGGTGCAGTGTGTACGCGATGCTTTTTGCCGTTGATGCGGAAGGACACCTCCTTCGTCGCCCAGTAAGGAACGCGGATTCTAAGCCCTAGCCGCGTGGGCTGAGCAGCTTTGATCGTGAGCTTCGTCGTCTCTTCCAGCGGGAAGTTCGTCTCCTGGACGACCGAAATGCCCTTCTCCGGCCAGGTCAGTTCCGAGCCGGCAAAGAGATTGACGTAGAGGTTGCGGTCGTCGTGAAAGTAGATCGAGTCGTTGACCTTGGAGTACTCTTCCACGCCCGTCCCGGTGCAGCACCAGAAAGAGTCGAACGGCGTGCCGAAGGTCTTCCAGTAATCCGGCTTGAGCGAGACGTAATACATCAGCATGCCCTTCGGATCCTGGGTACCGATGCGTACGTTGTACATGAGCCGCTCGTAGTAGTCGAAGATACGCGGGTCGCCGGTCCAGCCGTAGATATGGCGGGCGAGCTTCATCATGTTGTAGCTGCAGCAGCATTCTTCGGCGGCCGGACCCAGTTGCGAAGCGATGGCGTCGGGCGCGTGCCAGAACTCGCCATTGCTGGTGCCGCCGGTGCAGTAGATATGGTGTTGCGTCACGATGCGGTAGAAGTTATCCGCGATCTGCCGGTACTGCTGGTCGCCGACGACCTCATAACCGCGCGCTGCCCCTATGATTTTGGGGATGTTGGTGTTCGTATGGTTGTGATTGAGGTCGTCGATATCTGCTGCCAGTGGATCGAGCATCTTGTGGTGATAGAACCGGAAGCCCAGATCCCGAAACTTATCCTCGCCGGTCACCGCATACAGGTTGAATGAGACTTCGCTCATGCCTCCCTGTTCGACCAGCAGCATGCGCTGCCATTGATCGTCGGGAATATCTTTGGTGTAGTGAATGGCCCAGTCGGCCATGCCCTTGCAGGTTTGAAGCGCCTGCTGGTTCCCGGCATGAACATACATATCGAGATGGCCCGCCATGATCTTGTGGTAGGTGTAAAAGGGCGCCCAGACCCTCTGGAAATTGCGGAGGCGGTCGTAGAAAGTCGCGGGATAAGCGCCGAGATAGCCATCGCTTTGCTGACATTTGGCCAGGTCGGCGACCAGATCGTCGCCCTTCGCCTTGATCTTGTCGTCGCCGGTTGACGCGTACAGCAACGCGCAGGCGGAGAGGTAGTGCCCTCCGGCAAAGTGGCCGCGCAACTCGCAGTCCGGCGCTTCCCATCCGCCGAGAGGCTCGGCCGTGGACGGCACGCCGGCGGTGACGCGAAACATGTGCGCGAGGCGGTCGTTGGGCACGAGGAAGAGATAGCCGCTGTTAATTTCCAGTGCGTTCTTCAGCAGACCGTCGCGCATACGGACCTGGGTCATCGGAAAGTTCTGCCAGGTCCAGGGGACCTTCTCATAGCCGGCATGGTTGGCGCTGACCGGGATGTCGTCGACCGCGGTCTGTGCATGCATGGACCGGGGAAGCATCAGGAGCCCTCCGGTGGCAGCAGCGGATGTCACGAATTGTCTGCGGGAAAGGGATCGATGGCGGTTCATGCGGTGTCTCCTGTGATGTCTTCCTGTTGGACTGCAACGCGCGACGCCGCGATAGCGTCACGGCTGATTCGGATGATGGTTGTCTGCCTTCAGAACGATTTCGGTGGCCGTGCTGCTGAGTGGAACAGCATAGGCTCCGCGCACCAGTTCGTAGTGTTTGGCGGGATGGAACTGCCCTGCGCCGAGGATGGTGGCCGGTTGCGCGATGCGCAGCAGCGCCTGCTGCGTGTATTCGCTCGCCGGATCGAGGACGAGATGAACGGTCTGCGAGCGCGGATCGAAGCTGACCTCGCGGAACTTGCCGGCGTCGAGCGTAAGCCACAGGCCATACGGCGCAAGATAGACCCTCATGCGGAAGGAATCGAGCGGCGTGACGCGGATGGTCTGCGCATCCTCGGTCAGGTTTCCGCCGAAAGTAAGCCAGCCGAAGTCGGAGCTGTGTGTGACATAGGTCGCTGTGTCGAAGGCATGTCCGAAGAAGTTGGGCCCATAGTCGCCCGAATAGGGATCGAACGCCAACATGTCAGGAAATGCATGGAATGCCGCCGAGGCGAATCCCTCCTGATCGATATTGGTCAGCGGTCCCATGGTGCCTCCGTAGCCGACGCGCAGCAGATAGAGATCGTCGGGATGTTCGCGATAGGCGGCCAGCAGCGGAATGGCATTGATACCGGAACCGTAGTGGTGGAGCTGCCGCTCGAGGCGAGCGACCTTGCCTCCGAAGATAAAGTCCCAGTAGCGTCGCGCGCTGCCGTTGTAACCCCACGAGGGAATGGAAGGATCATAACCAAGGATCGCGTCGAGCGTAACCTGGGCTTTCTGATCGAAGCCGAAGTATTTCGTCCAGGCGTAGACCTCTTCCTGCCCGGTCGAGTCCCACGGCATCTCGCTACCGAAGGGGTACGGCTCCTGATTCCAGTGGTCCGCGCGTTTGCGCATCGCTGCTTCCATGGCGCTGGCCTCTTCGGTCATGCCTTCGCGCTGCAAGTCCTCGAGGATGCACACGAAAACATCACCCTCCATCTGCCCAAACTGCGTATAGTACGGCGCGAACTTCATCATGGCCATGGTGGCCTGATACGCGTGGTTCAGATACCACTGCCAGGGATGATTCGTCACCAGCCCCTGATGGTCGCGGGCCAGACGGTAGAGCACCCAGTAGGCCGCAGCTACGTGAGGATAATTGAACGAGCGATCGACGGCTTCGGATTGCTCCTTGTTCCAGCTCGTCCACGACTTCCAGTAATACTGGCTGCTGTAGAAATTCGGCGGGAACTGGTCGGGCTGGTAGTAGAAGAGGCTCTTACGCACCCCGTATTGACGGGGACCGCTGCTGTATTGAATCCCTCCCCAGAGCACGTGGTCGACAAACTGCTCGTACTTGTCGATCTCCTGCTTATCGGGCTGCCCGAACTCCTTCATCGCCGCAGCCAGCCAGGAGCCGGCACCGGCTTCATCGCTCAGGCCGGCAATCCAGACACGGCCCTCCTGCGTGACCTGCTTGTTGGCCTGACGATCGTAGGTGATCACCGAAGGACTGCGATGGAATGGATCGTTCGGATCATCGAACCACTGCTGCGTGGTTAAGAAGTGTCCAAGGTCGGCAACCGCCTGCTGCTCCGGCTTGATCACGAAGTAGCTGATGGTCTGGAGAGCGCCATCTTTATAAGTGATTGCAACGCGAGCGCGTCCCCAGGCGACGCCGTGCAGCTCGTAATGTTTCCACCCGGACGCGGTCGGCGGCTGCGGGGTGATCGTGATAGCTCCGGCGGGCTGGACAGAGATGGACGTGACCGGCTGCGGATAGCGCAGGAAGAGCTGCGCGTGAATGTCCTGCGGGAGGACGTAGCCGGGGATGCCAACCGCTACGGGGCGCAGATGCGAGAGAAGCGTCTGCTGAATTTGCGGGATCGAAGGAGAAAGCAGAAAGATGAGGCCGAAGCTACGCGATTCGCCCGGTTGCAGAGTGATGGTGGTTGCCTCGTTCCACGGCTGCGCCCGCTTCCACTCGTTCTCCTGATACGCGCCGCTCGCGACCATCCATTCGTAAAAACCTTCGAAGGTGAGCCCGCGCGGCGTGGGATCGTTGAAGATGAGAATCTTGCGGTCGAACCCATGACGATTCAGGATCGGGTTCCAGGCTTCGAACGGCGTGTGGCGCTCAGGAACGATGACCAGCGCCGGACCGTGCCCGCTCAGACGCGTCACCTGGACGTAGCCCGCGTCCTCGCCGATGTAGGGATCGTCGAAGCTGCACAGCTCATGGGCCTGGGCCAGCGTGCGGTCCGTCAGAATGTTGTTGAAGATCAGGGGAATGCCGAGCGAGCCGATTGTCACCGGCTGATTCGACTTGTTTTTCAGGACGAAATGGAGTGCCAGGTTCTCGCCGTCGATCCTCCACGTGCGTACGATATCCAGCGGGATATCCGCTGGCAAGGTCGGCGCAAGATCGGCGGATGCGAGCTGGTCGCCCCGAATCGGCAACGGTGTCAGAGGCTGCCGCTGATAGGCCGTGGAGTAGCTCACCCATGGTCCGCTTTCGCCCGTGCGCAGCCGCAAATCGAGATCGCCCAGGTGATAGTAGCCGTCCGTGGAGCGCTGCACGAGCAGGTCGCCGGGGGTGAAATCGAATCCATCGGCACCCTTCGGCTTCAGCGCAGCGACGGTCTGCGAGGAGCGGACCAGATCGAGGTCGAAGTACAGGGTGTGCAGATGCTCGATGCCCTGCTGCAGCATGGGACCGGGCTGAGCAGCCTGCTGCTCACGTTGTGCTGCCGCGGTCAGGCCGGTCAGAAGAATTGCTACGCCCGTAACCGAAAACAACCAGTAGCGCCGTAACGCGCGTCCGTCATATTCGACATTCAGCCAATTGCGCATTTCGCCTGCTGCCTCCTCCGGTTCATTGCTGCTTCAGGGCCTGCTCGGAATTTCGTGTCGATTCAGCCAACGCGGTGGGGACCTGGTTGATGGCCCTCGATACCGTGGCAGCAGACACCCGCGCGAGCGCCGCCACCGAATCGATATCCATGCGGCCGGATTTCGCCGTGTTGCGTCGCGTGCGTCCTGGGGCGGGAGCGGTCATCGGTACGGAAGAGGGCAACGAATTTCATGGAGCCAAATGGCCTGACTGCGATGGAAGCCATTCGAACGCCTGAGGTAACGTAAATGTTTTCAACCAGACCTCGAACAGTGTCGATCTTCAGGGGCCTCTACAGGAAACGCTTCGCCTGGATCCGATCCGCGAGCACCAGGCACCGAGAGCAAATATCGATTGACAGAAGCATACACGAATGGATACATTTTTGAACACCTCCGGGAATTGAGGATGGACTGCAGCGAAAACGTATTCCCACGCGGTAATCGTTGTGCCCGGCTCCTCAGACCCCAGATCCATCCAGGGAAACCTGGCAATGACAATTCGAGAGGATCGTCCCATGATGCTTGGAACTTTGGCCAGAAGGACAGCAGGAGCAATCATCGGCATTTCGTTGCTTGCCGTGCTTGCGACGTCTCAGCTTGCAACCGCCCAGAACCTGTCGACAGGATCGCTTAACGTCACCGTTCGCGACCAGGCCGGCGCGGTCGTGAACGGCGCGCGTCTCGTCCTGACCGATTTGGGAACCAATGACGTTCACAAGGCCGTGACAGCAGGTGCCGGAACTGCGGCGATTCCGTTTCTGAACCCCGCGCGCTACCGCCTCACCGTCACGATGGAGGGGTTCTCGACCAAGCTGTACCCGTCTGTCACGATTCAGACGAACCAGGTGACGGACGTCGATGTGACGCTGCAGGTGGGCGCTTCCACGCAGACGATCACCGTCTCGGGCAATGCTACGCCGCTTCTTGACACCACCGACAATACGGTTGCGACCACAGTGGACCTGAAGGAGGTCCAGGATCTGCCGGTCTTTGCCCGCGACGCGTTTCCGCTGGCGTTTCTGGTGCCCGGGTCCGTGGGCAACGATATCAACAACCTTCCCGGCGGCGCCGTGGATGTAAGCTCAAACGGCTTCTCCACGATGGTCAATCGCAATAAGAGCGCGGGATTCGATGACGACGGGTCATCCATCACCAACCGCCTAGAAGATGTCCAGGAGATGACGGTCCAGACCGATCAGCTGGATGCCAGCCATGGCGGCACGTCGGCTATGGACATCGGATTCGTGACCAGGCGCGGCACCAACGATTATCACGGTCTGCTCTTCGAGGACTACCGCAACGACGCAATGAACGCCAACAGTTGGTACAACAACTTCATCGGTTTGCCCCGCGCCAAGCTGATCATCAACGATTTTGGCGGCAGCGTCGGCGGCCCTATTATCAAAGATAAGTTGTTCTTCTTCGCCAGTCTTGCGAATTTTCGGCAGCCGTCAAAGTTTACGGTCACTAACCCCGTGGGCACGCAGGCGGCGCTCTCCGGCATCTATTCGTACATTCCGGTTTGCCAGCCCAACCAACCCAACTGCACAGCGACGGTGCAAACGGATAACGTGCTGCAGGCAGGCGCCAGCGCCGGCTGTTCCACCTGCACGGCCACGATCAATCCCATCATCGCTCAGGACCTGGCCAATATCGAGTCGACTTATAAGCTTCCTGGCGTGGTCCTTACGCCTCTCGATCTGAACCACGAGAATCTTAATTTTCTCAATAAGGCGTACACCGTCCAAAAATATCCCACGCTGCGCATGGACTACAACCTGACGCAGAACTTCCGGCTGACCGGCTCTGTCAACGAGTCCAATTTCTACAACCTGAACTCGGGCGCTCCCCCGTTTCCCGGCCCATTGTTCGCCAATCAAGGTGACAGCAGCGTATTCAGGAACTACCAGGCGGTTGCCGGTTTCGATTGGAACCTGAAACCGAACCTGGTCAATGCCTTCAGGGTGGGCTACCTGTATACTGGGGCTCTTTTCGACTCTCAAGGCCTGAATACGCCGACCGCCGAGATGACGGAGCAAGGGCAGCTGGCTTTCGGCATGGGTCTGGACAGCGGCATCAACTACTTCACCGCCCTGAAACTTGGCTTTCTGTACCCGGTCCTCGGCATCAAGGACAGCGCCACCTGGCAGAAAGGGCGGCACACGGTCCAGTTTGGCGCGGAAACGTCCACCGAGATCGACCACTACTACAACGGTCAGTTTGTGCCCTATGTCGGGGTCAACGGCATCTCCTCGGGCGATCCTGTACAGACTTCTCTGGACGACTCCCTGAATGGCAAGAATGCACCAGCGTCAGCGACAGGCGACGTCGAGGGCCTTTACGCGACGTTGAACGGCCGCATGACCTACTACAGTCTTGGCCAGTTTGTGAATGCCCAAACAAAGCAGTTTCAGCCAGGGATATCCTTCAACCTGCACGAGCGGCTGAACCAGACCGCTCTCTTCGCCGAGGATTCATGGAGGATACTGCCCACGCTCACCCTGAATTACGGGCTGCGCTGGGACTTCACCGGAGCCTCAAAGGATGAGACCGGGTTCTATACGCACCCCGACATCGCGGATATGTGGGGCCCGACGCCGGTGGGCGCCCTCTTCCAGCCGGGCAATCTGGGCGGTGTGCAAAATCCCCAGGAGGGCCCGGGAGCAGAGGCCTACTCACCAACCTATGTGCACCCTGAGCCGAATGTCGGCGTGGCCTGGAACCCGCGTGACACAGGAAATTCCTGGTTTGACCACTTCACCGGCAACGGCAAGACTGTCTTCCGCATTGGCTATGCGTTCAAGAACTACACAGAAGGCGCGCAGAACTTCTGGAACTTTGGCTCCAATTTCGGCGCGAACTTCAACACCTATTTCACGGCCTTTCCCGTGGCGCCCAGTAGCTCCGCCCCGGGCACGGGCTTCTATAACGCAGGATCGCAGATCCTCGGGGCTCCCTTGCCCGCTTTGGGATCGACGTCTCCCAATCCCTTCAATCCCATCATCACTGAGGCGAGCCAGGGATTCACTGGTACCTCCTACTTCACCTTCGACCCGCATATCAAGCAGCCCTACATTCAGTCCTGGAACGTGGGCATTGAGCGCCAGCTTTCTCCGAATAACGTGCTGGAAGTGCGGTATGCCGGCAACGTCTCCAGAAACCAATGGCTGGGCGTGAACTACAACGAAGTGAACATCTTCGAGAACGGGTTCCTCACCAACTTTAAGGCGGCGCAAGCGAACGTAGCGGCTAACGGGGGAGCAAACGCGACGACCTTCCAGGGTCCGAACGCCACGCCGCTCTTCGATCAGGCTTTTGCCGCCACGGGAGTATCCAACGGCTACACCAATGGCCAGTTCATCACCTGGCTGGAGCAAGGACAGGCCGGCGCTTTTGCCAATGCCCTGGCAGGCAATCCGGGCTATCTCTGCTCCATGATCAACGCAGCCAGTTTCGTGCCCTGCGGCAACGCCGGTGCGAGCGGATCGGGCACCTACCCCATCAATGTCTTCCAGGCAAATCCCTATGCTGCCGGAGCGGAGATTGACGAGATGACGAACAACGGGTACTCCAACTACAACGCGCTGCAGATCGATTTCCGGCAGAAACTGAACCACGGCATGCAGTTCGACGTCAACTACACCTACGCCCATTCACTGGATAACAATGTCCAAGGCAGCAGCTCCCCGGGCGCTTACGGTGGTGGTGGAGACAACAACTCCGGCAACAGCGCCCCCGGCTACTACACGTTGCGGGATACGCATCTCAACTACTTCCCCAGCTCCTTCGATGTCCGCAGTGTCCTGCACGCCAGCGGAATCTACGATCTGCCGTTCGGCCGCAACCAGATGTTCTTCAACCAGAATCGGATTGCGAACACAGTGATCGGAGGCTGGACGCTGGGGACGATTATCGACTACCAGAGCGGCGATCCGCATCTCTTCGTCGGGGGGCAAGACACGTTCAATCAGAACGACGGCGGTATCACGCTCAGCGGCGTTTCCGTCTCACAACTGCAGCATCAGATTGGCATCCACTCGGGCCCCACGGGGTCGCCCTGGAAAACACTGTTCTCTTCGAAGTACATCGCCGCTGACGGCCAGGCAAACACTTCCTATATCAGTCCCAACTCCGACGCCGGAACCATCGGCACGCTCATGTGGCTGCACGATCCCAAGTGGATCGATACCGATATGTCCGTCACCAAGCTCATTCCGATCCACGAGCGGTTGAACTTCACCCTCCAGGGCGAGTTCTTCAACGTCTTCAACCATGTGGCCTGGGCGGGGATGGACACGGGGGTGCAGGACTATACCTTCGGAACCACCAACGCCGCGGCCAACGGGCCAAGAAATGTCGAACTCCGCGGCAATTTCCAGTTCTAACCACTCCACGGCGCAGTCATCGTTTCCACCAGACGGTGACTGCGCGCTTTCCGCTATCTTTCTGTTGCTGCCCGGAAAGGTGGAAGGAGGTATCCCGCATAAAGATGACGTTCATTTGAACTTCCCCCGCGAAACTCGCCCGGCGCGTGACGCTGGGTGATTTTTGCCGCCGAAATCTGTAGTGCAACCCCACAAAGGTGAACTCTATGGATATCAAGCAGAAACTATCTTTAGTCACTGCATCGGTTCTCCCGATGCTCGCCATCTCCGCCTACCTCCTCTTCGCGCCGGCGAAGGCGAACGCATCTTCCTGCCCAACAGGCGAACTCTCTGTTCCCACCTGCGAAGACGGCATGGGTTGCGCCGGAGCCTCGTGCACAACCAAAGGCGCCGAGGGAATTTTTCCTCAGTGCGGAGGAGAGCCCCCCGTCGCTCAATGTGTGACACCAGGCTGTATTAAGTGCGAAGAGTAAGCCTCGTTGTGCGCCTGCCGATGCGGGTGCGCAACGCATTCCCCTGCGAAACTCCCCCGGCGTGACAACGGGCGATTTCCGCATTCCAAATCTGTAGTGCAACCTCACAAGGTGGACTCTATGGATATCAAGCAAAAATTATCTCTCGTCACCGCATCGGTGCTCCCGATGCTCGCAGTCTCCGCCTACCTCCTCTTCGCACCAGCGAACGCGAGGGCAACCTCCTGCCCGTCAGGTGAAGAGTACGCAGGCTGTTCTCACGGACCGGGTCAGGAAGAGGGGTGTCAGTCGGGCTCGGGGACTTGCTATTACAGCGGGACGAACGGGATCTATGTCTTCTGCAAAACCGAGAACGGCCCCCCTAACACCGGCCCGGGTACCTGCAATGACGGCTGCGTTACGTGCGAATACGGCGTGAATTGATTTAATTGCGGTGCGGCTCAAGGATCTGAGGCGCACCGCGCATTCCACCGCCGGACACGCCCGATCTCTGGCTGTCGCCTGTGAATCTGCGGAGGTACGCCATGTCTCTACGCTCGCTGATTGCCAAAAACGTGGGAACCCTGTCGCTGTCCGCCATGCTGGCACTTTCCCTCAGCCTGAACGTTTACCTCGCAAGCAAGGTCGACTTTCATCGCCCCGAGCCCATCGTTCTGATCAAGGAGAATGCGAAGCTACCGGGCGTGCTTCACCTTCTGGACGCTGACGGAAAGCCGGCGCAACTCGCCCTCGATGGTAGCCAGCCAACAGTGATTTATGTTTTCTCGCCGCTATGTCCGTGGTGCAAACGCAACGAAGCAAATGTCCGGGCACTTGTCGCTGGAGCACGATCGCGCTATCGGATCGTGGGGCTGTCCACAATTGCGACGAACCTGAAGCAGTACATTGCGGACGGCCGAGCGCCCTTCCCGGTATATGTCATGAAGTCGCCCGACCAGATGCGACAACTTGGTGTAATTGGAACCCCTGAAACATTGGTTATCGGCAGTGGCGCAAGGGTTGAAAAAGTATGGAGCGGGGCATACCTGGAGCCTGCAAAAGAACAGATAGAAGAATATTTTCATCTGACGCTGCCAGGCATCAGCAATGTTGCAGCCTTAACCGGTTCAACTCCAGTACATTAGCGCCCTTGACCTGCTGGGGGCTGCCCCGCCTGGCGCGCAGCCATCGCTCGAAACGGGCGATGGCTGCGCACTGCTTCTGTCGCTCTCTGCTGCGGCTCCTGTGATACTATTGATTTACGCTCAGTTGTTTGGTTGTGAACCGTTCTGGCCTTCATCCGCAAGAATCGCCTTCCACATAAATTCCCAAGCCCCTCAGCGTGATGGCCCCGATGTGTCAGAAGTGTTCTGACCGGGCCAGGCTGCAGGCCCTCGCAGTTCGCGACGGATCCGATCGCAGCCGAAGACGCAGTGTGTGTGGCAAATCTCGATCGGCGCTTTGTCTGCGCTTCCCAGGTTTTCCCTGCATCAATACGAAGTTCACCGGCCGTTGCTCAGGGCTCAGTTCGAGCCTAGCCAGGCCTGGAACACAGCAGCGCGGCCGCCGCGCCGGATCCACGGATGAAGTGGGCATTGGCTCACGATGGATTCCCGGGCGCGCCGCAGCACAGGAACCTATTGAACAACTTTTCTGAACTACCCCTTTCGCCGGCCCTGCAACAGCAACTGGCCGACGCCAAATTCATCATTCCCACACCCGTACAGGCAGCGGCGATTCCTCCGGCGCTGCAAGGCCGCGACGTGCTGGCCACGGCGCAAACCGGGACCGGCAAGACGCTCAGCTTCCTCATCCCGCTCATCGAGCGGATGCCGAAGAACACCAAAGGCGCGACGGCGCTGGTTCTGCTTCCTACGCGCGAGCTGGCCATGCAGGTTCTCGAGGCCTGGCGGCAACTGACGCGCAATCGGGGCACCGCTGCGCTGGTCTGCGGCGGCCTCGCTGAAGGTCCGCAGCTTGACGCGATTCGGCACGGCGCGCGCCTCATCATCGCCACTCCAGGCCGGCTCGAAGACTACCTCCAGCGCAAGCTGGTCAACCTCAGCGGAGTCAGCATTCTCGTGCTCGACGAAGTGGACCGCATGCTGGACATGGGCTTCAAGCCGTCCATTCGCCGCATCGCCGCCGCGTTGCCGGCCAATCGCCAGACGCTCTGCTACTCCGCTACCCTCAGCCCCGAGATTCGCGAAGTCGCTCGCGATTACCTGAGGGATCCCGTCCGCATTGAGATTGGTTCGGTGCTCAAGCCTTCACCCAACGTGGAGCTGCGGAGCTTCGAGGTTCCTACCGACAAGAAGCAGGAGCTGCTCGAGCATCTGCTTGACGCGAATGACGGCAGCTTCCTCGTTTTCGTCCGCACCAAACATGGAGCGGACCGCGTGGCGCGGCGGCTGGTACGCTCCGGCCATTCGGCGACCCAGATTCACGGCGATCGCTCGCAATCGCAGCGGAATGCGGCCCTGCGCAGCTTCGCTCAGGGGCACCATCGCATCCTGGTAGCAACCGACGTCGCCGCTCGCGGCATCGACGTGGCCGACGTGGCGCATGTGGTCAACTTCGACATGCCCAAAGAGCCAGAAGACTTCGTGCATCGCGTAGGACGCACCGGCCGCGCCTCCAGCCGAGGCGTGGCGTCAACCTTCGCTGCGCCCGATGAGACGCCGGCGCTGCGGAAGATCGAACGCATACTGAGCATCACCACGAAGAAGTTCCGCGTGCGCCCAAGGAACCACCAGCAGTTGCAGAGCGCTTAGGTCTGCGAGGCAGGAAAGCCGCGCCGTGAAGACGCGGCCCTCCTGGTTCTTTCCGGTTCGAGAAAGCGGACGGCCCGGCCAGGCAGGACCTCGACGGCCTTTACTCGGCTCGCAACGCCTGGGCAGGATCGACAGACGCTGCCCGCCGGGCCGGCAACAATCCCGCTGCAACGGCGGCCAGAGCCAGCACCAGTGCAACTACGATGTATGTCAGCGGATCGTCCGCCTTCACGCCAAAGAGATAACTGCTGAGCACGCGCCCGACGCACACCGCAGCCACCGCACCGCATCCAATGCCGATCCCGGCGAGCCGCACGCTGCGCGAGAGGGTCGCCGAAAAGATCGCCCCCCGCGGCGCCCCCAGCGCCATGCGGATGCCAATCTCGCGAATCTGCTGGCTTACCGCATACGAAATCACCCCGTAGATGCCAACCGCCGCCAGCAGCAGCGAGAAGGCTGCGAAGAATCCCAGCAGGACCATGGAAAACGTCTCATTGGAGAGCGCCGCGCTGGTCAGCGCCTCGAGGGTTGTGATCTTCGCCAGCGGCACCTCAGGATCGATGGCATGAATCGCCGCCCGCGCCGCGCCGGTTAGCGCTGCGGGATCGCCCTGCGTGCGCATCACCACCTGCATGATGGAGAGCGGCGGCCACTCGTTCTGCGTATAGGGGACGAACATCTCGGGGCTCGGCGTCTCGCTCAGCGACGAATGCCGCAGGTTATCGACGATGCCCACGATGGTCATGGGGCGCGGCTGCGCGGGCAGCACCACCTGTTTGCCCATGGCGTCCTGGTGCGGCCACAGCTTGCTCGCCATCGCGCGGTTGATCACGGTCACGGCCGGGTTGGCTTCGGTATCGGAGTCGGTGAAGTCGCGTCCTCGCTCGAGTGGCGTGCCTACGGTCGCGAAGAAGCCCGGCGAGACCACGGTGTAATCCACAATCGGCGCCTGACTGGGCAACACGGGCGGCCGGCCCGGGATACGGATCCCCGTCGCCTCGGGAGTTCCGCCCATCGGGACGGCTTCGGCCGCTGCCGCCGACACCACGCCCGGCAGCGCCTGCAGGCGAGGAATCACCTGCTGGTAAAATGCCGCGATGTGCTGCCGGTCTTGATAGCGCGTTTCCGGCAGTGACAGCTCAAAGGTCAGCACGTGCTCGGGGCGAAAGCCCGGATCGCTGTTCAGCAGGTGGTAGAACGTCTGTACCAGCAGGCCCGCGGCAACCACCAGGACGAGCGCCAGACCGATCTGCGCCACCACCAGCATGTCGCGCAGACGTGCATGCGCTGGGCCCGTACCCGTGCGCTGCGTGCCGCTCTTCAGCGCCTCCGCCAGATGGACGCGCGAAGCGCCGAGCGCCGGTGCGAGTCCGATCGCCAGCGTAGTGATCAGGGTTGCCAGCAGCAGAAAGCCAGCGACGCGCAGATCGGGCGCGGCCTCGCTGAGCCGGGGAATGCCGGTCGGGCCGAACTGCTTCACCAGCCACACGCCTGCGTACGCCAGGCCCAGGCCTCCGACAGCTCCCGCCGCCGAGATCAGCAGGTTTTCCACGAGCAACTGGCTCACAATGCGCCGCCGTTCTGCGCCCAGCGCGGTACGCAGAGAAAACTCCCGCCCGCGCGCCATGGCTCGCGTCAGTTGCAGACCTGCAACATTGAGGCACGCAATCAGCAGCACCGCCCCCACCGCAGCCAGCATCAGCAGCAGCGGTGTGCGCGTGTCGCCCGCTACTTGCTCCTCGAGAGGGATGACGCGCGAACCAAACCACCCCTTTCCGTTGGGAAAGGCGCGGTCCATCTGTGCGGTCCAGAGATCCATGGCCGCCTGTGCCTGCGCCACCGAGACGCCAGGCCGCAACCGGCCCACAACCGCCAGTTCCGAGGGCGTAAATCGCGGAGTAACAGCCGGCAGCGCCGCCGGAATCCAGAGCTGCGCTTCCCGGGGAAAATTGAAATCCGGCGGCATTTCGTTCGCGCGCGGGAAATCGAAGCCTCGTGGCATCACGCCGATCACGGTGTACGGCCCACCATTCAGATCGATGGAACGCCCCACAATGCCCGTATCCGCGTGGAAGCGCTCGCGCCACAGCGCATCGCTCAGGATGGCTTCCCGCTCGTGACCGGGATGGTCCTCCTCCTTGGTGAAGATGCGGCCCAGCTCCGGTGTCGCGCCCAGCGCGGGGAAGAATCCCCAGGTCACGCGCAACCCGGCCAGCAGCGCAGGCTCACCCGAGCCGGTCAGATTGAAGTTCGCACTCTGGAACGCGCCCAGGTATTGATAGGTCCCGGTCAGGCGCTCCATGGCGTGGAACCGGATCGGATCCCACGGAAACTTCAAGTAGCCGCCGATATCCACGCCCGCCGGGGGACGATCCCACGGCATCACGATCTGCTGCGGCTGCGGAAACGGAAGCGGCTTCAGCAGAACCGCGTCCACCAGGCTGAACACGGCGGTAGTTGCGCCAATCCCAAGGGCCAGCAGCGCAATCGCTGTAGCTGTAAATGCCGGCGATTTGCGCAGCACGCGCACACCGAAGCGGAGGTCCTGAGCCAGCGCCAGCACCCCGCTGCCTCCCGCGGCTCGTTGCGCAGATTCGCGATAGCCCTCGTAGCCGCCGAACTCGATGCGCGCGCGGCGCAATGCTTCAGCCCGCGAAATTCCGGAGCGCTCCAGATCGTCAGCGCGATGGTCGATATGCGACTGGAGCTCTTCCGCGATTTCGCCGGCAACCCGCGACGACCGGAAGAGGCCGGAGAGCAAGGAGCGAATCTGCGACCCAATCCTCATAGTGACTCCGGTTGCGCGGCAAGCACCGCGGAGATGGCGGCCACCAGCCGGTCCCATCCTTCGGTTTCCTCGCGCAGACGCCTGCGGCCCGCTGCGGTCAGTTCGTAGAACTTGGCGCGCCGATTGTTCTCCGAGGCGCCCCAGCTTGCCTTCATCAGCCCCTGCCGGACGAGGCGGAACAATGCCGGGTAGAGCGCGCCCTGCTCGATCAGCAGCGCACGGTTGGAGATTTGCTGAATGCGCAACAGAACGCCATAGCCATGCAGCGGCCCGAGGGACACCGCCTTCAGGATCAAAAGGTCCAGGGTACCTGGAAGAATTTGCGCCTGATTGGACATTGTCCCTCCTTGATGAATTAGGAGAGTACTCGCGGCTTCCCTAAGCTGTCAAGGAGAGCGCAAAGAGGTCTCTGTACCTCGACCACCAACCCCTATACCCTAGGAACATGAACGTCGCCATTCTGGGATTTGGCACGGTGGGCAGCTCTGTCGCCCGCATTCTCTGCGACCTCCAGCCGGAAGGCATCCATCTCACGCACATCTTTAACCGCGACATCGCCCGCAAAATTGCCGGGTGGGTCCCCTCGTCCGTGGTTTGGAGCGAGAGCTTCGATGAGATCCTTCGCTCCGATGTGGAGGTGATTGTAGAACTCATCGGCGGACTGGACCCGGCCGGCACCTGGGTCCATCGCGCGCTGGGAGCAGGCAAGTCCGTCGTTACCGGCAACAAGAAGCTGATCGCCGCACGCGGAATCGAGCTGGATGAGCTGGCTCGCGCAAACGGTGCGCATCTGCTTTATGGCGCAGCAGTCGCCGGGGGCATTCCCGTCATTCCCGGCCTGCGCCAGGGACTCGCCGGCGATCGTATCACGCGTATCGAGGGCATTCTGAACGGCACCTGCAACTACATTCTCAGCTGCATGGAGGCAGGCGCGGCGTTCGCCGAGGTTTTGCAGGACGCACAGAAACTCGGCTACGCAGAAGCCGATCCCACCGAAGATGTCGACGGTTACGACGCGCGTGCCAAGCTGGTCATTCTCTCGCGCATCGCTTTGCGCGCGGGCATCGACGTGGACTCCGTGACCACGCGCTCCATCACTCGGGTTGACGCGGTCGATCTCGTCTACGCGCGCGATCTCGGATGCACCATCCGCCAAATTGCCAAGGCGGAGCTGCACGGTGACGGCGTTTCTGCCGCGGTTGGCCCCATGCTCGTTCCCCTGCGTTCGCCGCTGGCCTGGTCGCGAGGCACGGAGAATATGGTGCTCGTCAGCGGCCAATACGGAGGCGACGTGGTGTTCTCGGGTCACGGCGCGGGCGGCCATCCCACCGCGGTGGCCGTTGTCTCGGATCTCATCGCGCTGGCGCACGGCTCGCGGCCCGTCGATCTGGTCAGCCGCGCGGCGCAAGTCAGCAGGGAATTCCAGCTGCGGCATTACATCCGCTTCGTGGTGAAGGACACGCCTGGAATCGTGGCCGAGTTCGCGGGAGCGCTGGCCGCCGAGAAGATCAACATCGACGCGCTCTTTCAGCGCCCCGGCTACCAGAAAGATCGCTTGCCCTTCGTTGTGACCGTCGAGCCCTGCGCGGCCTCCTCGCTCCACCGCGCCCTCGATCGAATCGCCCACGCCGCATGGCTGGCGGAGCCGCCGCTCGATATGCCTATCCTCGGAGAGTGAACGAACGATGTTCGCCGCCATCATCTCCGGACTCACCACCCTGCTCACGCTCGCGGGACTTGGTTATTACGTGGTCGCGCTGCTGAGCGCCCGCGCATTTCTGCGCCGCGCGCGCTTCCCTGCCGGATTCGCACCGTCGGTCAGCATCCTCAAGCCTCTCCGCGGCGTCGATCCGGGCATGCTCGACGCCTTCGCCAGCCACTGCCGTCAGGACTACACAGGTGAGTACGAACTTCTCTTCGGAGTTGCGAGCGTCGACGATCCTTCCGTCGCGCTGGTGCGGCAGCTTCAGGCGGACTTCCCCGCTCGAGCCATCCACCTGATCTTCTGCCCTGGAGATCTCGGCGCCAACGGCAAAGTCAGCTGTCTTGCCCAGCTTCTGCCGCATGCGCGATACGACTTTCTCATCGTCAATGATAGTGACATCCACGTGGGACCTCACTATCTCGCGAACATTCTGTCCCCCTTCGCGTCCGCACTGGACCAGCGGCCAGTTGGGCTCGTCACCGCGCTCTATCGCGGCCGCGCACACGGCACATTCGGATCGAAACTCGAAGCCCTGGGCATTTCGACTGACTTTGCGCCTGCGGTGCTGACATCGCGTTTCCTCGAGCGTGGCCTGAGCTTCGGCTTAGGTTCTACGCTGGCTGTCTCGCGCACTGCGCTGGATGCCATCGGAGGTTTTGCCCCCTTCGCCGATTACCTCGCCGACGATTACCAGATCGGCGCGCGCGTCCATCGCGCAGGGTTCCGCGTGGAACTGGCCGATGAAGTCGTCGAGACGTCGGTCCCGGCCTATGGCTTTTCCGACTTCCTACATCACCAGTTGCGCTGGATGCGCACCATGCGCGAGTCTCGTCGCGGGGGCTATGCCGGCATGGTTTTCTCCTATGGGCTGGCATTGGCGTCCCTTAACCTGATCGCCACAGGCTTCAGCCTGCCGGCACTCGCGCTCCTGAGTCTGGCTCTGTTTTTGCGCGTGGCACTTGCGCTCGGGGTCGGGGTTGGCCTGCTCAACGATCGCCAGGCGCTGCGCGATCTGTGGCTGATACTCCCGCGCGATCTGCTGGCGTTGGCGCTCTGGGCGTGGAGCTACGCTTCCGACACCGTATGGTGGCGCGGCGAAAGGATGATCATCCGGGAAGGAAAGATTGTCCGCCCGGAACCGGAAGCGATCTCCGCTTCAGGTACTCGTGGGCCAAGGAAAGGTGAATCAATGTGATGGTGGAACGTATTCCTTCGGCAGCGCCGCGCCTTCGCCGAAAAAGAACTGGTCCATTTGCTCCACCAGAAATTCCTGGGCCTGCGGCGTCCACGGCTGCAGGCGGTATTCGTTCAGCAGCATCTTTTGCCGCTCGATCCACTCCTGCCACGCCTTTTTCGAGACGTTGTTGTAGACCTTGTGGCCGAAATCACTGTCAAACGGAGGCTCATCGAGACCCTCCAGTTCTTGTTTATAGCGGCTGCAGAAAACCATGTGCGGCATCGTGATCAGTCTCTTTGGATATTGTAACCAGGCTTGCACTGCAGGTGTGCTTGTGGGCAACCCCAACGATCCATTCGAGATTCGGACTAATGGGAGCCGGATCGTTTCTGCTCGGCGCATCCGGCGAAAGGAAAGATAGAATTTCTGCCTATGGGAATCGCTTGCTTGTCCTCAGCACCCCCCGGGGGTGCGACCGCATGAGGAAACCGATTCGGGCCGGACGGTGGTTGAGCGCCGTTCTGCCCATCGCCGCAATCTTCCTCGTCACAACCACTCCGCCCCCTGCATTTGCGCAGTCTGCCGAGCAGGTTGTTCGCAAAGTGGTTGGAAACGAGTTGTACTACAGCGACCACGACCATACCTGCTGGATGTTCCGCGATTCCTATAAGTCGCCAACGAAGAACCAGATCAAGCTGGTGATCCAGACGCCGCAGGGCAACCTCTCGGAAATTATCGAAGACGACGGCCGCCCGCCGAGCGCGCAGGAGCATCGGGCGGATCTGAATCGCATGCAACAGGTCGTCAACAATCCGTCGATGCGCGCGCAGCAGAGACGCAATGAACAGCATGACGACCAGCAGGCGTCGAATCTGCTCAAGATACTCCCCGACGCATTTGTCTGGCGGATTGACAGCCGCGCGGACGGAAAGATCAGGCTCTCCTATCACCCGAATCCGAACTTCTCGCCGCCGAGCATGAGCGCCAGGGTACTCGCTGAGATGTCCGGAACGATGACGGTCGAGGAGGACCAGATGCGGCTCGCAGATCTGTTTGGCCGCCTGACGCAACCGGTCGAATTCGGGTGGGGACTGCTGGGACACATCGACGCCGGGGGGACGTTCCAGGTCACGCGATCCGAGATCGCCCCGTATGAGTGGCAGATCACGCAGACGCACGTCCATATCTCCGGGCATGCGTTGTTTTTCAAGAATATCGGCGATCAGGAAGACGAGGTCACCAGCGACTACCATCGCGTGCCGGATGGCGTGGACCTCGCACAGGCAGAAGAGATGCTGCGGGATGGCGAGGTGGCCCGCGAGCTGGGCATCAGCACCGATCTGCCGCAGTGAGTTGCTGTCCGGAGTTCCGGCCTGCGGAGCCTCAGTGCAGGCCCAGCCGCCAGGCGGTGTAACTGAGTATTTCGTGGATCAGTCGCTGGGCGCGGATCCCGAGGGGAATGCCTCGACCGGGGGGCCGCGGTGACGTATACACCCGAAGGCCATCGCGCTCGCAGATGGCGTGAATGCGGAAGAGGTGGGTTCCGTCGCTGACCACATCGATGCGTTGCAAACCGTTCTCGTGAGCGATTACGGCCAGCCGCTCGGCTGACTGCTCCGTGTTGTCGCTCTCCGTCTCCGCGATGATCGCGCTCTCGGGGACGCCATGAGCCATCAGGTAATCCGCTCCGACATCGCCCTCTGAATGCTGGCCATCGGCCTCATAGCCTCCTCCCAGCGTGATCACAAGCGGGGCCAGACCTTGCTGATAGAGGTCCAGAGCGTGATCCAAACGGGCCCGCAGGACAGGAGACGGTCGGCCATCGTATTCGGCTGCGCCAAAAACGGCGATGGCATCCGCGGGCCGCGCTTCATCGTGATTCGCGTAGTAGCGGATCTGCCCATAGACCCAAAGCGTCCAGAAGGCAGCGCCGGCGACCACGATCACCGCCATCCACAACAGGAAACGGCCGCGGTGCACGGTGTGCGCCGGCGTCAGGTTGGTGTCAGGAACAATCATCGCTGCTGCAATGCGAGCGCGATAGCGTGCGTAGGAATCGCGCCTTCGCGCAAAATCTGCCAGTTCCCGTCGCCGGAAGAAAGATCGACGATCGTGGTGGGCACGCTGCGGCCCGTCGGCCCTCCGTCAACAATGAGCGGGATGCGCTCGCCGATCTGATCGCGTACACAGGCTGCGTACGTACAGTCCGGCAGTCCCGCCAGATTTGCCGAGGTCGCAGTGATGGGCATCCCGAGCGCCTCCACGACGGCCCGCGGAATGGCCGAATCGGGCACGCGCAGGGCGACATTGCCCGTATTGGCAGTACTGCGCAACGGCAGACGCGAACTGGCCTTCACAATCACTGTGAGCGGCCCGGGCCAGAAGCGTTCGGCCAGCAGATCGAAGCAGGTCCCGATGTCGCGCGCCAGCTGGTATGCCTGCATCAGATTCGCAATCAGCAGTGAAAGCGGCTTGTGCTTCAGGCGGGATTTGATTTCGTAAATGCTCTCGACTGCCCGGAGATTCACCGGGTCCACGGCCAGGCCGTAGAAGGTGTCCGTCGGCAGCCCGACGACCTTGCCGCCGCGAATGCAGGACGCGACATACTGGATCCGGTCTGGCTCTGGCTCATCCGGATGAATGCGCAGAATCTCGGCAGACAAGGCCTCTCCCGTCGAGGAACGTCTCGGCTCAGCGATGCCGGTGAAGGAAATCCGGTTCGGGGGCCGCGTGGCCCCGGGGGTTTAGAATCCCCCCATGCCGACGGTTTCGGATCGCTCGCGCCTCATCAGCATTGTACAGAGTCGCCAGAATGCGCGGGTACGGGAATTGCGCGCCGCCTTTGCCCGGACCAGCCGGGAGGTCTCCGAAGTAATCGGCATTGAGGGCGAGCACCTGCTGGCCGAAGCGCTGGGGAGCGGGCTGCGCCTGCGCAGTGTTTTTCTCCGGGTCGATCCCGATCGACAGGATGCGAGCCTGCAGATCCTGGAACGGCTGGCCATCCCCGTCGGGATTCCGATCATTTCGCTGAACGCTGTGGTTTTTGCAAGCGCGGTCGACACTGAATCGCCGCAGGGCATTGCGGCGCTGGTCGAAACGCCACGCTTTTCCCTGGCTGAGTCGCTTGCCGGGCCGCGTCCCCTGGTGCTCATCGCAGCCGAACTGCAGGATCCGGGCAACTTTGGCACGCTTATCCGCTCGGCCGAAGCGTTTGGCGCAAGCGGAGTCCTCGCCTTGCCCGGAACGGTCGATGTCTGGAATGCCAAAGCGCTGCGGGCGTCCGCCGGCTCCGCCTTCCGGGTTCCGGTGATTTATGAGAGGGCGTCGGCGGCCTTCGCCGCCCTGGCGGAGCGCCGCATTCCGATCTATGCGGCAGTACCCGGCGGCACAGGCCAGGCTGCAGTTCCCTGCTCCAGCGCGGATCTTGCCGCTCCGGCAGCCATCCTGATCGGAAACGAGGGCAGCGGGTTGCCGCCGGAGTTGCTGGAACGAGCCACAGCGCGCATCACAATCCCGACGCCCGGTCCGACTGAATCTCTCAATGCCGGCGTCGCCGCCAGCATTCTGCTGTATGAAGCTGCGCGGCAGCGGAGCCGGCCATGAGCCTCTTCAACGCGGTTCCGGGCACAAAAACCACCGCAGTCTCCGCACCGCTGGCCGAGCGGATGCGGCCGCGATCGCTGGATGAGTTTCTGGGCCAGGAACATCTGCTGGGCGTTGGCAAGCCACTCCGCGTCCAGATCGAACGGGACGACGCGTCCTCGATGATTTTCTGGGGCCCCCCGGGGGTGGGCAAAACCACCCTGGCGAAGATCATCGCCGAAACCACGCGCGCGACCTTCATCGAGTTTTCCGCGGTGCTGGCCGGAATCAAGGAGATCAAGCAGGTGATGGCCGATGCGGAGAAGGCCTCCACCTGGGGCACGCGTACGATCCTGTTCATCGACGAAATTCACCGCTTCAACAGGGCCCAGCAGGACGCGTTTCTGCCATGGGTGGAACGCGGATCGATCCGGTTGATTGGCGCGACGACAGAGAATCCCTCTTTCGAAATTAATTCGGCGCTGCTCTCGCGATGCCGCGTGTACACGCTCCAGCAACTGACGGACGCGCAAATTCTGACCCTGCTGCAGCGAGCGCTTGCCGATTCCGATCGCGGCCTGGGAGGGCAGCATCTCGGCGCGGAGGCGGGGGCGCTGGAACTGCTGGCGGGGTATGCCTCCGGCGATGCGCGCAACGCGCTGAATGCTCTGGAGATCGCAGCGAAGCTCGCAGCGGAGTCAAAGGCTGGCACGATCACACGGGAAATTGCCACTGAGGCGCTGCAGCAGCGCGTCCTCCTCTACGACAAGCAGGGCGAAGAGCACTACAACCTTATCTCCGCGCTGCACAAGTCGGTTCGCAATTCCGATCCCGACGCTGCGCTCTACTGGCTGGGACGCATGCTTCAGGCTGGCGAGGATCCGCTCTATGTCGCGCGCCGGGTGGTGCGGATGGCGGTTGAGGATATCGGTCTGGCGGCCCCGGAAGCGCTGAACCTGACGCTGTCCGCCCGGGACATGGTCGATTTTCTCGGCTCGCCGGAGGGCGATCTGGCTCTGGCGGAGGCGGTGGTGTATCTGGCTCTGGCGCCAAAATCCAACGCGGTCTATACGGCTTATGGGGCGGTTTTGGCGGATATCGAGAATACCCGCCAGGAGCCGGTTCCGCTACACCTGAGAAACGCACCCACGAAGCTGATGAAGGAACTGGATTACGGCAAAGGCTACCAGTACGCCCACGACGTGGAGGGGAGGGTCGCCGACATGGAGTGCCTGCCGGATTCGCTGGCGGGGCGACGGTACTATCACCCCACGCAGGAGGGCCGCGAAAAGCTGCTGGCCCAGAGGCTGGACGAGATTCGCCGCATTCGGGAGACCAGGCGCGGTCCGAAATAAGGCGCAGCCGCCCTCGTGTCTCCCGCAGACGCCGCGCCCGGGAACGCTCTTCTCAGTTCACTCATGTGCTATATTCTGAATGAGTTCCGATGATTTTTTCCCGCGAGTACGTTAGCTACCTGGCGCGCCACACGGTCAAACACCTCATCGACGCCAAAATGATCCAGACGGCGAAGCAGCCGGCTGTAGAGGAGCGGGTCTACAACGGCCTGCTGGAAGAGCTTTCCCTCGAGGACCGGATCAACGAGGAGGTGCGCGTCATCCTTGACGCGTACCAGGAAGAGATGCGGCGAACCGGGGCCAGCTATTCGGAGATGTTCAAGAAGGTTAAGACCGAACTGGCGCGGAAATACAAGGCGGTCCTGTGAGAATCTCGCGTGACAAGCTGAACAAGCTCGCCCACGTGGTCGCCGACACCCTGGCAGAAACACCCGAGTGCGACTTTCTGGAAGACCGCAACACGATTCGCCAGGAAGCGCGTAAAGCTCTCGAACACCTGCTCTTAGAGGAGATGCGCATCGATCAGGCCGCCCGGCAGAAGATCGAATCGCAGCGCCGCATCATTCCTGAGGGAAGCCAGGAGTGGGATATCCTCTATCGCAAGTACTACACAGAGGAAGTCAAGAAACTGGGGATCTGACCCCCCCTCCCCCTCTTTCCATCCTTTCAGGAAGATCTTCCAAAAAGCGGCAGGGTTCGTGTGCGCCGGCGGACAGGAGACCGTGCTCGATCTCATACAGATTTGCATAGGGAGACAGCAGAGTGAATTCTGATTTCTGTATTCATCTGGCCGTGATTTCACCCCGCCAGGCATTGCGAGGATTCGGGCCCAGCAGGGACGAGCTATGAGCGCAGACGCGATTGCCCTTTTAATATCAGATGAATTGATACTCTTTTGCCAATAGCGCTGCAGTACTCACACGGTTAGCTGCTGCCGTTTACTGCTATGGCAACTCGCATGCATTATCGGCATGTTTGCTCATGCCGTATCTGCTGTTCTTTCTTGTTGTGGACTCTTTGCATGCCAGTAGGCTTGTTTCGGCGTGCTTAGCTCCCGGAATGCGCCACGCCACTAGCCTCTCGCCGGATCGCCCTCAGCGGTCGCGCCTGGCTCTTTCCATACAGACAAAGCCGCACTTTCCCATACAAACCACATGGTTCGGAGGATGTATGTCTTTCATGCGCTATCGACACTTCGCATTTCTGTCTTTCATTTTCGCGCTGCTGTGCTGGACGGCCCCGCGCATCCACGCCCAGGGCATCACCACGGGAAGCATCACCGGGGTTGTCGTTGACCCGCAGGGCGCGGTGATTCCCAATGCACGGGTGACAGCCACGAACACAGCAACCGGGATCGTCCTCCGTACGACGTCCCTTTCAGCAGGCGATTTCGCCTTTCGCGCAGTGCCGATCGGCACCTATAAGGTTCAGATCGAGGCGTCCGGGTTCAGCGAAGCCACAATCAACAACGTGGCGGTCAATTCCGGCGTGACAGCCGATCTGAAGAATATCGGCATGAGGGTCGGATCGTCGACGCAGGTGGTGCAGGTCAGCGGATCCGGCCTGGAGCTGCTGAACCCGAGTCAGTCTCAGGTGACGACTACGTTCTCCACGCAAAGTATGGAGACATTACCACTGAATAACGGTTTTGACACCATTACCGAGGTGATTCCGGGCGTCGCGAGTACCCACATGGATAACTTCTCCAACACCAACGGAGATAACTATTCCGTTAATGGGCAGAGCGGACGCAACAACAATTTTGAGCTCGACGGGCAGAACAACAACGACAATTCGATCGGCGGCCCGCAGCTCTTCTTCGGCAACCAGGACGCGATCGCCCAGATTCAGGTGATCACCAACGACTACAGCGCGCAGTACGGCCGCAATGCCGGCGCGGTGGAGAATTACATCACCAAGTCGGGCACCAACCAGTTCCACGGCACCGGGTTCGAGCTGTATCAGGGACAGGCACTCAGTTCCATGAACAACGGCGACAAACAGCCTCTGTTCGGCTATTGCGCGGCCGGCCAGAGCGTCTCCAGTGGTTGCTCCGCACCGGTGCTGCCGCGGTTTGTCGAGAATCGGTTCGGCGGAACGATCGGAGGGCCGGTACTGAAGAACCGTTTGTTCTTCTTCGGCAGCACGTACTGGGATCGGGTGTACCCCGGCGTTACCCCATCCTTCAGCGCGCCACTCCTGACACCCACCCCAACCGGCATCGCCACGCTGGAAGCCGCATTCCCGAACAATCCCGCAGTGGGAATGCTGAAAGCGGCGGGGCCTTATGCTGTGACGACGGGAAATCCAACGCCGGTGGGCACGACCACAGAGACGGTGACCGGGCCCAACGGGACAAGCGTTCCCGTACAGTTCGGGGGCGTGACGCGGACCATTTCAACACCTTTTACCGATGAAGAGAACATGGGACGACTGGACTGGCAGCCGGACAGCAACGATCACTTCTTCGTTCGCTATTTCCAGCAGGAGGAGAACGAATACGGCATCGGGGCCGACAGCATCGCCGCCGGCGACTGGGTGAATATACCGGACAACAATTACTCGGTCGGCGCCGACTGGACGCACACCTTCTCGCCGCACTGGCTGGACCAGCTTCGCTATTCGTTCCAGGAAGAGAAAGTCTTCTTTGAAGGCGGCTCATTTCCGGACTGCGTATCGACGGGGCTCACCAACTGCCCGACGAGCCTGAACTTCACGGGAACGAATTTCGATCTGCCATTTGGGATCGACCCCGGGTTCCCGCAAGGGCGCACCGTGAAGGAAACACAGGTCCAGGACAACGCGACGTGGACGCGCGGCAACCACACGGTGCTGTTCGGCGGCGAGTTTGACTACCAGAACTCACCCAACGTGTTCCTGCCTTTCTACAACGGACAGTACGAGTACGGCGACTTCTCCAACTTCATGTCGGATTCCGGCTCTCTGAACATGGCGAACGGCAATCCGGTGATTCCGTTTACCGAGCCGGACTATGCCGCGTACGTGCAGGACGACTGGAAAGTACGGCCCAGCTTCACGGCACACCTGGGCTTCCGGTATGAATTTTTCTCGCAGGCCATCAACAAGCTGCACGACGAGACGGTGGCGCGGGAGACCAACCCAAACACGGCATTCTGGAACATGAGCTTGCCGCTGGCCGACCGGACGGTTCCTTACGTGAACGAGTTTTACAAGAACCTGGAGCCGCGCATCGGCCTGGCGTGGAATCCGGGCTTCGACCAGAAGCTGGTTGTCAACGCCGGCTATGCGATCAACACGAACCCCGCGTTCTACAACATCTTCCTGATCGCTGCGATCTCCAGCCCGGTGGCCGACAGCGGGACGGTGACCTGCACGGGGACCTGCGAGCCTTCGAACGGCAATCCTTTCGGCGCCGCAGTCAGGGGACAAAACCTTCCCTCGCTCCCCACGGGGGTGAGTCCGGAACCGCTCAATCAGACCTACGTGCCGACAAATTTCCGCACGCCGATGGTTCAGACCTGGTATCTGGGAATCCAGCACCAGATTGGGACGGCCGCGGTGGGATCGATTCGCTATGTCGGCACGCACACCAGCCACAATTTCCAGTCGGTCGACGCCAATCCGTACTTGGCGAATATCGCGGCGGCGTTCCCCAATTACTCTCTGCCCTCGCTGTGCACGGACACCACGGCTGCGGGGTACGGCCGGCCGGACTGCAACAGGGCCAATCTGATGGAGGTGACAAACGGCGGGTGGGCGGACTACAACGGCCTGCAGCTGAACCTGACGACGCGCAACTACCGCGGCGTGACGGGCACAGTTTCCTATACCTGGAGCCGTGAGATCGACAACGTAACGGATGTGTTCAGCACGGCGGGAGGGGGCAGCACCAACCAGTTCGCGCAGGATCCGCTGAACACCGATCAGGGAGAAACGGGGGTGGACGGCAACAGCTACCCGAATGTGGTGGGCGCGGAGCTGACGTGGCAGATGCCGAAACTGATCCGGACCAACGGGCTGATGGGCAAGATGGTCAACGGCTTTACGCTGACATCGCTGTACCGCTATACCAGCGGGCAGCCATTCAATGCTTTCCAACCGCTGATACTCGATGGCAACACCGGGGACACGAGCTTCTGCGACTACAGTTTCGACTCCTCGGACCTGCCGAACGAGCCTTTGGATACCTGCCGTCTAGTGATGTCGAATCCCAAGGCTCCGCTAAGTTCGGTTGCGTACCTGAACCCGTACACGGGGCCGATGGTGAACGGCGCGCCGACGACGGGAACGCCGACGTGGGTCCAGTACAACAGCGACGGGTTCACCTCCTCGGGGGCCTATAATCCGGGAACGCCGACCACTCCGAGCGCGAACCGCTGGATCATCGACAACCAGGCGTACGCGATGTCAGTAGGCAATCCATACCCCGGCTCGGGGCGCAACATCCTGCGCGGACCCGGTTTCAGCGATATGGATGCCAGCGTGTTCAAGGACTTTGCGATCACCGAACGGCTGAAGCTGCAGCTGAACTTCTCCGGCTACAACGTGCTGAACCAGATGTACCGGGGAGTGGGGAACGCAGACGTGGGCGTCTACACCCCGCCCGGAGCCGGATTCAATGACTTCCTGAGCACCGCGGAGAATGTGGACGAGACGGCTTCGGGCAACCAGTCCGGGCAGCGGTTCTTCATCTACGGAGGGAAGATCATTTTCTGAGCCGCGATATCCGACCCTCTGGGGGCCGCTCCGGCGGCCCATCTTTTTTTTGCCCTGGGATTTTTCCCAGGGGTCAAGTATCTGATTCTGTTGAAGAAACCCCTGGGGAGGGGGGCGGGGCTATCTATCCGATTCTCCCGTGGTAGCGGCCTAAGCCGCAGATTTTCTGTCGGGCTTATTCGCCAGCCAGAAGGCCGACTGTCCTGCCGTAGTAGCGCGGTGCGCGACACCGTGCGCACGCACGTGTGGAAGCCAGGTCATTCCTGGGGTTGTCACGACAAGAGCGCGGTTCGAAGAAAATTCACAGACAACCGCTGAACAGTCCCGCTCTCCTGACGTCTATCTTCTGGGGTCAGCCGACTCGGATGCGGTCCGCGGCGGTCTGACACCAAATCGGCCCACGAGATCTGGCTGGATGGGAGACGTTGTTGCATGCTGTCGGGTTCGAAGCTGTCGTTTCGCGGAATCACACGCGCTGTGTTCGCGCGGTTACGAAGGAAAGCAGCGAAGAGTGGCATTACGGTTGTGCAGCCTCGCGGCGAAGCCATCCGGGACGGCGTCAGGATCGAATGGGAGTACGACGCGGCGGCAGAGCTGCTGGAGGTGGAATGCGTGCGGGTTCCCTTCTGGATCGACCGAGCCGCGATCCACGGCAGGCTGAGCCGCGAGATCGAGTCGGAGCTGGAAGGAGGGCGAGCTGCCTGAAGGGTCAGGAGCGAAAGCCCCATGGTCTTTTCGCGGAACCCACTCGACTCCGCGTCTGACGGGGCTTCGGCCTCGGCGTCGGCGTCAACAGCCTGTTGAGACCCCACACCTACGGAAGAGCGTTATAGGATCTCTCTGATCCCACGGTTGCCATTCGTAGAACCGGACGGCCATCCTTCAGTCCGAAGCGAAAACGACTTCCCCTCCGGCAGAGCGCCCGCGAGAGAAGGTTGCTCAACTGCCGGTGCGTCCGCTGTCGTGCCGGCGGTGGTGTGGGTGGGCCATCCTGCCTTCCGAAGTGAATCAGAGTTGCCCTCCGGAAGACCGTCTGTCGAAAAAGACTGCTCAGCTACTGGTGCGACTGCTGCCGTGCCGGCGTTGTTGACTTCGTCGGCCTGCCCCGCCTCTGTCATCAGGGGCAGAATCGCTGACAACTGGCGCACAAGCGGCTCCAGCAGAGCTTTTTTGGTATTGAGCCGCTCAATCTCGGCATCAATCTCTCTCAAGCCGGTACTCGCCTCGACGGCAGCTTGTTCAAATGTGCTGTAATTCATTTTCGCTCCAGTGAATTTCGAATGGAGTCTAGCACCGCATACGAGCCCCATGGAGTCCCACAAATGGGGCAGCACGCTACAACCTGCGGAGCGGCGACTCGAGAGCGAGACGCCCGGAGACGAAGTGACCCCCTGTCCTGGGCGCCACGAGGGGGGTGAACCAGGCGGCTCCGGCGCCAGCGAACTGCCGAGCGCGAAAGGATTATGAGGCTGGTTCCAGCATTCCGCGGACTGCGACGGGGCTCTATTCGACGTGATAGTTGGGGGCTTCGCGGGTGATCATCACGTCGTGGACGTGGCTCTCGCGGAGGCCGGCCGAGGAGATGCGGATGAAGCGGGATTTGGTCTGGAGTTCGGGAATGGAGTTGCAGCCGACGTAGCCCATGCCGGAACGGAGTCCGCCAACGAGCTGGTAGACCATGGCTTCGAGCGCGCCGCGATAGGGCACGCGACCTTCGATGCCTTCGGGAACGAATTTGCCGAGGCGATTGCCGCTGTTGCGCTCGCGGGCGACGACGCCTTCGACACTTTCGGCTTCTTCGAGATCCGTGGTGCCCTGGAAGTAGCGCTCGCCACCGCCCTGAGCCATGGCGGAGAGCGATCCCATGCCGCGATACGCCTTGAAGGAGCGACCCTGGTAGAGGATGGTCTCGCCAGGACTCTCGTCCACGCCAGCAAAGAGAGAGCCGATCATGATGACGGAGGCTCCCGCAGCGATGGCCTTGGTGATGTCGCCGGAATACTTGATGCCGCCGTCTGCGATGACAGGGATGCCGCGCTTCGAGGCGGCCTTGAAGGCTTCGCTGATGGCAGTGATCTGGGGCATGCCTGCACCGGTGACCATGCGGGTGGTGCAGATGGAGCCAGGACCGATGCCGACTTTGACGGCGTCCGCGCCGGCATCCATGAGGGCTTCGGCGCCGTCCTTCGTGGCGACGTTGCCAGCAAGGAGATCGACCTGGGGGAAACGCTTCTTGATTTCGCGAATGGCATCGAGGACGCGCGATGAGTGTCCGTGGGCGGAGTCGATGGTGAGGACATCGACGCGGTTGCGGACCAGTTCGGCTGCGCGCTCAAGATAGTCCCCGGTGGCGCCGATGGCGGCGCCGACACGCAGGCGGCCCTGCTCGTCCTTGGAGGCGTTGGGGTACTTGAGCTTCTTCTGGATGTCCTTGACGGTGATGAGGCCCTTGAGTTCGTACTCATCGTTGACGACGAGAAGCTTTTCGACGCGGTGCTGGTGGAGGATTTCCTCGGCCTGCTCGAGGGTGGTGCCGACGGGGACGGTGATGAGGTTGTCCTTCGTCATCACCTCGCGGATTGGAATGTCGGTGCGAGTTTCGAAGCGGAGGTCGCGGTTGGTGAGAATACCGACCAGCTTGCCTTTGCTGGTGACCGGGACGCCGGAGATCTTGTAGCGGCGCATGACCTCGAGGGCGTCGGCGATGAGCTGCTCGGGGGCGACGGTGACGGGATCGACGATCATGCCGGATTCGGAGCGCTTGACCTTGTCGATTTCGCCTGCCTGCTGCTCGATGGTGAGATTGCGGTGCACGATGCCCATGCCACCCTGCTGGGCCATGGCGATGGCCATGCGCGACTCGGTGACCGTGTCCATGGCGGAGCTGAGCAGGGGGGTGGTGAGGGCGATGCGTTTGGTTAGCCGGGTCTGGGTGCTTACCTGGGCGGGAGCGATTTCGCTGTAGGCAGGGATGAGGAGGACGTCGTCGAAGGTCAGCGAATCAGCCAGAGGATGTTCAATCATGATGAGAAGATGCGCGCAGGCATCCGGGGTTTCTGAGCGGGAATGAGTCTGCGGCTTTTGGTCATTGTAGAACAGTCGCGCAGTCGACAGGTTGCAGGTGACAGGAAAGGTCTGTGGCTGGTAGCGAGTAGCCAGTGGCGAAGAGGATGAGCGGGCAGCGACGGGCGGAATGTGCTGAAAGAGAAAAGCCAGCGCCGAGGACTGCTCCTGCGGCACTGGCTGAAGCCCGGACCGGAGTCCGGGGAAAAGCGCTATTCGCCAGGCTTCGCGGCGGCTGGAGCGTGCTCTTCGTGACCGTTGCGTGGCGAGATGTTCGGAGTTTCGGCCCGGCCGGGCATGGCGGCGCGGCCGGAGTAGACACGCCAGGTGCGCTCGACATCGTCAGTGGCTTCCTTCAGCAGCAGCTCGGCGGTGTCGGGATGGGCGCGGAGGAGCATGGTATAGCGCGATTCGTTGTAGACGTAGTCTTTGAGCGGGATGGAGGGAGCGCGCGAATCAAGGACAAAGGGGTTCTTGCCTTCCGCGCGCAACGCCGGGTTGTAGCGCATGAGCGGCCAGTAGCCGGAGTTGACGGCGGCCTTCTGGTGATCGAGACCCTGCGTGAGATCGTAGCCGTGGGCAATGCAGTGGCTGTAGGCGATGATGATGGCCGGACCATCCCAGGCTTCGGCTTCCTGGAAAGCCTTGACGGTGTGGCTGTCGTTGGCGCCGAGGGCGATACGGGCCACGTACACGGAGCCGTAGGCGACGGCTTCCATGGCGAGGTCCTTCTTGCTGGTGGCCTTGCCGCCGGCTGCGAATTTGGCGACGGCGCCGCGCGGCGTGGATTTGGACATCTGGCCGCCGGTGTTGGAGTAGACCTCGGTATCGAGGACGAGGATCTTCACGTTTTTGCCGGAGCCGAGAACGTGATCCAGGCCGCCAAAGCCGATGTCGTAGGCCCAACCGTCGCCGCCGATGATCCAGACACTGCGTCGAACGAGGTTGTCGGCGACCGCGTCGAGCGAGCGAGCGTCAGAGGAATCGACGTGGGCGAGTTTGGCGCGGATTTCGGCAACGCGCTGGCGCTGAGCAGCGATGCCGGGCTCGGTGGACTGATGGGCGTCGAGGGTGGCGCGGACGAGATCTTCGCCGAGGACGGGAGCAAGCTTCGCGACGAGGGATTCAGCATACGACTTTTGCTGATCGGCGGCGAGACGCATGCCCAGGCCGAACTCGGCGTTGTCTTCAAAGAGTGAGTTGGACCAGGCGGGGCCGCGGCCGTCCTCATTCTGGCAATAGGGTGTAGTGGGCAGGTTGCCGCCGTAGATGGAGGAGCAGCCGGTGGCATTGGCGACGGTGAGGCGATCGCCGAAGAGCTGGGTGAGCAGCTTGATATAGGGGGTTTCGCCGCAGCCGGAGCAGGCGCCGGAGAACTCAAAAAGCGGCTCGAGGAGCTGGACGTCCTTGACCTGCGAATGGGAGATGCGGTCACGGGAGACGGTGGGCAGCTTCTCGAAGAATTCCCAGTTGTCGCGCTCGGGCTGGCGGAGCGGCTGCTGAGGCTGCATGTTGAGAGCTTTGTGGGCGGGGTCGGCTTTGCTCTTCGCAGGGCAGACTTCGACGCAAAGCTGGCAACCGGTGCAGTCTTCAGGCGAGACCTGGAGGGTGTAGAGCTCGGCGTCCATGCCGCGCCATTTGGGCGTGGCGGATTTGAAGGTCGCCGGTGCGCCGGGGAGCAGAGATGAGTCGTAGACCTTGGCGCGAATGACTGCGTGCGGGCAAACCATGACGCATTTACCGCACTGGATGCAGAGCTGCTCGTCCCAGACGGGGATGAACTGGGCGATGTTGCGCTTCTCCCATTTGGCGGTTGCGGTGGGGAAGGTTCCGCCGGGAGGCAGCGCGCTGACCGGCAGGCGATCGCCGTGGCCGGAAGCCATGGCGCCGAGGACATCGCGGACGAATGGCGGGGCAGCAGCAGGAATGACGGGCAGGATGTCGAAGTGGGCGGTGATGTTGTCGGGCACCTTCACTTCGTGCAGGTGAGCTAAGGCGGCGTCAACGGCGGCGTAGTTTTTCTGAACGACGGCGTCGCCACGCTTGCCGTAGGTCTTCTGAATGGCCTTTTTGATCTCGGCGATGGCCTCTTCGCGGGGCAGGACGCCGCTGATGGCGAAGAAGCAGGTCTGCATGACGGTGTTGATGCGATTGCCCATGCCGTTTTCGCGAGCCACGGTGTAGCCATCGATGACGTAGAGATGAAGACGCCTGTCGAGGATGGTTTTCTGGATGGTGCGAGGCAAGTGCTGCCAGACGTCGGCAGGACCGTAGGGGCTGTTGAGCAGGAAAACTGCGCCAGGCTCGGCGGCGGCGAGAACGTCGGTCTTCTCGATGAACTCGAACTGATGGCAGGCAATAAAGTTGGCGCGGGAGATGAGATAGGTGGAGCGGATGGGCTCGGAACCGAAGCGGAGGTGGGAAGTGGTGAGCGAGCCGGACTTTTTGGAGTCGTAAACGAAGTAACCCTGGGCGTAGTTGGGGGTTTCGGAGCCGATGATCTTGATGGAGTTTTTGTTGGCGCCGACGGTGCCGTCTGATCCGAGGCCGTAAAAGAGGGCGCGGACGGTTTTGGGGCTCTCAGTGGAGAAATTTTCGTCCCAGGGGAGACTGGAGTGGGTGACGTCGTCGTCGATGCCGATGGTGAAGTGGTTTTTGGGGTGAGATTTGGCCAGCTCGTCGTAGACGCCTTTGACCATGGCCGGGGTGAATTCCTTGGACGACAGGCCGTAGCGGCCTCCGACGATGACCGGGAACTGCGAGAGCGGGAGACGGCCGGAGGACAATGCTTCAGCGATGACGGTTACCACGTCCTGATAGAGCGGCTCGCCGGTAGAACCCGGCTCCTTGGTGCGGTCGAGAACGGCGATTTTACGGACGGTATCGGGGAGGGCAGTCAGGAAAGCTTCTGGGGCAAAGGGGCGATAGAGGTGAACTTTGAGGAGGCCCAGCTTTTCGCCGCGGGCGTTGAGGGCGTCGATGGCCTCCTCAGCAGCTCCGGCGCCGGAGCCCATGAGGACGATGACACGATCGGCGTCGGGCGCACCATAGTAGTCGAAGAGGCGGTAGGCACGGCCGGTCTTGCGGGCGAAGCGGTCCATGACGTCCTGCACGATGACCGGGCAGGCCAGGTAATACGGATTGCAGGCCTCGCGCGCCTGGAAGAAGACGTCGGGGTTCTGCGCCGTGCCGCGGAGGACGGGGCGTTCCGGCGACAGAGCGCGCTCACGGTGGGCGCGTATGGCGTTCTCGTCGAGGAGGGCAAGGAGGGTTTCGTCGGTGACGGGGAGGACTTTGTTGATCTCGTGGGAGGTGCGGAATCCGTCGAAGAAGTGGAGGAAGGGAATGCGCGACTCGATGGTGGCCAGATGGGCGATGACGGCGAGATCGGCGGCTTCCTGGACAGAATTGGACGCGAGCATGGCGTAGCCGGTAGAGCGGCAGCCCATGACGTCGGAGTGATCGCCGAAGATGGAAAGCGCATGGGTAGCGATGGAACGCGCGGTGACATGCATAACCATGGGGGTGAGCTCGCCGGCGATCTTGTACATATTGGGGATCATGAGGAGCAAGCCCTGAGAGGCGGTAAAGGTGGTGGCAAAGGCTCCGCCCTGGAGCGCGCCGTGCATGGCGCCCGCAGCGCCGCCCTCGCTCTGCATCTCGGCCACGACCGGAACGGATCCCCAGAGATTGCAGCGGCCTTCTTCGCTCCACTGATCGGCAAGCTCGGCCATGGTCGAGGAGGGAGTAATGGGATAAATGGAGATGACTTCAGAAAAACGAAAGGCCACGGAGGCGGCGGCTTCGTTGCCGTCGTAAATGGCAGATTTTCCTGGGGCGCTCATGATTCTCCTTGCGTTGGGGCGAGTGCGAAATCGCCGCAAACTCTTTCAGTTCAAGTCTGCTCTGCGGTTCGCGCCCCAGGCTGTGACCTGGAACACAAGTGTGCGAGGATAAACTGTGGTGTTAACGGAAGCCTTACGGGTGCACACGGCGATGGCCGGGAAGATGTCTCCTGCGGAGTGTGATTTCGGTCACCGTGACTCGAGAAGCCGGCAGTGTAGGTTGACACAGGTGTCCATGAGTCGCCGGAGAACGATGGCATGAGCCCGCATCCGTGGTGGACGGTAATTGCGCTGTTGATTGGGGCCGTGGCCTTTGGCTTTACGCCGCTGGCGTTGGCGTGGCTGTGGGCGAGGTTCTTCTCGCCACAGAAGCCGGGCGCGATCAAGAACGCCACGTATGAGTGCGGACTGGAATCGAAGGGGGATGCCTGGATCCAGTTTGGCGCGTCGTACTATTTGTACGCGATTGTTTTCCTCGTCTTTGATGTGGAAGCTGTGTTCCTGCTCCCCTTTGCCGTGGCGTTTACGGGACTGACCGCAGGAGCCTGCATTGCGATGCTGGTCTTCCTGCTGCTGCTGGTGGAGGGCCTGGTGTGGGCGTGCCATAAGGGTGTCCTAACCTGGGCGTAAAGGCAGCCGGCGGCGTGTGGCGCAAGAGTGGAGCACAACAGGCTACGGGCGATTGGCTGAGATGAAGAAATGGAACAGGATCTCAAAGACCTCAAGATCGAGCTGAGCAAGAACGGCATCTTCACGACGACCCTGGAGGAGTTGTACAACTGGGGCCGGAAGAACTCGGTGTGGCCGCTGACGTTTGGGCTGGCGTGCTGCGCGATCGAAATGATCGCGACAACCATGGCCCGGTACGATCTGGCGCGATTTGGAGCGGAAGTATTCCGCCCGTCGCCACGACAAGCGGATCTGATTATTGTGTCGGGCACCGTGACCAAGAAGATGGCTCCGCAGGTGGTTCGGCTGTACAACCAGATGCCGGAGCCGAAGTATGTGATTGCCATGGGCGCGTGCGCGATCTCCGGCGGCCCGTTCCGCGATGGATACAACGTGCTGAAGGGGATCGACCGGTATATTCCGGTGGACGTGCACATTCCAGGCTGTCCGCCGCGGCCCGAGGCGCTGATTCACGCGTTCATGACGCTGCAGAAGAAGATCGATGAGCAATCGCTGAGCGGCGCGGGACGGCCGCGGCATCTGCATGCCGATTTGCCGAGCGAGTTTCCGGTTCCGGAGTTCGGCGCGCACGGTCTGGAACCGGCGCAGAACGATGAGGTCTTCCTGAACGAGACGGGGAACCCGCTGATGGGCCAGGGAAATCCGCTGAAGGTGATCCAATGAGCCCGTTCCCAGCCGTGGAGGAACTGAAAGCGTGGATCGAAGCCGGCGTGCCCGGCGCAGCGGCGACGGCGATTCTGAACGCCAGCCCATCCGGACAGCATTCGCTGCTGATCGACAACGGGCATGCGCGTGCCGTGGCAGAGTTCCTGCGTGATCATGCGGAGTTGCGGCTGGATTATTGCTCGCTGGTGACGGGCGTGGACTGGCTCGACGCGGAAATCACCGAGAAGATCAAGGTGAAAAAAGCCGTCGATGGCGTCGAGCAGGAGATCGAGGAGACACGGAAGACGAAGACGCCGGGATATCTGGAAGTCGTCTATCACCTGTTTTCGATGGAGAAGAAACACGGCCCGGTGATTCTGCGGCTACGGACGGCAAATCGGACGGACGGGACGCATTTACCGTCGCTGACACCGGTGTGGAGGAGCGCGGAGTTCCAGGAGCGTGAGGCGTTTGACCTGTACGGGATTGTGTTTGATGGGCATCCGGATCTGCGGCGGATTCTGATGTGGGAAGGTTTCGTGGACTATCCGATGCGGAAGGATTACGTTCCGCCACAGGACGATCTGCTTGCAGGGGTACACGGGTGAGCGCTGTAAACCAGATCGTTGCTCCCGAATTCGGGCCGGGCGAGATCATGGAGATCTCGATGGGACCGCATCATCCGTCGACGCATGGCGTGTTTCGGATGGATGTGCGGCTGGAGGGCGAGAAAGTCGTTCGCCTGAAACCGGTGTTCGGCTATCTGCACCGTAACCACGAGAAGATTGCCGAGCACGGCGCGTATCTGTCAGCGATTCCCTACACCGATCGGCTGGATTATCTGTGCTCGATGACGAACAACTGGGGCTACGTGCTGGCGGTGGAGAAGCTGGCGGGGATCGCGGTGCCGGAGCGCGCGGAGTACATCCGGGTGATCGTGGCGGAGCTGACACGCTTTCAGAATCACGCCGGGCTGGTGGGGTTTCTGCTGCAGGACATGGGCGCCAGCGGGACGCCGCTGATGTATGCCTTCCGCGAGCGGGAAAAGGTGCTGGATCTGTTCGAGTCGCTGAGCGGCGCGCGCATGATGTGCAACTACATGCGCTTCGGCGGTGTGCGCGTGGACTGCCAGGCGGCGTGGCTGGAAGAAGTGCGGCAGCTGACTGGCCGGCTGCCACGATTTGTCGATGAATTTGAGGCGCTGCTGCGCGGCAATGAGATTCTGATGGCTCGAACGCAGGGCACCGGGGTACTGCCTCGGGACCTGGCGGTCAACGCGGGCGTGACCGGGCCGATGCTGCGGGCGAGCGGGGTGAACTACGACGTTCGCAAAGTGGACAAGTACGGCGTGTATGACCGATTCGCGTTTCGAGTGCCGCTCGGCGACCACGGAGACGTGTACGACCGCTACATGATGCGCATCCTGGAGATGCGTGAGTCGGTGAAGATTCTGGAGCAGGCGCTCAGGGATATTCCAGACGGACCGGTGATGGATCCGAAGACGCGGCTGCGCGGGCTGCGACCGAAAGCGGGCGAGGCGTACGGTCGGATCGAGTCGCCGAAGGGGGAGCTGGGGTTTTTTCTGATCAGCGACGGCACGACGAACCCGTACCGGTACCGAGTGCGGCCGCCGAGCATGATCAACCTGACGATTCTCGAAGATATGTGCCTGGGGCAGAACATCGCCGATGTGGTGGTCACGCTGGGCAGCGTGGATATTGTGCTGGGAGAAGTGGATCGCTAGAGGCAGGGATTAGGGTTTAGGGGTTAGGCATGCTGGGTGAAGGCATCATTCAGGGATTATTCGAGACGGCGCGGAACTTCTTCGGCAGCTATGTCGAGAAGGATCGGCTGGTCACGGTGCAGTTTCCCGAGGAGCGGCGGGATCTGCCCGAGGCTTCGCGCAATTTCCCGTTTCTGCTGTATGACGGCACCGATCCGGAGGCGGGACTGCGCTGCGTCTCGTGCCAGATCTGCGAGAAGGAGTGTCCGCCGCGCTGTATTCACATTGAAAAAAGCAAGGATAAGAAGCCGGATTTCGTGGGGAAGCAGCAGTTTTATCCGGCGGTGTTCGATATCGACGTGTCGGTGTGCATGAGCTGCCAGATCTGCGTGGAGGTTTGTCCGTTCGATGCAATCCGGATGGATAAGGTGTTCGAGCTGAGCACGTCGAACCGTTTTGGCGGGCTGCTGTGGACGAAGCACGAACTGGCAAAATCCAACGACTACTACCAGAAGATTCACCCCGCGGAAGCCGCGGAATGCGATGAGCGGCGGACGAAGGAACTGGCTGAGGCTCAGGCGAAGGCTGCGGCGGCGGCCGCGGCGAAGGCCGCACAGGCTGCGGCTACTCCGGCTATGACAAGCGAAGGCGCGGTTGCGAACGGAGCGGGTGGAAACGGAACCTGCGCCATATCCACTGAGGCTGCGGCGAAGACGACGGTGAAGCAATGACGGTGACGCAATGATCGTTGCAGGCCTGAACGCGGATCAGGTGTTTGTGTGGGTGAAGCACTGGTTGGTGGTGCGCACGCCCGCTCCCTGGCAGGCGCTGGTCTCGATTCTGCTGACGATTGTGCCGATCATCGTGGTCTTCCCTGCTCTGTTTGCGGTGACGACGGTGCTGGAGCGCAAGGGGCTGGGGCGGATTCAGAACCGGTACGGGCCGAACCGCGTGGGGCCGTGGGGCATCTTTCAGCCGCTGGCGGACGCGGTGAAATCGCTGACGAAGGAAGATATTGTTCCGCGCTCGGCGGACCATGTGGTGCACTACCTGGCTCCGCTGGTGCTGGTGGGGGCGTCATTTCTGGCCTACGCGGTGTTGCCCATTGGACGGAACATGACCGCGGTGAATCTGGACGCGGGGGTGCTGTTCTTCTTCGCGATTGGCGCGGGGACGGAGCTGGCGGTTTTCATGGCGGGATGGTCAAGCCGCAATAAGTATTCGCTGCTGGGCGCGATGCGCGCAATTGCGCAGATGGTGAGCTACGAGATTCCGCTGATTCTGTCGTCGGTGGCGGTGGTGATGATTGCAGGGACGCTGTCGACGACGGCCATTGTGGAGCGGCAGGCGCGGTACACGGGCACGGTGGCGCACTGGTACGTTTTCACGCCGTGGGGCCTGGCGGGATTCATCCTGTTTATGATCGCGGCGACAGCGGAGACGAACCGCAGCCCGTTCGATCTGCCGGAAGGGGAGTCGGAGATTATTGCCGGGTACTTCATCGAATATTCCGGCTTCAAATTTGCGCTGTTCTTCCTGGCGGAATATCTGGAGATGTTCGCGGTGAGCGGGCTGGGGATCACGCTGTTTCTGGGCGGATGGTCGTCGCCGGTGAGCTGGCTGGGGTGGATTCCGTCGTGGATGTGGTTTTTCGGGAAGCTACTGGCGCTGATTGTGGGGTTCATCTGGATTCGCGGGACGGTGCCGCGGCTGCGCATGGATCAGCTGATGAATTTCGCCTGGAAATTTATGCTGCCGATGGCGCTGGTGGTGATGGTTTCAGCGGGCGTGTGGAGATTTTTGCCGGCGGTCGTGGAGGGGTCGTTTGCGCTTGGCCTTGTGATACGCTGGCTGGTTTGTGCATTGGTGGTGCTGTTGCCGTACGTCGCGCTGGCGCGCGTACTGGAGCAGGGCCGGAAGATCGAGAAGCGGGAGTATCGCTTCGCGGAGTGAGCCGCGCGCGGGTGACAGGAGTCACAGCCTCTGTTTGCGCGGCTGTGAAATTGTAGGAGGGTCCGGCGGGAAGCGCGCCGGGCAGATGAAACGGTTCGGCGCGGCCACAAAGTCGCGCCTGAAACTTGCACGCATGAGGACGACCCTGCCCTTCCTTATCCTCGCGATCCTGACCCTGGCCGGAGGCGTGGCGGCAATGACGCTGCGGCGGCTGGTGCACTGCGCGCTGGCGCTCGCGCTTTCGTTTGCGGGGCTGGCGGCGCTGTACCTGAATCTGGGGGCGGAGTTTGCGGGGTTGGCGCAGCTACTGGTTTACGTTGGGGCGATCGCCATCCTGATCGTGTTTGCGATTCTTTTGACGCGCGGCGACGAGGATCAGGCACGGCATCCGTTTTCGCCCGCCGGATGGGCGGGAGTGGCGCTGGCGCTGGCCGTCTTTGGCGTTCTGGGCTGGGCGGTGGAGACGAGTGCTGTTGCGCATTCGGGTGCGACAGGGCCCGCGCCGACGGCCACGATGCGTTCGATTGGCTTCGCTCTGATGCAGCGGTACGTGCTTCCCCTGGAGGTGATCGCGCTGATGCTGACCGCGGCGATGATCGGCGCGGCGCTGCTGGCGATGCGCGAGAAGCCGGAGTCCGCGAGGTCGCGCGCGCAATGAATCCTCTGGCTGGTTGTCTGATGGTTTCTGCGCTGCTGTTTTCCGTGGGACTTGCGGGCGCGCTCACACGGCGCAGCGCGATCCTGGTGTTGGCCGGGATTGAGCTGATGCTGAACGCGGCCAACCTGAACTTCATCGGCTTCTGGCGGTTTGGTCCTCATCCCGAAGCGCTGACGGGACTGATGTTCGTGATCTTCGCCATAGCGGTTGCAGCTGCGGAGGCCGCGGTGGGGCTGGCGCTCATCCTGGCCATTTATCGGCATGCGCATACATCGGATGTGAGCGAGATCCAGGAGATGAAGGGATGAGCGCGAACCCTGCCTGGATAGTTCGCTGGCTGTGGCTGGTTCCGGCGCTTCCGATGCTGGCGGCCGGACTGAGCGCGCTGCTGAGTCAGTCGCGGCGGCGGCTTTCGGCGACGCTGGCGATCGGATCGATGTCGGTGTCGCTGGTTTTGTCGGTGTGGGCGTTTGCGCTCATGTTGTCCAGCCCCGTGCGACAGGTTGTGAATTTTCCCTGGATGCAGTTCGGGTCGCAGTGGATCATGCTGGGATGGCTGCTGGATCCGCTGGCGGCGGTGATGCTGGTGATGGTCAGCTTTGTGGGGCTGCTGATCTTCATTTACAGCCTGGGCTACATGGCCCACGACGACAACTTCACCCGGTTCTTCTGCTTCCTGTCGCTCTTTGCGGGAGCCATGCTGGGCGTGGTGATCGCGAACAGCCTGCTGCTGCTCTTCATGTGCTGGGAAGTGGTGGGGCTGACGTCGTACCTGCTGATCGGGTTCTGGTTTCACCGGCCGGCGGCAGCGGCAGCGGCGAAGAAGGCGTTCATCACGACGCGGGTGGGCGATCTGGGGCTGCTGCTGGGGATGGTTTGGCTGTACGCGCAGTCGGGCACGCTGCTGTTTTACGACCACGGCGCGGGATGCCTGGAGCAGGGTGCGCTGGCGGGACTTGCCGGCCACCTGACGATCGCGGGGATGACAGTGGGCACGGCGATTTCGCTGCTGATTTTCTGCGGGGCAGTGGGGAAATCGGGCCAGGTGCCGCTGCACGTGTGGCTGCCCGATGCGATGGAAGGTCCGACGCCGGTGAGCGCGCTGATTCATGCGGCGACGATGGTAGCTGCGGGCGTGTATCTGATGGCGCGAGTGTATCCGCTGATGAGCGCGCACGCGCTGGAGGTCGTGGCCTGGGTGGGCGCGATTACCGCGTTCTTTGCGGCGTGCATTGCCGTCGCGCAGAACGATATCAAGCGGATCCTGGCGTACTCCACGGTCTCGCAGCTTGGCTACATGATGCTGGGTCTGGGCGTGGGGGGCGTGGCCGTGGGCATGTTCCACCTGATCACGCATGCATTCTTCAAGGCGCTGCTGTTCCTGGGCGCGGGATCGGTGATTCACGGCTGCACGGAGGAACAGGACATTCGGAACATGGGCGGCCTGCGGCGGTACATGCCGATCACATTCCTGACCTACGCTGCCGGCATGCTGGCGCTGTGCGGTTTTCCGCTGTTCGCGGGGTTCTGGAGCAAGGATGAGATTCTGCACGCGGCGCACGGCTGGAGCGTCTCGATGGGGCCGTTCTATCTGGGCGCGGCAGGCGCGCTGCTGACCGCGTTTTATATGACGCGGCAGGTGTACTACGTTTTCCTGGGACAGCGACGCGCGCCCGAAGCGTCGATCTCGGCTGCAACGGTGGCTGCCCATGCGGTGCCGGCACACGCAGTGGAGCCGGTGGTTTCGGCGCGCGAGGGCGAGGAATGCGCGGTTGCCGATCCGCATGAGAGCCCGGGCGTGATGACCGTACCTCTCGTGGCGCTGGCGGTTTTTGCGGTTTTTCTGGGATTTGTGGGGACGCCGACGTGGCCCTGGTTCCAGTCCTTCCTGTCCGGAGAGCCGCTCAGCTTCGACTTCGCACGGTTTTCCGAGCCGGGGCTGCTGCCGCTGATGGCCTCTTCATCGCTGCTGGTTTTTGCGGGGCTGATTCTGGGGTGGTGGTTCTACGGGCGCAAGCCGATCGTATGCGCGACTGATCCGGATGCGCTGGAGCGGGTGATGCCGGGGCCGTTTCATGCTCTTGCAAATCGGCTTTACGTGGATGAGTTCTACGGGTTCACCGTGATCGCGCTGACGCGGTTTGCTTCGGCGTTCTCCGCGTTTTTGGATCGATGGGTTTGGGGCGGCGCGGTGCGCCTGGTGGAGTGGCTGACGCTGGGCCTGAGCTGGCTTGACTTCGGCGTGGATAAGGTTGTGGTGAACGGCGGATTCGATCTGGGCTGCCGGGAAGTTTCGCTCGGCGGACGGTTGTTCTCTCGGCTACAAAACGGCCGCGTACAGAATTATCTGCGCGTGATTGCTGCGGCCCTGGTGGTTCTCGCGGTGATTCTGCTGTGGGGGAGCCGCGGATGATCACGCTGCTCACGCTGCTCCCGATTGCCGGCGCGCTGGTGATTTTGCTGCTGCGGCGTTCGCGGGCTGCCGCACGCACGCTGGCGGTTGCGGTTGCGATCGCGTGCCTCGGGAATGCACTGTGGATCTGGCACGGATTTAATCCTGCGGCTGCGGGCATGCAGTTCGAGGTGTGGCTCGACTGGGTGCCGTCGCTGGGAATGGCGTACCACGTGGGCGTGGACGGGCTCGGCGTGCTGATGCTGGTGCTGTCGGCAATGGTGGTGCTGATGTCGCTGGCGGCTTCGTGGAAGAACGAGAAGCATGGGCCGCTCTATCTTGCGCTGGTTTTGTTTTTGGAAGCCGGGCTGTTTGGGACGTTCACGGCGCTGAACTTCGTTCACTGGTTTATCTACTGGGAAGTGAGCCTGATTCCGGCATTTTTCCTGATTCGGCTGTGGGGAGGGCCAAATCGGGCGCGAGCTTCCGCGCAGTTTTTCCTGTACACGATGGTAGGCAGCGTGGCACTGCTGCTGGCGTTTCTGGCGATTTATCTGGCGACGGGCACCTTCGATTTTGTGCAACTGGCGCGGATGGCGCAGTCCGGACAGCTCACGACTGATTTCGCGCAGAATCTGCACTGGGGCGCCAGTGGCGGCCGGGCGGCGATGGTGCTCTTCTGGGCCGCGTTCCTGGGATTTGCGGTGAAGACGCCGGTGGTTCCCTTCCACACGTGGCTGCCGGACGCTTATGCCGAAGCATCGAGCGAGACGACGATGCTGCTGACCGGGGCAATGTCGAAGATGGGCGTCTACGGCTTCCTGCGAATACTGCTGCCGATCTTTCCGCAGGAGATGCAGCGGGCGCTGACGCCGCTGCTTTGGCTCGCTGCAGCGACGATTGTGCTGCCGGCCTTTGCCGCATGGGTGCAGAAGGACCTGAAGCGGACATTCGCGTACTCGTCGGTGAACCACCTGGGCTATTGCATTTTGGGCGTCTGCGCGGCGGCAAAGTTTACGGGGGCGGACGCGGGGCTGGCGCAGGAGAAATCTGCCGCGCTGACAGGCGTGATGCTGCAGATCTTCAGCCATGCGCTGACGGCGGCGGCGCTGTTCTGGTTCCTGACGCTGCTCGAGCGGCGCAGCGGGCTGCGCGGGATCAACGACTTCGGCGGCCTGCGTAAAGTGGTCCCGGTGTTCTCCGCGCTGATGGGCATTGCGATCTTCGCATCGCTGGGGCTGCCTGGGCTGAACGGGTTCCCGGGCGAGTTTCTGATCTTTAAGGGAGCGTTCCCGCTGGTGACGTGGGCGACGGCGGTCTCGGTGCTCGGGTTGTTGATGACGGCGGTTTTTCTGCTGACCGTGATTCAGAAGGTGTTTTCCGGCCCGGTGAATCCGCGGTGGCAGGCGATGCCGGATCTGAGCTCGAGCGAACGATGGCTGTTTGTGCCGGTGATCGCGCTGATGCTCGTCGTTGGGCTGTATCCACAGGTGATTACGGGAATGATTCACGGGACGATCACGCAGTGGATCGCGGGAGTGGGGCTGTGATGTTGGCCTGGACGATCTACATTTCGTTCCTCGGCGCGCTGGCGGCGCGGCTGGCGCCGTCCAAGGCGCTCGCTCGAGTACTGGCACTGCTGGCTGCGCTGGCGGGGCTTGCGATCAGTCTGGCGGCGCTGGTGCACTGGCAGCCGGGACAATTTGTGAGCGTGGTCGATGTACCGTGGATCCCGCAACTGGGGATCGATTACCACCTGGCTGCGGACGGCATCAGCCTCACTCTGTTGTTGCTGACCGGAATCGCGGCGACAGCAGGGATTCTTTTCTCGTGGAACATCGAACATCGCACGCAGGAGTTTTTCGCCTTCTATCTGGTGCTGATTGGCGGAGTTTACGGGGTTTTCCTGAGCTTCGACCTGTTCCTGCTGTTCGTGTTCTACGAGATTGCGATCATCCCGAAATACTTTCTGATCGCGATCTGGGGATCCGTCCCGCGTGGCGCGAGCCGGGAGAACGCGGGGTCGCAGCGCGAATACGCGGCGATGAAGCTGGCGTTGTATTCGTTTGCGGGTTCCGCACTCGTACTGGTTGGTATGGTTTCGGCGTGGACGGTCTCCGGCGGGCACACTTTCAGCCTCGAGGGTCTCTCACAAGCTGCCTTTTCTCAACACTTTCAGATGTGGGCATTCCCCATGGTGTTTGTTGGGTTTGCCGTACTGGCTGGTATGTGGCCCTTTCATACGTGGGCACCGACGGGCCATGCTGCGGCGCCAACAGCCGCCTCGATGCTATTGGCGGGCGTGGTGATGAAACTGGGAGCATACGGGTGCCTGCGCGTGGCGATGATGCTGTTTCCCGCGGGTCTGAATCCGTGGGGATTCCATGTACTTGGCTTCGGATCGTGGCGGGACGTCTTCGCAGTGCTGGCACTGATCGGAATTGTTTACGGCGCGAGCGTGGCGCTGGTACAGCGGGATTTCAAGTTTGTGATCGGTTATTCCAGCGTGAGCCACATGGGTTTTGTGCTGCTGGGGCTGATGACGCTGACGCAGATCGGGCTGAGCGGCGCGGTGCTGCAGATGTTCTCGCACGGCGTGATTGCTGGGTTGCTGTTCGCTGTGGCCGGACGGATGGTCTACGCCCGGACGCACACGAGGCAACTGAGCGAATTGTCGCCGATGCGGCTGGCAAAGGCGATTCCGTTCGCCGCAGTGACCTTCATACTGGCCGGTATGGCATCGATCGGCATGCCGGGCTTCAGCGGCTTCGTCGCGGAATTTCAGATCCTGGTCGGCACGTGGCGGGCAATGCCGTGGATGGTCGCCATCGCCGGCGTGGGCATTCTGGTTGGGATCGCTTTCACCTGGCGAGCGCTGACGACGGTCTTCTTCGGAGAAGCTGCTCCGAGTGTCGCTCACGCTGAACATCCGCTCCCTCGAATCACGCTTCCCGAGAAACTCGGCTCGCTGCTGCTGCTCGGGGCAACGCTGGTGGTTGGGCTTTATCCGCGGATCCTGACAGATCTGATCGTGCCCAGTCTCAACTCGCCGCTCTTCGAGGGCCTGCGCAAGGGAGTGTGGCGATGAGCGCGGTGAGCTATTCCGAGCTGCTGCGGCTCACCTGGCCGGAGATTACGGTCGCGCTCGCGGGGCTGGTGGCGCTGGCGCTGGATCTGACGGTGCTGCGACGTTCGGCCGTGAAGAGCCGGCTGCTGGCCGGGATCGCTGTGGGGTTCGCGGGGTGTCTCGGAGCAATGATTCTGCTGAACCGCGCGGCGCCGTGGGCGAGCGTACCCGATGGTATGCTGGCGATTACGCCGACGACGCACGTAGTGCAGATGGCTTTGCTGGCGCTGGCGATTTTCACTCTTCTGCTTTCGGCCTCGACGCGGTTCACGAGACACGTGGGCGAATATCTGGCGCTGATCCTGTTCGCGACCGTCGCGATGATGTTCCTGGTCGCCACGCAGAACCTGCTGCTGATCTTTGTGGCGCTGGAATTCCTGTCGCTGACCCTTTACATCCTGACCGGGTTCGACAAACAGAGCCGCCAATCGGCGGAAGCGGCACTGAAGTACTTCCTGTTCGGGGGAATGTCGGCGGGATTCCTGCTTTTCGGGATGAGCCTGCTCTACGGGCTGTCGGGATCGATTGAATTGCCGCGGATCGCGGCGGCACTGAGCGGACCCGGTCTCGATCCGCTGCTGCTGGTTGCGATCGTGATGGTGACGATCGGGTTCGGATTCAAGATTGCGGCGGCGCCGTTCCATTTGTGGGCGCCGGACGCATACCAGGGCGCGCCGACGGTGAGCGCTGGGTACATTGCGTCCAGTTCCAAGGTCGCGAGCTTCTTTATCTTTGCGCAGGTAGCGGTGCTGGCGCTGCCCGCAGCAGCCGGTAGCGGGGGATTCCGGGCGTACAGTCCGGGGTGGGTTCCGGTACTCGCCATTGTGGCAGCGCTGTCGATGGTTTTGGGCAACCTGGCCGCGATTGCGCAGACGAGCCTGCGGCGGCTGCTGGCGTACTCGGCGATTGGGCACGCCGGATACATGCTGCTGGGCATCATTGCGCATTCGCCGCGCGGCCTGAGCGCGCTGCTCTATTACGTAATCACGTACGCAGTGGCGGTGCTGGGAGCATTCGGGGTTCTGGGCGCGCTGGAAGCAGAAGGGGTTGATCGCATCCAGGATCTGAGTGGGCTGTACCGCCGAGCTCCCGGAATGCCTGTTTGCCTGCTCATCTTTCTGCTTTCGCTGGCCGGGATCCCGCCGCTGGCGGGCTTCTTCGGCAAGTTCTACATCTTCAGCGCCGCACTCAGCGCTGGACCGGGGCTGGGGCTGTTGTGGCTGGTGCTGTTGGCCGTCGCGATGAGCGCCGTCTCCCTCTATTACTACCTGCGGGTTCTGAAAGCAGCATGGGTGGTTGACGGGGCGGAGGATAAGCCGCCACTGCGAGTTGCGCCGATGACGCGGGTGACGCTGTGGGCACTGGCGGGGCTGGTGGTGCTGCTGGGCTGCGTGCCCAGCTTACTGCTGAATCTGTTCGGAGTTCGGTAGACCCAGGAGAGCGTCGGTGAAGCGGGTTAGCCGGCCACGCTGGCTTTGCGCGCGTACATGGCGTTATCGGCGACGCTCTGCAATTCGTCCCGGGTCAGGCCATCGTCGGGGTAGACGGCGATGCCGATGCTGGCGCCACTGCGTACGGAATGTTCTTCGAGGGCAAAGGGAGAATCGAAGGCGTGCAGCAGACGCTGGGCGATCTCCTCTGCTTCTGTGCGGCTGCGCACGATGGGAATGAGGGCAATGAATTCATCGCCGCCAACGCGAGCGAGCGTGTCCATGCTGCGCAGCTTCTCGGAGAACCGCTGCGCGACCTGCTGCAGGAGCAGGTCGCCAACGTGGTGACCGTAGACATCGTTGACGCTCTTGAACTGGTCGAGATCGATGTAGATGAGCGCGAAGTGACTCTTCGTGCGGCCGGCGAGGGAAAGAGTTTCTTCCAGCCGGGTCTCGAGCAGGAAGCGGTTGGCGGCGTTGGTGAGCTGGTCGTACTGGGAGCGGTGAACCAGAGTTTCGTAGAGGCGGCGGGTGTCGATGGCGAGGGCGGCAAGACTGGCGCCGACCTCCATGACTTCGCCAGCGTGGCGGTGGTAGACATCCGCGCCAGCCAGGACAAGGGATCCGAGGTACTCTCCGGCACCGGAGAAGATGTCGCGCCGCACGATGAGGACGGAGGGGTCGTCCGGGGCTGGATCGCCGACGCGGGTTCCGGCGGTCAGCTCGCACCAGCAGGCGCTGCTCTGCAGCTGCGAGGAGATGAGCCTGAGGATCATGGAGAGCACGTCCTCGAGGTTGCGCATGCTGTTGATGGCTTCGAGCACCTGGGCGCGCTCGGACTCCAGCAGGGCGATGCGGCGCTCGCGCGCGGCCTCCGATTCCATGGTGAGACGAAGCTGCTGGCTCTGTTTACGGACCTTACTTTGCAGGACCAAGGCCCAGAGGAGGGCGGTCACCACGAGGGCCAGTAAGGCGGCGCTTAGGGCAAAGAGGTGGCCTACCGTCCACCACGAGGGGCTGACGAGAACCGCGACATCGCGCGGGCTGCGCATCTGGACTTCGAACCATTGGCCGGTAGTCCACGGGCCGCCTGCGTGCACAAAGCAGATGCCGGTGACGCGCACGGTGCTACCGATGGAAATTGCCGGGAGGGCCATCTGATCGTAATCCTGGTTCCAGACAGCTCTGGATAAGATGGCTGAAAAGACGTGCAGCCCCGACTGGATGACGAGGGTGTCCTGATGGCGTTCGTGCACCTCGGCGGCAACCCGTCCGTCCATGGAAATCAAATTGTAGGGATATTGTCCTGCCATGGCATCGTCCCATTGAATGGGAACCGGCTGGATGGCCCGCATATGCGGGGTGGGGAGAACGTTGGCCTGATTGATCTCCTCGGAGTACTCGTGGACAAAGGGAAAGCCAACGACATCGACGACCTGTCCGACGGGGAGGGGGGACTGGTCGTAGGTCTGGACCAGGACTGCCTGGCGATCCGGCGTTTCGAGGACCAGTTCCATGCCGGGCTGATAGAGGGTGATGCTCCCACGGACATGGACGCGCTGACTTTCGTTGTGCACGTACGAGCTGGACATGATCCGCGAGATGTCAGCGAGGGGCAAAGCAGCGAGGTTGCCGTGGCCGGGCTGCAGTATCTCCATATGCGCGGGAGAGCTCACCCAAAGATCGGCTCCATTCTGCCGAAACTTTCCATCGAAAATAGCCCCCACCACTCCAGTGAGCCGGACCTTCGCATCAAGCAGGCCGAAGGGGGCGATGCCGTGGGCACCCTCCATGTGCACGCGAACTGATCCACCGTCGGTTTGCAGGTCCAGAAGCAAGTAGGGCTGACTCGCAATGGAGGCATCTGCGACCTGCAGGGTGGCGGAGCGGATGGTGCCCGTGACGCTGACGTAACGGCAGTCGTTGGCGCGGTCGACCACTTCGCGCCAGGAAACGGGAAGCGGCGCAGGAAGCCGGGCGTGCGCGAGAAAACGAATCCCGGTGGCGAGGATGTTCGCTGAGAAGTTGGGAGTGGTGGCGCCAACGATCAGCACTTCATCACCGGGCTGCACGGCGGGAACCGACGGAGGAGGGAGGATGTAAATTCCCCCGGTGGAATCCTGGACGAAGAGCCGCCCGTTGATCGGCTCGTAATAGGTGACGATGGCGCGGAGTTCGACGGGGAATCCGGAGGCAACTTCGTTTAGCGAGAGGGCTCGAATCGCGGCCACGGTGGTGAGCGTATGCTCGACGGGTTGGCCTGGCGGCGGTAGCACCTGCGAGACAAGGAGACCCGGCTTGCAGATCCACAGGAACAGAGTCAGAGCCAGTATGGGTTTCCGCACAGCGCAGCACTCCGAGATACGTTTCAGCATCGCACCGGTGAGTGCGGAAGTCACTCATCTTTTTAACGTTTCAAGCGAAGTCCGATTACGTTCGTGCTGCTTTGGCTTACTTCACCGCAGAGCTGTCTTTCCATCCCCGCCAAACGACAGCCGCCGCTGCCAAATCTGTGGCGCCGACGCCGAGGGATTTGAATACTATGCGACCGCGGGGCGGATGAGGCTTGAGCCCTGCCAGGATCTCGCCGATTTCGGCTGCAATGGGCGCCCCGGAGCCGATGAGATCGCCTGATTCCAGCACCGCCGCCTGACGGGATTCGACGACCAGGGTGGCCTGCATGGCCGCGTCGTCCAGTTCGCGGCGGTCGGGACCTACGGCCGCCACAGCGCAGACCATCGTGTCCTCGCCCAGCCATGCGCCGCGGACCAGCGGCTCACGGACGTTGGCCACGGCGATCACAATATCGGCGCCGCGCACCGCGGCTTCAGCCGTCTCCATCGGCTGCGCGCCATAATCCTGGGCAAAGCGCTGCGCGTGGCCGGGTGTGCGACTCCAAACACGGACCTCGTCGAAGGAGCATATGCTGCGCAGAGCCTGGAGGTGCGAGCGAGCCTGGACGCCGCTACCCAGAATCGCGAGGACGCGCGCCTCGGGATGCGCCAGGGTGCGCACGGTGAGGGCGGAAACGGCTGCGGTGCGCATTTCGGTGATCAGGCGAGCGTCCATGGCGACCAGCGGCTCGCCGGTGTGAGCGGAGAAGAGCTGAATGATCGCCTGGTGGGTGGGCAGATCGCGGTTGCGCTCGTAGATGGTGACCAGCTTGATGCCGATGAGATCGCCATCGACTGCGGGCATGAGGCCGAGGATGCCGTGGTGCTCGGGCAGGCGCAGGACGCTGCGCACGGGCTGCTGAATGCGGCCCAGAGAAAGATCCCGAAGCGCCCGCCCGACAGCCGGGATGAGATCCGGATACGAGAGGCGCGCTCGAACCTGCTCTTCGTTGAGATACTCCACGCTCTTGCTCGTCCTTTCGACCTCGGGTTTGATTACATCAGGCTAACCGCGTCCATATCGATGACCAGGTTCGGACGGGGAATGCGCAGCGACTCCGCGTGATCGAGGAGGCGGCGCAGTGCATTCTGCAGGGAGCGGCGACTTTCGGACTTCATGACCAGATGAAACCGATAGGTTCGCTTGATTTTGGAGATGGGAGCAGTGGCCGGCCCGAGCACGCGCACGCCGGGCAGCGTCGTATCGCGGCACCAGCGGCCGAGCGACTCGGCCCAGCCGGCGGCTTCTTCCAACCGCTGGCCCTGTAACAGGACGTTGGCCAGCGCCGCACAGGGCGGGTAGTGGAGGGCACGGCGGAAACGCATCTCACGCTCGGCAAATGCCGCAAAATCGTGCTTCGCGGCGCACTGAATCGCGTAATGATCGGGGTGATACGTCTGCACGATGACCTGGCCGGGACGTTCACCGCGACCGGCGCGGCCCGAAACCTGGGTGATGAGCTGGAAAACGCGCTCGGCGGCGCGGAAATCGGGCAGACCGAGGGCATGATCGCAACCAACAACACCGACCAGAGTTACACCGTGGACATCGTGCCCCTTGGCGATCATCTGCGTGCCTACGAGGAGATTGATTTCGCCCGAGTAGAAGCGGAGAAGAAGGCGCTCCAGGTCGTGACGGCCGCGCACGGTGTCGCGATCCATTCTGCCGATACGCGCGCCGGGAAAGATTTCCTGCAGACGCTCTTCGCCCTGCTGCGATCCGGCGCCGAGGAAGTAAAGATATTCGCTTTCGCATTTGGGGCAGCGCTGCGGCACGGTCTTCTTGTAACCGCAGTAGTGACATTCGAGGCGACGGCCCGCCGCTCTGCCGTCCTCGCCGGCCTTGTGGTAGGTGAGGGCGATGGAGCAGTTCTCGCACTCGAGCTTTTCTCCGCAGGCGCGGCAGATAACGACAAAGGAGTAGCCACGGCGGTTGAGCAGGATCATCGCCTGCTCGCCGCGGTCCAGAGTCGCCTGAGTCTCCTCGATGAGGGCGCGGGAAAAGAGCTGCTCCTGGCCGGTCTGCTGAAATTCCTGGCGCATGTCGACGAGGCGGACTTCGGGGAGGGGTCGCTGCTGTACGCGTTCGCGCATCTCGATGCGCCGATACTTGCCCGTTGCCACGTTTTGCCAGGACTCGAGAGAGGGGGTGGCGGAGCCCAGAACAACGACGGCTTTGGCGCTCCTCGCGCGCATCACCGCGACGTCGCGGGCGTGATAGCGCGGCATTGACTCCTGCTTGTAGCTCGAATCGTGCTCCTCGTCGACGATGACGAGGCCCAGATCGTCGACTGGAGCAAAGATTGCCGAGCGCGTGCCGACGACGACACGCGCTTCGCCGCGGCGGATGCGATGCCATTGTTCGCCTCGCTCTTCCGGGGTGAGGCCGGAGTGGAGCAGAGCGACTTCAGCGCCGAAGGCGTGGTGGAGCTGGGCGGCCATGGCAGGAGTGAGGCCAATCTCGGGAACGAGGAGGATTGCACTCCGATTCACATCGAGCGCCCTGCGCATCGCCGCCAGATAGACGGCGGTCTTGCCGGATCCGGTGATGCCGTGGAGAAGAAATGGCTGAAAGGCTCGGGCCTCGACGGCTTCGGCGATGGTTTCGAGGGCCGATTGCTGGGCGGGGTTGAGGGAATGGTCGGACTTGGACCCGGGCAGGCGGGTGAGGTGGAACTCCGCCGGCCGCCCCTCGATGCGCACGAGTTGCCGCTTCACGAGAGTGGCGAGCGTGGAGGTGGGGATCTCCAGACGGCGCAACTCGGCGACGGGGAGTTCACCGTTGGCGCCGGCCAGTTCGGCGAGGACCAATTGCTGACTCTCATTCAGCTTCGGGAGGCGCACGTCCTGGACGAGCACGGCGTAGCGGACGGTTCGCCGCGCGTCGCGGGGTTCGGCCGCAGTTTCGCGGGCGACCCATTTTCTGCGGACCATTCCGTGCAGCAGAGCGATGGGCGCGCCTGTGGCGGAACGCAGACGCGCGGCCGTGAGCGCCTCTCCGCCGGCGAGCGCATTCAGGACGGCGTATTCGCGATCCTGATCCTCGGGTTGCAAACGGGAGCGTCGGGATGCGCCGCGGTCCGCAGCAGAAGCCAGGGCCCGGAGACCGGCTTCAGTGATCCGATAGAGGACGCGACGCCGCACCTCACTGGTGAGGGGCAACATGGAGCGGAGGACTTCGCCGACGGGGGCAACGTAATAGTCTGCGATCCATCGGCCGAGATCCATGAGCTGCGAAGAGAGGACCGGTTCGGCGTCGAGCAGGCCGAGCAGTGGTTTGGTTTCGACGGAGGGTGGATCGTCGTGGAGGCGCACGACGACGCCGGCCAGTTTTTCGTTGCGGAAAGGCACCAGCACGCGCGCGCCGACAACGGGGACGAGTTCACCCACCGAATAGGTGAAGAGGCGGTCGAGGGGCACCGGCACGGCGACGTCGCAAAACGCAGGCATTCTTTTTCGGAGCGTAACAGAAGCGGTCGTGGGAAGGCGGGTGGAGTTCTGAATCCCGGCGGCGGTTCGCGAATCCAACGGGAAAAGTCCACGGAGGACGCATGGCAGCAGGGAAGGTCGCATTTATTACCGGCGGTAACAAGGGGATTGGCCTGGAGACAGCGCGCCAGCTCGGCAAACTCGGGATCACGGTCGTGATCGGCTCGCGCGACCTGGAGAAAGGTGCGGCTGCCGCGCAGAAGCTGAAGGCGGAGGGCATTCAGGCGGAAGCCCTGCGGTTCGATATTACGAAGCCCGCCGATTATCAGGCGGCATACGACTATTTCGACAAGTATTACGGACGGATCGACATCCTGATCAATAACGCAGGGATCAGCCAGGAAGACTTCATGGGCGGCAACAAGACGAGCACGACGTCTGCCGAGATTCTGCACGACACGTTTGATACAAACTTCTTTGGAGTCATTCAGATCACACAGACGCTCCTGCCGCTGATCCGGAAATCGCCGGCGGGACGGATCGTGAATCTCTCCAGCATTCTCGGATCGCTCACGCTGCATGCGGATCCGAAGTCTCCGATCTACGGGGCCAAAGCGTTTGCCTACGACGCTTCGAAGACTGCGCTGAACGCTTTCACCATTCATCTGGCGCACGAGCTGGCAGGGACAAAGATCAAGGTGAACTCCGCGCACCCTGGCTGGGTGAAAACGGACATGGGCACAGACGCCGCGCCGATGGAGATTCCGGACGGCGCGAAGACGAGCGTGCGCCTAGCGACGCTCCCCGACGACGGACCGACGGGCGGGTATTTCCACATGGATCAGACGCTGCCATGGTAGGGCCGCGTCTCTGACGGCGGGAGCTACTTCTGTGGCGCCTTGAGCCCCAGTTCGGCCATGGCGATCTGAAGATCGGCCCAGGCTTCCTTTTTCTGGCGCGGGTCGCGAAGCAGGAATGCGGGGTGATAGGTGACGATGAGCTTTGCGCCGCGAAACTGGTGGATGCGTCCACGCAACGCAGAGAGAGGGCTCCTGGCGCCGAGCAGATAGGTGGCGGCCGTGGAGCCGAGGGCGACGATGACCTCGGGTCGGATTACGTCGATCTGACGGAAGAGAAACGGCGAGCAGGTGTGCGCTTCCTGGGGCTCGGGCACGCGATTCTGGGGCGGGCGGCACTTGACGATGTTGGCGATGTAGACCTGGTCGCGACGCAGGCCCATGGCGGCGATCATATTGTTGAGCAACTGACCGGCGCGGCCAACGAAGGGCAGGCCCTGGGCGTCTTCGTCGGCGCCGGGGCCTTCGCCGACGAACATGAGCCGAGCGTTGGGATCGCCGTCGCCGAAGACAATGTTGTGCCGCCCCGCGGAGAGCGCGCAACGCGTGCAATCGCCGATGTCGTCACGAATGGCCTGAAGGGCCGCGCCTTTGTCTTTCGGCGCGACGGCAGTCGAGGGTTCTTCGAGGATGGGCAGAATGGGGGCTTTTGGCATGAGTGTACTCTCCAGGGCGGCCTCGACGGCGGCGGGAATGTCTTCTGGCTCTTCTGCCGAAAGGATTGCTGATTCGCCGCGGCGGTAGAAATCGAAAACGCCGAGATCGCGAAAATATGCGATCCGCGCCCGCACCGCTTCCTGAGTTTCCTGGGAGAACCTGCGCGCCAATCCTAATCTCCCGTGGTATCCGCTTCGGCCAGCGCGTGCGTGGGGCGGCGCAGGGCGAGAATCTCGTCGAGAACGCGGTCGCCCAGCTCGCGCTTGGTCATCTCCGGCAGCTCCATGGCGCGCTCACGGGTGAGGAAGGTGACCGCATTGCGGTCTGAATCGAAGCCGAGGCCCTCGCGCGAGACATCATTCAGCACAATAGCGTCGGCACCCTTGCGCAACAGCTTATCGCGCCCATGAGCGAGAGCGTCTTCCGTTTCGGCGGCAAAGCCGATGACCAGGGTGTCGGGGCGGCGGCGGGCCACGACCTCGGCGAGAATGTCCTGGGTAGGTTCCAACTCCAGTATGAGCGGGCCGCTGCGGCGCAGCTTCTGGCCGGCCTGTACGCGGGGCCGGTAATCGGCAACCGCCGCTGCCTTGATGACAATCGTTGCCTGATCGAGGCGATCGAGGACGGCCTGACGCATCTCCTCGGTGGTGGTGACCGTGACAGCTTCGCAGCCTGCGGGGACGCGAAGAGCGGTTGGAGCAGTGACCAGGATGACACGCGCACCGCGCCGCTGTGCGGCCTCCGCCATGGCGTAGCCCATCTTGCCGCTGGAACGATTGCCGAGGAAGCGCACCGGATCGAGAGCCTCGCGGGTTCCGCCGGCCGTGACCATCACCGTTTCGCCGGCGAGGTCGTTGCGGTGGTGGAGGATGCCCAGGACAGCTTCCACAATCGAATCGATCTCGGCGAGACGGCCTGCACCGATCATGCCGCAGGCCAGGTAGCCGCTGTCGGGGGCAACGATGCGCACATTGCGCGCGGCGAGCGTCTCAAGATTCGTCTGGGTCGCCGGATGCTGCCACATGTTCACGTTCATGGCCGGGGCCACGATGACAGGGGCGGGGGTGGCAAGGTAAAGCGTGGTGAGAAAATCGTCGGCGATGCCGTGGGCGAACTTTGCCAGCAGGTTAGCAGTTGCGGGAGCGACCACGAGAGCGTCGGTGGTCTGCGCCGCGTCCATGTGTTCGATGGAGGAGGCTTCGTGCTCATCGGAGTCCGGCGCGTCCCAAAGGCTGGTGATGACTTTGTGGCCGGTGAGCGCGGCAAAGGTGAGCGGCTGCACAAAGTGTTGCGCGGCCTCGGTCATGACCACCTGCACGTCCAACGCCTGTTTTTGGAGGGCGCGCACCAGCTCTGCGGCTTTATAGGCAGCGATTCCGCCAGAAACTCCGACCGTCACCTTCATACTGTCGATTTTACGCTGGCGGGCAGAGGGAGCCGCGCGTGGAAAAAGAGGCCGAATTCACGAGCCTACGATGCGAACCGGGGAACGTCGGGCGCTTCGACTTCCGGCTTGAGCACCTTCGCGTCCTCGGGTTTGACGTAGGCGATTTTTCCGGCTGCAATTTCATCCTGCGCGACGCGGCAGGCCTTGCGGGACCGGGTTGAGACCAGCGGCTCAGCGCCGTTCTGCAACTGGCGTGCGCGCCTGGCCGCCACTAGAACGTACCGGAAATTGCTGTCAAAATCCTGCTCGATACTCATTCCCTGCTCCTTCGATCTATTATCCGCGTTCTCCGCTCGCCGCACCATCCGCGACGCCGAACGCCGCCAGCACGGGCCTAATCCTCTCTTCGGAGTTCTCCTGGCGGCAGGCATCGGCGATCTCCAGCAGGCCCTCGCGATCGGGCGAGCTTCCGTTGGCTGACTCGTGGCGACGGATGCGCTCCGCGGCCACGATGGCGGCCATTTCCTCGACCGCGCGGTCCAAAATATCGTTGACGAGAATATAGTCATATTCGCGATAATTCTCAATCTCCTGGCGTGCCTTGGCCAACCGTTGGCGGATGAGAGTTTCCTGCACGATTCCCTCGGCGCGACTCCGGTTCCGCAGCCTGTAGGCCAGCACCTCCGGGGAGGGTGGCATGACAAAAACCGACGCCGCCTCCGGGCATTTCTGCCGCACCTGGGCAGCCCCCTGCACATCGATGTCCAGCAGCAGATCGCGCCCGTGAACAGAAGCCTCCTCCAGCGTCGACCTGGCTGTTCCATAATAATTTCCAAAGACCTCGGCGTACTCGAGAAACTCTCCCTCGCGGATCATCTGCTCGAAGTGCTCGCGGGTCGTGAAGTGATACTCTCGCGAGTCCACTTCCGATCCCCTCGGGTTCCGCGTGGTCCACGAGACAGAAAACTCCAGCCCCGCCACCAGTGAACGCAGTTGATTCACGATCGTCGACTTCCCCGATCCCGACGGCGCTGAAATGATGAACAGAATCCCAGCCAAGCGTATCTTTCCCCCGCTTCGAATCTTTACTCCAGGTTCTGCACCTGCTCGCGCGCCTTTTCGATTTCCGCCTTCATGCCCAGCCCAGCTTCGGTGACGCGGGTTCCGTTACCGGCTACAGCGCTGGTCTTGGACAGTAAAGTATTGGCCTCGCGATTCATCTCCTGCAACAGAAAATCCAGCTTCTTGCCGACTTCACCGCCCTCGTCGAGGAGGCCCGTGAAGTGATCGATGTGGGTTCGCAAGCGGGCGACTTCCTCTTCGACGTCGCTGCGATCCGCGATGAGGGCCGCTTCCTGCAGGATGCGCTCCTTGTCGAAGCCACCATCCACCATGGTCTCGAGCCGCTGGCTGAGGCGCTCGAAGTACGCCTGGCGGACATTCTCGCGGAGAAGCGCAGCTTCGTCGACGAGGCGCCGCAGCCGCTCCATGCCCGCGCGCAGCTCGCCGGCAAGGCTGCCACCTTCCTGGGCGCGCATCGCGTTCAAGCCGGCGACCAGAGCATCGAGTTCTTTGAGCGCAGCCTCCTGGATCGCCTGCATCTCCTCTTCACCGCTGCGGGCCTCGGCCAGCAGGACGCCGGGCAGGCGGAATACCACGTTGAGATCCGGCTCGCCAGCCAGTCCATGTTCGCGCGCGGCGGCGCGGAAAGCTTCGACATAAGCGGCCACGAGCCCATGGTCGTATCCGGCGTCGGCCTTCTGGCTGCGCTCGAGGTTGAGCGTGACTTCGATGTGGCCGCGACGCAGCTTCTCCTTGAGCAAGCGGCGTATTTGCATCTCCAGCTCTTCTGCTCCGCCGGGCAGGCGCATGTGGAGATCCAGATAGCGGTGATTCACACTTTTCAGGCTCAGCGAAAAGCCGAGTGTCTCGGAGACGCGTCCGCTGCGCCGCGCAAAACCAGTCATGGAGAATACCGGCTGCATCGATTTGGTCATCGTCCCGTCTTTCCTGTGATTGCCGCAGCGATGTGCGCGACTGGTTCGTCTTCCGCATGGGCGGCGGGGGCCGCGAGGTGATTCCCGTTCGGCTCTCCGGGATCCATGAACTGCAGGCGATAGAGCTTCTGGTAGGTGGGCGAGTTCTGCAGCAGTTCCTCATGGGAACCAATGGCCGTAATCCGGCCATCTTCCAGCAGGGCAATGCGATTGGCGCGGCGCACGGTGGAGAGACGGTGCGCGATGACGATGACGGTGCGCCCGGCCATGAGATTGGCCAGAGCGACCTGCACCAGGGATTCGCTCTCCGAATCAAGCGCCGAGGTGGCCTCGTCGAGAATGAGGAGAGGCGCGTTCTTGAGGATGGCGCGGGCAATCGCCAGACGCTGCCGCTCTCCACCGGAAAGGCGGAAACCCTTCTCACCAATGACGGTGTCATACCCATCCGGCATTCGCTCAATGAAGTCGTGGGCAAGAGCCGCTTTGGCAGCGGCCGACACGCGCGCGAAGGGAACATCCGGCTGGCCGTAGGCGATGTTGTTGCGCACCGTGTCGTTGAATAGGATGGTCTCCTGGGTGACTTTGCCGATCTGGGCGCGCAGGGAGGACAGGCTGGCCTCGCGCACGTCGATTCCGTCGATGAGGATCCGTCCCGCGGTGACGTCGAAGAAGCGCGGGATGAGATTGACCAGGGTGGACTTCCCTGCTCCGCTGGGCCCCACGAGCGCGACCACTTCGCCGCGATGAATGGTGAGGTCTATGTCGTCGAGGATGATACGGGGGGCTTCGCCGTTTGCATCCTGTTCGCGGTAGCAGAAGCTCACGTGGTCCAACTGGATCCGGTCGTGGAAGGGCTTCAGCGTCTTTGGATGTTTGGCTTCCAGCACCTCGTCCTGATCGTCCATGAAGTCAAAGATCGCCGCCGAGGCGCCCGCCGCCTGCTGGAAATTGTTGTAGTAGACGCCGAAGCGGCGGATGGGGTCGTACATCTTGAACAGCGCCACGATGAAGGCAAAAAATGTGCCCTCCTTCATGGCTCCGTGTCCGATTTCGTTGCGGCCTACCCAAAGGAGCGCCGCAATGGCCACCGCCCCGATAAAATCCATCAGCGGAGAGGTCATCGCCTGCGCCCGCACCAAGCGCAGATTCGCGCGGAAGAGACGCCGGGCGGCCTGCCGGAAACGGATCAGCTCCCAGAACTCCATGTTGAACGCTTTGACGATGCGGTTGCCAGTGATGGTCTCGTGCAGGATGTTCTGAATATCGGCCAGCTTGTCCTGGCCCCGGCGCGTGGTTCGCCGCACGTCTCGCCCGATCCGGGCAATCGATCCGACGGCGATGGGGATAAAGATCAGCAGCACCCAGGCCAGGCGTCCGCCCAGCCCCACCACCACCACAAGCATGCAGACCAGGGTGCAGAACTGCTGCAAAAAATCCGACAGAATGGTCGAGGTGGCGTACTGCACGCGCTCGATGTCGGTGATGAGCGCCGACAGCAGGGTTCCAGTGGTGTGTTTCTGGAAAAAGGCAACCGAGCGACGAAGGATGGCCTCGTACAAGTGGTCGCGCATGTCGGTGATCATGCCGAAGCCGGCGTAATTGGCCAGATAGGTGCCGGTGTAGTCGCAGATGCCTTTGAGGAGGGTCGATGCGACAAAGGCGAAAGCGATTACGCCCCAGATATTGTTAATGTGCAGCCAGTGGGGCACGAGCAGCTGCGGCGTGATGTCAATATGCCAGCGCGCTCCGATGGAGCCAAGCAAGGGGGTCTGCCGGGCGTGGCTGGTGGCAGCTTCCGGATGCAGGACGTTGTCGAAGATGGGGCCGATGAGGAGGACACGAAAGGCGTCGAAGAGGCCGACTCCCGCAGCCAGCACCACCGCGGAGACAACCTGTATCCAATAGCGGCGGGCATAGCAGAGGAGGCGCCAGAAGCGCATCATGGGCGCCTCTCTCCCGTCTGCCCTGAGGGGAACATCTTCTTATTTTATCGCGGCGGATTACAAAGCCCGGTCGAAGCTGCAGAAAGGGCGACATCCGGTACCTGCAAAGTGGACGGACCTCAGGCAGCCCTTATGGCAAATCGTCATCAAACATGTCAGCAAGTTCGAAGTTCCTGCAGATCGGTCCTGGCAGGAATGCAAGTCTCACAATTTGAGGAGATTCTGTGGGCAGCATCATGCGCAGTACCCGGGTCCGCGTGACCCTGTCGTCCTTGTTTCAGGCAGTGCAGGGGGGATTGGGGGTCAGTGTGACTCCCTCGCATTTCTACTTTCCTGTACCGAAGCTGAAGTCGTTTCAAAGCAAGGACTGGAAAGCCTGCCGTCCTTGTGCGGCAGTCGACTTTCGGCTTCCTGAACAGGTGCAGCGCCTGAAGACCGATTTTCTGCCCTACTCGCCGGAGTGGACGTTTCCCGATTCGCTGTCCGGCGGGAAGCGGGAATTTCATTTCAACAACGGTTTTTTTGAGCGCATCGATGCAGAGGTGGCTTATTCTTTCGTCCGCCATCGCAAGCCCAAGCGGATCATCGAGATCGGCAGCGGCAATACCACCCTGGTGCTGGCCGCGGCGCTGCGCAGGAATGCCGAGGAGGGCGATCCAGGCGAGCTGATCAGCATCGAACCTCACCCAGCGCCTTATCTGAAGGAAGGCCTGGGGGGGCTGACCGAGTTGATGGAGAAACCGGTGCAGCAGGTTCCGCTCGACCTTTTCCGGACACTGCAGCACAACGACATCCTATTCATCGATTCGAGCCACGTGGTTTCAATGGACAGCGACGTGCTGTACGAAGTGTTGCGCATCCTGCCCGAGATCGCGCCCGGAGTGCTGATCCATTTTCACGACATTTTTACGCCGCTCGACTACCCGGAGAAATTCGTAATGACGAATCTTTGCTTCTGGGGCGAGCAGTACATGCTGGAGGCGTTTCTCTCGTTCAACTGCGCCTTCCGCGTGATGTGGTCGTCGAGCGCGATGCAGCAGTTCCACCCCGATGTGCTGCGCCAGGCGTTCCCCGGATGGGTGGGCAGCTTTGCCCGCATGCCCGCCGAGCTGAGGGTGTTCGCGCCGACGCTGGACGAGAAGAACGTGTGGCCGTGCAGTTTCTGGATCGCCCGCAGCTAAGAAAGGGTGCGCAGATAGCGGTAGCTCTGACGCAGCGCGTCGACAGGCGAGCCTCTGGTTTCGTCCTGCTCCACGAAATAGTGTTCGACGGCGAGGTGCTTGCCCTCCGAGAGGATGGCCATCCAGTCGAGCGTGCCGCGACCCACCGGAACGAAGTGGGCCGCCGTTGCGTCCAGAACGAACGACGGGGGCGATCCGGGCGCGCGGTCCTTGAGGTGCAGCATCCTAAGCCGAGGACCCAGCCGCTCCATCACGCGCACCGGATCGAGGCCGGCCTGTGCTACCCAGTAACAGTCGACTTCGAAAAAGACTAACTCAGGATCAGTGTTCTCGATCAGAACGTCGTAACCCGTGAGTTTTGCGGAGGCGTCGGTTGCAGCGGGCTCGGGCTGCAGCGGTGCAAACTCATAATCGTGGTTATGAAACGCGAAGCGCATCCCCAGGTCCTTTGCGCTCTTCGCCCAGTCGTTGAACTGCTTCGCAGCCGTGCGGAACGCATCTGCCGATCCCCACATCGACTGCGGAATCATGGGACAGACCATCCACTCCAGGCCCAACTCGCTGGCATAGTTGAAGCGCGAGGCAAAATCCTCGTAATTGAAATGCCCACTGGGAACGCGGAGTCCGGCATCGACGATCATGTGGCGCAGCGCGTCGGCGGAAAAGGTGTAATTGTCGGCGCAGGTCTCGACTTCCTGGTAACCGATGTGGCGAATCTGATCGAGAACTTGCGGTAAATTCTGCTGCGCCTGCCTGCGGACTGTGTAGAGCTGAACGCCCAGGGGGATGGACGCGCCGGCCCGGGCATTTTGGCTCGCAACGGCAGCAGCGGGGAGCAGCGCTGCGGCATTCCTGAGGAACCTGCGCCGTGTGAGCATCGCACTGCCATGATAGTGAACCGCTTCAGCGAGGTACAACTGCTGAGGCCGGCGGATCAGGACTTCGAGCGGGACGCGGGCGCGGACAGCGGAAGCCAAAAGACGAACTCCGATCCCTGCCCCGCGCGGCTTCTGAGCTCGATGCCTCCGCCATGTGCCTCCACAATGGCCCTGGCGATCGCCAACCCCATTCCTGTACCAGTTACCTGGGATTTCTGTTTGCTCCCACGAAAGAACTTGTCGAAGACGAAGGGTTGCTCGCTGACATCGATGCCGGGACCGTAATCTGTCACTGTCACCAGCAGGCGGTACTCGTCACGCGCTGCTCTGACCGTGATGGGTGATTCGGTGGGCGAGTATTTTGCGGCATTCTCGATCAGGTGCCTCAAGACGCGGCGCATCAGGGCGCGATCCATGGGTGCTTTGGGCAGATCCTGCGCAGCCTCCACGTTGACGAGACGCCCGCGCAGCATCGGCCGCATCTCTTCCAGCGTGGTTTCGATCAAATCCCGCGCACCCAGAGGCTTCGCATCAATCCGGATGGCCTCGGCGTCCAATTGCGCCATCTCGACGGCCTGGCCGATGAGGCGGTCGAGGCGAGCGCTCTCCTCATCCACCACGACCGCCAGCTCACGGCGTTCCGGATCGGGCAGGTCGGGCTGGCTGACAAGGGTAGTCGCGGCGGCGCGAATGGCGGTGAGCGGCGTGCGCAGGTCGTGAGTGATGGAATCGAGCAGCGCACTGCGGAGACGTTCGCTCTCGCGCGAAGCCTCGAGGCGGCTGCTTCGCTCCAGCGCGGTCGCTCGCTCCAGAGCGATAGCGACGAGGCTGCCGATGGCCTCATAGATCTGGGGAGAATAACCACCGTCGGTCACAGCCAATGCCCCGGGCGAGCGCATGCCGAGCGAGAGGGGAATCACCCTGCACCCATCGCGCGCGACTACTGCGGCATCGCCCAAATTGGCGGCAAGCTTCAGTTCTACGGCGGGCAGCAGTTCGTTGCCGGGATCGGAGTAATAGACTGCATCCTCGTCGCGTACATACAGAGCCACAGCTCGAAACCCAAACGCCGTCGCGGCAGCCGATGGCGTGGTTCGCGCGAGGCTGCGCGTATCGTCGGTGAGGAGCAGCTGCTGACTGAACTCGTAGAGGCGCTCGACTTCCCGGCGCCGATGCTCGGAAGCCTCGGCGTGCTCGAACTCGCGCGTGGCGAGGTGGCTTACAAGCACCCCCGAGCAAAGAAAGGCAGCCAACGCCACCCAGTTTCGAGGATCCTCGATGGTCAGCTCGCCAACGGGAGGAAGGAAGAAGAAATTATAGAGAAGCGCGCAGAGCAGCGAAGCGTAGATGGAATAAACCAGACGCCAGCGCGAAGCAGTTATGAGCACCAGCATGAGAAAGGCCAGCGCCACGGTGGTTTGATTCGCTGGAAGCGCCATTCTGAACAGCGCGACCAGGCCCAGGGCCGCCGCGGTTACAACGGCGAGACGGGCAAGGATGCGCGCTGCGGTATGCTTCTCCATGACAGGCGATGATACCGCTGTCGCGAGCCATGGCCGAGCGCATTCTTGTTGTCGACGACGAGATTCAGATCACGCGTGTCCTGCGGGCCTCGCTCTCCGCGCACCGCTATGACGTGCGCACCGTCAACGATCCCGAGGAAGCGCTACGGCTTTTTGAGGAGTGGCAACCGGACCTGCTGATCACCGATCTGATGATGCCGGGCATGACCGGTGTGGAACTGTGCCGGGCAGTGCGCCTCAAGAGCCACACGCCGATTCTGGTGCTGTCGGTCCGCGACCAGGAACATGCCAAGGTGGAGGCGCTGGATGCGGGCGCCGACGACTACGTGACCAAACCATTCAGCATTCAGGAGCTGCTGGCGCGGGTGCGGGCCCACCTGCGCCGCACACCGGAGCGGCCGGCAGAATCGGCGATCGAAACCGGCGATTTCGTGGTCGACCCCGCGGCCCACAGCATTCTTCTATGCGGAAAACCGATACACCTCACGCCGCGTGAGTTCGACCTGCTGCTTTATTTCGCACGCAACGCGGGCAAGGTGCTGACGCACCGTGCGCTGCTTACGGCCGTTTGGGGTGCGCAGTCAGCGCAGCAGTCGGAGTACCTACGGGTGTTTGTGGGCCAGCTGCGCAAGAAGCTCCAGAGCAGCGCGCGCAAAGAGTACATCCAGACAGAACCCTGGGTCGGGTATCGTTTTGTGCCCGAGGGGCTTGCGGAATAGAGCCGCGAACTGGCCCCTTATGAAATCCTCACGACTTACTTCGCGATTCCTTTCAGAGCGACCGGTACTCTTCAGAGTTTGAGCGCGGCAGTCAGGGGCGATGATGCCCGCGGATCGCTGCGCTCCGGAGAGGATTACCCATGTCGCTAATCCGTGCAGTACGCCTTCGTGTGTCCGTTATCTTCCCGGTGCTGTTGGGTCTCGCCTTCGCAGCCCCTGTCTGCCGCGCGCAGAGCAATGCCCCAGTCTCCGGCAACGATGTGAGGAGCGCGAACCCACAGGCACCCGCCTCTGCGGATACCGCGATTTTGCAGGAATTGGACGCGATGAAGCGGCGCATTGATGAGTTGGAGGCGCAGCTGCGCGCCCAACAATCCAATGCAGCCGCGGTCAAGGATCTGCGCACGGCGGCGGCAGATTTGGCCCCGGCGCCAGCGTCTTCCAGCGCCATTCCCCCGACGGCAAAGCCGGTAGCCACGTCCCCTGCGTCAGTTACCGCCAGTTCCTCCATTGTTCCTGCAAGTTCTGCTGCCACCACAGTAGCCGAAAACAGTCACCCTGTGGATAAGATGACACCGTTTGCCGACGCATGGTGGGGCTGGCTGAACGGCAATCCCCGCACCATCGATTGCCCGCTGTGCACGAAGTACTTCACGCCGGAAATTCGCGTCGATACAAATTACAACCTGGACCTGAACCACCCCGCCGACGACACCATCGGAGGATCGAGCGAAATCTTTCGTGCGCAGGAGGTGCAGCTGGAACAGATGGGTGTAGGCGGCGACCTGTTGGTTGACCATGTGCATGCCCGGTTGATGACCCAGTTCGGCATGTATTCCGTAACCACACCGCGTAACGATGCCAGTGTTTCGCGGGGGCAGTGGAACCTGGACGATGCGTATCGCTATCTTTCGGAGGCATACGGCGGCTACCACTGGAACGTTCTGCACGGGGTGAACCTGGATGGGGGCATCTTTCTGTCCTACATCGGCCTGTTCAGCTACTACAATTTCGATAACTGGGCGTACCAACCTTCGTTTGTCTCCTCCAACACTCCCTGGTTTTTCAATGGAGCACGTGTCCAGATCTTCCCCACCCAGCACCTCAAAATTGAGCCGTGGTTCATCAATGGCTGGCAATCCTATGCCCGTTATGGCACGAAGCCAGGCCTCGGCGGACAGATCAAGTGGACCCCAACCAACAGCATCAACATTATTTCCAATAATTACGGCTACGGCGAAGATGACTTTGGCATCCATGGCCGCACACGTTTCCACACGGATAACAGCTTCGAGCTGAAGTACTACGACCGCCCAGACGCCAAACTCGATCGGATAGCGTTCTCCTTTACCGGCGATGCCGGCTGCGAAAGCGGCAGTGGCGTGGCCTGCACGGGGTCGGCCAATCACAAAATCTTCACACCGGCCAGGTCCACAACTCCCGCCGTCTACTACCAGAAGCAGAGCTTTCTGGGCTGGATGCTCTACAACCGTTTCTGGTTCGATAAGGACCTGTACGGGTTGACTGTTGGCGGCGGCCAGATCAACAACCCCGGCCGCTACCTCGTGCTGCTGCCTCCGATCAATGGCGCCACCGCAGTGAGCGGCAGCGCCTACTTCCCGGAGGATCCGGGGCAGCCCTTCCACGGTACCGACGGAACCATCACCTACGATTACATGCCGAGCCAGTACATTACCTTCCGCACAGAGTATGGCTATCGTCACTCGGACGTGCCGTATTGGGCCGGACGCGGCGGCTCGACGCCTCCCGGAGGCAACACCTACACCCCGATTGGCAGCCCGGCAGACTTTACGTGCACGAACGGGACGACCTCTGCCGACTCCGGTATCGGATACTCGACGATGCCCTGGCTGAAGTACAACCAGGAGTATGCGGCCAACATCGCGGCGGCGAAAGCCGCTTGTGCCGCCAACCCTGCCTACCCGGACCTCTGGCAGGCGGATATGCGCCGCGACCAGCAAATTGTCACCTTCGCGATTCTGGTCAAGTTCTGATTTGCCAGCGGGTCCCTTACGACTCCTTTACAACTCCCTTATGCCGGTTTACCGGTGGAAAGGCTTCACTGGAACAGTTGCTCGGGGGCCGTTATGCACTCCAGCCGAAGCTTTTCCCTGCTATCTCTATTGTTTTTGATGATTACTCCAGTCACCTACGCGCAAAATGCAGCCAGCACTCGGAAATTCGAGGAGTTGCGGCAGATGGTGCTCGATCTCCAGCAGCGTGTCTCTGCGCTGGAGGAGCAGAATCGCGAATTGCAGGCGTCGATTGCCGGATCGAGAGATGCTGCGCCCGGCCAGGCTTTGCTTTCAGAAGCTGCGGGACGGGCTTCCGCTGCTGCACTCGCCTCGGCGACGGAAGAGTTGCGTGGAACGGGCGCGAACTCCTCTCTGTCCGGTCAGGCCTCGGCGGCGCCGGCACCGGCGTCGTCGAGTACACCGGTGCGGTCGTGGCTGCCGGGGACGTTACCGGGCGGGGCAACGCTGAATTACTACTTCGACGGCTACTATGAATACAACTTCAACCACCCGATCGGGCGCGTTAACGATCTGCGCGCCTACGATGTATTAAGCAACACCTTCAGCCTCAACCAGGCGGACTTCATCTTCGATCTCGACCCCGATCTCGCGGTACACCGGAGGTATGGTTTCCGCGTCGATCTGCAGTTCGGCCAGGCCACAGAGACGCTGCAGGGCAATCCGGCAAACGAGCCGCGGCCGGAGATCTATCGGAACATTTTCCAGGCCTACGGTTCCTATATTGTTCCGGTGGGGCACGGCATCGATATCAACGTAGGCAAGTGGGCCAGCTCGCTGGGGATCGAGGGCAACTACACCAAGGATCAGATGAACTATACCCGGTCCTTCTATTTTTACTTCCTGCCGTTTTATCACTCGGGCGTGCAGAGCAGCTATCACGTGAATGACAAGCTGGCGCTCAACTACTGGGTCGATAACGGGACGAATCAGTCGGAACCGACGAATGGTTACAAGGATGAGTTATGGGGTTACGTGTTCACCCCGGCGAAGAGCGTGAGCTGGACGATGAATTACTACCTGGGCCAGGAGCATCCCAATACTGTCGCTGCAACCAATTGTACGGTCCCGGTGCAGCCCGGGCTCTGCGAGGCGCCCATCAGTCCGGCTCCCAATGGCAAGACGGATATTCTCGACAGCTACGCCACGTGGCAGGCGACGCAGAAACTGACGGTGGCCGGCGAGGGCGATTACGTCATCGAGCGAGAGTGGGCCGACGCCGCTCCGGGTGAATCGTCCGCGCCGGAGCATGTGGACGGCGGCGCAACCTACCTGGAGTATCAGGTGAATACGCGGGAGGCGCTGGCGGCGCGCAGCGAGTATCTGTCGGACCGGGGGGGACTTTTCAGCGATGCTACGCAGGCGCTAAAGGAAACAACTGCTACGTATAAGTACTCCTTTGGCGACGGATTCGACGCATTCCTCGAATACCGCCGCGACTGGAGCAACATCCGCTACTTCATCACCAGCAACCCGGCCGTGCCTGTCAGCCACCAGGATACAGGGACCGTGGGACTGGTGTGGTGGTATGGCGGCAAACAGGGATCGTGGTAAGAGGAGGTTTCGATGACCGATCTGCTTATGATCGTCTTCTCCGTGGCGTTTTTCGCGGTGGCGCTGCTATATGTGAGCGCGTGCGAGAGGCTGAGATAATCCGATGAACATCACAACACTGATCATCCTGCTGGTCACCGCATTTCTGCTGGTTTATCTGGTCGTTGCCCTATTGTATCCGGAGAAATTCTGATCATGACCGCCAATGGCTGGCTTCAGTTTGTCGTTTATTTCGTAGTTCTGCTGGTGTGCGTGCGCCCGGTGGGGATTTACATGGCGAAGGTGTTCGAGGGAAAGCTCCGGTTCCTGCGGCCGTGCGAAAACCTGATCTATCGCGTCTCAGGGATACACAGCGAGGAAGAGATGAGGTGGCAGGAATACACGGTGGCGATGCTGCTGTTCAGCTTCGTTTCTCTGGTGCTCACCTATTTCATCGAGCGACTGCAGCACTTCCTGCCGTGGAATCCGCAGCACCTGCCAGGAGTGGGAGCGCTGCTGGCCTGGAATACGGCTGCATCATTCACCACCAACACCAACTGGCAGGCTTACTCCAACGATGTGACGATGAGTTATTTCACGCAGATGGCCGGTTTGGCGTATCACAACTTTTTCAGCGCGGCGGTGGGCATCGCGGTGGCCATCGCGCTGGTGCGGGGCATCGCGCGGCGCGAATCGAAGACGATCGGCAACTTCTGGGTGGACATTACCCGCACCTGCCTTTACGTTCTGGTGCCATTGTGCATTGTGTTTGCGCTGCTGCTGGTAAGCCAGGGCGTGATCCAGAACCTGCACCCGTACACGGTGGCGCACACGCTGGAGCACCAGACGCAGACGATTGCGCAGGGGCCGGTGGCGTCGCAGGAGGCGATCAAGGAACTGGGCACGAACGGGGGAGGGTTTTTCAGCGCCAACAGCGCCCACCCCTTCGAGAATCCCACGGCCTTGAGCAATTTCATCGAGATCTTCATGATCTTCCTGATCGGCGGCGCGCTGACGGTCACGCTGGGGAGGATGACAGGCTCTCCGGGACATGGCTGGGCGGTGTTCGCCTGTATGGCGATTCTGTTCGCGACCGGATTCAGCGTCTGCTACTGGGCCGAGGCTCAGCCCAGCCCGGTGCTGCATGGAGTAAACCAGCACGCCAGCTCCCTGCAGCCCGGCGGCAACATGGAGGGCAAGGAGGCGCGCTTCGGCATTACCGATTCCGCGCTCTTCGCAACGATTACGACAGACGCGAGCTGCGGGGCGGTCAACTCCATGCACGATTCGTACATGCCGCTGGGCGGGATGGTGCCGCTGATCAACATCATGCTGGGAGAGATCATCTTCGGCGGGGTGGGCTCGGGGCTCTACGGCATGATCATCTATGTGGTTCTGTCGGTCTTTATCGCGGGGCTGATGGTGGGCCGCACGCCGGAGTATCTGGGGAAAAAGATTGAAGCTTACGACGTCAAGATGACGATGCTGTATCTGCTCATCTTTCCGTTGGTCATTCTGGTGCTGACTGCGGTGGGCGTGCTGTCGCACGCGGGGCTGAGCAGCCTTGCAAATCACGGGCCGCACGGGCTGACGGAGATTCTTTACGCCTATGTGTCGACGGCCGGAAATAACGGCTCGGCCTTCGCGGGACTCAACGCCAATACGCCTTTTTACAACATCACGACCGGCTTCAACGTGCTGATCGGCCGGTTCCTGATGATGATTCCGATGCTCGCCCTCGCGGGGAATCTGGCGCGCAAGAAGAGCATTCCCCCTTCGCCCGGAACGTTTCCGGTAAACACACCGCTGTTCACCGTATTGCTGACGGGAGTGATCCTGATCGTGGGCGCGCTGACGTTTTTCCCGGCGCTCAGCCTGGGTCCGATCCTGGAACATCTGCTGCTGCACCACGGCGTGCTGTTTTCGTAGGGCGAGGAGAGAAAAGGTTATGGCAAAGAAGCTGAGTCTCTGGGATCCCGAGATCCTTCGTCAGGCGGTGATCGGCTCGTTCCGCAAGCTCGATCCCCGGCTGATGATGAAGAATCCGGTGATGTTGGTGGTGGAGGCAGGCAGCGTGGTGACAACCGCGCTGCTGATCGAAGAGGGACTGCGCGGCCGGCCGATCGGGTTCGATCTGCAGATCACGCTGTGGCTGTGGTTCACCGTGCTGTTCGCGAATTTTGCGGAAGCGATCGCCGAGGGGCGCGGCAAGGCGCAGGCGGACACGCTGCGCAAGGCGAAGGGCGAGACAATCGCATACCGGTATCGCGCCGACGGCTCTGTCGAAACCGTGTCGAGCTCGCAACTGCGCGCCGGCGACGTAATTAAGGTCGAGGCCGGGCAGTTCATCGCCGGCGACGGCGAAGTGATCGAGGGTGTGGCATCGGTGGACGAGTCGGCGATCACCGGTGAATCGGCTCCGGTAATTCGGGAGGCGGGCGGCGACCGGTCGGCGGTCACCGGGGGCACGCGGGTGCTGTCAGACTGGATCAGGATCCGGATTACTTCGAATCCAGGCGAGACGTTTCTGGACCGCATGATCGCGCTGGTGGAGGGCGCGCAGCGACAGAAAACTCCGAATGAAATTGCGCTGAGCATCCTGCTGGCGGGACTGACCGTGATCTTTCTGCTGGCGGTAGCGACGCTGCAGCCGTATGCGATCTACTCGCATGCGCCGCAGACGATCTTCGTGCTGGTTTCGCTGCTGGTGTGCCTGATTCCGACGACGATTGGAGCGCTGCTGTCGGCGATCGGCATTGCGGGGATGGACCGGCTGGTGCAGTACAACGTGCTGGCAATGTCAGGACGCGCGGTGGAAGCAGCGGGCGACGTGAACACCTTGCTGCTGGACAAAACAGGCACCATCACGCTGGGCAACCGGCAGGCAACGGAGTTCTTCCCTGCTCCGGAAATCGGCACCGAGCGGCTGGCGGATGCGGCACAACTGGCATCGCTCTCGGATGAAACCCCGGAGGGGCGGTCCATCGTCGTGCTGGCGAAGGAAAAATACAATCTGCGCGGCCGCGACCTGGCCGGGATGCGTGCGGAGTTCGTTCCGTTCAGCGCACAGACGCGCATGTCGGGTGTGGATTTGCCGGGAACGAAGATTCGCAAGGGATCGGCGGATGCGATTGCGAGGTTCCTGGAGTCGCAGGGATCCAGCCTGCCGCGGCAGGTGACCGATCGGGTGGAGGAGATTGCGCGACTGGGCGGAACTCCGCTGGTGGTGGCGGAAAACACGACGGCGCTGGGGGTCGTGTACCTGAAAGATATTGTGAAGGGCGGCCTGAAGGATCGACTGGCGCGGCTGCGGGCGATGGGCATTCGCAGCATCATGATCACGGGAGACAATCCGCTGACAGCGGCAGTGATCGCGCGAGAGGCGGGAGTGGACGACTTCCTGGCAGAAGCCAAGCCGAAGGACAAGATGGACCTGATCAAGCGCGAACAGGGCAAGGGCAAACTGGTAGCGATGACGGGCGACGGCACGAACGACGCGCCGGCGCTGGCGCAGGCCGACGTGGGCGTGGCGATGAATACGGGCACGCAGGCGGCGAAAGAAGCGGGGAATATGGTGGATCTGGATTCCAACCCGACGAAGCTGATCGAGATCGTCGAGATTGGGAAGCAGTTGCTGATGACACGGGGCGCGCTGACGACGTTCTCGATTGCGAACGACGTGGCCAAGTACTTTGCCATTATTCCGGCGATGTTTGCCGGGGTTTTCCCGGTGCTGAATGCTCTCAACATCATGCACCTGGCGACGCCGCATTCGGCAATTCTGTCGGCAGTGATCTTCAACGCGATCATTATCGTGGCGCTGATCCCGCTGGCTCTGCGGGGCGTGAAGTATGAGCCGATGTCGGCGCAGGCACTGCTGCGGCGCAACCTGGTCCTGTACGGAATCGGGGGAATCATTGTGCCGTTCATTGGAATCAAGCTGATCGATCTGGCGCTGGTTGGGCTGCACCTGGTGTAGGGGAGATGACGATGCGCAATACATTGCTGATTGCAGTTCGCTACACGATCATCACGACAATCCTGCTGGGGATCGGGTATCCGCTGCTGGTAACTGCGCTGGCGCAACTGATGATGCCGGCCAAGGCGAACGGCTCGCTGATCACACGCGACGGGCAGGTGATTGGGTCGGCGCTGATCGGCCAGGGATTCACGAGTGCGCGGTACTTCCACTCTCGGCCGTCGGCGGCCGGCAACGGCTGGGATGCGACGAGCTCGGGAGGATCGAATCTTGGACCCACGAACCAGGCGTTGGTGACGCGCATCGATGGAGCCGTGGCCGAGTGGCACAAGGAGAATCCTGATGCCAGGGGCCCGGTGCCGATTGGGCTGGTGACGACGTCGGCTTCGGGACTGGATCCGGATATTTCACCGGAGGGCGCTCTGTATCAGGTGCCGATGGTAGCGGCGGCGCGGCACCTTCCGGAAGAAACCGTGCGGATGCTGGTGGAGTCGCACATCGAGAAACGGCAATTTGGCTTTCTCGGCGAGCCGACGGTGAACGTGCTGGAGCTGAATCTCGCGCTCGATACGCTGCCGGAGCAGGCGCAGCCGGGGCAATAATCCCCTCCCTTATTCATTGACGGTGACAGGCTGGCTGATGGCTTTCTCGATGGCGGCCTGGGCGAGGGGCGCCATGATTGCGAAGCCGGCGGCGTTGGGATGCAAGCCATCGATGGTGAGATCGGCCTTCATGCGGCCTTCGCCGTCGACCATCGCGGAGTAGTAGTCAAGATAAACGAGGCTGTGCGCGACGCAGTAGTGTTTCAACCAGTCGTTCAGTTCAAGGATTTTGCGCGGCGAACGGAGGAGGGCGAAATTGGTCCAATCGGGGCGCGATCCGTTGATGGGCGTGACCGAGGAGAAGATGACGCGGATGCCGTTGGCACGAGCGAGCTCCGCCATGCTGGCGTAGTTGCCTTCAATTTCGGCGATGGACTCGGGGCCGGTATTGCCGGCGATGTCGTTGGTGCCGGCGAGAATGAGCACGATGGCGGGATGGAGGTCGACGACGTCCTGGCGGAAGCGGAGGAGCATCTGCGGGGTGGTCTGGCCACTGATGCCACGATTGATGTAATGCCTGCCCGGGAAGAACTGGTCGAGATTCCACATATCGGTGATGGAGTCACCGAAGAAAATCACCCGCTGCTGGTTGGGCGCCGGGGAGCCTAGCGCAATGTCAGCATCGTGGTAACGATTCAGATCGGCGTAGTCGTTCATGTACATGGGGATGAGGTTCTCTCGCCAATGGTCGAGATTTTCGACGGCCTGTATTCCCTGCTGGGCGGTCGCCTGGGGCGCGGCGTTGTCGGGAGCGGTCTGCGCCGGGGCGCGGAGCGTGAGCATGGCACCAAGAAACAGGAAGACGGCCAAATTTTTCATATCTTCCATGCTAGCTCTCGCGAGGGCGAAGAAGAGGAACCCAAGCCGGGGCAGAAGGAATTGGAAGCAGCGCGGGCGTGGGGTCTATTCCGGGATGCAGCCGTTTTGTGGTCAACGCAATCGGGCTCATGGCGCATCCAATGACTGCAATAGGGACACGGGGAGGGGTGTGTGCAGTCTGTTGTACATGCGGAACTACGCGGAATGGGGCGGGAGACGGAGTGCACTCTCACGCTGTGGACAGAACAATCCCTGAGTGGACGAAGATTCACGCGATGCCGCATCAGCGGGGATCCGGCAGACCTGCCGGATGGGTCGTATACGGTGTCATTCGGGGGTCATACGGTGTTTACGAGGAAGTGGTCTGGGGAGTGGATGCTAAACTTCCTGCCATCGCATATTCGGGTTGGGGATGCGGCTTAGGAACGCAGGCCTGCACAAAGCCGCCACGGCCGCCGGGACCGGGGACGGCCGGTTGCCCCTGGCACAAACTCGAACGCTGTGGTCAAATCGGGTGAAATGAGCGCAGAACGACCGACCAACCCGGCGATCCGGATTCCATGGCGGCTGGTCTGCGTGCTGGCGCTGATGGTTGCTGCACCTGTTCTTCACGGTCAGACGAACGCGGCATCCCGCTATCAACTGTTCGGCGGGTACAGCTTTCTCTCGAATTCTCTCAATGGGGTCAGCGGACAGCAGCAACCTTTGAGTGGATGGGATATGGCCTTCGCCATTCCTCCATGGCATGATCTGCGCTTCAAACTCAGCGCGTTCGGCTATCGCGGGACCAATCAGGGGGCGCTGGAGCACCCGTATTTCATCATGGGCGGCGGGCAATACGGCAGAACGTTCGGACGAGAGTACGCCTTCCTGGAGGCCCTGGGTGGGGAAGGCAACGTGAACATGCACTGGGGAGCGGGCGGCGCGGTGGGAGATACCGCTTCGTTCGCCGCCACTATTGGGGGTGGGTTGGATACGCCCATTTCCCGGCACTTCGCGATCCGGGTCGCAGGGGATCTTCTGTACGCCTACTTCAAGGAGAACGAGCACTTTCATACCACGCCCGTCTACGTGCCCGGCCTGCCCAACTACTTCGGGCGCGCTTCGACGGGACTGGTGTGGCGCTTCTGAAGGCCCGCAAGGCAGGAGGGGCGGAAGTGAGTTTGTCGATAGTTTTTGAATTTTTTGGAAGAAACGAAGTCTTGCAACAGTTGGCAGGGGTAAGAGTAATCTCCAGTATTCACTCACTTTACCGCCGGGTAACTTAGAGGCGAATTGAGGTAGCGCACAGGTGTTCCCCCATCACGAATGCAAGAACAGCTACAAGCGGGCCAGTCGCCTGAGTTGCATTCTGCTGCTCAGTGCCGTCAGCGCGCTGGCGCCTTCGGTTGCTCGCGGCCAGGCGACCGGCGACGTACAACAGACGGAGAGCCCAGGCACAGGTGCACCTCTCATCCGACAGCCGGTGGAGAGCGACCTGACGTTCGAAGGACAGGGCTCCTTTGGCAATTACCAGATCTTTGCGGCTGGAACGGACTCGAAGCTCTTCACAGGCGGCGTGGAGTACGACCGACACTCCTGGGGATACTTTCTGGGATCGCAAGTGTACTATGTGGCGGAATTTCTGCCCTTTGTGCTTCTCAATGAGCCGGCCGAGCTGAACTACTATGGGGTTGTCGAGTCCACGAATAAGGGGCGCAGGCGGCTCGTACCGGGAATCGGCATCACGCCCATCGGCATTCGCTTTCTGTGGCGAGACGGGAAGGCTATCCGGCCGTACCTGATGGCCAAAGGCGGGATGCTCGTATTTACGCAGAAAGCACTGTCACCGAATGCGAGCTACGAAAATATCAGCCTGCAGTCCAGCGTAGGCCTGCAAATCCGACTGACAAAGAGGGTGGATCTGCGCATGGGCATGGGCGATTACCATTTCTCGAACGCCTTCGTCGTGCCGTCGAATCCCGGCCTGGATGTGATGTCGTACATGTACGGCATTAGCTACCATTTTGGCCCGCATGAACGGCGTACCCGTTGAACGGAGGTCGAATACCTCGAGCGTCGGCGCAGCTTCTGACTTCTCTGATGGTTTCGCTCTAGCGGCGGACGGCCAGCGAGGCACTTTGCGGGGCGGCTGGAGGGGGCTGGTCGCCGAGGAAGGACTCGTTCGGGGACGACGCAATCGCGGTTTTCATGAAGGCAGCCCAGATCGGCAAAGCGACGCGGGCACCGGTTTCCTTGTCGCCGAGAGATTCACGGTCGTCGTAGCCGGACCAGACCCCACAAGTGACAGAGGGAGAGAAACCGACGAACCAGGCGTCGGTGAAATCGTTCGTGGTGCCGGTTTTGCCGCCGAGGGGATGGTGAAGCGCGGCAAGCGAGGCGGCGGTGCCTTCGCTGGTCACTCCGCGGAAGAATTCCATCATGATGCGCGCAGTTTTCTGGCTGATCACCTCGGTGACGTCCGGTGTGTCGTCGAAGAGCGGCGTGCCATCGGCGGCGACAACGCGGCGGATGACGTGTGGGGCGATCCGGATGCCGTCGTTGGGAAAGACGGAATAAGCAGCGACCTGCTGCTCGAGGGTGACGTCGGCGGAGCCGAGCGCGATGGGCAAATAGGGCGGGATATCCGTGGTGATGCCGAATTTATGGGCGGTGCGGATGACGTTCTCTATGCCGACGCGGGCGGCCAGCTCCAGTGCGGGGATATTGCGCGAGTCTGCGAAGGCTTTGAGGAGCGAGATGCGGCCGAGGAAGCGGCCATCGTAATTGTGCGGAACATAGGAGCCCCATGAGACGGGGTGGTCGACGATGGTGTCCTGCGGGGTGAGGCCGTCTTCGACGGCGGCGGTGTAGACGTAGGCCTTGAAGGAGGAGCCGGTCTGGCGTTCGGCCTGTGTGGCGCGATCGAACTGAGACAGATTGAAATCGCGGCCGCCGACGAGGGCCAGGACGTCGCCGGTGGTGTTGTCCATGGCGAACAGCGAAGCTTCGGCACCGGTGTCTTCTTCGAGCGAGCCGCGAAGAAGATTCCCGGAGATGTCTGTGAGCCTAACGTAAATGATGTCGCCGACGCGGAGGAACTGATCAGCGGTCGTGAAGTGGGTCCAGGACCAGTCGTCGGGGGTCAGGATGAGGGTGTGCGTTCCGATGCGGGCGGTGACCTGATACGGCAGGATACCGGTGACGAGGGCGTGGGTGTAGAGACCGGGTGCAGGGGGAATTGACCAGTCCGGGTGCTGGAAGCTGTCGAGCGGGAGACCGCCGGCGATAACGTTGAGGAGATGACCGCGCCAGCCGCGGCTGCGCTCGTAGGCAGCGAGGCCGTCGAGGACGGCCAGGTTGGCGGCCTTCTGGAGATCGAGATCGAGGGTAGTGTAGACCTTGAGGCCGGCAGCATGGACTTCTTCCGAACCGAACCGACGGTCGAGCTCGCGGCGGACTTCTTCGACGAACCAGGGCGCGACAGAATTGGGCGGGGCCTCGATGTGGAGGCCGAGAGGGGCGGAACGAGCGGCTTCTGCCTGGGCAACGGTGATCTTGCCGTCCTGAAGCATGGCATCGATGACGAGATTGCGGCGGCGGAACGCTCGCTCGGGGCTGAGCAGGGGCGAGAATTCGACGGGTCCTTTGGGCAATCCGGCGAGAAGCGCGGCTTCGGGCAGGGTTAGATTGTTGGCGTGCTTCGAAAAGTAGTATTCGGCGCCAGCTTCGAAGCCGTAGACACCGCTGCCGAGGTAGATCTGGTTGCCGTAGAGGGTGAAGATCTGCTGCTTGGTGAAACGGTGCTCGATCTGGAGGGAAAGAAAGACCTCCTGGAGTTTACGGGAAAGTGTGCGCTGGTTTGTAAGGAAGAGGTCGCGGGCGAGCTGCATGGTGAGCGTGGAGGCGCCCTGAGCGCGGCCTTTGGAGAAGATGTCGTGCCAGGCGGCGCCGGCAACGCGCATGAGGTTTACACCCCAGTGGCTCTCGAAATCGCGATCCTCGGTGGAGATGACAGCCTGGCGCAGGAGCGGAGAGAAATCGTTGTAACCGACGGGAATGCGGCGCTCGAGCGCGAAGGAGCCGATAGTGCGGCCGTGGAGGTCGTAGAGTTCGGTGGTGGAGCTGGGGCGATAGTGCTCCAACTGGTCGATCTGGGGCAGATCGACGGAGTAAACCAGCATGAGACCGGCGAGCGAGCCGGCGGCGGCGGCGAGCAGAATGAGAAACGCGAGAGCGACGCTGCCGGCGATCTTACGGCGGCCCGCGGCGGGTCGAAAACGCGGCGAGCCGGGGTCCGGCTCAGGCGCGTCGTCCCAGGTGGATGGGGTGATGAGGTTCAACCTACCAGCGTAACGCTTCCTACGCAGATTTCTGCTTCAGGATGGCGATGGCCTTTTTGAGCTGATCGTCCGGCTGCTGCTCCGTGGGATTGGGTTGCGCGACGGGGAGGAAGTCGTCGGGGTTCTCGCTGACCTGGACGTTGGGGGTGATCGCGGAGTCGGCGATTTTGGTTCCGTCAGGGGTCTCGTATTTCGCAATGGTGAGCAGGAGAGCTGCGCCATCGGGCAGGGGGAAGGTTTTCAGCTCGCCGCCCTGACCGAAGGTGCGATCGCCGACGACCTCGCCGCGCTTATTGTCGAGGATGGCGCCGGCAACGATTTCGGCTGCGCCCGCGGTGCCGTGATTGACGAGCACGACGAGCGGAGCTGCGGTAACGAATCTGGACGATTCGGCGGTGAAGGTCTGGGTGGGAACGGTCTGACCAGCGAGCATGGCGATGGTGCCCGATTTGAGGAAGGCGTTGGCGAGGCGAATTCCCTGCTGGGGATCACCGGACGCGACATCGCGGAGGTCGAGGAGGACCTTAGTGCTGCCGTCTTTGGGCATGGCGCGCAGATGAGCGATGACCTGGTCGACGCGGTCAGCGGTGAGGAGGGAGGGCTTGAGGTAGAGAATGCCGGAGTCCGTGTACTGCTGGACGCCAAGAGGGGGCGGGACAATGTTGGTAAGGGCGAGCGTGATGCTGTCCGGTTGCGCCTTGCCGGGGCGGATGAGATCGAAGGAGACTGTCGAGCCAGCCTTGCCTTCGAGAAGCAGGCGGATCATGGCCAGGGACATGACGCGAGTGGATTTGCCGCCGATGGCTTCAATGAGGTCGCCATCCTGGATGTGAGCTTTGTCGGCAGGACTGTCCGGAATGACGGAAACCACGTCGCCGTAACCATAACGCTTGGAGACTTCGAGACCGGTGCCAGCCTGACCCTCGTGCTGATGCTCCTGATAGGTGGCGTACTCAGACTGAGTGAGGTAGCTGGACTCGGCATCGAGCGATTCGAGCAGGCCGTGAAGCGCGCCATTAGTGACGGTGTCGATGTCGGGCTGGGTGACGTAGTCCGTCTGAATCTTGTGGAGGACGTCCTCGTAAACGCCCATCTGGACATAGGCGCCGTCGCTCTGATCGGCGGAGACGCCGGCGGGGCCGAAGCCACCGAGGAAAACCACAAGGATGACAGCAATGGAGATGCCGAGGACGGCGCGATTGAAGCTTTTTGACATATAGAGAAACTGACGGAAGGGACCGCCGGGTGTTTCTATGATAACGCAGAGGCGGCTAAGGGACGGCCAGCGGTAAAGCGGCCAGCGAGGAAACGGTCAGCCAAGAGCCCGTCAGCCGGAGCCCCTCCGGGCCGCCAGCGGACAAAGAGCCTTACTTTCTTCTTCGCGGTCTGTGTCACGAGTCAATCTAAATTGACCCAATCCCGCGTGCCCCGGCGTCATTCGTAGCGGAGGGCTTCGATGGGGTCGAGGGTGGCGGCTTTCCAGGCAGGATAGATGCCGAACACCAGGCCGATGCCGCAGGAGACGACAAAGGCGATGACGGTCCAGAGTGTGGACATGCTGGCCGGAAAAGAAACTCCATAGCGGATGATGACGGTGACGAGCGTGCCGAAAAGGATGCCGATAACACCGCCGATGGCGCAGAGGGTCATGGCCTCAAAGGTGAACTGGACGAGCACGTTGCGTTTGGTGGCGCCGATGGCTTTGCGGACGCCGATTTCGCGGGTGCGCTCGGTGACGGAGACGAGCATGATGTTCATGACGCCGACGCCGCCGACCAGGAGACCGACGGAGGAGACAGCGAACATGAAGATAACCAGGCCGGCAGTGACCTGCGACCAGAGCTGCAGGATGTAGTCGGGGCTGAAGATGGCGAAGTCATCGTCCTTCTCGACGCGGACGCGACGGCGTTCGCGCAGGAGCATGCGGACCTCTTCGGTGACCATCGATTTGTTCTTCTGGTCATCGTATTTAACGGTGAGAACGGTGTCCTCGATTTCGGGATGGATTTTGTGAAAAGTGCTGAGCGGGAAAAAGGCCTGGTTGTCGTCAGGATTTTGGCCGCTGCTGAAAAGGGCCTTTGCCTTGTCAAGGACACCGATGACGGTGAAAATGTCACCGTTGATATCCACACCTTTCCCGATTGGACTCTCATTCGGAAAGAGTTTGGCTGCAGTGTCATATCCCAGCACGGTGACGTTGGCGGCGCGAAATTCGTCGTCGTCATTGAACATCCGGCCTTCGATGATGGGGATGTCGTTGGTCTGGGTCACAGCGGGCAGCGAACCGGTAAGGATGGTGTTCTGGATCTTCCGATCCTTGTACTTGACAGCGACGTAGCCGACTCCGACGTTCCAGTTGGAGTACTGGCGCGAGGCGTTGACGGCCACGACGTGAGGGAGCCTGGCGATGGCATCGGCGTCGGCGAGGGTGAGCTGCCTGCGGGCCAGCATTTCGGCTGTCGGCCGAATGCCGATAAAGTTCCAGCGAAAGACCCAGAGGTCATTGGTTCCGAGCGAGCGGGCAATGGCTTCGACGCGGTTGTTGACGCCGTTGATGAGCGAGGAGATGGTGATGACGGTGGCAACGCCGATGACGATGCCGAGAACGGTGAGGCCGGACCGGAGCTTGTTGGAGCGCAGGGTGTCAAGCGCCATGTGGACGGATTCGCGCGAGTCGTTCAGGCGCATGGTTTATAGCTCCGCCCGCAGGGCGACGATGGGGTCGAGCACCGAGGCCTTGTGGGCCGGATAGACGCCGAAGAAGATCCCGACGCTGGTGGCAACGGAGAGTCCGAGCAGGACGGACCAGAGCGCGACGGACGACGGCCAGCCAATGAGGTGGGTGACGATTTCAGCGACAGAAACTCCGCCAGCGACCCCGGCGAGGCCGCCGATGAGGGCCATAGCGGCGGATTCGATGAGGAACTGGAGCAGGACGTCGCGGCGTTTCGCGCCGAGAGCTTTACGGATGCCGATTTCGCGGGTGCGCTCGGTGACGGAGACCAGCATGATATTCATGATGACGACGCCGCCGACAACCAGAGAGATGGACGCGATACCGACCAGGACAATGGCAAAGGTGTCGGTGAGCTGCTTCCAGATCTGGACGAAAGTATCGTTGGTGGAGATGGCGAAGCTGTCCTCGTCGCCGGGGCGGTCGTGGCGGCGAGCGCGCAGCAGGGCGCGAACCTGGTCGATGGCATTGTCGAGCGCGCCGGGAGCGGTGCCGGCCTTGGCATAGATGTTGAGGCTCTCATGCTCACCGTGGGTGTGCAGGTAAGTGGAGAGCGGCATGTCGACGTAGTTGTCCTCGCTGCGGCCGAGGGTCTCGCCGAGGCGTTCGCCGACGCCAATGACGGTGTAGACCTCGCCGTCGACGCGCAACTGCTGGCCGATGGGATCGGTATTGGGGAGCAGGTTCTCGACGATGTCGTAGCCGACGACGATGTTATGAGTGCCCAACTCCTCGTCCATGGGGGTGAGCGGTCGGCCCTGGACGACGTTGAGATTGTTGATGTCGACCATGGTGGGCGTCCAGCCGTTGACGTCGGTATTGTTGCTGGACTGCTTGCCGCTGATGACTGTGCCGGTAGTGCTGATATCGGCGCCGATGACCTTGCAGAGGCTACAGGTGCGCTGGAGGTAGAGGTACTCGTCCCAGGCGATGTTCTTGCGTTTGTTGACGCGGAGATATTCTTCGCCACTGAAGATGACGGGGGGGATGCGCGTTACGGTGAGGGTATCGGAGCCATGGCGCGAAATCTTGGTGGCGACAAAACGATCTGCGCCGTTCACGAGGGTGATGATAGCGATGACCGATGCAACGCCGATGACCACCCCGATGACGGTGAGGATGGTGCGCATCTTATTGGCCCAAAGCGACTGAAGGGCCACTTTGATGGCTTCGGCGAAACCCATGCGGAAAACGGTCCTCTCGCCCGGCAGTTGTGGCGCAGACGCTGGTTGCCGGGTGCTGCGACTAGTGTACGCAGAATCGAGAGGGGCGGTTCCGCAGTGCCGCGTCGCAGCGGTGATGAAAGGGGGCGGGCAGGCAACGCTTTGCAGATTTCGCGTGTCTGAAAGAGCCGGATCGCAAACGATTTCGCCGCCGGGGCGCGTTTCGGTCGCCGGCGCGGGAGCCGCAGGTTCTCGTGCATACTAGGAAGTCATGGAGAGCTTTTCCCCCTTTCGACTTGAGCCGTTTTTTCGGACCCGCCCGTGGGGTTTCAACGATCTTAATCCCTGGTACAACTACAAAACCGAGGGAGAACCGATCGGTGAAGTATGGCTGACAGGTGAAATGTGCAAGGCCGACACAGGGCCGCTGAGAGGCGTGAGTCTGGCGGATATTACCAAGCAATACGGGACAGGTTTACTGGGGCTCGGACCGGCGGGACGCAGCTTTCCCCTGCTGATCAAGCTGCTGTTTCCGAAGGAGAAGCTGAGCGTGCAGGTGCATCCGGACGATGCGCTGGCGCAAAAATATGGCGAACCGCGGGGCAAGACGGAGTGCTGGTACGCGCTGGACGCGAAGCCTGGGGCGCAGGTGGCGCTGGGGTTCTGGCCGGGGGTAACGCGGGAGGAAATCGAGAAGGCGATCGAGAACCACTCGCTCGAGAAGCTGTTGGCCATGGTGCCGGTGAACAAGGGCGATATGATTTTTGTGGACGCGGGGACGGTGCATGCGATGGAGCCGGGGCTCGTGGTTCTGGAGACGCAGCAGACAAGCGACCTGACCTACCGGCTGTACGACTACGGGCGGCCGAGAGAGTTGCACCTGGAAAAGTCGTTTGCGGCGATGCGCCTGGAGACCGGGGCGGGGAAGGTTGCGCCGAAGCCCGAGAACGCGCACAGCGTGCTGATCGACGAGCGTTATTTTCGCATTGAACGCTGGCCGGTCACCGCGGGCTCGACGGCTGAACTGACGGCGGAGATGGATCGCGTGCAGATGTTGTTCGTGGTGTCAGGGGAGCTGCGCATCTCCGGTACCGCGTTCGACGCCTTCACCGTGGAGCGCAACCAAATAGCAGTGATTCCGGCGGTGGCGACGACGTGGACGATCGAGCCCAGCGCCGAGGCGGAGATTATCCGCATCCTACCCGCGGAGTCCTGAAGTATCCTGAGAGGTTTGTCTGGAGCAGAGGCAGATGGCGGAGACGGTGGCGTTTTGTCCTGTGATTCTGGCTGGCGGGAGCGGCACGCGATTCTGGCCGCGGAGCCGGCGGGCGCGGGCCAAGCAGGTGCTGGCGCTGGATGGCGAGCGGACGATGATTCAGCAGACGCTGGACCGGCTGACGAAACCGGATCCCCTGCTGCGGCTGGCGAAGCCGGAAGACGTGTGGGTAATCACGAACCGGCTGCTCTCTGGAGCCATCTGCACCCAGTTAGCCTGCGTACCGGAACGGCAGGTGATCTGCGAGCCGGCGGCGCGGAATACGGCGCCGGCGGCGGGGTTGGCGGCGTTTCTGATCGAGCGCCAGCAGCCGGACGCGGTGCTGGGGATCTTCCCTTCGGACCATGTGATTGCGGATGAGCCGACGTTCGTAGCGCTGATCCAGCGAGCGATTGCGCTGGCCGCGGCAGGCGACAACATGGTGGTGCTGGGACTATCGCCGACGAGGCCGGAAACGGGCTACGGGTACATTGAAACCGGCGAGACCTTCGAGCCGGGCGTACTGAGGGTGAGACGGTTTACGGAGAAACCCAATCGGCAGCGGGCCGATCAGTTTGTGGCTGCGGGAAATTACTTCTGGAACAGCGGGATGTTCGTGTGGAGTGCGCGGACGCTGGCGGAGGCGGTGCGCCAGCATATGCCGGAGACGGCTCCCCTGCTGGCGGAAATTGCTGCGGCGTGGGGGACGGCGGATTTCGAGCGGGTGTTTGCAGAGCTGTATCCGAAGTGCGAAAACATCAGCGTGGATTACGCGATTCTGGAGCCACGCTCGGCGCAGGGCGAGCATCATTCCAATCTGTATTGTTTGCCGGCGCGGTTCGGATGGAACGACCTGGGCTCGTGGACAGCGCTGCACGAATACCGCGTGGAGCAGAACGAGGCGGACGCGGAGCGTAATGTAGTGGACGCACGGGATACGATCGCGCTGGGAGCGCAGGGGAACTACGTGTACAGTCCGGAAAAAGTGGTGGCCCTGGTCGGCGTGCAGGATCTGGTGGTGGTGGAGACCGAAGATGCGCTGCTGATTACGACGCGTCATGGGGCGCAGGATGTGGGCAAAGTGGTGAAGGAACTGGCGGCTCGGGGCCATGAGGATCTGACGTAAGAACAATCAGCAGACCCTGCGGGATGTGCTGCAGGGGCCAGCGTGTTGAGAAGGAACCTGAGAACGAACTCCAGCCGATGACGACAAAATCACCCGTAAAATTTGGCACCGACGGATGGCGCGGCATTATCGCCGATGATTTCACGTTTGAGAATGTGCGATCCGCAGCAGCAGCAATTGCGCACTATGTGCTCGCGAAGGAAGATGCGACGAAGGGCGTGTGCGTGGGGTACGACACGCGGTTTGGATCGCCGGCGTTTGCGGCAACGGTGGCGGAAGTGCTGGCGGGTGTTGGGATTCCGGTGCAACTTGCGGACCGCATTACGCCGACTCCGGCGCTTTCGTATGCGGTGAAGCACCGCGGCGCGGCGGGTGGAGTGATGATCACGTCGAGCCACAATCCCGCGCAGTGGAATGGCGTGAAGTACAAGGCTGCCTATGGAGGATCGGGCAGCCCATCCATCATGGCGGAGATTGAATCAATGCTGGGCAAGCCGCTTCCTACAGCGAAGGCGGCGAAGATCGAGCGGTCAAATTTTGTGCCGCCCTATGTGGAGGCGATCCAGAAGTTTGTCGACCTGGATCTGATCGCCAGGTCGGGGTTCAAGTTGGCGATCGACTGCATGTACGGGGCGGGCGCGGGGATTTTGGCAGGAATCTTCAGCCGGATCGGCGTGGACTTCGTGGAGATCCGCGCGAATCACGATCCTCTGTTTCCGGGGATCAATCCGGAGCCCATCGAGCCGCACATTCGGATGCTGCAGGAGACGGTGGTCGAGCAAAAGTGCGATGCGGGGCTGGTGACGGACGGCGACGCGGACCGGATTGGCGCTGCGGACGAGCATGGGAACTTCGTCGACCCGCACAAGATCTATGCGGTGATCCTGCAGTGGATCCTGGAACGGAAGCAGTGGCCGGGCGATGTGACGCGGGCGTTCAACACCACATCGATGCTGGATCGGATTGCGGCGCGATACGGGCGAAAGCTGCACGAGCATGGGATCGGGTTCAAGTTTGTGTGCGAGCTGATGCTGACGGAGGACATCCTGATCGGCGGCGAGGAGTCAGGCGGAATTGGAATCAGGAAGCATCTGCCGGAGCGGGATGGACTGCTGAATGCCCTGCTGCTGGCCAACATCATGGCTGAGGAGAAAAAGACGCTGGGGCAACTGGTGGCGCGGCTGCAGCAGGAGTACGGGGAGCACCAGTACGGGCGGATCGATCTGCACATTCCAGACGCGCAGAAAAACGCGACGATTGCGCGGGCCAGGGCAGGCGTGAAGGAATTTGCCGGGATGAAGGTCGAGAAAGTGGAGACGCTGGACGGAATTAAGTTCTGGCTGGACAATCCCGAGGCGAAATCGAAGCCGAATGCGGCGAAGACCTGGTTGTTGCTGCGGGCGTCGGGGACCGAGCCGTTGCTGCGGATTTATTCCGAGTCGTGCTCGAAGGAGAGCGTGAAACGGCTGCTGGAAGCGGCGCGGGAATTTGCCATGGAACCGGCAGGTCCGGCATAGCCGCCCCCTCCCCCCTTAACCTTTGGGCTAAGTACCTCATTTTCTGGTAATTGGCGGTTTCGTTCGAGGTCCTTAAACCGCAGGGGCCGGGAAGCAGGGTACTTTTTGAGGCCCTCCAATCGGCTCTCCGGGAGCGATTCGACGGAAGCAGGGTACTTAGCCAAGGGCCTGAAGCAGGTGACAGGTCACAGGGCTGAGAGCACGGAGCTCAGAGTACAGAGCACAGGGCTCAGAGTGCGCGGCGTCGGTTTTCTCAAAGAGCGGCAACGAGTCCGGCCTGGGCCGGGCGAAAGGAAAAGCCCTGTTCGATTGAACAGGGCTTTTCGTACTTTCAGGATAGGCGGCGCGGAGATTCGAAGGCAAGGGAATTCGCTGAGGTGGAGGGTACGGAGGTAACGTCGCATGGTCGCCGAGGAGTCATGCCCGTTCAAAACAGTTTCAAACTGACCCAGTACCGGCCGTTTCCGCCCCTTTACAGGGGCGTCGTACCATGGGAGCGAATCGAGCGGGAGGTTCCCCATGGCGAAGGATGTCGCGGATTATCCCTATGAAACCCGGCTGAATGTGCTCCACAAGCCGCTGGAGGTGATCGACGAAAAGGCGATCGCCGATGGGTGCACCTACAAATGGTTCAACCAGACGCTGTGCCAGGTGAACGGCAGCGTGGTGCGGATGGCGGTGATCGAAGGGGAATACCACTGGCATCAGCACACGGACGACGACGAGTTTTTCTACGTGGTCGAGGGAAAGCTGGCGATCGATCTGGAGGGGCGGACGGTGGAGTTGGGTCCGCGCCAGGGGTTTGTGGTGCCGCGGGCGACGATGCACCGCACGCGGGCTCCGCAGCGGACTGTGATTTTGATGGTCGAAAACGCGGGAATCATTCCGACGGGAAATTGAGGTGCATGATGGCGACGCAACAGGACACGACGACGGGGTTGTTTCTGGAATTTTCACGGAACAAGCTGGTGACGCAGTACTGGCCGCGACTGAAGGCGTGCATCGAGTCTTTGACGGACGAGCAGGTGTGGTGGCGGCCGAATGCGTCGAGTAACAGCATCGGAAACCTGGTGCTGCACCTGAACGGGAACATGCGGCAATGGGTCGTCGCGGCGTTCAGCAAGCTCGACGACCGACGCGACCGGCCGGCGGAGTTTGCGGCGATGGGCGGCGCGAGCCGGGCCGAGTTGCTGGCAATGTTGGGCGCGACGGTGAGCGAGGTGGAGGCGACGCTGCAGCGCCTGACGGAGGCCGAGCTGACTGCGGCGTATGAGATTCAGGGTTACAACGTGCACGGGCTGGACGCGGTATACCAGATGGTGGAGCACTTCGGGCTGCACTACGGGCAAATTGCGTACATCACGAAGATGCTGAAGGACGAGGATCTGGGCTTCTACAAGGAGCTGAACAAGACGGGGCGGGCGAAGTAGCGGGCAGTCAGCGCGCGTTGCCCCAGAGATCCTGGACGGTGAACCCCTGCGGGAAGGGATCGTCGGGATCAAGGACGTATTCGGCGAAGCCGGTGATCCAAGCGCGGCCGCGGATGGTGGGGACGGCGGCGGAGTAGGGGCCGACGGTGGTCTCCGCGATGAGGCGGCCGGTGAAGGTGGTGCCGAGGATTCCCTGATGGACGAAGTCCTGGCCGAGCGGCAATTGTCCCTTTGCGTGGAGGCAGGCCATTTTGGCGCAGGTACCGGTGCCGCAGGGCGAGCGGTCGAGGGTGCCCGTCCAGGACGAGGGGTTATTCCAGTCGAGTTCGCCGGTTGAGACCACCACGGCGTTGCGACGGCTGACGAGCGGATCCCCGGAGGGACCGGACAACTGGGCGATGGTGATGCCGTTGATCTGCGGATTCAGCGGGTGGGTGACAGGCAATTGCTCGCGCGCGGCTGCCTTAATCATCTCGCCAACGCGAACGAGGTCGCGGGCCTGCTCGGGGACGATTTTGAGGCCGAGCGGCTCGGCGTCGGCGATAACGTAAAACATGCCTCCCCAGGCAACATCGACGGTGACGGCGCCAAGGCCAGGGACTTCGATGCGTTGGTCGAGGTGCACGGCGAAGCAGGGGACGTTGGTGAAGGTGACGCTGAAGACTTTGCCGGCGCGAACTTCGGCATCGACTTCGACGAGACCGGCGGGGGTGTCGAGCTTGAGGTGACGCACGCCATCCTGCGAGGAGATAATTCCGGTTTCGATAAGCGCGGTGACTACGCAGATGGTGTTGGTGCCGGACATGGGCGGGTACTCGACCTGCTCCATGATGACGAAGCCGGCATCGGCACCGGGGATGGTGGGCGGCAGGAGCAGGTTGCAGTTGGAGGCCGGGTAGCCGCGGGGCTCGCGGAGCATGCGCAGGCGGAGGTCGTCCATCTGGCGCTCAAGGAAGAGCATTTTCTCGAACATCGTTTCGCCGGGGACCTCCGGGACGCCGGCGACGATGACACGGCCGGGCTCGCCACAGGCGTGCAGATCGACGGCGGAAATTCGGCTGAGGAATTCCATAGGGGTTCTACGCTGGGCCAGTATAGCGAGGGTGGGGTCAGTCGAGGCGAACGAGCCAGGCTTCGCCTTCGCTGGGGCGGAGGTTATGCGCGATGGCCACAGCGACGGTGCGGTTGTCGTCCTCGGGGCGGATGCGCACCCAGTAGCCCGTGGGCCCCTGGAACTCGATGACATTGGCGGTGCTGTACTCTCGCTCCAGCTGCTCCTGGAGATGGCGCGCGGCGCCGAGATGCGAGAAGGCGCCGATCTGGACGCACCAGCGGCCTCCTGAATCAAGAGGCTCGGGGGTGCTGTAGACGTCGATGCGGACTTCGCCGACGCCGGCACGCCAGAGACCGACGGCCCTGGCGGCGCCGACGGAGAGATCGAGGATGCGCCCGGCTACGAAGGGTCCTCGATCGGTGATGCGCATGACGGCGGACTGGCCGGTGCGGAGATTCGTGACTCGGATCAGGGAGCCCATGGGCAGGGTGCGATGGGCCGCGGAAATGTCGTTCTCGTTATAGATTTTGCCGTTGGCGCCTGCGTGGTTGTTGTAGGGAGGGCCGTACCAACTGGCGAGTCCGGTCTCGGTGAAGATGGGAGTGTGGGTCTCGACGTATTCGTTGTCGGCAGACAGGGACGGCGCCTCGGGATATTCGGGTCGAGCCGCAGGCCCGGAAGGCACGGGCGCAGTGGATTCGATGGGCGGCGGCGGTGGCGTATACGCGGCCTGCTGGCGGTGCGAGCAACCGGCAAGGACTGCGACGGCAACGCTGGCGACGAGTAGGACGAGGGTCCTGCCTGGCTGAGGCGAGCGGAGGTTGATGAGTTGGCGCATCATCACAGGTGTCAGGCTCCGTGGCGGCGATCGAGTTGCTCTGCCGGGCGGGTGAGCCGGCCGGCAGCCGCGCGCACAGCCTTCGAGGAGCTTCGGCGCATTTCTGGAACTATGTATTTGTTGAGGTAGTCGATCACACTCTTCCCATCATCTTCGATGCGGAGAAGGCGCTCATCGAGATTGCGTCCGCGGTTTTCAAAGCGGCGGGACGGATTGGTCATCCAGGTTGCCTGCCAGAGGCTGTTATTAACTTTCGCGCGGCCGGCGTTGCGAGGGAAAATCGGGCCAGACGAAGCCGGGGTCCCCATCGACCGCACCTGGTCGATGGGGTGGGAAGCCGAGCCCGAAGGCTGTGGCGGGCCCACTGTCGAGGGCGAGAATGAAGTCTGGCCCGATTTGCCCCGCAACCCGCAGGGCTGGGGCCCATTTTCCTCATTTCGTCGTCGCTCCTCGCTCGCAGACACCCGGTATGCGTCGCTCCTCGCTCCTCGAACTGAGGAATATCGGCTCCCAGCGCCGGTCGTGGGAAAGTTAATAACAGCCTCTAGTCTATCGAACGGCGCCGCGCGGCTACGCCTGGCCCAGATAGCGGAGATCCACCAGCGTGCAGTCGTCTTCCGCGGCCAGGCTGCCGCTGAAGTTCTGCACCGCGCCGCAGATTTCGTCCAGCGAGGCGCAGGCCATCTCCTCGGTGGCCAGCCGGTCTTCGCCGAAGAAGGCTCCGCCGCTCTCCGACTCGGTGACGCCATCGGTGACCACCAGAACGCGCGCGCCCGGCTCCAGGCGCAGGGTGTGGGACTGGTAGGTGGCATCTTCGATCAGCCCCACGGGCAGGTTCGCCTCGCGCAGCCGCTCGCAGCCCGCTGAAAACAGGTACGGCGGCACGTGCCCGCAGTTGATGTACTCCAGCTCGCCGCGCGGCGAGAGGCGCAGGATGGCCATGGTCGCGTATTTGCCGATATTCTTGCCGCAGATGTAGCGGTTGACCGACTCGGCGATGACCGCGAGCGACCGGCGCGCGGCCAGGTGGGAGTAGAGCAGCCCCTGCAGATTGGAAGCGAGGATGGCCGCGGAGATTCCCTTGCCGGAGATGTCCGCGACAACAATCGAAACGGATTCGCCGTCGTCGAGAACGTCGAAGAAGTCGCCGCCCACTTCGCGGCAGGGAACGGAGCGCGCGGAAACCTGCGCCCAGGGCAGCTCGGGCATGCGCGCGGTCATCAGGCCGCGCTGGATCTCCGCGGCGATATTCAGCTCCTCGCGGTAGCGGCGCTCGCTCTCCTCGGCGATGGCCAGCTGCGCGTTGTCCAGCAGGGCGGCCGCGTCGGTGGCGATGGTGCGCAGCAGATCGTTGTCGATCTGCGTCATGCTGCCCGCCTTCAGCCGGCTGTCGAGATACAGCAGGCCGAGCAGATCGCCCTCGCCGGCCGCGACGCCAAGGCGGTGCTTGCGCAGCGGGATGCAGATGACGGTGCGGATGCTGTGCGCGACGATCGATGCGGAACGCGCCTGCGGGTCGGCGCTGAGGGTGTCGGTGAGAATGTATTCGCTGGAGGTGCTCACCGCCTGGTGGATGGCTCCGTGGGAGAGCGTGCCGTCGTCGACGAGCGCCGCGCCGCGGTTGTCGCGGCCCACGGCCAGCTCCATTTCGCCGGCCTCGTTGCGCAGAAAGACGTAGCCGCGTTCCACGTGGGTGAGCTGCAGCGTGGTTTCCAGAAGCGCCGAAAGAATCTGATCGACGGCTCCATAAGTTTTCAGCTTGCGCGCGGATTCAAAGAACCAGCGCAGCTTCTCGAGGCCGCTGCCCGAGCCCACTTCGGGGATCTGGCTGATGATGTCGCGGATGGTCGAGCCGATATCGGCGCCGGGCGCGCCCAGGCGCAGGACGGGCCCGTCGAGCGCGCCGAACTGCACCTTGTCGTCGGAACCGATGCGCTGGTGCGGCTGGGCCAGCTTGCCGTTCACAAAGGTGCCGTGACGGCTGCCGCGGTCCACCACGTAGCAGTTGCCGTCCTCGATCATAAGCTCGGCGTGCTGCCGCGAAACCCATGGGTGGCTCAGCACCAGATCGTTTTCCGGCAGGCGTCCCACCGTAAACGGGGAGTGGGTGATGGCGCCGGTTCTGCGGCTGGCGCCGTCAACGAGCACCCAGGAGATCTGAGCAGGCATGGTGGACATTGGCAGAGATTATAGGCCACGCTGCACTGTGCGCGGCACAGCAATGTTCGGGGCGCGGCCGGCCGCGAAAACACAGCGCGCAACGCCGAGCCTAACGGGCGAAGATGAGCCGGCGCAGCGCCAGCAGGCACAGCAGCGGAAGCGCCAGGGCCAGCGCCGGCCAGAGCACGGCTGGATTCACCGCGC